>CAZWKE010000042.1:0-30651 GCA_964634205.1 uncultured Spirochaetaceae bacterium
GCCTGCTTCCGCCCTTAACCCGGCGAGCAGATTCTCGGCCTTTTCCCTGCTGATGTGTGCCACCCGGGCCACCTCTTCCGGAGCGGCCCCGGTAATTGCGACAAGCGAACCGAAGGCGGCAAGCAGGACCTTCGATTTCATCTTCCCGATCCCCTCGTATTTTTCCAATACCGATAACGAAACCTTCCTGCGGCGCAGTTTCTTATGAAAGGTTGTGGCAAAGCGGTGTGATTCGTCGCGCACCGCCTGCAGAATCTTTAAAGCCAATGAGTTACGATCCAGCACCAGGGCCTGCTCCCGTCCCGGCAAAAACAGTTCCTCATGTTTCTTGGCCAGCCCCGCCACCGGTATGGATTCCAGGCCGAGGGTTTGCAGTACCGACAAGGCCGCGTTCAGCTGCCCCTTGCCCCCGTCGATGAGGATAAGATCGGGCCGGGGCAGTTCGTCATTCAGTACACGTGTATACCTCCTGGCCACCACCTCACGCATTGACTCATAATCATCCGCTTTACCCTGCAGCGATTTGATTTTAAACTTCCGGTAAGAGGACTTCTCCGGTCTCCCGTTTACAAAACATACCATCGCGGCCGTGGTATCGGTCCCATCCATATGCGCGATATCAAAACCTTCTATTCGTACGGGTATTTCAGTAAGTTTTAACGCAAGCTTGAGTTCCATCAGGGAATCCACGGAGGAAATGCGCAAATCCTGCTCGGCGTTCTCAATCGCCAGTTTCACCATCCGGCTGTGCCGGCCGCGTTTGGGAACAGACACTCCGGTCTTATTCCCCAGGCGCCCGGCCAGGGCCAGGACCAACCCCGCTTCCGCCAAATCAGGCAGATACACCGCTGCCGGGGCAGCGGTACCCTGCGCGTAATACTGCAGGGCAAACTGCGAAAAGGCCTCTTCCGGAGAGGTGAACACCCTGGTCTTAAACACCTCCTTGCCCATCACCCTTCCGCCCCGCACCTTCAGAACAACAAAACTGGCAAACCGGTCGCGCACCGCCATCCCCAGGTAGTCGCTGCCCGCCGCCCTGCTTAACGAATGCTTTTGCAGCTCCGAAATATGCAGCACGGCCTGGAGCTGGTCGCGATAATGGGCCGCTTTTTCGAATTTCAACTCCTGCGCGGCCTGTTTCATGGCAGCGGAAAGTTCTTTCTGCAGCCGAACCGAGTCTCCGCGCAGTAGTTTTTTTATTTTTTCCACAATACGGCCGTAATCTTCCATGCTGATCCTGCCCGCGCAGGGAGCGCTGCATCTGCCGATGTGATAATAAATACAGGGATGGGTTCTTTTTTTCAGCGGCCCCCTGCATTTTCTTAACGGAAACAGCCTTTCTATCAGGGCCAGGTAGGTATCGATCTCCTCGACATTGGGAAAAGGCCCGAAATAATTCGAACCGTCGAACACCAGGCGCCGCGTGCGGAAGATGCGCGGGTATTTTTCAGCGGTGATCCTGATTACCGGGTAGGTCTTCCCGTCCTTCAGATTGATATTGTATTTCGGCTGGTGTTTCTTTATAAGGTTGTTCTCGGTTATCAGGGCTTCCATCTCATTACGGGTGATAATTACCTCAATATCATTTATTTTTGATACCAAAACACCGGTTTTTACATCTTTGTCTTTGGAAAAATAGGACTGTACCCGTTTTCGAAGCTCTTTGGCTTTGCCCACATAGATGATGGTGCCGCCGTCGTCTTTCATGAGATATACGCCCGGTTTATTGGGCAGGTGACTGATTTTATTTGTAATATATGCTTTGTCGGCCATATATAATCTTTCCGTATATATAATATATCCTTTTTCCTGCCTGGGGGAAAACAGGCAAACGGCTGAAGCAACCGGTCCCGGCTCTTGCCCGCCCATATCGGCTCCCGCGGTCTTTTGCGGACCTCTTTACGGCGGCAGTTCCGGTGTGAGCATCTCTCCGTTTTTCCAGGCATCAAGATAGGGCCCGGGCCACACCTGGCCGCGCATGGTCTTCCAGTCATCCGGAGTCGTCAATGCCGATATACCCAGGAGAACATGGGGAGGGGTAAAACGTGCGTCACCCGACTTCCCCACATACCCTATCAGCTGCCCGCCTTTCAGCCTGGTTCCGCGTCTTATACCCGGGACAAAACGGGAGAGATGCGCCATATAGTAACGGACACCGTCATCCCCACGCAGGGCAAAAGCCAGCCCTCCGCGCGTGGCGGGATCATCCTGCCGGGGGTTCCACCTGTCCTCGGTGGATATCCATTCGATGGTGCCGTCTGTGACGGCAATAACGGGGATACCGAAAGGAGCAAAAATATCGGCCGCAGGATAGCCATTGTGGTCTCCCGGCCCGTGAGCCGTATAATTGCAGTATTCCGGCGGCTGCACGGGAAAGTAGTAGGTATGGGAAGCTTTTCCCCGGCCACCCTTTCTTCCGGATAGCTTAATAATCCGTTTGCCCTCGGCATAATCCTTGGCACAGGTATTATACCCGATTGTATAGAATGTATACGCAAACAATAAAACAAGAATAAGGCAAAGGATGCTTCCCAACAATACAATTACGGCGTATACGTTTTTTATGTTTTCACTCCTTATGCTTTGTATACCAATTCATTAATAGATCCTTTCGTCTTTACCTGTCAAGCTTCTTTGGATCCTCTGAAATGGATTGACAAATTATCCTATAGCTATTAATGTTGCCTTGGTTATGCAGAAGTATATAATAGAGGGGAACTACCCCCTAAAAGGAAAAATAAAGGCCAGCGGGAATAAGAATGCCGCTCTGCCCTGTCTGGCCGCGACCCTGCTGACGTCCGAGCCGGTTGTGTTGAAGAATCTGCCGGAAATCGAGGACGTGTTTGTGGTTCTGGACATTTTAAAGCAGATGGGAGCCGCCGTACACAAAACAGGGAAAAACGAATATAAAATCAAAGTCAGCGATATCAAGAGTGATGAAATTCCCGCCGAAGAAGCCAAAAAAATCCGTGCATCCATCCTGTTTGCCGGCCCGATGCTGGCGCGCAAAGGCAAGGTCATTCTTCCTCCTCCCGGAGGGGATATCATCGGGCGACGCCGTCTGGACTCTCATTTTTTGGCCTTGAAAGAACTGGGTGCCCAGGTAAACATCGACGGATTCTTTATCCTGCAGGCCAACAAGCTTGTGGGCCGGGATATTTTCCTTGACGAGGCCTCTGTGACCGCCACCGAGAATACCATCATGGCCGCGGTGCTGGCAGAGGGGGACACCGTTATCAGGAACGCGGCTTCGGAACCGCACGTTCAGGACCTCTGCAACATGCTCAACGGCATGGGTGCCAAGATCAGCGGTATCGGCTCCAATATCCTTCGTATCCAGGGAGTAAAAAAGCTCTACGGCACGGAGTTTAAAATCAGTACGGATTATATGGAGGTCGGTTCCTTTATCGGCCTGGCCGCGGTAACCCGCAGCGAGATTGAAATTCAGGACGCGTTTCCCGAAAACCTGCGTATGACGAAAATCGCCTTTGCCAAACTGGGTATTTTCTGGGAAACCGAAGGCGGAAGCATCCGTATTCCGGCGGGACAGGAGCTCAAGGTGAGTCTGGATATGGGAGGGATGATCCCGAAAATTGATGACGCCCCCTGGCCGGGATTCCCCCCGGATCTGATAAGCATCGCCGTCGTTGTTGCCACCCAGGTAAGGGGCACTATCCTCATCCATGAAAAGATGTTCGAATCACGCATGTTTTTTGTGGACAAGCTTATCGGCATGGGTGCGCAGATTATCCTTTGCGATCCACACCGGGCCGTAGTATGCGGGCCCACCAGGCTTTCGGGGTCAGAGCTCGTTTCCCCGGATGTAAGGGCCGGAATGGCCATGGTAATCGCCGCTCTCTGTGCCGAGGGGAAAAGTACCATCCACAATGTGTATCAGATTGAAAGAGGATATGAAAAACTCTCCGAACGGTTGAAACTGCTGGGAGCCAGAATAAAAACCATTAAAGGCTAAGCTTTGCGCATCTTGTCCAAACGTCTGCCTATGGCATAGAAAAGCAGTGCAATAAGCAGCAGGTGCGTCGTTAAAAGCAGTACGACAGTCAGGATTCCCCCGAAAGAAAAATAAACAAAACCGGTAATTATTTTATACAGGTACACCACCAAGTCTGTGGCGAACAGCACAATAAAGGGAATGACGGGAAGAAAAAGGTAGAGGGACCGGGGCGGTGAGGAAACATAATTCATACCCTGGCGGACGGCAATCCGTGCACATATCAAAGAAAGCACAAGCAGTAAAAAGGGGATGGACAATTTGTAGACGATTTCCAGAAACAGAACCTTGTCGTTATTCGCGAAGTTCTTGGTAATACCCATGGTTTTTACAAGCTGCCAGATACTCATTTCCCGCAGGTCATTCGGGGTCAATTTATAATATGAGAAATCCAGTGGATTTACATGTAATTTTATTCCTTTTGTCTTATCTACCGGCGGAACACCGCTGAGATAGTCCGGCGTATGGCCCTGCGACCGTTTGTCCCGTCCGATACAGTTGATATTGATATAACCCCCGATGAGTTTTCCGTACGGCACCACATAGTGATAGAGAATACTGCCCTGCTTTAAAAACCCAAGTACCTCTACATTTTTAAAGAACATACCGTCCGCGACATGGACCACTTTATCAATAGAGATAAGCTCACGCGAACTCTCATCTTTTTTATTGAAAAATACCAGGTATTGGATTCCCGGAATGGGCAGCGACAACACCAACTCAGCCTCATCACTGAAAAAAGAAACGGACGGCAACTCTTCGGTAATCTCTCCCAGGTAATATTTTATGTAAGAGTCATACGGATACTGCTTTTCCAGATCTTTAAAAATATAATAGGCGTCTACGTAATCATGTTTTAATAACGCCGTAAACCCCCTACGTTTTTCACTGATTAAATAACGGGTTTTTTCGATATCCGGGTTGAGTTTTTTTTCAGAGATCTCCTCCCAGGCGATATTGGAAATCCACATGGCGCGGTTGTTTCTGCTGTCCAGTGCCAAAACAGACTCGGCGTAGGTATAGGCATTGGCGTAATCCTTGTCTTCCAGGGCGTCCTCCGCGTGTTTCAGGAGTTTCTGCACATCCTCCCCCTCATACAAGGCGCTTTGCTCACCACCGGTATGTTGCTGCTCATAGGTCTTTAATTCCGCCGCGGAAAGACTCTTCATAATCTCAAGTTTACGGCTTATTTTTTCCGGATTGTTCTCATCAATGGCCAGGGACAAATCAATGTAGATTAAGGCCGAATGATGATCACCGGCGGCCTCCTTTTGGCCCGCCCCCTTATACAGCTCTGTTGACATAGTGCTTAAGGCACGCAGCTCCCTGACGTATCCGGTAACCAATGGGTAGACGGTTTCATACGTAAAAATATACAACCCGGTAATGATAATCAGGGTGAAAATAAGCGTGGACATAAATTTCAACAAGGCTTTGCGCTGGAAACTCATGGCTCTTCCGGCAAATAAGGAAAACGAGATAAGTATGCCGGAACAATGAATCGACACAAAATAGATCATAAACTGGCGGAACGCATCCGCCCAGATATAATTCCAGAAGGAAGATTCTAAAACCATGTTTCTGTCTATGGAAAAAAACAACCAGATAAAAATAAAGACAAAACACAGGAGGTAGACACCGATAAGTACGGGAAACGGCGATGTTGAATTTATTCTATACACTGAACCTCTTCCTCCCGTAACCGGGTTGCGGCAGGAGTAAAAAGTCCAGCAGAAAGAACGTCACTCCCAAAATCAACAATACAATACTAGGGATTATAGAAAGAATAATACTCTGCCCAATAATCTTTTTCAATTCGGGGATCACGGTATACATAATGAAATTATTGAACAGAAAGATCAGCATAACGGCAAACAGGTAAAAGAAGGCGTTGAATAACGCCCAGCGCGAAAGCCGCATGAAAAATCCGGCGGCAAGGATTACAAAAAACAGGGACAGGGAAAACAGATAAAACTCGGCCCGGCGGGTAAGGTATAACTGGCCCAATATGCTCTCCAGTTTTTGATAATTCGAAATCAAACCGGCTATCACACTGTCCGCCAAAAACAGTGAGGAGGTTCCCTCCGATGGCTGAAAATCAAAATGGTCGGCAGAGGGCCCCTCAGTATTTAGAACGACCGAGCCCCGGGAAACCGACAGCGAGCCCGCGGTATACCGGGTAATGTCCGGCGTGGCGGGACTGTTATTCACCACAACAATATTTTGTACCCTGTTCCCCTGCCGGACTTCAAAATAGAGCGCACCATTCCGGAAGTTGTACAGTTTCCGGGCAGGCTGGCTTTCAGCCAATTCCGCCGGGGTTGCCGCGGCCGCGGGAGAAGCCTGGGTAACATTGCTTTGAATATAGGAGTACCCGCATAAAAAAAGGATAAAACAGCAGGCGGTGATTACAATAAAAGACAGGAATCTTATCCCCGGCTTTCGCTGTAATCTGATCAGGATAAAAAAATTGGTGAAAAACAGGGCAAGAAGAAACATTACCGAAACAGCATGGGGAACAAGTATACTAACAAAGTCCCGGGAAAACACCGGTAAAAGCGAGGCCCTTACCCCTACCGTATGGATAATGTTGAACACGCAGAGCACCAAGAGGACCGAGACGAACACAATAACATATATTACGGGAAAAAGGATCGTATCCTTCACTGTATGAGATAGTAGCATGTGCGATAAGCGATTTCAAGTAAAATTAACCGGTCTGATTTACTTGTATGGTTCATATACTCTATTGATTTTCTTTCCGGTTTATTGTAATCTATCGATTGCATTGAGAAAATATATTTCGTTCATCCAAGATAACAAAATAATAATCCTTCCCCTGTTTTATTTGAGCCTTTTGGTGTTCGGCGTTTTTGTCTTTAATCTTGTTGTTGTCGACTATATCGACGGCTTTAAAGTGTACGTAAATAAAAAAGAAATCGCCATGGTAAAAGATTACAAGGTGATTCATTCAATTCTTGCTTCTCTGGAACAGGATATAGAAAACAAGAATCATATTGATATTGTTTTTGACGAGTATCTGCTGAAATACCATAAAACAGAAAGTACACTGGACAATTTTACCAGCCTTGCCCTATTGGAAAAGAACCTTAAAGAAAACGTCACCTATAAATGTAAGTGCTGGGCGCTTGTAGTAAACGGCAAGGAGGCGGTCTACCTCCGAAAAAAGGAAGATGTTGAAAAACTACTCAAGGACATCAGAAACTATTATATTCCCGTAGCCGGAAACAATGAAAGAATCGATATCCGCAATATAAAAATCCTTGAGCCTTTTAAAATCCAACCGGCCCAGACCTACTTTCCCAATATTTTGTCGGAAGACGACGCCTTCAGCTTTCTCCTAAAGGGCACTGAACAAAAACTGACCTACACGGTAAAAAATGGTGATAACTTTTATTCCATTGCACGCGATTTCAGGCTTGATCCTTCCACGCTTATCGAAGCCAACCCGGACGTTAATCCCCTGCGAATTAGGGCCGGGGACACCATTAACCTCAGTATGCCCGAACCCCTGTTGAATGTTGAGATCTCTTATCAGCATGTGTACGAGGAAATAATTCCCGCGCCCATTATTGTAAAAAGAGACAACACTATGCTGCGGACCCAAACCGTGGTTGAAGAGCCGGGGGAATCGGGGAACAAACGCGTGTTTGCCGATATTGTACTGGATAACGGATTTATAAAATCACGGACCGTGGCTATGGAAGAAATCCTGAAAACCCCCAGACTGCGTATTTTGCGGCAGGGGACCCAACGCACACCGAATGATATTCTGGTGGCCTCCGCCTTTTTGTCTCCCGGTATAGGAATAATAACCTCGCCGTTCGGAGCACCGCGGGGGCATGGGAAACGGCATACGGGGATTGATATTGCCGTAGGCATCGGCACCCCTGTTCACGCTTACCGGGCCGGTACGGTAAAATACGCAGGCTGGAACCCCTGGGGATACGGCAACCTGGTGGTCATAGACCACGGCGGCGGGATTGAAACATACTACGGGCACAACAGCGTAATCAAGGTTGAGGTAGGCGATACCGTTGCCAAGGGACAGGTTATCTCACTTTCGGGAAATACGGGAATCAGTACGGGGCCGCACGTGCATTTTGAGGTCAGACTCAACCATCATCCGATCAACCCCCTGACTTATTTGAAAAATCATTAGTTTTTTAGATATTTCTACCGGAGGTTGCGGGGACAAACTGTCCGAATTTGACACCGGTGGTACTTATCAGACTGTTCGCCAGTTGTTTTATTTCCTTTCCCCTTCCCTTCAACAAAATCACCTCAAGACAGTTGTGCTCATCCAGGTGCAAGTGCAGGCTGGAAACAACCTTGCCGAAATCCCTATGCTGAATGTCCGTTACTTTTTTTGCCAGCTCGTGTTTATGATGGTTATACACAATGATCACCGCTCCGGCCGTTTCAATATCTTCTTCCAGCCATTCTTTTTTTATCAACGCATCACGAATCAGGTCCCTGATGGCTTCCGAACGGTTGGAATATCCCTGGGAATCCAGAAGAGCATCAAACTGCGACAAAAGGTCTTTTTCCAGTGAAACACCAAAACGCTTAAGCATATGTTGAAACAGGGTAGCACAAATATTTTGATTTTTCCATACGCTGCTTCTATTTTAATTTGTCTTTGTGTCGAAAATGGATTATACTATTAATTCAAACAAGTGTTGTAAGGACTGTATAATGAAAAGATTCCTTTTTTTATTCACCCTGAGTATCAGCCTCATACTTTTTAATTGTAAATCTACCCCGGGGGGAGACGAACCCCTGCCCAAAATCACCCATGAGTATGAAAAAATCGACCTATTGCTTCCGGCCAAAACGGATTTTCTTATTCAGTTCAAATCCATACAATCCTTGTATCGCAATCTCCTTTTTAATGATTTCAGCCTGTTTGGGATTGAGCTGAGTGATGAACAACTGAAATCAATGAAAAAAATGGTCGGATTCAATATTCTCAGCCTTAAAGAACTGAAGGAAAACGGTTTTGATACGACTATTCCGATCGGACTCGGTTTTATCGATTTCGGTCTGGGATTACACAGCCCGACAATAGATTATGCCAACACATTCGCCCTCTTTATTCCCGCAACGGATCCGGGGAAGGTTCTTAAATGGCTGTTCAAGGTCCAGAACATCGACATGGAAGAAGTCGAACAGATTAAAGATAAAAACATATTTTTCTTTCAAGGAAAAAATAAGACCTATTATGTCGCCAGGGCAACCGAGAACTATGTCATCGTAGCCCAAAAAATGAATATACCGGCAGGTTGGCCCAACGACAAGGAGTCACTTGCGCAGTTGAAACAGATTTATATCGATAGTGTTTTGCCGCAAACAACCCTGGCCGACAGCCCGAATTATAAGAACGTGGCCGCCAAACTCAATATCGAAAAAGACGCATTCCTCTATATAAATATGCAGACCTTGATGGAAAAGCTCGCGCTTTCCGAGAAAGGCAATAAATCGGAACGGGTCTTCTTTGACCTGTTTAAAGGACTGCTGGGCCTGGGGTACACCGCAGACTATTCCGGACCCGATCTTGTTATCGATTCCGTCATGAATATCGAGCCGGATTCCATTTACTCCCGGATATACAGCGATGTCACCATAGACAATGAGGTGATTTTTTCCTTAAAGGAAAAACCGGTGTTTTTCGCCAAGGCTGCCTTTAATATCGAGGCCTTCTACCGCCAGATAATAACCCAGTTTGAGAACAGCGGTCTGCTTAAAGCAGGGGATATAAGCGATAAAATCCGGCAGCTCAATAAGATGCTTGGGATCGATATCGAAAACGATATCATCGCCAATTTCGCCGGTTCGGCCAATCTGGTGGTAACTCCATCGCATACACAGGAGATTGTTCCACCGGTAGCCGTAGTCTTGAACCTGAAGGACCAGGAAAAGTTCAGCGCGGTTCTTACCAAACTTGAGCCCGTTCTCCTCTCCGCCATTGCGGGGGCAAAGGGTAAAATCAGCAAAGAGACCATAGCGGGCGGCGAGGTAACCAAAATTACCGCGGGGAAGTTTACCCTTTTTATCGGAACAGCACGGAATAATTTTATCCTTGCGACGGACCGGAATATCTATGAACAACTGGCCGGGGGCAGCCGCGCCACCGGCTTTCTCTCCTCTTTGAACGACAAGGAGGTTGTTTCTCATCTTACATCAGATTTATCTTGTTTTTACCTGGATTTTCCCGGTGCCCTGGAGCTCCTCAAACACATCCCCACCTTAAGCCCTCTATTTGATGAGAATAATAAACCCGCTAAAAAGGTCATTGATTTTTTTCAGCAATTGAATTACCTGCTTGCATACAACAACTTCAGCGGCAGTTCACTGACGGGGACCTTCAAAATAAAAACAGCGTTCAAAAAATCATTTATGCAGAGTTTGGTTGAGTTTATTTTCTCTCTTTTCCCCATAGACAAATACCTTGTACCACCCAATATAACGTAGCTGTTAACGAATAAGTTTGTTATATTAGTAGGTGCAATGCAGCAAATATTGGGAAGTCCCATTCTTCATACATTATTGATAATAATTATTCCCGTCGTTCTTCTTCCTTTGCTGATGCGGTATGTCATCGGGAAAATAATAATCCTCAGGGCGAAGAAACATTATCTCCCATCATATTTACAAAACCAGTCACGCGGTTGGCATGAGAAAAGCGATAAGCAGGCGATTGAAAGTCTGAATTCGATCGCCCTGCAGCGGCTGAAAGGGGCGTTCATTTTCAAACCCGATATACAAACGGATATTAAAACCATTTTATTGTGTATACAAAATATCTATTATCCGGGCGCCGAGTCCGCGGAACTTTCATTTTCTTTCAGTATTAAAAAGTTTTTAGACTGCGCCCTGCTTTTTTTCAGCGATTTTTTCAAAGACTATGCCCATAAGAAGTGGTTCAAGCTTATCCGGAATATCCGCATAATCTGGCTGTACAGAATGTGGAATATAAAAAAATACTATGAAATACTTTTTTCCAATCCTCTTATGGATAAACTGCGCAGAATGCGCCTTTTGGGGAAGGTCTTACGCCTGGCGCTTATTCCGCTGATCGGGTTACCCTCACTGGTGTGGTATGTATTACGGTCCATCATCATCAGTGTTTTTTTTGAGGGCTTCTATCGTTTTTTTTATGCGCTCATGCTTTTAAAAATCAGCTATTACGCGCTTTACCTTTACGGTAGGGAAAACAAGAACATTAATCAAAGAATCAGTGCCGTGCCGAAACAAAAACTCACGGAAATCAGCAAACAGATTGAATCCATGATCAGACCGGGTTCGTGGGAAGAAAAAAGCAGCCTCTATGAAAAGGCGGTAACCGTTTACCAGGCCGCTTTGGAAGAGCTTGGTATCGCCAAAGACCAGGCGGTCAGCGAAGAGGACGGCAGTTTCCTGGGAAAAGCCATGCAGGTTCTGGACCGGATAAAAAAAGCGTTTTCCAAGACCTATACCAATGCCAATCCGTTTATCAAAAAACAGGTTCAGGGAAACGCGGTCCTGGAGATAATACTGGGAATCAGTGCGGTGTACATGCCGCGTTCACAAAAACCCTACAGATACCTGCGGCTGAAAGAACTGATTACCGCCGGGTATATGGCAAGTATCATCATAATACGGAAGATTATGACAACTCCCGGGGCGAATCTCCTGCTGGAAAAACTGTCGGTGGATTTCGCTTTGAAAATAACCGCGATTGCGCGGCAGGATACGGTGATTGACGGTGCAAAAAGCATAGGGGAGCTGTTCAAATACTACCGGCTTTACAGAATCGGCTCCAGGGCAATCAAGGTAATCAGGGGGATCTCCGGTCCGTACGGGCTTATCTTGTCCCTGGGCAGTTCCGTCCTGATTCAACAGGCAAAAAATCTGTTATATGATTACATCATCCATACGACGGCCCGGCTTACGCTTTTTACCTGGGAATCTCATATACTGAAAAAAGACCGGGGACTGCTTCCATTGTTGGTGTAACAGAGGGGTGCAGAGAATGAAACCAAGTTTAACACGGCAGAAATGGCTTCGCTATATACAAACCATTCTCCTCAGTCTTATCATGATTGGGCTGCTTGTAGTCAGCGGGATCGAGTTATTCGGCAAGCAGGGATTACTGCTGCTGACGATTTTTGCGGTGGTTATCATTCTGTTCTTTTACCAGGCAAAACCGGCGAGACTTCCCCCTAATCTCCATGTCTTAAATAACAATGACAACCCAATACTGTACTCCGTTCTGGGTTCACTCTCAAAACAGGCACACCTGGCGGTGAAACCCACCCTGCTGTTGCTTCCCGAGCTTCAGATGAACGCCGCGACGATTATGAATCAGAAACAACCGGCTATCGTACTCACCAGCGGGCTGTTACAGAGGCTGTCCGAAAGGGAACTGCGGGGGGTGCTTGCCCATGAAATCGGTCATATAAAGCAGGATGACCATACCCTCTTTCTTTTCATAGAAATCGTGCGTCGTATTACCTCTTTTATCGCCCGCTTCGGCTGGATAATGATCCTGTTCTTTTTTCCCTTTCTCTACATTTCAGGGATCAGGTTTACGTTGGCTTCGCTGGTACTTTTAATGGCCCTGCCGTTCTTGAGCCTGCTTATCCAGCTCGCGCTGCTGCGCACAAGAGAGTTCGCCGCGGACTTAAACGCGGTTGAACTGACCGGTGATCCTGAAGGACTTGCCTCTGCGCTGCAAAAGATAGACTACCAGCAGAAACGCCTGCTTTCCTACTTTATTCCCCTGCCGGAAAACCGCAACAGCTCGATTTTTAAAACACACCCCGCAACCGAAGAGCGGATAAAGCGCCTGCTGGAACTGAAAGGGTTGAAAAAATGAAGCCTTTATTGTCATTCGCGCTATTATCCCGTACCTTGAAGCTGAATTCCCGTTGGCCGCAAACCGCCGCGGCAGGGCGATCTGCGGGATTTCGACGGGCGGGCATACAACAGCCTGCTGGCAGCGGCAGCTTCCCACATATATAATGTGGTACGGCTGCGAATTGGATGAGAGTGCGAAATAGCATACAACCGCTTTGAGTAATCCGCCCCGCAGATCTGCGCTTCGACCCGTTTTTATGTTCATACCGGGTGCCGAAGACTCGTTACGTCAGCAGTTCTATGCGTGTAAAAATGTAATCAAGCGGCTCTTTTTTTAATACCGCCCGGTAATATCCGCTGCTTCCCAGGCGTTCGACATTTACCAGCGGATCGTGCAGATACCGGGTACTTACCTCCCGATTGAACCAGTGTACGAGGGAAATCTTTCCCCCGGCAAGCTCGATACCGGTGATCCCCCGCTTTCCGATGACGCAGCCGGAATTAAATACACAGGGCACAACCAGGTGTGCGTCATAAATACTGGGTAAATAATTTTTCTTGTTTACATGCATGTTTTCAAGCTCGTTCTTTAATGTATCGATTATTCGCCTTGTTCCTCTGCGTTCTTTTTTGTTTTGATGCGGGTATTCGCGGCACAGCTCCTCGATTTTACGGCGGTACGTCTCAAACTTGGACAACGATTCGAACAGGGGCCGATGGGTGTGACCGATCAGGGCGATGGTCTTCTTCCGGCGGGCAAACTCATACACCCGTTTTTCCAGCCTGTCCTTTTTCCTGTTGTCCCCGGCTACGGAATAGTTCTTTATATGTAGGGGATTGGCAAACACCCTTAAAAAAAACCTGACGAGCGTATTGAATTTTTCATACAACAGAGAGGCCTGATGGCCGTGAAACACGAACAGGTTGTTATGTTTGTATTCCAACCTGAGTGCTTCATGCAGCTTGAACGATCCGGGAGAAGGTGTATAGAACTGCAGCCCGTCATCATGGTTGCCCAGAAGTTTGAACAGGCGCTTCTTCCGGTTGAATTGGTGAAAAACATCGTATACCGGCTGCCAGCGGGTCAACACCTGCTTTAAACTGAATTTTTGCAGCTCTTCTACGTCACCGTTTAAAATCAGGTGAAACCTGCGTCGTAAATAATAGTGCCGCAACACATACAGAAAAAGCTCACTGTTCTTCAGAAAATCATCCGTCGGACCACCGTTTCCCATATGCAGATCACTGAAGATGATAATCCTGTCCCTGCCGGAAATCTTTACGGATTCCGCCTGGTGTAAAATATCCGAGAGATTTGTCGCCGCAAAGCGATTATTATGCCGCATCCTCTTCCATCCCCTGTGATCTCATAGTTGCATTATTCATCCTAAAAGGCAAGGGTCCGGAAAACAGGCAGGCCTTGCTTTGCCCGCATACGGTGTGCTATGGTAACGCACGAGGAAGGATGCGTATATGCGTTTGAAAGCATGTATTTTTGATCTGGATGGGACACTCCTTGATACACTCGGCGATATCGCCGCGGCTATGAACAGGGCGTTGGCTCTCTACGGGTATCCGGTGGTTCCCACTTCGCGTTACAAAACCATGGTAGGCAGGGGCTTGGACCTGCTTATTGAGCGCATTCTGTCCGGGCGGGAGCGGAAGGCCGATATCATCAGGAAACTCCGGCAGGAGTTCGGCAAACAATACCTGCTGCATTTGACCGATACCACGGTTCCCTACCCCGGCATCCCGGAACTGCTGGGGCAGCTGACGGCACGGGAGCTCCCCCTGGCCGTGCTCTCCAACAAACCCCACGAAATGATGACGAAAATTGTTTCCCGGTTGTTATCATCCTGGTCCTTCCGTGTCATTCTGGGGGCGGGGAGGCAGTTCCCGTTGAAACCGGACCCGGCGGCGGCGTTGTATATTGCCCGAAAGTTTACAATAGACCCCGCCGAGATCCTGTTCGTCGGCGACTCGGAAGCGGACATAAAAACCGCGGAAAACGCGGGCATGTACGCCGTGGGGGTGACCTGGGGATTCAGAACTGAAAAGGAGTTAAAGCAGGCCGGTGCCCGGCACCTGATTTCACACCCGCGGGAACTATTGGGGTTGTTGTAATGGGTGCGCTGAAAAAACAAACCATACCGGCCGGGGGCCGGTTGATCACGACAATAAATCCGGTTTCATGATTCAATCCGCTAAAAATTACAAATAAAGCGGCCTAACCGGAGAAGCGTTTTTCGGCGATTACCTCAACCTCCTTTATACTCCCCCGGATGATTTCATATAGAGCGGGTTCCGTCTTTTCAAGATTCCTGATCCTCGCCGCCCATTTTACATACAGCTTTTTGTATTTTTTATGAGCAATCTTTCTCAGGGTGTGCGGCAAAAGCTTTATAAAATAGGATTTGTCACCGTCCGCAGACGCGATAATCCGAAAAAGCTCATCCAGCTCCTCCTCCCTGTCCACGCACTGGCAAGCACGCAGTTTGGCAATCAGGACGGAAAGTACGGAAGCGGGGACCTCATGAAGCGCGGGGGGGTACTGCAGTCGAAAAAATCCCTTGCTGGGGATTACATATGCGTCGCCGTTATTCTTAAAAACAATACGCTGGCCGGCTTCATCCAGTGCAAACTCCCGTCTTAAGCATGCTTTGCGGTAAGGCTTTTTGCATTGCAGGCGGAGGTCTTTACGCAGTAACAACTCACGTACCCTTGCCGCCGTATGGCGTGCCTGTTTCTTCTGCGTATCGATTATCAGGATTAGCTCAATGTTATTATTCAGGCGTTCCAGGCTCTGCCTGCCGCCGCGATACTTGGTATATTCATTGGTAACCAGATCAACCCGGCCCTTTTCAGCACAGAGGCCGTAGAGATCGTCAAAGGGGATGATTCCCTCCGTGCTGTAACTTAACAGGATATACCGCGCCTGAAGCGCCGAAAGCAGATCGCGGAAGGCCCCGGCCGCCTGCTGTTTGTAGCAGTAGGGTGAGCGGGTCTTTATCCAGTCCTTGCGGATACCTCCCTTATCCACAAGCTTGCCGTTTTTCACCTTGGTCATATTCACCGGAGGCTTGTCCCACCTGGCGATTGTATTGAGCAGGTGATAATTACTCCCATACTGGTGTTGGTTGTAGGGCGGATCCAGATAGGCGATATCAAACTCGGTCCGCCCCAGTTCAGGCGAACGTACCAGTCTGTTTGCATCCTGCATGTATATTTTATGTGAATAGGGTGAATCAATCAGTACCGGATTGTGTAATGCAATCGGTGCCATAATACGCTTCAGCGCATCACCGCTGTGCCCGCCGAACCCCTTATGATAGGCCTTGAACACCCCGGAGGTGTTGGTATGCGTGGCGCTTTCATAAAGCAGCAGTGCCAGGAGCAGGTGTTTTTCCTTTTGTCGTGTGCTCTCCCGTTCCGGGCCGCCGCCGCCTTCCGCGTGTCCGGGATAGAGCCGTTCGATTTCCGTTCGAATTCCGTCTATGACCAGCCCATTGGCCTGGGTATAGAACATCCGGTGGGTATTATAGTCGACCTTCTGCGGGCCATCGGCAGGCGGGCAGTAATACCGGCTGATGTACCGGTCTTCGGCAGGAGGAGCGGGAAGCGTGTTACAAACCTTGAGTATTTCCTCTATACCGCCGGCGGCACTGAAAAGGCCGGCCAGCTCACGGCGGTTGATACCGATATAGACGGTGTTTATGATGTAAGAAAAATATTCCCAGTCATTACAACACACCCGGAACCCGAGGAATTTGGCCAGGCGGGAGACAATCCCGCTGCCCGCGAACAGGTCCAGAAAGGTCTTTCCCTTAAAATCCCCGCCAAGGCATAACTGCAGTGCCCGGTGAATCAGATGCAGCAGCCTGCGCTTGTTGCCGATATAGGCGATAACCTGTTTTGTCAGGTAATCCGCCTTAGGCCGGTTCATTCTTTGAGACCAGGGTGTCAAGCGTGGTAACACCTTCCTGGAAGGTTTTATTGATGTTCACAAGCTGCGTAATGGTGTGCATAACGGTCTCTACGGACTGCTTCAGGTTGTCCAAAGAGGAGGAGGTTTTTTCCCGTATACCGCTTAACGGGCCGCCGGCAACCGCGATCTTACCGATTCTTTCAGTCAGCGCGTCGATGGCCTTTCGGGTTTCCAGGGAAACACCGGAAAGGCCGGAAATGGTGGTTACCACCTCATGGCTGCCGTTTTTTAAATCCGCTATTGCACTTTTTATCTCACCCATTGCCAGCGTAATCTCGGTAATATCCGTGGTTACCCGGTCGAAATTTTCATTTATCTCCCCGGTAAGCTCATGGGCGTTGTGAATATTCTCTATTTCCTGGTGCAGGGTCCTGGTAATCATACTGGCGTTGTCCGCGGTCTGATCCGCCAGCTTTTTAATCTCATCCGCCACCACCGCGAATCCTTTACCCGCGTCTCCGGCGTGCGCCGCTTCAATTGCCGCGTTGATCGCCAGCATGTTGGTCTGTTTATTGATTGTATTAATTATCTCAATCATCTCCAGCATCATATTGGTGGAACGGGATATCTTTTCGATCGCCTCGCCGAACACCTCAAACTGTTCCCCGCCTTCACGCGAGGTCAGGCTGAGTTTGTCGGAAACGGTTTTTTTTACCTCCACAATGCGGTCAATACTGGTAACGGCTTCGGCGATTTTTTGAATGGCAGCCCGTGTCTGGGAAAGACCGGCGGACTGGTCCTCCACCGAGTCGGCGAGCCGCTTTAGTTCTTCCATTACAGGCTGCAGAGATATCTTGTCCGAATCAAACCGGTCATAAACAGCCTCGATATTCTGTTCCACGGACTCGGTAAGTGATGAAATGGTTTGTGCCTGTTTTTCCGTGTCCCGGGAAAGTTGTTCCATGGATCGCCCCGTCTCGCGGGTCCGCATGGAAAAATCCTTTATAAGTTTCAGCGGGTGACCCGCATCCTGAAGGGAGGCCCCCCGCTCCTGCGGCGGCGGGACAGCACGAGAGCGTATATCGGGCCCCTTTAAAACGGCTTCGGCTGCCGCAGCTTGCGCGGCACCGGCTCCTGTACTCTCCGCCGCCTGTCGGGCCGCGGCAGCGGCCGCACCTCCCGCGGCTCCCTCCACCACGGCATGCGCCCGAGACCTGGCCGAGTTTTGCGCGTATAATCCCAAAAACACCACACTGCCCAGGCTCAAGAGCAGGCAGATAATAAACAACGGATAATTCTGCCGTAAACCGACCTCATGGACCACAATGGTTGATGAAAGCTTCAGGGCCTCCTGCAGAGGAAGCTCCGCGCCGATGATCCAGTTCCAGGGTTTGAAATATCGAATATATGCCAGCATAGTGCCGCCTGCGGATAAAGTGTACCAATCATCCGGCGGTTCAAACTCCAGAAAGGCCTGCCCCTTGTTTTTCCCCAACTCCGCCAGTTCCGTAAACACGTGTTTGCCCTTTTTATTTACCAGCTGCCGCAGACCCCCGGTCTCAAACAAGGCGGGGGCGTTTTTTCCCGTATGCAGTGAGCGCATGACCAAAGTAAGATTGGTATCAATAATCCAGAGGTCCCCGGACTGTGAAAAATACAGATTCTTCAGGCGGTCCAGCAGTTCCCCCTGTAACAGACGGGTGTCGGGCTCGATAAACGAGGCGGTGATAATAATCCAATTCCAGGGTTTGAACAGCCTGGCATAAGCGATTTTGGGCAGGGTAACGGACTTTTCTTCTTCCCTGTACCAGTAGTAATCCACGTAGCACTCCCCCTGCTCCAGGCAGCGCTGTACAATCTCCCGGTATAGCTTTTTTCCCTTGCGGTCTTCATAATCACCGATCCCGCCCTTTTTATACCAGGAGGGCGCCTTTGACGGGGGATAAAACGGATGGTCTATCATGGTGAGGTCCGTGTTGATTACCCAGAAATACCCTTCCTTTGCGTACCTTGTCCGGTCCAGGCTTTCAAGGGCCAGTTCCCTGGCCCGGGCCGGACTCATAACGCCCTTGTCGGACTGTTCCCAAAGTAAGTTTATTCCGGCGTATTCGATATCCACGGCGGATTTCAACTGCGGTTTTTGCCGCTGTACGATATAGGATAGATCATCCGCCCCTTGGACGGTCCTGGAAAGATTGGTATACGTCCCGTCCACCACCGCCTGCAGCAGTTTCCGTGCGCCGCTTTCCTGCATTTCCGCCGGCGTTGTACCGCTCTCTGCCGCAGTATTGCCGGTACGCAGTATAATGGGATAAGTACCTAAAAAAAAGAGTAAAAACAGGCTGAGAGTGATTATAATGATGCTTACTCCGAGCAATCCCAGTATCTTTTTGTATATTTCCATGTTCCGCTGCTCTTTCTTTCCCTGCGTACAGCTAATATTATACACGATTATACATGAGATACAAGTTTATTAATTCCCATTCACGGGCTTGATGCCTTTATGTATTTATATTATATTACAGCACGTTTGAAAGGATGATTATATGGAACAAAAACGAATAGTAATCACGGGAATGGGAACAATAAACCCATTGGGACACAGCGTACAAGATACGTGGGACAAAGTAATCAACGGAAAAAGCGGTATCGCACAGATCAGTAAGTTCGATGCCTCTACTTTTACCTGCCGGGTAGCCGGAGAAGTAAAAGATTTTGATTATAAAAACCATTTTCCGGAAGAACATATGAAAATCGCCAAGCGTATGGACCCGTTTGTGCATTACGCGGCCGCGGCCTTAAATCAGGCAATCGAAGCCTCGGGCCTTGATACCGGGAAAAATCCGCAGCGCATAGGGATTTCGGTGGGAAGCGGAATAGGCGGTATCTTTTCGCAGGAAGAAAATACCGCGAACCTCCTTTCCAAGGGCCACCGCCGGGTAAGCCCGTTTTACATCCCCGCAACCATCGGAAACATCGCCGCTGGATTTTTAAGTATCATCCATGGGGTAAAGGGGCCGAACCTAAGCATGCAGACCGCCTGCGCCACGGCCAATCACTCACTAGCCGCGGCTTTTATGATAATCCAGTCGGGTATGGCGGACGTCATGATAGCGGGAGGCGCGGAAGGCACGATAATCGAAATTTCGGTGGCCGGATTTTGCAACATGCACGCACTTTCCACAAAATACAATGACACGCCTGAGAAGGCGTCACGCCCCTTTGACGCGGACCGGGACGGTTTTGTGATGGGCGAGGGAGCGGGAATACTCATTTTGGAAGAGTATGAACACGCTAAAAAGCGCGGCGCACCCATTATCTGCGAGCTGCTGGCAATCGGAATGTCGGGGGACGCCCATGATCTGGTCGTGCCGCAGCCAGACGGCGAAGGTGCGTTTTCTTCAATGCAAATGGCCTTATCACAGTCAAAATTGAATCCCGAAGATATAAATTATATTAATGCACACGGTACCGCCACCCCTGTGGGGGATGTGGCTGAGGCCAAAGCCATTAAACGCCTGATTCCCGATGAAAAAAACACCCATGTGGGTTCAACAAAATCCATGCACGGACACCTGCTCGGCGCCACGGCCGCTTTGGAGGCTATCATCTGCGCTACCGCAGTGCAAAAGAGTTTGGTCCCTCCGAATATTAACCTGTTCAGGCAGGACCCTGAAATCAAACTGAGCTGCATTAACACGGAACCGGTGGAAAAGGAGATCCGCTACGCCCTTTCCAATTCATTCGGATTCGGCGGACATAATTCAACGGTTGTACTTGGGAAAGTGTAACGGGGAAAAAGCGTACGGGTATGACAGGTAAAGCCTTAAAAAAACTATTTACTCCCCGTCATGGTGCGTACGCCATCAACAAAATCGTGACAGACCTGCGAATAAAGGCCGGGGTGTACGACACGAACGGTTCATTGATCTGGGGTGAGGATCTGAAAGGTTCGGTCCCTTTGTACGCCGATATCAAGGCCGATGAGCAGGTTGTGGGCCGCGTATACTGCGAAAGACATACGGAAACCATGGCCACGCTGCTCAGTCAACTCTTACGAAACGAGATCGAAAAGAAATATCTGGCCTGTGACCTGCTGGAAAAATATAAAGAGATCAACCTGTTGTACAAGATCGCGGAAAATATAAACGCCGCCGTGGACGTGCGCGAAACGGCGCACTTTATCATCGGAGAGGCGATTAACTTTATCAAAACCACCTTTGCCTCTCTGATGTTACTGGATGAGGAAACACATGATCTGAAGGTTATCGCCGATTACGGCCTGCGTCCCGCTTTTTCCGGAAAGCCTCACAATATCGATACCATTATCCAAGATGTACTTACGGAAGGAAAACCGCGTGTAATAAACGACCTCGTGCTTGAGGAGACCCATTTTTCATTTATGTGCGCTCCATTGAAGACCAGGGAAAAGATCATCGGGGTAATCAATATCAGTCATGAAAACAAGGTCCATTACACTGCCGAGGACCTGAAGTTTTTCACCACCCTTGCCTCGCAGGGTGCCATGGTTATTGAAAACGCCCGCTTGTACAGCCAGCTGCGTAATACCTTCCTGGCCACGGCCAATGTATTGGCCGAAATAATCGAAAAGCGTGATCCGTATACGGGCGGCCATACCAGGCGCGTCATGGACTATGCCCTCGCACTGGGAAACGGCCTGAACCTGAATGATGAGGAAAAAACCCGCCTGCGCCTGGCCGCGATTCTGCATGATATCGGCAAGATCGGGGTCAGGGATAAGATCCTCTTAAAAACGGCACAACTGGACGGCGAAGAAATAAAAAATATCGAAAATCATACCATTTTAGGAGAAGAAATCCTCAAAGGTATCGATCACCTGGACGATATTCTTCCCGGGGTACGCAACCATCACGAACGATACGACGGAAGCGGTTACCCGGACGGATTGGCGGGAAAAGATATCGATATTATCGCCCGGATCATCGCCGTTGCCGACGCGTATGATGCCATGACCACCGACAGACCTTATCGCCGTGCCAGGAGTCACAGCCGGGCTGTAGCGGAAATAAAAAAGGGAAGCAGTACACAGTTTGATCCGCAAATTGTGGAGGTTTTCCTGAATATTTTTAGGAACGGAGAGCGTGTTTATAATGGGAACCAGGCATCTTGATACCACGGGGCTGATCAGCCCCGAACCCATGCTGAAACTCGCGGTAGCCGCGCCGGATATGAAAAGCGGAGACATTCTGGAAATAACCGGAGACTCGCCCACATTTGAAAAGGACATCAGGTCCTGGTGCGACCGCCTGGGAAAGGAAATCACCGGCGTCGACAGCAAGGGCGAGTATGCCAGGTGTATTACAATCAGGTTTTAAGTTTAAGGTGAGCATGAACGAACCAAAGAACTGCTGGGAACAGACACAATGCAACAATACGGACTGTGCGGCCTTCCAAAGCCCCGGTTTCCCCGGGAAGACCGCTTTCGCCAGCGGTATCTCATATGAAAACCTGCTGTACTGCATCGATTGCGATGAGTTTCTGGCCACACGCGAAAAAGACGCACTTACCGCGCTCTTAAAACTTACCGGCCGCAGCATAAAACAAAATCGCCTGCGGAACACAAAAAACCATGTTGAGAAACTGGGCCTGGAACTATCCATCGGGTTTTCTGACTGTTTCGAGATGCTGAAGAAACTCTCCCTGGGAGACCCCACGGCACGAATTGAAATAAACACCGACAACTGGCTGTTGAAAAAACTGGAAAACGCGCTGAATAATGTAGGGGAAAGCATAGAGCGTTTTATCAACCAGACGCATGAAATGGCCATCGGAATCTGCGAGCATTACGACACCCTGTCGCAGCTTGCGTCGGGAAACCGCAACGTCAGGGCATCCGACGACTCCCGGAATGAGCTTATCGCCAAACTGGGCACACTGATAAACAAAGAGGCGGACGCGCTGACACAAAAGATCAATGAGGGTGAGGACCTGAACCAGCGGCTTGAACAGGGAATGACCGAACTACGTACGGCCAACCAAAAATTAAAGGAGCTTGACCGGCAGAAGTCGGATTTTCTTTCCATGGTCTCCCATGAGCTGCGGACGCCGCTGACCTCGATTCTGGGTTTTGCCAAAATCATAAACAAGAAGTTCGTCAACAGTATCCTCCCAGGCCTTTCCGGAAGCGACACGACCGTCGAGCACGCGGCCCGGCAAATCCATCAGAACATCAATATAATTGTATCCGAAGGCGACCGGCTTACCGCGCTGATTAATAATGTACTCGATCTGGCAAAAATCGAGGCCGGGAGAATTGATCTTAACTTTGTCCCAACCTCCCCGCTTGAAGTGGCGGAACAAAGCATCAGGGCCATCTCGGCCATCTTCGAGAACAAGGGCATCACCATAAAAAGAAATTTCGGGACCGACATCCCGGTCATTCACGCGGACAAGGACCGTCTTGTCCAGGTAATGATTAACCTGCTGTCCAATGCGGCAAAATTTACCGACCACGGCGAGGTGACCTGTACGATCACCCATGATGATTCATGTGTTACCATTTCCGTGGCCGACACCGGCAGCGGTATTCCGGAAGAAAAGCTTGGCAGGATCTTTGACCGGTTTGAACAGGGCGGAGAGACGCTTACCAGCAAACCTCAGGGTTCGGGCCTGGGTCTGGCTATTTGTAAACACATCATAGAAAACCATTCGGGAAAGATCTGGGCCCAAAGCCGCCGGGGCAGGGGGAGTATCTTTTCTTTCAGCCTGCCGGTGAAATCCGAGGTATCAATGGGCATCGGACCCATTGAACACGAGGTGACCGAGATCGTCCGGCAGTTAAAAGACCATGTTGCGGTCATCCACCCCGTCCATTCCCGGGGCAAACGGGTGGTGATGATTATTGATGATGACGCCCATATCCGCGAGCTGCTGCGTCAGGAACTGGAGGCGGACGGGTACACGATCCTGGAAGCCGCGGACGGTTTGGAGGCGATTCAGAAACTGCAAAAAAACAAACCGCATCTCATCATCCTTGATATCATGATGCCCAAAATCAATGGGTATGATACCGCAGCGGTCATTAGGAATAATCCCGATACAAAAGACATCCCGATCATCATCCTTTCCATTCTGGAAGACGCAAAGCGCGGGTACCGCCTGGGGGTGGACCGGTATTTTACCAAACCGGTGGATACCAAATCCCTGTTGGGCGAGATCAAGCGCCTTATCACCCAGGGGGAGACCCTGAAAAAAATACTTATAGTGGATGAAAGCGAATCCGCGGTAAAATCACTGGCCGATGTGTTGCAGACAAAGGGATATACCGTGGGCAAGGCCTATTCGGGCAGGCAGGCCATAAAAATGGCCCGCCAAATGAAACCGGAACTGATTATTCTGGACTCCTTGCTGAAGGAGCGCAATGAAATTACCAAGACCATTCGTTTTGTTAAAGGCATGGAAAACGTCTGCTTTATTTTATTAGGAGTACATGATGAAAACCAAAAAGATTCTGATCGTTGATGATGAGGTCCATATACGGCTGCTTTTGGAACAGACCCTTGAGGATTTTGAAAGCCGGGGAGTTGAGCTCTTTATGGCGGACAATGGGAAAACAGCCCTCGAGCTGATCAAAACCGAACACCCGGACCTGGTCTTTCTGGATGTAATGCTGCCATTAATAAACGGGTATGAAGTCTGCTATGCGGTGAAGAAAAAACTCAAACTAAACCATGTCTTTATCGCCATGCTTACCGCCAAAGGTCAGGAGTTTGATAAAAAACGCGGGTTTGAGGTGGGGGCCGATGAGTATTTTACCAAACCGTTCGATCCTGATATGATCATACGCAGGTCCGCCGCCATCCTGCAGATCCCTGAATTAATGTAAAAAAATAAAACCCCGCGAATAGCGGGCAAAACCTCTACCCGGCCGATGATCGTGGTTTAACTCCCGCGAAGGGCGGGCAAGCACTCCGCCCGGCTGCCGACCGGGCCCGAAAGGGCCGTCCCCGTTTTTAACGCAACAGACCCTGAATAATCAGTTCCACCCCTTGCTCTTCACTGAGGCCCCTGCTCATCAGTGTTTGCAGTTGTTTGGAATCCACGCTCCCCAGGGCCGCTTCATGCGTGATGTGGGCTTTGGGATGGTTTACCTCGATAACCGGTACGGCCTTTGCCCTGGCCCCGTCCTGGACGATCTCTTTGCAGTCCACATGACCGCGGGCATAGGGGGCGGAAGCGGTCAGTGTGTTGTACACTTCGGCGCTCGCACTGTCTCTGAGGGCGATCTTGGTGGTTAAAACACCCCGGGAATGGTCTCCCGCCAAATGTCCGCTTTCCCTGATCTTCACGATATCGGCGCCGCGTCCGCTGATCCGGGCGATCATTTCCAGGATACTGTTTGCTTTACAAAGACAGTCATAATCAATATCGATAGACCCGACCCTTCCCTTCAACAGCTCGAATTCGGTTTTAAAATACGCGCCTTCTTCAACGGTCACTTTTGCCTTGGGCACCACTTCTATTCCACCGTTTTCACCATGGATATGGCGCTCATAATAAGAATAATGCGCATGCGGTCCGATATGCACGGCCGCATCCATTGTATGAAGGATGTTACTGGAATTGGGAAAGGTGCAATGGGCGTACAGGTTCACCCTGGCCTTTTCTTCGATATGTACGTCCATGTCGATGTGTTGTTTTCCCCGGTCGGACATCATCCCGAAACAGAGGTATACGGGCTTTTCAATCTGCACCCCCGCCTTTACCGTAAAACGTATCCCCACGCCGTCCTTTGTCTGCCGCGGCTCTACCAAGATCCCCGGCAGACCCCGCAGACCGATGACCTCATTATGGTGGACAACCAGGTAGGCCACCCCCGGGTCGGAATGTACGGCCTTATGGATGCGTGAGGCCTCAAGCAGTTCATCTATCAGGGCCGATTTATTTTCCAATGACAGGCTCCCATTCATCGGGAATATTTTTGTGCCCGCAGGGGATACATTTGTCCTGAAAATATTTCATTATTTTTGCTTTATCTCCCTTGTCGATAATCTCACCATGACACAGCAGGAACGCATGGTCGGCCCGTTCCAGGACCGCCAGGCTGTGGGTAATCAGGATCACGGTGGTCCCCCGCTTTTTCAGGAGATCGATGGCATCGAAAATCCGCTCCAGCGATTCCACATCAATACCGGAGTCCGGTTCATCAAGGAGCACCAGATCCGCCTCATTGACAATGATGGACGCAAGCTCGATTTTTTTTCTTTCCCCGCCGCTTAATGTCTTGTCCAGAGCGCGGTCAAGGTATTGCGCGGGGTTCATACTCAGACCGGCCAGTGTATTATTGATAACCTCGGGATCCTTGTTTTTACTGGATGCCATAAGGAAATCCCGTACCGAAAGCCCCTCATACCGCGCAGGGTCCTGCCAGGCCATGGTAATACCGTGCCGGGCCCTTTCATCCACAGCAAGCTTATTAATGTTCCGGCCGCGATAGATGATACTCCCCTGTATATCCCTGTATCCTTCCAGTCCCATAATCGTAGCGGCCATAGTTGATTTTCCCGCCCCGTTCGGTCCGCTGACCGCGTGAACATACCCCTGCCAGAAGGTGATATTCAACTTCCGTAAGATACGGCTTTCATTCAAAGTAAGAGAAACATCCTTTAATTGTAAGATTTCCATACATAGTATCCTTTTATCAATCTAAAGTATCCATTTTTACGGTAAAAATCAACGTGGTCGGAGGATTTCATTATGCTTGATTCTTTTCATGCCTTCCATTATCATTATCTATGAATGAAAATAAATAAATATCTATTTTTTATCAAGGACAACCTTGAAATATATAATGACGTACTGAAACAGGTAAAAAAGGAAGCCCCGCTCCATGTTACTACCCTGAATTATAAAACATTGAAAAACGCCAAGTATAAAAACGTGCTGAAACAGTATAATCCCGCGAATGTCATTATTTCACTTGATATCAATATTTATAAAAATATCCAAAAGGAACTGCTGGATTTCCTGCGCGGTATTTATCACTGCGTATTTACCAATATCCTGCTGTTGAATACTTCACTGGATTTTAAGACGGACAACGATACCATCATCGGGAAAAAGCATTGTTTTTTTCTTGAGAACAACAATACGGAAAGCATGGTATTCAACCTGATCCTCTATTCAATCAAGATATTTAACGAAGCTGTGCTTTCAAACCGGCTGGTAGATTATATTACCCACTCTTTTGACAGTATTGTCAGCTCTGAGTTGTTAAAGAAAAAAAAAGAGGAAATCGAAATCCTTAATAAAGAGCTTGAAGAGAAAAACAAGACCGATCACCTGACCATGCTGTTTAACCGGCAGGCTATCTTCGAATTCCTGGAAAAAGAAAGCAAGCGCACAAAAAGGGACATCTGGCGTATCAGCAACATGTTTTTGGAAAGCGACGAGGTGAACGTTTCAAGTCTCAAAGGTGAGTATGATACCGAACCGCTGGGTGATCTGTTTGATCACATCGGGATATTTTCCGTTTTAATGATCGACGTGGATCATTTTAAGGAGATCAACGATACGCACGGCCACCTGATCGGTGATACGGTCCTGAAAGCCATCGGCGATCTTATGCGTAAACCCGGTGTATTTCGCGAGTCCGACATTCTGGGCCGTTTCGGTGGAGAAGAGTTCATCGGAATCCTCCCGGGGACCAACGTAAACAATGCTCTGGGTCCGGCCATCCGCTTTACCAGGGCGCTGCGGGCAATAGACTTTCGTAATGAACACAACGAGGTGTTCAAGGTTTCGGTTTCGATCGGCATCTCCGAGTTCCATCCCATGGATACAAACAAAGAAGAGATTGTCCACCGGGCGGACAAAGCCCTGTATTGGGCAAAGGACCACGGGCGTGATCAGATAGCCATCTATGAAAAAATCTATAAATAATACAACCGATCCATGATCGATTCCCTGAAGCAGGCAAAGGAATTAATTGCGTCATCACCAAAGATCACCATCGTAAGCGGTGCGGGTATGTCGATCGAGGAATACGATCTGTTTCTTTCCCTGGAAAGCTCCCTCCGCGTCTATCCGGCGAGCGGATTCGTGGAACCGGGTGCACAGTTGGGAAAATCCCTCATCATTATCAATCGCGATCCCACGACGTTCGACTACCCGGCAACCCATACCTTTGCGGCGCACCTGGGCCTGCTTTTACCCGTTTTATGTGCTTGAAACAGCAGGACAAGTGAGATATAAAGAAAGCCTTATGAAAAAGCTTTACGGTGTCCTCCTGTTTCTTGTCTGTATTTCGTTCGCTTTGGCTGCGGACATCGATTCTGAGATGTTTTACGGGCCGCTGTGGTCCAGAAGCATTTTTATTCCTTTTTCCCTCTACTACCAGTTTCCGGGGATGAAGGCCGCCGTCAGTTCCCCGGGCAGCGTTTCGTTGGGATTCAACCTCTATTGCGGCCAGAGTTTCATTAATTACCTGGTGGACAACTCCGGCCCCGAGCCGGTATATGAACGGATTGTTGATTTTGAAACCCTTACTTTAGAAAAGATTTTATCTTACTCCCCCGTTGAGGGTATTGAATTTGGCGCAACATGGCGGCTTGTCCTGCTTTACGGCGGCTTTCTTGATCCGCTGATCAGCGGGTTCCACAACCTGTTCGGCCTGCCCAATAACGAACGCGATTCATTCCCGGAAAATGATATTTATATTAATGTTCCCAATACCAATAACGTGTACCTGAAGTTGGACCACCCGGCGTTCGGCCTGGGCGACACGGATCTCTGGGCGAAAATCAGGCTGCTTAAGACCGAAAATATTATTCTTTCCGGCCTGTGTGTGGTAAAACTGCCTACCGGCAGCCGGAAGCTGCTTCTCGGTTCCGGTTACACGGACGCGGCGTTCGGCCTTCTTTTTGACTGGTACATTTCTCCTGTGTTCGCTTTGTACGTAAACGGCGGACTGGTCCTGCCCTATGACGCCCTTGATCCCGGCACACCGTCCGCTCCCTTTATCATGTGGAACACCATCTTTGGATTTGAATATACCGCCGCCCCCGGCATCGGACTTATGGTCCAGGTTGTATTTCGCACCTCTCCCCTCTACAGCGATTTCGTCGTGATTCCCGATACCGACATCGACTTCTTTATTACCCCGCAGGTAAATCTGTTGATCGGGTTGAGTTTCAGGGATGATGCCTGGGCCTTCCAGTTCTATTTTCAGGAAGATCCGCTTACCCATAACGCCGCGGATATTCTGTTTAACATTTCCATTCGTTACCGGGTATTTTAGCCCCAAATAAATTTGAAAAGCGGATGCCGATAGCATAGTATATTAATACCACAACAGGACGGGTAAACAATATGTCGACGGGTTTGGTTTTTGACGACATCTATAGTAATCACTCTTTGGGAGCGGGCCATCCGGAATCGCCCGAACGCCTGCTTGCCATCCGCAAGATCCTCAATAACAATAATATACGGAAGGAGCTTGTAAGGATCAGTCCGTTGACGGACCGCGACTATATTATAAAGGCCATCCTGCGGGTCCATTCGGGCTCACACATAAAATCGATTATCCGCTGCGGAGCCATGGCCGAGGTTATCTTCAGTGCGGTGGGGGGAGTCCTGGCCGCCGTAGACGCGGTCATGCAGGGAACGGTACGGAACTGCTTCTGTGCGGTCCGCCCACCCGGCCATCATGCTCACAACAACGGTCCGCACTGTGACGGCTGGTTCCAGGGAGAGGGATTCTGCTTTTTTAATAATGTTGCAATCGCCGCCCGTTACGCACAAAGTTCATACGGCTGCAAACGGATTTTAATCGTTGACTGGGATTATCATCATGGAAACGGTACCGAATGGGCCTTTTACGATGATCCGGATGTCTTCTACTTCTCCACACACTCATTATACAGCTTTCCCATGACCGGATTTCCCAACCGCAGGGGAAAAACCCGGGGGCGCGGCTATAACCTTAATGTACCACTGCCCGCAGGTGCCGGCGATGCAGCCATTATTTCAGCATGGCAGAAGCAGCTGCTGCCCGCATTGAAAAAAGTGGACTTCAGACCTGATCTGGTGCTCATCTCCGCCGGTTTTGACAGCAGGAAGGAAGATTACCTCGGTAACTTTTCCGTTACGGACAAGGGCTTTGTCCGTTTAAGTGAGATTATGCTTGACCTGGCAGAGACCGCTTGCGGTGGACGTTTGGTTTCCGTGCTTGAGGGAGGGTATAATCCAACCGGCCAGGCGCGGGCCGTTTATGCTCACCTGAAAACCATGCTGCAATATAATCCCGTAGAGACACCTGTCTTGGCCGACAAACAATTTTAGATTTGCTGTTGACGGATCGGGCGGGTTTAATTAGCATTCCCTTTATGGATTTTCTAAAATTAAGTCAAATGCGCCGCAGCTGCCGGGCCTATTCGGCAAAACCCGTGGAACGCGGGAAAATCGAACGCTGCCTGGAAGCGGCCAGGCTGGCGCCTTCCGCCTGTAACGCCCAGCCCTGGTATTTTGTCGTAGTCGACGATCCGGCACTGAAAGAAGCGGTGGCCAAAGCCACCTTCAGCCAGATAGTGGGTTTCAATAAATTTACCTTACAGGCCCCGGTCATGATAGTCATAACCAGCGAGCCGCAAAAACTCATTCCCTTTGTGGGATCGCAGCTTAAGGGCATCCCCTACCGTTTGCTGGATATCGGAATCACCGCCGAGCACTTTTGCCTCCAGGCCGCGGAAGCGGGTCTGGGAACCTGTATGATCGGTTGGTTTAACGAGCGAAAAATAAAGGCCGCTTTAAAGCTGCCCGGTACGCGGAAGGTGGAACTGCTGATTTCCCTTGGGTATGCGGCGGAAAACAG
>CAZWKE010000043.1:0-12090 GCA_964634205.1 uncultured Spirochaetaceae bacterium
ATTGACACCTTTTCACAGTAATGCTAATATATTACCATATTTATGAGGTAGGATTATGAGGAAAACAGAATTTACCCAGTTAAGCAAACGTGAGCGTCAGATAATGGATATTCTCCACAGACGCAAAGAAGCCAGTGTCGCGGAGGTACTGCAAGACATCGCGGACCCACCCAGTTATTCTTCCATACGCGCGCTTATGAATATAATGGCGAATAAAGGATACATCAAACACCGTAAGATCGGTCTTAAATATGTCTATTCGCCCGTTGTTGCCTCTCAGAACGCGGTAAAAGGAGAGGTGAAAAGGCTGCTGAAAACCTATTTTGATGATTCCATGGAAAAGGCGGTTGCCGCTTTCATCAATGCAAACAAAAGCAAGCTGGCTGAAGAGGATTTCGAACGCCTGCATTCCCTGATAGAACAGGCCAGGACACACGAGAGCTGATACAAACTCATGGCCGTAGATAAATGCATCACCCTATTTTCTTTTCTTCTCAATATTTCACTAAAGGGCTGCCTATTAATTGCTATTTCACTTGTCGGCTATTTTACATTGAAGGATTTGTCTCCTCGCTTGCGGTATGCGGTCCTTCTGGTAGGGCTGTTGAGCCTGGCGTTGATCCCTGTGGTTTCCTGGATTATAAATACGGTTTATATTTTCATTACCACCAATCATATGACCGGGTCTTATAACGTCTATGCCTCCCCGGTATTGGATACCATCCGGCGGGGAATCATAGAAATTCCACGCCAGGTTGATGTCACCACACTGTTAAAGCCGTCCCGGGGATTAGTGGGCGGGGTTCATTGGAGCATCTGGTTCTTATTGATCTGGGCAGGAGGCGCCGTGGGGTTTCTGCTGCGGATACTGGCCGGGAAACTCTCTATCTGGTATGTCAACCGGGCCTCGGGTTTCAGAGACACCGGGCTCGAGAATCTTATGTGTGAAGTAAAGCGAAAATTAGGGGTAACACGCGGGGTCAGGTTGGTATGCAGCCACAAATATACCCAGCCCGCCGCTTTTTCCTGGCTGCGCCCGATGGTTCTGCTGCCGGCACAGGCCAGATCCTGGACGGCCAAGCAGCTGAAACCCGTGTTCACCCACGAGCTTTCCCATATAAAACATTATGACTGCCTGGTCAGAGATATCGGGAGGATTATCTGTGCCCTGTTCTGGTTTATCCCTCTTATCTGGGTGGCATATAACCGAATGAAGAATGAGCAGGAAAAAATATGTGACATGAATGTCGTTCATTTCGGTTCCCAACCGGTGGATTACGCCGAGCAGTTGTTATTATTGGCAAAGGAAAACTCCGCAAGACGTTTTTTCACCTATGCCTTTATCCCGATGGTAGGCGCCAGGGTGTTGTGCAGCAGAATTGAGTATATCTTACAAGTAAAGCGGTTTTTCAACATAAAGAATCCCGATAAAATGCTTCCGCTGCTGTATTTGTGTGCCGGGGTATTGTTTACCCTATTCGCGGCTATCAATCCGTTTGTTACCAAGTCCGATATCGATGTGCTGGAACAGTTGAAAAATACGGTCAGCCTTGAATCCTCCATGGATATCCAAAAGCTGCCCTATGAGATTAAAAGTGATTTGAAGGCATTCCCCGTGGTATGGCCCGTGCTGGAGGGGTTGGGAAAAGCGGAGCCGGGAAAATTCATTGATGACAATCAGAGCATGCGCATAGCAGTGGGAAAATGGGATTACGGCGTTGTGGTGGCGGTAGCGGATGGGGTGATAAAAGATATCAACTGCCAATTCAATAATATTTACCAGATAGTTATCGAGCATAAACATACTATCTATTCGGTTTATTCTCTTGTCGAACCTTGTGAGAACATCAAGGTCGGTGATAGTGTGTGCCAGGGAGACCTTATCGGATATTTTGTAATGAACAAGATGAAGTCTGATACTTATTTTTCTTCAAAGCACTATAAAAAATACATCGATTTTGCCCTGAAGACCGATCGAACCTACATTAATCCGATGCAGGCAATGTATACCTTCAATAAACGGCTGTATATGAAATATTAAAAGGGCCCCCCTTCCGGTGAAATACCGCGCCGGGGAACCCGGAAAAACTGATCTCGCTTTACAATTACCCTATAGCCACGTTTCCGCGTTCGCCTGTTCTGATGCGAATGCATTCCTGCAAATCGGTGACGAAAATTTTCCCGTCTCCGATATTACCGCTGCGCGCGCCTTTGATAATAGCCTTGATAGTCGGTTCAACAAATGATTCGCTAACGGCAATATCAAGCCTGATTTTATCCAGCAGGTTTATCTCTGAAATAACGCCGCGAAAGGTCTCTTCATATCCCTTTTGTTGTCCGCACCCTTGGGCGGAGGTTACCGTCATTTTAAATACTTTTTCCTCAAAAAGGGCTTTCTTTACCTCTTCCAATTTATGCGGTTGAATCAGTGCGGTTATAAGCTTCATGTTCCACCTCCTAATCTATAATCTGAAAACCGGAGTAGGAGCGCATACCGTGTTCTCCGATATCCAGCCCGCGATACTCCTCTTCCACGCTTACCCGTAACCCGACGGTCAGATCGATAACTTTAAATACCAGGCCCATGGCCAATATAATAAAGGCTACGGCACTGAAAGAACCCAAGGCCTGGATCCCCAGCTGAAGCAGTCCGCCGCCGTAGATCAGTCCCTCGTGGGGCAGGCCCAGCGCCTGCTGCCCGAAGATCCCCAGGGAAAGGGTACCCCACACTCCGCACATTCCGTGCACGGGAACCGCACCTACAGGATCGTCTACGCGGATTTTGTCCAGGAAGAAAACGCCGAGCACCACGATAATGCCGCCGATAAAGCCTATCATGATTGCGGCCCACGGATCAACGTACGCGCAGGGCGCGGTGATGGCCACCAGCCCGGCCAGAGCGCCGTTCATAGTCATGGAAAGATCGGCTTTTTTTACTTTCTGCCAGACGGTGATCAGGGCGCCGATTCCTCCCGCGGCCGCCGCTATACTTGTATTCATGGCAATACGGGAAATCAACTCACCGGAGGGGTCTACGGCCAAAGTTGAGCCGGCGTTAAAACCGAACCAACCGAACCAGAGGATGAACACCCCCAGCGAGGCCAGGGGGATGTTATGTCCGGGAATCAGGTTTGCCGAACCGTCCTTGCGGTATTTACCGGTGCGCGGCTTCAATAATATGGTACCGATAAGCGCCGCTGTTCCTCCCACGGTATGGACCACCGTGGAACCGGCGAAATCCGTAAACCCCATACGGCCGAGCCAGCCGCCGCCCCAGATCCAATGACCGACAAGCGGATAGATAAAGGCGGAAATAACGAAAGAATAGATAAGATACGCGGGAAACTTCATTCTTTCCGCCATACCCCCGGCCACAATCGTGGCGGCGGCACCGCAGAAGGCCGCCTGGAAAAGCCAGTAGGCAAAGAGCGGTACCCCCGCGGAACCGCTCTTTGCGTCGACCATAAACCAACCGGTAAGTCCCAAAAAATCATTTCCGGTGCCGAACATAATGGCGTAGCCGAACATAAAAAATCCCAGAGTGGCCATACAGAAATCCAGAAAGTTTTTAGTCAGAATATTGCTGGTATTCTTGGCCCGGATAAAACCGGCCTCAACCATGCCGAAACCGGCCTGCATAAAAAATACCAGAAAGGCCGCCAGCAGCACCCACACCGTGTTCAGGGCGGTTTGCAGCGATGTGGTAACGTCGTCGGCCAAAAGCAGCGATGGAATCGCCAACAGAAATATCACAATAAACAACAGTCTCTTTTTTGCTTTCATACCTGTCTCCTTTTAGAAAAATGTCTATAGGGGTATATAATGCAAAAGCAGTGCCAAAATAAGTCATTTTTCATACATTGATTCGCAATAAGATAATTACATATTCTACAAGAAGTTATGTGTATCCGGTTTGTCCCGTCGGCTTATTGTTGTTATTATGGCAGGCGGAATAAAGGGGAAAAGCTACTAAAATGTATGTATAGTAGTGTTATGTATACAAAATTGTAGGTTTTTAATTTTTTAATGCGGAGTGAAGGCCGTCAAGAACGGTTCTTACCCGGCGGTACAATGTAACGCAATTTTCCGGGCTTGTGTAATATCCGCCGCCTGTGGTCTGCTGGCGGACTACCATAAAACCGTATTGGTCATCCCCGCCCGGCTCATTGATAAATCGTCCGTATTTCTGCTTTTTCAGCAGGGCAAAGGTCTTACCCTGTCCCTTGCACAGAAACACCGCGTACAGATAGGGTACCGCCCCATTGGGGCCGTTGTTGATCGCGGCCTGTATCTGAACCCCCATAAAGTCTTCCGGTTTTCTCCTGGGCTCCAGCATAAAACGCAGGTCTTCGGGGATTTTCTTGCCCTGCTTGTCCTTGTCAAAGCGCAGGTAAGGGGTCAGAATAAGGCTTTTTTCATCGGGTGCCACCCGGGAGAAAATCGCGTCGAAAGCGGGAATTTTCAAGCGGATCACGGACGGAGTCCAGAGTGCCACCAGCCCGGAAAAAAATACGGGGAGAAGAATTATCCCGGCATCGATGATATAAGGAATGACGACAAAGGCCTCGGTAATCGTACAGATGAACAATGTAATCACAATACCGATGACAAAAATGCTTCCCGCCGCCCTGTTAAAATAAAAGGGCATCCGCATGGCGCGGGTAGCCAGCAGATTGTCTTTGATACGGGTATACTCGTTTCGCGTTACCGGCTGCCAGTCTTCAAATCCCAGGTCTTCGGGTTTGTTGCGGTAATTTTTTGCCAGCAGGGGCAGCACGCCGCAGAACATTATCAACAGGCTTAAAAAAAACGCTCCTGAAAACGCTTCCGTGCCGATATAAAACTGGTAATACAGTCCACCCAACTCACAGGCGGTAAACAATACGGCCCGCAGGACCAGGGGTATTCCGGGTATGATAAAACGGATCTTCATCGTTACTCCTTACCGCGCATTGCAGATCGCCTTTGACTGCAGCTCGGCCGTGCCCGCGTAATCCCAGTACAGGGGGCAGGCGGACTGGCAGGCGTTGAAATCGGGGCAGCCGCTGCACTGTGCCGGCGCAAAGCGTTTGTTCTTAAAATATGCTGCCCGCTTTGAAAACCAGATCCGTGAGAACTTCTGCCGCAGCAGGTTGCCGAGGGGCAGCTTGTATGATGAGCAGGGCAGCACGTCTCCGTTTGGAGAAACCGAAAGCAGCCCGTCCATGGCGGCGCATGATTTATTGCCCAGGCCCGCGGCCAGGGGATTGTAATAACAGTGCGGTACCGGGGAGTACCAGTAAAAGGTCAGACCCAGCATGCGGGCCTGCTTTTTTATCATATCGATGATTTCTCCCACATCCTTATAGGGAAAAAATAACTCGCTGCGTGCCTGCTGTTTCCCGGTGGGAATATAGAGGTTCATGGAAAAGCGCCGTATCCCCTGATGTTTTAAGAATTCAGGCAGCCCGGCTATTGATCCCACGTTCACATTGTTGAGTGTGGTATTGGTTTGTACGGCGATTCCCGCCGCTTTCAGGTTTTTTATCCCTTCCAGGGTTTTCTCAAACGAACCCGGCATGCCGGTAAGGGTATCGTGGACCTCAGGCAGGGCGCTTTCAATGCTTATCTGGGCCGTGGTCAACCCGCTTCTACGCAAAGCATGCGCGCGTTTTTTGTCGATAAGCGTGCCGTTGCTGATCAGGTTCACCCGTAATCCCAAACGTACGGCGTAGCGGACAAGTGATTCCAGGTCCGGGCGCAGCAGCGGCTCCCCGCCGGTAAAGGAAAAAAAGGGGATCCCGGCCTTGTATTTAAAGACGCGGATTATTTTTTTTACTTGGGCGGCGGTAAGTTCCCTGCCGCGTGCCTGCTGTCCCCACGCTTCACCGCTAGCGGCCGGTGACCGGTTGCACTCCGGCCGTGCTGCCGGACGGGATCCGTGCTGCTTTCGTGTTTCGGTCAATGTCTCTCCGATATAACAAAACGAGCAGCGGTTGTTGCAGCGGTAGGTGAGGGCGATCTCACCGAGTATGGGCAGGCGCGTGTAGTCAAAATCGAAGGGAGTGATCTCCACGGCCCGGCGTTGTTCCGGTACCTCGGGGCAGCCGTTGAAAAAGGCGCGCAGGTCGCAGAAGAAATGATGTACCTGCCGGGCCTTGTCCGCGTCACGCAGGAACCGAAAACTTCCGATCCGTTTTCCCTTCAGTAAAGCGCCCAGTAAGGCCATACCGGTTGTGTTCAGTTTATAGACCTTGTTCGGCGGCAGAATCAGCACGCGGTCAAAGGCGCGTACATGAATATACGGTTTTATATCAGCCACAAAGGCATCGATCCAGGCAAGCTCACGTATGGTCAATGGGCACCCCCCGAGACACAGGCCGAGTGGCAGGCCGAATGGCAGGCTGAGTGACAGGCCGAATGGCAGGCCGAGTGGCAGGCCGAATGACAGGCGTTGTGGCAGGCCGAATAACAGGCGTCCGCGCCGGAAGAAAAAGCGGAGGGACTGAAGCAGCCTTCGAAGCAGGAGGACGAGGACATAAAATCCCGGTACCCGGTGGAGAGTTCACCCGGCAGGACAAGGCCGGCATAGAAATTACTCTGGTAAAAAACGGTATGATACGAGGCCCAGTACACCGCGTGTGCCTGTGACGCCTCAGGTTCCTGTTCCAGTTTTGCGCGGTAGTAGGCCTTGGTGGCCTCGGGATCACAGTCCCAGGTTTTCTGCTGCAGGTTGGACAGTACCTTTTCGAAAAAATCGCATAATAAACCGGACAAAACCCTGCCTTTTGTGTCAAAGGCGCGCAGGAACAGCTCTTCATACTCATGGGCAGCCTTAGCCCTTGAGATGATCTGAATTTGCAGCGGGTTCTCCGAGGTTACCTTGATGATTTTCTGCCGTGTCAGTCCGTCCAGCATAATGGCAACCACCCGCGGGAGCGGAAGGTCCAGCAGGAGGGCCGCTTCCACGGGATGGAGGTCTTTTACAATCTTTCCCTTCTTGGCATAGCTGCCGATGACCAGTTTGGGCGGTATCCAATCGTCCCCGGCCCAGCTGATTTTTTCAACATCACCCACCAGATCGGGAAATCGCTTGTTTTTTATGAAGAGCACCAAAACGGTAAGCATGACGAGGCCGCCGAATACGACCAGGATCCAGACGCGATCATCCTGTATCAGCGGCTGCCGCCGGGTTTCAAGCCCGGCCTTGCCCATGTCTATGGCATCCCGGCGCAGGTAAAACTGGAGCCGCTGTTTTTGTTTTACGGATACGTTCTGCTGGTGAAACAGGACGCTGAAGTAATAATACCCGTCATCACCCTTTGTGGTGTAATAATCTATCTTGTTCTGTGCATTCACGTACTTTTCAGTGCGAAAATCGATTGATTTCAGGAATTCCGGGGTTATTTTGGAGCCTTCTACAATGACCGGCAGCACAATCCTGACGGTGCGGTGCTCCATGGCATACCCCCATTCCGCGGGGGCCCAGTCGAAATAGAACAGTGTGCCCAGTTCGGGTGATTCGGTATTACCGATGTACCCCTGTTTTGCAAAATCCAGACCGTAGTTAAAAAAGTACATGGCCGTGCCTGAAAATTTCTTTTCGCCCGCAAGCACAATATCATACTTATTGTCTCCCAGCGCCGTTATGGAAAGCGGCACCCGGGTGCCGTCGGAAAGGTCGGCAAAACAAAATTTCTGATTAAAACGGGGCTGTGCCTCACGGTCCTGAAAGTAGAACCCGCTCATCTTCCCGCTGTGTACGGTCCACTGTACACTGTAATAGACGGCCGCCTTGCCGTTGGGGAACACTGTGACGTCCACCTCAACCGAGTTGAGGCTGACATCAAGTGAAAATAACGGGGGAAAAAACAGCAGCCCGAAGAACAGGCAGAGGATTGTTTTTTTCATTTGTTCAACTCTTCCATAACATTAAAACGGTCTTGCCGGGACAGGCCCTCAAGGTCCTCGGTGGTTTTTTCTTTGATGGTACGGGCGAGCGACATAATGTGCCCCAATGTTTTTTGCTTAAAACCGGTAAACTCATCTTTATCCTCGATACTATAGCGTTTTTCGGTCGATGACTCGTCCAGCTCTTCCAGGTAAAGCTGGCAAACCGTCAGCGCCTCATCGATGCCGCTGTTGGCCTGGGGGGAATAGGTGGACAGCTCCCTGCATTTTTCCAGGTACGTCCCGGAAACCAGCAGAAAATATTCAACGGCTTTGTGTATGTCCCGATCGCCCAGACGCAGAAAAGAAATGCGCTCACGCACCCCGCTGTATTTATCGATTGTCTGCCGGATTTCAAGCAGCTTTTCGTTTTCTTTTACGCTGACAATCTCGGTGGCACCGCGTTTTGAAAACAGCAACAGGGTGCTTATGATAAGGTACACCGGAACAATCCCGAGCGGAACAATAATCCGCGTGATCCCCCGCAGCAGCACCAGGCACACAATAACCGCGCCGACTGCACTGATAGAGATAAATATATTCAGAGGTGATTTAAGGTAGTAACGCAGCAACTGTTTTATCTTCATTTTATATTATGAAGTATAGGCCACTATAAATCCCTGTCAAGGATTTTGCCGCGGTCTCCCGTCTGTTCACGCCGGATCAGCCTCCCGGTAACGGGCCTGAGTTTTTGCTCCCGGGCTGCCCTCGGCCTTGCGGCGGATCAGCGGCCCAGGTCCCATCCGTTCAGGATCAGAATCTCCGGGCGGTACTCGAAATGGATGGTGTCAAAATAAAACCACTTACCGCCCCAAATAAATCCATGGTGTTCAAAGGCTTGAACAAAGGATTCCGGCGGCATATACCGTTTGGCGTAGGGGATAAGAAACCAGTCCTTCTGGTAGGGCATCTGCCAGCGCCAGTAGGTGATTTTCCTGTTCATGTACCGGGGGATGATGTCGATGGCAATACCGTAGGAATGGGCACTCAAGCTTTTGGTCCCGGCAATCGGCCGCCAGGTATACCCGGCCACACTGCGGATACCCGCAATAAACCGTTTTAACTTCGGATCGGTTTTTTTCGCCTGCAGGATCTCTTCCTCAACCGCGGCCAGGTCTTCCAGAATATCACGATGTACCTGTGTTTTTTTACCTAAAAAATAGATATTTTTTACCCTTTCCCAGCTTGTGGCCCGATCATGGATCCTCCAAAGCGCGTTATAAATTCCGGGATGCCGGTGGGGCGGGTTATTCTCCCGCTTGTTGATTCGTTCAAAAAGCTTCTTTTTCTGTTCCGCCGTATAGTTTGGAAGCGGGGGCAGTTCTTTGGGATAGTAATAGAAAGGATAACGCGAGTAATCCTCCCGGTGGGAGAGGCTGTCTTCGGGAAGCAGGCGCCCTTCGGCCCAATAAAACCAGGTAGTTCCGATACGCAGCGCCCAGTCATTATGACGAAAGGCGACTTCGGCTATTCTCTGCGGATAGGCGCGCCATAAGGCATACATGATCTCATTCGGAGATTTTTGAAATGAGTGGTGTAAGAAGGGGACGTCCGCCTCGGCGGCGCCGTTTTCAGCATACAGCGGATCGGGGCTGAAGATCACCGGGGTCATCCGCCATATGACAGTGCTTTGAAAAAAAAGTACGGCGAATGAAATTAAACAGAGTATGGATATTTTTATCAGTCTCCGCATATATATATGATATACACGAAAAACTGTTTTCGCAATGAAAATTACCATAAACACGATAAGCTTTTTGCAAGTGGCCCGAACTGTAGAGCGGAAGATGTGAAATACTTCCGTTGTTCGTATCTGAATCCTCTCGTGCGCAGACGGCGGCGGCCCCGGCTGAATGAGTTAAAAAGATGACTGTTGATACCTTCGGGTCCACGGTTTATCGCACTAATATATAAGTACCAGAACCCCCCGCTTTTTTAGCCGGGGGATTGAGGTTTTTTTTGCCGTACTACTCAGCGGGTTCCCGGAAAGCTTTACCGTGTCACCCCTGCCCAGACTGCGGTTGGCGATCAGCGCTTCGATGTCCTTGATCTTGTTGTCGGTCAGGTCAAGCTGCTTGAGGTTGGGCAGATTTGCAAGCGGGCCCACGTCGCTGATCCTGTTACGGGAGAGTACCAAGTGGGTCAGGGCGGTCAGGTTTTTCAGCGGTGAGAGGTCCTCGATCAGGTTCCCCCAGAGGGAAAGCCGCTGCAGCGCGGTCAACCCCTCCAGTGGATGTATATCTTTGATACGGTTGCCGAATAAAAATAATTGTTTTAAAGCGGTCAGCGCGGAAAGGGGGGTGATATCCTGTACCGAGTTGTTTGAAAGCACAAGATAGCGCAGTGCGGTCAGGTCTTTCAGGGCCTGGATAACGCTGATCCTGTTCCCGTCCAGGGTAAGCTCGCTCAGCGCGTGCAGCGCGGCCAGGGGTGAAATATCGGTAATACGGTTCCCGTCAAGATGCAAATACTGCAGGGCGGTTAACCCGGCCAGCGGACGGAGATCCGTGATTTTATTGTTTTCCAGATAGAGATAGTTCAGTGACTTCAAACCTGAAAGGGGGCCCAGATCGGTTACCTTGTTAGAGGAGATACGCAGATAGCGGAGGGAGGTTAAGCGTTCAATTCCGGAGAGGTCTGAAATATTGCTGTCCGGACATTCGAGGTTCCTGATCGAACTCACGGCCTCCGGGGTCAGCTTCCCCGACGGCACGGCTACCCTGACCGCCGCGGCCAGGTTGGGGTCCTTGAAGGTAACCGGCGTCTGCCCGGTATCATCAAGGGCGGCCAGGGGGGGCACCCCGATCCGGAATACCGATAAACAGGCTGCGAAACAAATAAACCGCAGCCGGGATGTTATAGCTTTTTTTCCCATGACACATCCTCCTGTTTTTGTCTAAGACTATGCAAAATCTTGTGATCGGCCTAATTCCACGAATTCCATTTGATATGCAGACGGTAACCCCGGGGGATGTTCACGATTTTTTCAGCAGCGTACCCCAGGCTTAACACGCCCAACACCTTTTCTTCTTTAGGGATTCCCAGCTTGCGCCGCATTTTTTTTGTGTTCAGGGTCAGGCGCAACGAATCCATCAGGCACGAACCGACGGAGAGGGTTTCGCAGCACATGATAATGCTTGCCAGGATGTAGTGGGCGCTGTTTTTTGTTTCCGAAACATGGGGATTGCCCTTGAGAAGGATTAAGGCCTGGGTGCCCTTTTTCATGATCCTCTTTTTTGTATAAAGATCGCGCTGCATTTTTTTCTTGATCACCCCGAGGTCCCTGGCAAAAAGTGAAAAGAACCGGGTCAGCGGTTTAAAGCCGAATAATATTCCGTACCACTTACGAATGAATTTCATGGCCGTGCGGTCGATCTCCCGCAATACGTCCTTATCATCGATGATGATCAGGTCGATGTTTTTGTGCTGATTGGGCGCGTACGCGCCGGCCCGGGCGATCTGCTGCAGAAGTTTGCGCGGGATGGCCCTGTCCCGAAAGCGTTTGATAGAGCGCCTGCGGACCAGTAATTCCTCCAGCGCCTCCGGAGTCACCGGCAGGCCGCCCTCAATTTTATCGGGTTTTACGTTGTTGACACGCAGGGCCTGCTGCGGACAGATGGCCACGCATTTCTGGCACAGGTTGCAGATGCGGCGGTCGATAACGGGGAGTCCGTTGTCGTTCGACATGCAGTATCCCTCGAACTCCTTCAGGCATATCCCGCAGCGGGTACAACTTTTTTGCTCGACGGTGATCATGAATCCACTCATCATCATTCTCCGGCGCTTTTCAACGCTGCCCGTATGGAAGCGGGGAGCTGTTTTAACACCGTGCTGTCTGAAATAATACGGCCCACGGGATTTACCGCGGAGGCAGCCATCGGTTCCGGACCGCTGCTCGCCGGGGTGGGGCCGAAGAAAAAACACAGGGCGCTGCCCGGCGGCCAGTATGCGATTTCACCGATTCGCATGAGGCTGCGCGCATCGGATTCCAGTGGGTGATGCACCCCGCAGTTCCCGTAATACTCATCACCCCAACGTGACATTTTGATTTCGAGGGGCAGGGCCTGTGCAATTTTTCGGGCACAAGCCGATTCGTTCAGTTCTGCGTCCAGAATCAAATCATTTATTACGATATTTATCTTGATCGACATTGTATTCCAT
>CAZWKE010000043.1:12190-30136 GCA_964634205.1 uncultured Spirochaetaceae bacterium
TCAGTCTGTTAATAACATAGGCTGCCGGGAATGATCAGTCGTCCTGATCTTCCTCACCCTCTGCGCTGATACCCTGTACTTTTACCTGGGCGGCCTTTTCCTTCAGCGCCTTGCTGAAGCTGATTTTGGGCACATACATCTCGGGTTTCGCCTTGATGGTGATTTCCTCACCGGTAGCGGGATTTATCCCGACACGTGCCTTCTGGGCGGCCCGTTTTTTCAACAACATATTGCCCAGTCTTCCCAGTGAGACCCTCTGTCCCAGAAGCACACCGCACTCGACCAGAAACAAAAAATCTTCCAGGATCTGTTTGGCCAGTACCTGCGTAATGTCGTTCCTGCTCGCAAGGTATTTTACCATGGCTGCCAGGGTAAAATGATCGGGTACCGCCCCGCTTTCAATAGAGAGGCTCCTGTTTAATATCACAAAACCGTTGGTAAGAAAGATGGTGGCCTCGCGGATCCGTTTTTCCTGCTCTTCCAGACTTACGTCTTCCTTGCAGACGACAATTTTTAGCAGGTTGGAGGTGCTTTTAATTTTTCCTTCGGTAAACGCCACGGTTTTATCCACGGCAATATCCCCGGCAAGGCCGGTGTTCTCTTGAATCACGATATCCGGTACGTCCCGGCGCAGTTTGATGCTCGAGTATTCGATATGCCTGCCGCCGTTTTTCAGCGGACCCATGCTGATAAGCGAGCCGGAATAGGTCAGCAGGAGTGCGCCGCGCGTGTCATCCTTACCGAAAACATCGGTTTCGATCATGTCCAGAGAGGCGGTCTGTTCCTCAAACATCTTTTTCTTTTCCAGCCAGTTGGCTGTAATCAGGTTTACCGACTCCTTGTTGTCTGGCAGCCCCGAGGTTTTGGTGACACTTTCCAGGTGGTTTTTTATAACCTCAGGCAGTTCATTAAAATTGTTTTCCATATATTCCTCCGTTTTTATTTTTTTTAATGCGCGCGTACGGCACACATGCCGGGTAACAACCTATGATACGGTAAGTTGAGTTTCTGTGCAAGTTAAAAAAATCCGGCTTATTTCTAAATACATGCTCCGGCCGGCAATTTGAAATTTGCTGATCCGCTTAAATGATGCCGTCCATTACCATAAAGATTGTTCTATTGACGTCTCCATTATGTGATCAATGGATTAAAGAAGCCAATTTATGGGAAAGAGGGGAGGGCCGGTCACCCTGATCTATCCGGCGGATTCGATTGAGCCCCTGAGGCAAAGATGACTGGTGCGTATTTCTCTTTCGGCCTATCCGTGTAACACCGCTTATAGGGGCCCCAGTTTGGCGGCCATATAGTCTTCAACGCTTTGGGGCGGTGTGCCGGTAAGCAGTCTCACGTGGTCGGTGACGGTTTCGAACTCGCCCGCGTCAACCGCCCGGTACATGGAATTGAACAGCTCAATCACTTCTTCCGGTGTTCCGTCCGCCCGGCAGATATCCGCGAACTCATCTTCCGAAACCTGTCTGAACACAAAGGGCTTTCCGGTGGCCTTGGCTACGGCGGCCGCCAACTCGGACATGGAAACCGCTTTTGGTCCGGTTAAGGTATACACTTTCTGTGAGTGCCCCCCGGTCAGGCAAATCGCGGCCAGGGCACCGGCGATGTCGTCCCTGCTGATGTAGGCTATCTTTCCGTGGTCTACGGGGTAAGGAAGTCTGCCCCCCGGAAGCAGGTCCGGCACCCAATCGGCGACCGGGTCTAAGTACATGCCGTTACGGACGATTGTCCAGTCCAATCCGCAAAGCCTGGTTTTTGATTCGGCGTACAGATAATACGGGGCCATCATAAATTTGGATTCAGGGTTCGCCCCGGCGAAACCGATGTCTATCACCCGGCCTACCCGGCACTTGCGGGCCGCCTGCAGGGCATTGAAATGTTGGACTATCCGGGGTTCCACAAATTCAAAAGTAGGAATAAGTAGCAGCACATCACTGTCACGAAAGGCTTTTGTCAGACTGGCCGGGTCGTTATAATCCGCGTAGCGTACCTCAACCCCCTGCTTAAAAAATTCCTTGGCTTTTTCAGGGGAGCGCACACTGACAATCAGCTGCCCGGCATTATTGCCGGCTTCCAGCAGGGCCTGCATTACCTTTGTCCCCAACCGGCCGGTTGCGGCAACAACATTAACATTCATTTCTTGTTTCTCCTTTTTTTAAATAACTTCAGATAAAGATAAGGTTTTGCTACCTTATATAAAATAATAAACATTTTTTGGTCCTAACGACAAGTATCGGCTTTGTTGACGCTGTCGGGAAATGTTCGTATGTTTCATAAAAGGAGGTTTTTATGTCCATTATCAAAACACATTACCTGTGGATTGTCTTTTTGGTGGCATTTTCAGCGGTCCTTCCCTGGAGCGGGTGTTCCGGGTCCGGGGGTGAACAAAAAGGGCCCATTGTTGTCGCTTCCAAGATCGATACGGAGGGGTCGCTTTTGGGGCAGATGATTGTCCTGGTATTAAAAGAACATAATTTTAACACTGTCGATAAAACCCAGTTCGGGACAACCGACGTGATCAGAAAAGCCATCATCAGTGGTGAAATAGATATATACCCCGAGTATACGGGAAACGGCGGGTTTTTTTACCCGGACACGGACAACTCCATCTGGAAAAACGCGGAGCAGGGGTATCTTAAAGTAAAAGAACTGGATAAAAAAGCCCATGATCTTATCTGGCTGAAACCGGCCGCAGCCAACAACACCTGGGCAATCGCTGTACGAAATGATCTGATGCAGAATAAGGGCCTTGCCACCCTGGAGGACTTTGCCTCATATGTGAACAAGGGAGGAAAAGTAAAACTTGCCTGTTCGGAGGAGTTTGTCAGCAGACCTGATTCTCTGCCCGCTTTTGAAAAAGCTTACGGGTTCCATTTGAAAAAGGACCAGCTGGTTATTCTCTCCGGGGGCAATACCGCCCAGACCGAAAAAGCGGCCGCCGAAGGTACGGACGGGGTGAATTTTGCCATGGCTTACGGCACGGACGGGGCACTGGCTGTGCTGGGACTGCATGTATTGAAAGATACGCTGGGGGTACAACCCGTCTATGAACCGGCCCCGATTGTCCGGGGCGCGATGTTTAAAAAGTATCCCGAGCTCGCGCAGATATTGGATCCTGTTTTCAGCTCACTTACCCTGGAAACCCTACAGAAGCTGAATGGTGAGATTGTGGCCCAGGGAAAGCCGGCCAAGGACGTGGCGGCTGAGTACCTGAAATCAAAGAATTTTATAAAATAGAGAAAGGCCGGACAGCCGATGAACGCATCCACCCGGCAGGTTGATACGGTCTGTTTTGCGGCGGGCATTATTGCCTTGGGTTCACTGTTTCTTCCCTTTGTCAGTCTGCGTCCCAACCGTATCAGCAGCGGGACACCGTTAATGATATGGCAGGTAGTATCTCCTTATCTGGTTGGTGCCGGGGCGGTGCTGCTGATAGCCGTTATTTTGCTGCCCTTTATTTTTCGGCACGGTTTTAATTTCGCCCCGGCACAGGGGGTTTGGGGTAACCTGCTGGCGTTTCTGGTAATTTTTACCGGTGGACAGACGGCCGCACGGCTTTCTTCCGAGGCCGATGTCTATGCCCGCGTTTCCCTGGCGGGCGGTTCCTGGCTGCTGCTGGTGGCCGCCTACATCTTTATTGTTACCGCGCTCAAGGCGCTTGGCGGCAGAAAAGTCTGGACCTTTGTCACCACCGCTGCGGCCGTGCTGGGGATTGCCGTCCTGGTGCCGACCGGCCGGCTTAACCGATTGTCATTGCTGCAGGAGTTTTTCGGCAGGCAGGACCGCTTTTTCAGCGAGTTGGTCAACCATCTTACCCTGTCGGGGGTTGCCGTTGCGTTTGCCGTTTTGCTGGGGGTTCCGCTCGGTATGCTGGCCTTCAGGGTAAGGCAGGTGCGTAAAATAATCCTTTGGCTGGTGAACTTGGTACAAACCATCCCCAGCCTGGCCCTGTTCGGTCTGCTGATTGCACCGCTTTCCCTGCTCTCCCGGACCGTCCCCTTTTTGCGGGATTTGGGGATACAGGGGATCGGATGGACCCCCGCGGTGTTGGCCCTGACCATCTATGCCCTGCTTCCGATTACGCGTAATACATATACCGGTCTTGAAACCATAGACCCGGCCCTCAGAGAAGCGGGCAGGGGTACGGGATTCAGTCCGTTCCAGCTTTTATGGAGAATCGAACTACCCCTGGCCCTGCCGGTAATCCTGGCCGGAGTACGCATATCATTCGTGCAGGCCATCGGAAATACCACCATCGCCGCATTGATCGGTGCCGGGGGGTTCGGGGTGTTTGTGTTCCAGGGATTCGGACAGGCTGTCCCGGACCTGATCCTTTTAGGCACCCTGCCCGTGATCGTATTGGCGGTGCTGGCCGACCGCCTGTTCGGTTTTTTCATCAGAATGATTGTGCCGCGCGGATTACGATTGAGGGGGGAGGAGGCAGCATGATCAGGTTGGAAAGGGTAAGCAAATATTACGGGGAGAACCCGGCCGTGAAAAACCTTAGCTTTACGGTACAGGGCGGAGAGGTCTGTGTGCTGATCGGTCCCTCCGGCTGCGGTAAGTCCACCACATTGAAGCTGATAAACCGGCTGCTTTCCGCGGATTCCGGCGAGATATTCATCAATAATAAAAATATAAACGCGTTCAAACCGGAACTCCTGCGCCGGGAGATCGGTTATGTCATTCAAAGCATCGGTTTGTTCCCCCATATGACCGTGGCTGAAAATATCGCAACCGTGCCGCGTCTCCTTTCCTGGGACAGAGCCGGAATTTCACACCGCGTGGATGAGTTGTTGGAGTTGATCGGCCTTGATCGGCGTGTGTACCGGGACAAATTCCCGGGAGAGCTTTCAGGGGGAGAGGCCCAGCGTATCGGTGTGGCCCGTGCCCTGGCCGCGGATCCGCCCTTGCTGCTGATGGATGAACCGTTCGGCGCGGTGGACCCCTTGACCAGGGAGGTACTGCAGCAGGAATTCTTAAATATCCAACAAGAATTGAAAAAGACGGTGATTTTTGTGACCCATGACCTGAATGAGGCCATTCGGCTGGCCGACCGCATCATTATCATGCGCGGGGGGGAGATCATCCAGAATGATACCCCGGAGCGGGTCCTCTCCAGGCCAAAGAACAGGTTTGTCAGGGATTTTGTGGGTACCGACAGGGTCTTAAAAAGGCTTTCCCGGATTCCGGTGGCGACATATATGCTGGAAGCCCGGGCTATTGCGATTGACGCAAAAACAAATCGGATGCGATCCGGGCGGCAGGCGGAAAACAGGCATTTTTTCTGGGTAACCGCCGCGGACAAACGTCTGCTGGGGTGGGTGGATAAACACGACCTGGAAGCACAATCCCCGGTAAAACAGGCAATGACGCGTATCGACCCGAAAACCGACGCCCTTAATCAACATGCCACCCTGCGGGAGGCATTGGCGCATATCTTGTCCCAGAATGTACGAACCATAGCGGTAGTGGATGATAAGTGCCGTCTGGTAGGCGAAATCGGACTGTCCCAGATAGAAAAAGCCACCGAAGAGGTGCGGGAAAATGGGTAAACTTATCCGCGGCTGGATTTTCACGTTATTATTCCTGGTACTATTCGTGATTACCGTTTCGCACATGCAGTGGTGGCGGTTTTTTCTCTCGAATGTTTTTCCGGGGCAGAAGGAACTGGTGTATCCCAGGGCGGACCTGTCTCTGTTGGTAGGAGAGCACCTGGTCCTGGTTCTATTTTCCGCGGGGGCTGCGGTGGTTTGCGGGGTGGCTCTGGGGATTTTTGTTACCCGGCAGGCGGGTCGTGCGTTTTTGGATATTGTAAGTGATATGAGTTCGCTAAGCCAGACCATTCCCCCGGTGGCGGTATTGGCTTTGGCGGTACCGGTTGCCGGTTTCGGGGTGAAACCCACATTTATCGCACTGTTTCTTTACAGTATTCTCCCCGTAGTACGCAATACCATTACCGGACTGGAATCGGTCGGCCAAGAGGTAAAACAGGCGGCCCGGGGTATGGGTATGACGCGCATGCAGACGCTTCTGCATGTTGAAGTACCGCTGGCCGTCCCCGTTATCATGGCCGGTATACGCATCGCCGTGGTCATTAATATCGGAACCGCCACGCTGGGGGCGGTGGTGGGCGCCGGAGGTCTCGGCACACCGATTGTTGCCGGGTTGGTACGTGAGAACCCGGCGTTTGTGCTGGAAGGAGCGTTGGCCGCCGGGCTTCTGGCCCTGCTTGCCGACAGGATCCTTGCCCAGCTGGAAAAAAGCCTGTTTAAAAATTACGCCCGTTAACCGAAAACAAGGGCCCCGCCGAAATAACCGACAACCAGTACATCAAGCAGAGAAGCCCCGTAAAAAATAATGAGTATCTTGGATTCGGCTGCCAGCCTTTTTTTTATCAGAACCGATGCCAAGAGCAGGGGTAACAGCACGCCCGCGAAAATCAATTTCATGATAATCGGGAAAAGCAGCTCCCCGTTATAAAAATGCAGCCAGTCCATAAAACCGAAGAACACGGTAAAGAACCAGAAGACCACTGCCAGCCAGGTCAGCTGGTGGGCGGTTTTATACAGGCCGGGTTTCTTAAAAATCCAGGCAACAAGTGAAAACAGAAAGGCGGCGATTATCGGCCCGATTACCAGGTGGGTGAGGACGGGATGAAAGGGGTGGGTGAATCCGAACGCATGGAAAACGGAATAAATAAAATTTGCCATAGTTTGCTCCTTTTTTTGCCGGAATGCTTACCCGGGGAACTCCGAGCGCAGAATACTGGTCCCCAGCAGCCCCAGCCATGTGCTTACCGCAAACGCGATGAGGTTAATACCGATAAAAATAAAGCGGACGGCGGAAGATTCAAACCCGCTTAGAATAATTACAAAAAACATACCGAGGGAACAGGCAAAGAAAAGCAGGCCCAGGATAATTTTCTTCTTTAGAATAGGGGTGGAGAGTTTTTTAAACCGTGTTTTCCCGTCTAAAAGACCTGCCAGGAAGGCGCCCAGGACAACAAAGGGAAGCAAAACAGAGAGCAGGAAAATACCCGCTGTGATCCGGCCCGGGAACACCCGGGGGAAAATCAAATAAAACAGGCTTAGAAGCAGGGTAAAAAATACAAAAGACTGTGGGGCGTGTACTATAACCGGATGCAGATCGAGTTTCAAAATTCTGGCGCGTTTTTCCGAGACACGGCTTTTATACGGCTCAAACATTTTGCGGGGGACCCCGCAGGCCGGGCACACATCACCCAGTTTGTCCTCTTCGATGATAAAGCCGCAGGTTTTACAACGCACTAAGTTTTTCATACCGCTTTCCCCCTTTTTTTTAATAATTTTAATATAGCAATTTGCGGGCGGGAAACAAAGGAAAAAATGTTTTTCATCCGCGGATATTGTTCTCTGAAAAAAAGATGCTTTTTTATAAGAGCTAATGATGCTATACTTTTACGTGGGTTATGTTATGGATTTAGGAATAATAAATGAAAATTCAGCCACTCCGAAATTCAAGCAGATCGCGGATAGGATTATCGAGCTTATTCAGAACAAGATGCTGTCTCTGGGGGACAGGGTGCCTTCGATTAATAAAATTATCGAACAGTTTTCGGTTTCCAGGGACACGGCGGTAAAAGCGTATGCGGAACTGAAACACCTGGGTATTATCGAGGCGAAACCAAATAAGGCCTATTTTGTGGCCAACGATTATGTGGATTATAAAAAAAAGGTACTGTTCCTTTCCGACCATTTTACGCGGTATAAAGAGAAAATCTATTTTGGTATTCTTGATAATCTGGGCACGGATTACTATGTCGACATTCTCATCCATTACGACAACTTCGATATCCTGCGCTTCATTTATGAAAAAGCACGGGTACAGGGTACTTATGAATATATTCTGATTATTCCCACGGCGCCCCAGAATTATGAGGCCGAATATTTCAAATATGTCAACGCCAATAATATAATTTTTGTGGACCGACCGGTACCGGGACTGAAATTCCCCTCGGTCTATCAGGATTTTAAACACGGTTTTCATGCTGCCTTAAAACGGGAGAAATCACGCTTTAAAAAATATAACAAGCTGGTTTTTATTACCAAGCACTCTACGGACCCTATTGTTGAGGAGATGAAGGAAGGATTAAAAAGGTTTGCCAGGGAGGAAAGAATACCGTTTGAGCATCAGCTAACGCTTTTTTCGGAAAGGGAGATAGCGGGTAAAATTCTGCCTGAACGCGGTATGGTGTGTATAATTCTGGACGATCTCCTGCTGGCCGAATGCTTGCGGCAGGCGAATAGTAAACAGCTTGTTCCGGGCAGTGATTTCGGATTGATTGCCGTAAACGACAATCCCTTCTTTGAATTTATCGCCGGGGGAATCACCAGACTTACCACCGATTTTTATGCCATGGGGTGCCGGACCGTGCAGCTTATGAAAAACAAACAGTCGGAAAACATCCGCATCCCCACTTCGTTGTTGATTCGATCAACATTCCATTAAAAACAGCCGGTTTCCTCTTGACTGTTTTTTCTACTTTCTTATAATAATTAACCAGAACAGACCAGACCAGCACCAGGGTTTTATAAGAATAACGGGAGTAAGGATGCAGGCATTATCATCTGGGCTATTTACCGGTTTTTTGCCGGATGTACCAACCCTGTAATGCTACATTAATTCGAATGCCGGGGTAATTACTCCAGGGGTCACTTTGAAGTAAGATGACCTCCATATGTTTTGGGAAGGGCTGCCCATTAATTTGAGCAGCCCGTTTTTTTATGCTGCACCGAACCTTGCATCCGGTAACAGATCAAGTCGAAGCATATTTAGGGATAAACTTAATAACCTGCCGTACATCCTATAAACGCGAATCCGAAAAGCTGATCATGCTTGACAGAATCCAATATTTCTTTATAATATTCAACCAGAACAGACCAGACCAGAATAAAAGAATAAGTCCATGGCTGTAATACAATGGTTACAGCCGGTATAAATAGGAGGGTACTTATGAAAAAATTTTTTAAAACAGCAGCGGTATTAATCATTTTATGTTCCGCATTGTTTCTCTGCTTCGGGGAAGGCGCTTTTAACGGAATAACACCCCAGGGTATACAGGGAGCATTTTATACCAAGGCGTATAAATGCATCTACCTGAAAGGGAGTGACGAGTTAAGCGGCAAGCCGGTAACCAATAAATGGCAGAACTATTCCGTGGATATAACAAAAACCATCGGTTACGACGGTATGAACGGACAGCGAAAAGGGTATACCTTTTTAAGGATCAAGTCCAATACCGCTGCCCCGAACAAAGAACTGGCCATCTATCTTGATAATGTGGTTGTGAAAGATAAAGCGGGAAAAGAAATTCTTCGGTTTGATTTCAATGACGGTGAGAATCACGGTCCGTATCTTTCTCAGGGCAAAAAGCTGGCGGATAACGGCAAAGTGGTAACATTAAGCGGTGAGAAGTGTTTTCTCCTCCATGCCAAGTCGGCGAATCTCTATGGTTATAACGGAGTTGAGGTACAGTGGAACATGCCGAAAAATCCGAAAGAGGGAAACGGTTCCTGGGACTTTTCAGCCGGTGGTTATACATTAAGCTTCGATTATTATATTGCAGCGGCGAAATAGAGAATGACCCAAAAAAAACAGGTTACACGGGTGTCGAATAGTTTTAAGGCACCCATTTTTTTACTTACTGCTATCCTGTACGCCGGTCACCGGTCCGGATAAAGCGCGGCCCCGCCCCGGCCATAGATATATACCGCGGCCGGAAAGCCCTTTTTGACTTGAGCCTCCGCAGTCAGGCGGCTTTCTCTAATAACCTGTTCCAAATCTCGGAGTTTGAATCCCCTGCGGATGGAAATTCGCCCGTCATTAAAATGAAACCCCGAACGCAGGAACACGGCGGCAAAAAAGCTGAAACCAAGATAGGCCGGGCGTGAGCGGTACAGGTCCTTCATGACGAACAGGCGCCCGGTATGCGCAGACACAAGGCGCAGGAACCGGGGGAGGTCGGTTTCCGGCAGATGATGGAGAAGGTTGCTGGAAAAAACATAGTCATACGTGGTGTGGGCCTCAAGCTGAAAAGCGTCTTCCCGGCGTACGGTAATATTGGGAAAGGCTCCGCATTTGTTTTGGGCGAACCTCACCACGCGAGCGTCGTTGTCGACGGCGGTGATTTGCACCGACAATCCCCTGCGGGCGCATTGCTTGGCCAACCAAAGCGGAAGATCACCACCACCCGTCCCGATATCAAGAAAGCGGTAGGTCTTTTTGGGGGATTTTTGCATGTCGCGGATAACCAGGCGCGTTAACAGGCGCCTGGCCGGGCTGAACAAGCCGTTCAACAGTGAAAACTGTTCCAGCGTTTGTCTTTGCCGGTGTTCATCGGCCTGCGGCCGGTTCAACAACTCATCGCCGTGCGCCCGGCGCGACATGTCCGGCCAGATTTGCTCTAACACTTGATTTTTTCCAGGTATGCGGTTTCCACGGTAAGACCGGGCCCGAAGGCGCAGGCAAAAATATTCCCGTATTCCGCTGCCGCGGAAATCTTATCGAGGACGAACATAATGGTACTGGAGCTCATGTTCCCGTACTCCCATAATACATCGTAAGAATGGTGCAGGTTCTGTTTGGAAAGCTCCAGTGCACTTTCCATTTTTTCCAGAATGGCGCGTCCGCCGGGGTGCACGGCCCAGATGTCGATATCCCGCAGCTGCAGACCGTTTTTGGCGAATAACTCCTCCATAATGGGCAGAATGTTGGCCTCCAGAAAGCGGGGAACGTAATGCGAGAGTTTCATCTCAAACCCGAAATCACCGATTTTCCAGGCCATCTTATCCTCGCTGTCCGCGATATAGCGAGAGTGGAAGGACCGCAGCAGCATTTTATCACCCTCGGCATCGTCCGGGCAGGCCGAGACAAGCGCGGCCGTAATACCGTCGGCAAAGAGCGAATGGGCGATCATCAGGTCGGTCTCAAACTTCTTTTGAAAATGGAGGGAACAAAGCTCCACGTTGACAATCAGTACACGGGCCTCGGGGTCCGCCCGGCAGATGCTGTGGGCCAGTTTCAGGGCCGGAAAGGCCGCGTAGCAGCCCATAAATCCCAAGTGAAAACGATTGACGTTCGGGGCAAGCCCCAGCTCCTTTACCAGGTAAAAATCAAATCCGGGGGCGGAAAAGCCCGTACAGCTTACGCTGATGATGTGGGTAATCTTGTCCTTTATCCCGGGAGATACCTTGTCAAACAGACTCTTTACCGCCGTCAGGGAAAGCCGCCCGGATTCTCTGATAAAGACGTCGTTTCGCCAGCCGGTAGTCCGCTCGGGATCAAGCTGCTCGTTGGGCGGGTAGAAGGTATATTCATTAGGCGGTTTGCCGTAATCGTCAATAACCGTATGCCGTTTTCCAATGGCCGAATCCTGGTATATCCAGGTTAACAGGCGTCTTCTTTTTTCATTAGGACCAATCAGTTTCTTTAAAAACTCAACCGCGAACTCCTGGGTGTACGAATGTTCGGGTACACAGGTTGCAACCTTATGCAGATACACCGTTTCCATTTTTTCATTCCCCCTAGTGCTGTAATGTAGCTTTCCCTTTTCAACCGCATTATTCCTCCGTCAGCTTGCCCGCGGTCCATGGAATCTCTATATTATACAATATAACATTGAAGGGTTGGAAGATGGAAACAAATAACAACGTGCTCAGGCTGAAGGATTTTGATTTAAAGAACGCCGCTGAGAAAAGAACCTGTAATGAAATCATTTTTCGCCGGGTGGCCTCGAAATACAACAACATAACACGGATACTTTCTTTTTACAGGGACACCGCCTGGAAAAGAAAGCTGGCGGGCCGCCTCCCCGCGCTACAGGGAGCCGTGTGCCTTGATCTGGCCTGCGGAACGGGGGATATCAGTTTTTTACTGGCCCGAAAGTACCGTGAGGGCAGGATCATGGCTGTCGATATGAGCGCGGCAATGCTTTCCCGGGCGGCCGCTCTCAATAGATATGGAAATATCCGTTTCAGACAAGCCGATATGTGCCGGACCGGGTTTGCGCCGGGAACATTCGATGTGGTGACCGGTGGTTATGCCCTGCGCAACGCCCCCGACCTGGGAGCTGTTTTGAAGCATGTCTATATGTTGTTGAAACCCGGCGGGAGCGCGCTTTTTCTGGATTTCGCCAAAAGCGGGTATCGCTCTATCAGATTACTGCAGCTTTTCCTGCTGCGGGTATGGGGCGGCTTTTGGGGACTGGTGCTGCATGGTAATCCGGATCTTTATGCGTATATCGCGGAATCCCTGGCCTTGTTTCCCGATATAAGCGGGCTTTCGCGTATGCTTACGGCATACGGTTTTAAGAAGGTGAAGATAAAGCTTCTGTTTTGGGGAATGATGAGTCTGGTGGTTTGTAAAAAATAGGTGAACTAATATTCGCGTATTCCCGGGCCCGGGTTATTCGCCAGGCTTCACGGATTACCGGGGGTTTTCGTTAAACATTCGGTTCTTAATAGTCAGCATGGAAAAATAGGGCGGTATCCGGTTTTTCAGGATTCGCAATAACAAGAGGATCAGTGCCCGGCGCAGCGTGCTTGATATTTTTCCCTTCAGGGTACCGATCCTCATGGAAAGCCAGGCCCTTCCGGCCGCCTGGGCGGCGGCTTTCTTGCGGTTGCGGCTGTAAAGCCGGGCCAACCGTGTAACCGGTTCCCCCCCGTGAATAACCCGGGAAAGCAGATCGGACAGAAGCAGGGCGTCGGCAAAACCGGTGTTCATGCCCTGACCTCCCACCGGCGACATACTGTGCGCCGCATCTCCGCAGAAAAATAATCGATCGCGGAGTGCATATGATTTTATGCTGAAGTGCTCGACACCAAACGCGCTTTGCCCCAGCGCTTTGCATGAGGAGATATCAACTCCCGTTCTTTTTTGTACCGTGGACCTGATAAAATCCGTGTCATGCTGCGGCATCAGACGGGCAGTCTGCACAATCCAACGCCTTTGCCCCTGCGGAAGGGGAAACGATTCCACCGCCCCGTCCGGGGTAAAAAACAGATGCACCTGGGCGCCGAGTCCCGAGTTGTCGATAAAGTCGGCCATCAGAAAGGTGTCGCGGTATCTTTTACCGCGGTACGGAATACCGAGAAACCGCCGCACCGCGCTTTTACTCCCGTCACAGGCACACAGAAACTCACAGAAGTAACGGGTGTGTCGGCCGTTTTGCGGATCCCGCGCATGAATTTCAATATTGGCATCATGGAAGTACAGCGAGTGGAATGCTTTGCCCCTCAATATCCTCACACAGGAATATTTTTTCAGGTTCTCCAGCAGCAGGGCCTGTGTACGGCTTTGAGGCAATGATAATATAAATTTATACTTGGAAGGTAAAGAATTAAAACGAACCGATCCGATCGGTTTTTTATTACCGTGGACAAAGGCTTCCCGGACTTTTACCGCCTCACGGATAAAAGCCTGATCAAGCCCTAACGGTTTCAGAATTCGTAATGAGGGGGGCATGAGGCCGATGGCGCGTGAGTCATCGGGGGGTACGGTCTCTTTTTCCAGAACAAGCGTATTAATTTTCTGTCTACCCAGTAAATTTGCCAGCATCAGGCCTATGGGCCCGGCACCGATGATGATCACTGTAGTGGATGTTTCCCCCGCCCTCATTGCGTTTAATACATAAGTGTTTTAACGCCGACTGTCAAGCAAGAAAATTCCAAACCAGTATGGATTTCACGGCGGATGTTTTTTATACTAGAGGTGCGTATGAAAAACACATACAGGAGCATAGGGTATGTGTTCCTTATATTCTGCTTTATTTTCTTCTTTCTGTATTCATGTGAAAAACATCCTGCGGAGTCTGTAACCGGTAATCCTGCGGTATATGTTTTTAAATATGCTCACACACAGAGCAGCGAACATCCGCGCAGTAAGTCCATGCAGTTTTTTAAGCAGATTCTGGAAAGGAGCACACGGGGGAGGATACAGGTGGAGTTGTATTTTGCCGGGATCCTGGGTAAGGAGGCGGAGGTGCTGGATATGGTAAAGCACAATATTATCCAGGGCTGCCGGGGGGGCCTGTTTGACAGGGCCAATAAAAAATATATTTTGTACACCCTGCCTTTCCTTTTCAGCGATCCGGACCAGGTCATTCGCGTGATGCACAGTGATTTCGGCCGGGAAATAGACAGGGAAAGCCTTAAAAACGGGTACTACATTCCTGCCTGCGGAATTGCCGGCGGTTTTCGCAATATCACCAGTAACAAGGGGCCGATCCGCATCCCGGGGGACCTGCAGGGTTTGAAAATTCGTACCCCTCCCATTGATATTACCATTAAGACTTTTTTACTCCTGGGCGCCGTCCCGGAACAGATCTCCTATACCGAGACCTATGTGGCATTGGCGCAGGGGATCGTCGATGCCCAGGAAAACCCCTTTTCCAATATTGTGGACATGAAATTTTATGAAGTACAGAAGTATCTTTCGATCATCAACTGGCAGGTGCACCCGGATCCGTTTTATGTGAATCCCGCCTGGTATCAATCGTTACCCACCGATCTAAAAAAGGCTTTTGATGACGCGGCCATGCAGACCATGGATTACAGTAATAGAGTCTGGTTGGAGTCGGAGAAAGATTTTCTGAAATTCCTGCAGGACCGGTTGGTGGTAAACCAACCGGGACCCCCTGAAATTGCGCAGTTTAAAAAAGCGGTCAGCCCCGTCTGGCAGCAATGTGTGGAAAAGGGATATTTTACCTGGGATGATATCAAAACCGTGATGCGGATATTTTCCGCTCCTCCCTGAGAGTTAAAACTCTTCGGCAATATTACCCTCCCCGACGCGGGAAAGGATTTTTGACAGATCATCGATCGTATAGGGCTTTTTTAAGATCCCGTTAAAACCATGTTCCTTGTATTTTGCCATGATGTCGTCATGTGAATAACCACTGGAGACAATAGCGAAAATATCAGGATCAATTTGTCTCAGGCTCTTTAAAACCTGTTCCCCACCCATCCCGCCGCGGATGGTGAGATCCAGAATCACTGCCGTAAACCGATGGTGATTCCGCCGGGATTTTCTAAAAAGTTCAATCGCTTCCTCTCCGTTTGTCGCTACCACCGGCGTAAACCCGAGCATCCGCAGCATACGTTCGGCTGTTCTTCGTATAATCTGCTGATCATCCAGCACAAGGATGCGGCCATGGCCGTGAATATCGTTATTTTTTTCGATTTTAGCCGGTTTTAACTGCTGTAAACTGGCCTTTAAATAGATATGAAATGTTGTACCGGCATTCTCCTTTGATTCGAAATTGATATACCCGTGATGCTTTTTGATTATGGAATAGGATACGGCCAGTCCAAGGCCGGACCCCTTTTCTTTTGTGGTAAAATAGGGATTAAAAATATTCTTTTGTATGTGCTTCGGGATCCCCTGCCCCGAATCGCTAATACTGATGTGCAGGTAATGCCCGGGAACGTATTGATTATTATTTTTTTTATTGATCATTACATTCTCCGCAAAAATATGTAATAATCCTCCATCCGGCATAGCCTGCATACTGTTCAATACGATATTGTTGATTACCTCGTAAATTTTATCCTTATCGATCTCTACATTCCATAACCCTTCGGGGAGCGTACATTCGCATTTGATTTTACTTCCCCGAAGCATGAAGGCGCAGGTGTCTTCTATAATTCCCCTGATATCACTCAATTCCTTGATCGGAGATCCCCCCGTGGCAAAGGTAAGGAACTGTTCGGTAAGACCGGTTGCCTGATTTGATGCTTTCTCCGCGTCTCCCAGTATGGTGAATAATTCACTTTGCGGGGACACGTAGGTTTTCGCCACGCTGATATTACCGATAATCGACGCCAAAAAGTTGTTGAAATCATGCGCAATCCCACTGGCAAAAAGACCGATAGATTCCAGCTTGTTCTTTTCCGTCTCGATCTGAATGATTTTACTAATGCGTTCGTTTTCTTTTCTTTTCAATATTACATAGATAATTACCGTAACCGAGATTATCGATATCGCAAGCAGGCTGAATATGGTCAGTATCTGCATCTGGACCTGTCTGCCGATGTTTTTTAATGAAACAACCAAGGGAGTAATGGTATTCTCGTAGGAAGAGGAAAAATAATTACTGATCCGACGGGTGGATGCGGTAATCGTCCGGATTACCTTATTCCGCTGCGCCCCGGGCTGCAGAAGCAGCCCCCTATTCGAATGCGAAGGGAGTTTTTCATAAACGGTATAGTCCTGTTTTATTTTTTTGATACTGTTCAGGGCACGTAGGCTTAATATTCTGAATGCCTTGTAGTGATAAAGAATGTTCGCGTCACGCAACAGGAAGTTCAACCCGTGTGATTTTATAAAGGTGTAATACGTGGAAACAAATTGCGCGGCGGCTTCTTCCCAGTTAAAAATGGTAATATGGAGATTGTCCGTGGTAAGCAGCTTGTTGGTAAGCCCGTTCACCCTGCGCAGGGCCGCAATACACTCTTCACCGCTGATGGTGGTATCCGTCAGACTGAATATTTCATTAATCGACCAATATAATATAATACCGATGAGCAGAATACTAAATATTATTATCCCGGCGGTCAGTCGGGATAGAATTCTATGACCCATATAATATGCTTACACTCTATTTTGATTATAAGTGCTTGCAGGTGAATAGTCAAATAATTGGAGAGCCGCGATTCACCTTACGGACGCGCGACAAGTTCCGGGTATTTCTCCTTTAACAATGCTATTTTGGGCAGATCCCAGTATACGATATAGGGATTATTGGGATGATTGTCCATAAAATCCTGGTGATACGCTTCTGCCTGGTAAAAGGCCTTGAAGGGCACAACCTGTGTTACAATGGGGTCTTTAAAAACACCCGCATTGTCTATAATTCGGATGTATTCCCGGGCGATTTTCTCTTGTGCGGCGTTTGTGTAGAATATGACCGAGCGATATTGCGTACCATGGTCGGGCCCCTGATAATTGAGTTGCGTGGGATCATGTGCCACTGAGAAATACACTTTAAGGAGTGTGCCGAAGGTTATCTTTGACGGATCAAACTCGATCCTTATCGATTCCGCATGGCCTGTACGGCCGGTACTGACAATATCATACTCGGCCGTTGATTTATCACCGCCCGAATAGCCGGAAACTACATTGGTGACACCCTTAAGCCGTTCAAACACCCCTTCCATACCCCAGAAACAGCCGCCGGCCAGCACCGCGGTCTCTTTTGTGCCCGCAGCTTTCAGGTTTTGTGCAGGTGGGTCGGGGAAAACGCCGGAGGCCTGTACGGGGACGGGCCGGAATATCCCGGCAAAAAAAATAACGACAAATATGGAAATAACGGAACCTATGCCGATTATACGTTTTAACATATGTACCTCCCCTGTTAATAACTTCAGAAACAGGACGTGAATACCATAAATACACATCCCGTCTCTCCTTCAAAAATACAAAGATAATTTCGCAAAGTAAAGTAAACTTTACATTGTTTTATTGACCGCGGTCAAAATAGTGAGTAATTTCTTGTTATGGATAATGTAAACAATACATATGTAGCCGGTGTGTGCAACATCGGCCCGGCGGAGATCAAAGCACGCCGTAGGGTGGGATGGGGCGGATTGGCGGTAAGCCTTGCCCTGTGGATTTTACTCCTGGTGGTTTCGGCCGCGCCGTTATGGGGACTGCTGTTATTTATCCCCGCTTCCACCGGCGCTACCGGGTTCCTGCAGGCCGCCTTGCGGTTTTGCGCCGGTTTCGGTATGCGCGGGGTGTTCAACTTCGGCGACACCGTGGGGAAGACGCAAAACGTGGAGCAGGCAGCCGGCAGAAGTGTCGATAGAAAGAAATCACTGCGGATTATGCTTTATTCCACTATGATCGGTGCGGCGGTTACGCTGCTGGGAATAATCCTGCTTGCGGTATGGTAAT
>CAZWKE010000044.1:0-27937 GCA_964634205.1 uncultured Spirochaetaceae bacterium
TATTGAAAAGTTTAATTATCTTTGCATCCTTGTAGGGAAGATTAAAAAAATCTATTATTTCCCAAGAATTACCCCAATCAGATGAACGCATAATTTGATTGGATTTATTTGCAAAAATAATATAACCACTATCGGTAATCACGAAATCTTCAATATATTGTCGAAAAAGACTTACAGTATATATTTTAATCCAATTATTACCATAATCTTCGGAAAGCCAAAGGCGGCGGATATCATTATTCATTGCGGAAATATAAGCTAACATATACCCATCGTTAAATTTTTTAACTTTTAAAATTTCATCACTTCCCGGAATTTCATTCCTTATATTTATTATTTTCCGAAAATGATGTAAATAATGTGGTTTTCTTGAAGAAAGAAACCTGCCAAACACCCACCCTTCCCTGCCGTCCCACTTCACTTTGGTCCATTTGCCTTTCTCACCGTCCAGTGTTATTGTCTGACTGCTTTCTGTTATAAGGGTAACCCGCCACGAATAAGGTATCAAACACATTACGGACCCGGTGAGCCCCGGTTTATCCCTCATGCGTAACCCTTTTTCTGCGATGACCCAACGATTTATAATTTTTAAAGCATTCTGCGGCAGGTCGGAAGATAGCAGGGGTTTATTCTGTGAAGGAACTTTATCATTATTGTTATTGCAGGCGATACTATTAAAACATACTATTGATGTAAAAATAAGAAGAAATATTCTGAGGCTGTAAGAAAAGAATGAATCTTTCATGTATTTAAGGTTCAATTTTTCGATCCAAATTTTATATTGAACTATAAATCAAAATGTTTGAAATATCAATATTTTTACATCTCATCATATGCTTTACTTCACCGTAAATTTTAATTAGAATTTACCCTATGGAATCGGATAAAGATTACCCTTCACTTCTTAATCCCGGTATCATCGGTTCTTACTGGGTGTATAAATGCGCCTCAGTAGGCGGAAGCAAAAGTAATGTATTCCCCCAGGGATATTCCGGCATTGTTTTTTACTTCAGGGAAAACAGCGAATCGGTTTCCTGTACGGATAGTGTCTACCCGTATATTCTGATCGGCGGCGAGGTCACCCGGCCGACACCGGTTTTATATCAAAATGATGATTTTTTAATCGTGGCGCAGGTTAAATCCTGTTACCTGTATTCGCTGCTGAAGATTAAGATGGAGATGTTGACGGACCGATATATCCCCCTGGAAGAAATCGATCGAAAGCTGGCCCGGACATTAAAGGCTTGTTGTAATAAGATCACCTCGGAACAAAAACTCTCGGCCATCGACAAGCAGTTTTCCCTTCTGTTCGGCGAAGTCCCCGCTGCCGTGGCGGGACTTTCCCGTGCCGTAAACCTGATCCGCGCCTCCCGGGGATTATGCTCCCTGGATGATGTGCTGCAGACCTTTTATGTATCTTCCCGTACTTTGGAACGGAATTTTCTTAAAATGGTGGGGGTTACGCCCAAAACCTATTTGCGGACCATCCGTTTCAACAGTGTGCTGCATGAACTGAAATTACGTAAAAACCAACCCCTTATCCACACGGCCCTTGATTTCGGGTATTATGACCAGGCCCATTTTATCAATGATTTCAAAAAAATCTGCGGGTTTCCTCCTTCGTTGTTTTCCGTACATTAAACTTGTCGCTTTTTTACAATACGCCCGGACAATTTTTCAATATGGTAAACTCCAGGAGGATTATATGATTCAAAGAAAAATATATCTTTTACTTGTTTGTGTGTTGATTATCACAGCCTGCGGCAAACAGGCCGAAGTAGTCGAGGTTTCCCACCATGCCGATAATATGGAACTGCTTACGATATATTCACCGGCGATCGAAGACAACAGGGTGGGGGAGACCCCGTACCAGAGCGTGTATGTCTGCCTGCCCCCGGGATACCGTGAGTCACAGCAGCGTTACCCGGTAATCTATTACCTGCACGGATTCAATGTGCCGGGAGGTGCGATCCGGATGTTTTCATCGGGGGTGTTCGACGCCCGCGATAAAGAGCACAAGAATTTTATCTTTGTGGCAGTCAGCGGCTTTAATACCTACCATGGGAGTTTCTATGTCAATTCCGCAAATACCGGGCGCTGGGAGGATTTCATCGCGAAGGAACTGGTGCCCCTGATTGACGGGCGTTACCGCACCCTGGCAAAAAGCAGCGCACGCGGCCTGTCCGGGCATTCCATGGGCGGCATGGGGGTGTTGAACATCGGGTTGGCCCACCCCGATGTGTTTTCCTGTGTGTACTCCCTTGATCCCGCGGTGTTCAATGCCGATTTGATCAAAGACGCGGTTGCCGACTGGCAGCGGCTTGAAGGGGGGATTATCCTCACGGCCTATTCGGGAGACGGAAGTTATCCGCACTTTGACGGTACGGACGCGGATAAGCGCGTAATCGCGTCGTGGCGGAAGGGGGCCGGTGACTGGGAACGAAAGCTTCGTGACTACATGACCGATGACAAAAGGTTACGGCGCTTGCCCTTGTATCCGAAGGCAGGACCGAATTCCCGTGGATACGAAAAGGCCTTCTCTACCTTGACGGCCTGTTGAATACCATGGGGGTAAAGCATCAGTTTGAGACCTTGGATGTCAGTCATGTACTCACCCCGGAAATCTCGGAAACCAGTATGATGCCGTTTTTCTTTAAGAATTTGGCCTTTGAATAAACTATAAATCATACCGGCGGAAGGCTGCTGAATCCGTCTTCAATGCTGCTTTCTTTACCGCCTACCCAAAACCAAAACCGTCGTCCATGTCGCTTTCTTTGTGGGCGGCGGTTATTATCTATAATAAAAATTACATTATTATTAAAAAAAGTAAAAAAAAGTTAATTTTAAATTAATATTATTGACTTTTAAATTAAATATATATATTTTCTACTCAAACAAATTCATGATTGAATATGAGGAGAATGGCATGAATGTTATAGAGTTAAGCCAGGTTAAGAAGGATTACCCTTTGGGATCAACCACCGTTAATGCGTTGCGGGGAGTGGATCTGACTGTAAAAGAGGGTGATTTTATTTCGATTGTGGGACCTTCGGGCAGCGGAAAGACCACATTGCTGAATATTATCGGTTGTATCGATCATGCGACAGGAGGCATGGTGAAAATACATGGGCGGGAGGTTACCACCATGTCCGATTATACACTTACGCTGCTGCGCCTGCATTCCATCGGGTTTATTTTTCAAACATTCAACCTTATTCCCGTGTTGAATGTAAGGGAGAATGTTGAGTTCCCCCTGCAGTTAATGAAGAACGGGAAGTATACCAAGAAGCAGATAAAAGAGCGGACCGAGAAGCTGATTAATGAGGTGGGGCTCACCGAGTATATCGATCACCGGCCATATGAGTTGTCCGGCGGGCAGCGACAGCGTGTGGCTATTGCCCGGGCACTGGTGACCAACCCCGATATTGTGCTGGCCGACGAACCTACGGCCAACCTGGACTCCGAAACGGGCGAAAAAATCCTATTGCTTATGCAGGATCTTAATAAAACAGAGAAGACGACGTTTATCTTTTCCACTCACGATCCGGAAATATTGAAGTACGCGCATTCAATTGTCAAGATTAGAGACGGCAGGATCGCCGGTTAAGGAGTAACACGATGCTTATTTTCAAGATTGCATGGAGAAATCTATTACGGCACAAGGGGAAGAGCCTGGTCATCGGCGTGATTATCTTCCTGGGCGCCCTGATCATGACGGTGGGAAACGCCTCGGTAATCGGTGCGCAACAGGGATTTGAGAAGAACTTCGTCCAGCGTTTCTCAGGTGACCTGATCCTGGTGTCCAAAGAAGAAAAAAAGGACTCGGTTCTGTTTTCCATGATGGGCGATTCCATCAAGGTAATGGACAACTACACCAGTTTGGAAAAAGTGCTGAAAAAGCAGGATTATATCGACGATTTTATTCCGCTGACCCGCGGCATCGCCGTACTGTTGGGGCTGGAAGACACCTTCTTCGGGGTATATGCCATCGGCACCAACCTGAAAGATTACCAGCGTATGTTTCATAACAATGTGGAGATTACTGAGGGAAGAAAGCTGGAAAACGGTGAGCGGGGTATCCTTATCACCGAATATACCCGGGACCAGATCTACAAATACACTGGACATTGGGTGGTTCCCAAAGGTTTTGCAGTGAATCCGGAAGCACTTACGGACGATGCGCGCCGGGAGTATGAGGCCGGGACCCTGCATATCGAACATGATCTGGTTTTCATCGGCTGGGGCGAAAGTACGTTGAACACGGACATCCGTCTGCCCATCACCGGGATTATTCACTTCGCTGTTTTGAATGGAGTTCTGAATGAGGTGAGTATCATGGATATAGAGTCGTTTCGCGAGTGTTTCGGTTATTTCACGGCCGCGGACACGGCGGTGAAATTGACCAAGGAAGAGAAAACCAGTCTGGACATGATGAATGACGATGAGATCTTCGGCAACCAGGATATCTTTGCCGATACCGCAACCACCAATGCCGGTTACGATGTAAAATCACTGCAGGCCCAGACCGAAAAAAAATCAGGACAGGTGAACCTGGACGAAGGTGCCTATAATTTCATTTCGGTGCGTTTTAAAAGTGATGTTCCTTTTGAACAGGGTAAGAAAAAGTTGGAGCAGGCTCTTGCGGCCGGCGGGGCGGACGCCCGGATCATCGACTGGAAGACCGCCTCCGGCCAGGTGGCCCAGATGGCCGGAGCCATGCAGGGTGCGGTGGGCATCTTTGTCTGGCTGCTCTTTTTTGTGGCAGCGATCATCATTTCCAACACCCTGAGCATGGCCGCCCTGGAACGGACCGAAGAGCTGGGCATGATGCGGGCCATCGGCGCGCTTAAGGGATATTTTATCAGCCATATGTTTATTCTGGAGACGTTTCTGCTCTCTGCGGTTTTCAGTGCCTTGGGCATTATTGCGGGCAGTATCGGCGTACTTGCCCTGCGCCTGGCCGACATCCGCGCGGGCGCCAACGAGATGCTGCATATTCTTTTCGGCGGCGACTCATTCAAACCGGTATTGGGTATTGCCGGGACCCTGGGCGGAATTTTGCAGTTGGCTATTCTGGCCAGCTTTGCCATGATCTATCCGATCATTGTGGTTACACGGATAAAGCCGTTGGACGCCATCAACAGAAATTAAAGCGAGGTAGGAATAATGGGAATTATAACGAAAATCAGCTTAAGAAACCTGGTTCGGCAGCGGAAGCGTAATATCCCGCTGGGAATCTGTATCGCCCTGAGTATGTGTATTCTGATTGTAGTTTTTGCCTATACCAGCGGGATCACGGACATTCTGTTCAATAAAGTAATGACGTATGCCTTCGGTCACATCCGGGTTGAAATGACGGAGAACACCAGCCAGATGAGGCAGGTGATCAGGGATATAGACCGTTTTAAGGAAAAGGCGCGGGAGGTAATTCCCGGTATCGGTGAGATGTACGGTGAGGTGAACGCCTTTGCCCGCTGCCTGGGAAACGGTAAAAGTACCAGCCTGACCCTGGTAGGCCTGGATCTTGAAAACGAATATGAGGATTTTGCCAAGCAGTTGAAGGTTGTTGAGGGGGACCCCAAGGACGTGTTCCTTAATCCGGATGAGGACGCCCTGGCCCTGTACAAGCAGGCCGCGGACAAGCTGGATGTGCACGTGGGTGATGTGGTTCGGGTTCGCCTGAATACGGTTTCCGGTCAGGTGCAGAGCGCCCAGCTGGTAGTACGGGTAATCGCCAAGGCCGACAACGCTTTTATGGCCATGGCCGCTTTTATGCGCCAGGATAAACTGCGTGCGCTTCTGGGTATGCGCAAACAGGAAGCAACGGGACTTATCATCAACATGAAAAACCTGGAAAACCCGGCGGTAGTGATCGAAAAGGCCAACAAGCTGCATGATGTATTAAAACCGGGGATTGCGGGTATAACCGCCCGGCTTACCGCGGGGGGTAACGGTGCCGCCGGAGCAAAGAACAGCGCCGGTGCCGCCGGAGAGCGGACGCTGCAGGCGGATTTGTTCGCCCTGAAAACCGATACCAAAGATGAGCAGTTGTATACTGCACAACTCAAGATAACGGCCGGTGATATGTCGGCTTTTAAGGATACCGAAGACGGGGTACTCTTAAGCGAAAAGACCGCCGCAGACCTGAAGGTAAAGCCCGGGGACATCATCGGTTTCGACTATCACACCAGGTTCGAGGACCAGGCGAGGGACGATACACTTACCGTGGTGGCGCTTTTCGAGCCTGCCGCAGACAATATGCAAAATACAGCTTTTGTGAACCAAGAGGTCTTCTATAAGCACTATTTTAAAGACCTGCCCATGAAGGAGCCGGCCTTTGCCCAAACAAATCCCCTGGCGCCGGCCCTGGTAATGCAGTATAAGCTGCTTGACCGCACCCCGGACACGGATTCCAGTATGAAGAAAATGCAGGAGGTGCGTAAGGGCGACTGGAAGGGCGCGGTGGTGGACGTGGCGACCATGTATGAGACCGCCAGCATGATCATCAACCTGCAGTATGTGCTGAATTTTATCGGAATGGCTGCAATATTGATCCTGTTCATCGTTATCCTGATCGGCATCGTCAATACCCTGCGTATGACCATCAGGGAGCGTACCCGGGAGATCGGTACCAACCGTGCCATCGGCATGCAGCGCAACGACCTCATCAACTCATTTGTGGGTGAGATCCTGCTGTTGGCGATCATCTCCTGCGCCGTGGGGCTGCTGGCTGCTTTCGGACTGATGCAGCTCTTGCACCTGATCAAGTTTGATCTGTCGGACAACCCCTTAAGCATTCTGTTTATCGAAGGACGGCTGCATTTTGTTCCCCGGATCAGCCTCATTTTATTGAGTTTTTACGTGATCAGTGCTATCTGTTTTTGTGTGGCCTTTTTCCCGTCACGCAGAGCTTCGCGAATGTCTGTAGCCGGTGCGCTTCGGCATTTTGAATAAGGAAGGAGAGGATAAATGAAAAAACTGTATAAACGAATTGCTATAAAACTGATATTCGGTTTTCTGTTCGGCAGCACCCTCTGGGCCGTGCCTACGGGCAACGAGATCCTGGCGGCCATGGACCGGCAGCAGTCGATGAATACCGATATTACTGCCAAGGTCAAAATCACCCAGCAGCGAACCGACCAGGGCGTGCGCGTACTGGAATGCGTATTTTACCGTAGGGACAAGGATGACGCCTTTTTGATCGTTATGACCGCGCCGGACTCGGAAAAGGGCAATGGTTACCTGAGCGACGGAGACAACATGTACATGTACCGGCGCAATACACGGACCTTTCAACATGTGGGACGGGATGAAAAGATCGGCGACTCGAACGCCAGTATGGGAGACATGGAGAGCCGCAAGTACTCGGAACTATACCGGGTGGCCAAGGATTCCGCGGGAAAAGAGATTATTGTGGAGGAGACCCTGGGCAACGCAAAAATCCCGGTATATCGGGTGGAGGTAACGGCCAAGGTCAGCGATGTGAAGTATCCCAAGCAGGTAATCTGGGTCACCCGTGATAATTTCCTGGTATTGAAGACCGATTCATACTCGCTCTCCGGTACGCTGATGGAAACGGCCTATTTTACCAAGTACACGGTCATCCAGGGCAGATATATCCCCCTGTGGCAGAAGTTCATCGACCGTTTTGAGGTGGGGAACATGTCTGTGGTCGAGCTTTCGGGGATCTCCCTGAAGCGGATAGAGAATACGGTGTTTACCAAACCCTATCTCGAAAACCTGAGTAAATAGGGGGGACGGCATGCGGATGAGAAAATTGCTTTGGGCGGTTCTCCTGCTTTTCCTGGCTGCAGGGGGAGGGTTTGCCCAACAACCCGCCTCCGAACCGGCCATCACCGATGAGGACCCGTTTTCCGATTCTTCTGATATTGTGGTCCCCAAAGAGAAGGTCGAGTCGGACGATGTCACCAAAGTGCTTGATGAGGAGTCGGTTACACTTACCGGTGAACTGCAGGGGCAGTTGGGATATACGCTGACACGGGATTTTCTGGATTCCGCACCGCCGGATTTTGATAAAAACATGTATACCACGCTGTTAACCGCAGACCTGCTGCTGGACATCCGCCTGCGCCAGGGGTTCAAGGCCTTTGCCGATCTTGGTATCGGTTACCTGCCCCAGGGCACCCCGGTGGTCCATAATTTTACCGGGACGGGGCCTGCCGGGTTGGGGGTAAACGGGTACGGTGATTATACACTGAGTGAAAACACAGACCTGGTCCTGATCTTAAAAGAGTTCTTCCTGGATATGAACATCGGGGGGAGCGTTTATTTTCGCCTGGGCAAGCAGGTGCTGGTCTGGGGCAGCGGTTATTTCTGGAACCCTACGGACCTGCTGAACCGGGACAGAAAGAATATAGCGGACCTGGAAGCACGGCGTGAGGGTATTTACGGACTCAAGGTGCAGGTTCCCTTCGGGACGGCGCTTACCCTCTATGGCTTTCTTGACGCCACGGGCGCGGAAGATCCGTCGGATTTTGCCGCTGCCGGCAAGGTAGAGTTTACGGTAGGGAACGTAGAGCTGGGGCTTTCGGCCTGGGGAAAAAACAACAAGGTGCCGGTATTCGGATTCGATATTTCCACCAGTTTTTTTGATATGGACTTCTGGGGCGAGGCCAGCCTCTCTTATGGCGACAACGGCACCAAGATGCGTCCGGACGGCAGTACCTACACCATAACCGATCAGCTGGTCACGCGGATCTGCGTGGGAGCGCGTAAATTCTTTGATTTTCTAGACGTTCCGGACCGGATCATGCTGCTGGGCGAGTTCTACTACAACCAGACGGGGTATGATCAGAATATGTTCGCTAAGCTGAGTACCGTGGACCTCACAAGCTTTTTAAGCAATTATTACAGTGTTAACGACTACGGGCAGTTTTACGGGGCATTATTTTTCAGCCTTTCACGCTTTATCCTCAGTGATATGAATCTGAACATCAAGGCCCTGGCTAATTTCAGTGATCTTTCTTTTGAGGTATTTACCGGTATCAGCTATTCCCCGGTCTATAATTTTACCCTGAGTTTTGACCTGATTGGGTTTTTTGGGAATGATGACAGGGAGTATACCTACCAGGGTTCTGTTTTCGGGTCGCTGTTGACCCTGACCATGACCTTTTAAAACTGGAACCCAAGGTCCAGGGCAAACGGCACCCAGTTCCCCCCGGTGACCAGTTCCCGGCTGAGCGGGAAATGGGTATAGACCACAATACTTGTGAAGTCAAAAACGTAGACGTAGATTCCTATCCCGGTGGACAATAATATACCGTCCTCATCTACATTAATGAGATTGTAATATCCGGCGTCAAAATACACGACGATACCCGGAACGATATCAGGCCGGATGACCGCGGGGAGATTGGTGCGCAGCTCGATATTACAGACCGCTTTAAAGGGCGCGGCAAACCGATAGTCTTCATACCCGCGCAGCGCGTGGCCAAGCGCGGGAAATCCCTCACGGCCGCCGAAGCTGTTTAGGATATTCAATGGGATGTTGTTCCCGGCGGCATAGTCCACTCGCAGATTAACTCCCAGGTACATACTTAAGACATTTACGGGAGACGCGGGATCAAGGTCAAAGAGGGGAAGAAACCCTTTTGCTGACAGATTGAAGCGGATAAAATCCGCCGTACCGTAGGTATTGTTAAAAAAGAATTCAGGTCCCCACTCAATGGATGCTTCGGCATAACTTCCGGAAAGCACACGGTGTGGATCGTTGGTACGGATATCATTCCAGGTGATGCCGCCGAAGAGTGAGTTTTGCAGCAGACCGTCTTTGTCCGCCTGATCACTTTGAAACAACAACTGCGGTGCAGCGGCATCATCATGCAGCTGCATATCCAGGCGTACCCGGTAAAACAGAAAGAATTCCAGCGCGTTTTTCTGTATGGCCTCATTCCATGTTATTCCCTGGGCTATTCCCAGGTCAAAACGCCCGCCCACTCGCCAGTAGTAAGGGCTGGTTTCGGGATCATACCCCGCCTGACTTCCATTGTAACTGTGTCCGTCCGGGGTAAGAAAATAACCGATGTTTTCATAGCCACCGCCGATGTACAACCAGAAAATTGTATCCAGGTCCGGGATAATATGTACCCCTCTGTATCCAATGCCCAGGTCGGCCCCCCAAATCCGCAGGCCGGGATCAAAGACCAGCGGTTCCTGTGGGGTTGACTGGGCGGAAAGTCCGAGGCAGGAAAATATACTGAAAAAAAGAACAGACAATAAACAGCGCATGTGCAAATTCATATGTATTCGAGCTCCTCTGCTTTCTTATCATTGTAATGATTCGACTGAATTTAGCAATAGTAATATTGCCGAACCGGTATATTCAACATATAATTACGGAGAGGCGGGGTGTTTTGAAAAAGCGTATTGTACTTTGCATTATTTTCATTTGTCTTGGCGCGATTGCAGCCTGGTCACAGCAGCAGATTACGGACAGAGAATCCGTGTACTCGTTCGCAGAATGGCTTTTTGCCCGCGGTGAGTATTCCAGGGCGGCAGGAGAATACCTGAGATACCTGTTCTTAAGTGAAAATCGTTCCGACCCGGCTGTGTGGTATAAAATCGGTCTCTGTTACCGGTATGAAGGGGATTATCACAAGGCCGCGGCTACATTTACCGATGTACTGAAGACGGCGGATAACGCAGCGCTGCGCGGTCAATTATCGTATGAGCTGGCGTACTGTTATTTCAGCCTGGAGCTGTACCAGGAATCCCTTGCGGTGATTGACCGGGCAAAAGAGGACGGCGTCCAGAATCCCGGGCTGCTCTTGTTATTGGAAACGGCGGGTTCACTTTGTTTAAAGCAATGGCAAAGCGCGCTCTTACTGAGCAACAGTTATCTTGAAAAGCCCGGGAACGAATACGGGCAGATCGCACTTGAATTTCAAAGCCTGGCACAGAGCGGCAGTACATTCCCGCAAAAAAGCCCGGTGTTTGCGGGCATTCTGTCCGCGGTTATTCCCGGCAGCGGGAAAATATATGCCGGACGTTTTATGGATGGATTGTTCTCGCTGTTGACCGTGGGAATCCTAAGCGGGATGGCGGTGTATAGTTTTTATGATGAGGGAGGAGGATCGGTACGCGGCTGGATTTATACCGGTGTGGGAGGGATATTCTATCTGGGTAATATTTACGGGTCCGTTACGGCCGCACAAATTTATAACAAAGAGCAGGAAGAAAAAATAATTCTGAAAGTGAGGCACACCGTCGGTGCGGGACTTCCCTAAGGTTATATTATTTCTGCTGCTGTTTTTTTCGGTTGTCTGTCCGCTTTTTTGGGCGGAGCAGGATACTTCGGATATGGCTGATTATTATTATGAGCAAGGGTTTTATGATCAGGCGATCACCGAATACCTGCGGGATCTTTTTTTACATCCCGACCTTGCGGATAAGGCGGAGTTGTATCAGAAAATGGCGCGCTGCTTTGCGGAAATGGAAGAATGGCGCAAGGCCGAGCAAAATATCCGCAGCGCCATTGAGTTTTCGACACAACCTGAAAAAAAGCGGGAATACGGGTTTACTCTCGCGGAAATTCTTATTGCCGCAAAATATTACGGATCCGCAATCGGTGTTTTGCAGGGGTTGCGTGAACAAAACGGAGAAACGAAAGAAAAGCTGCATGCCCTTTTTCTGCAGGCCGTGGCGTATATCTACCTCTATGATTGGCAAAATGCGGCCAAGTGTTTGACGGAGTATTTCCGGGAGTCGGAGACCTTTGACCCCCGAACCGAAGAAAAAATAATGAAACTCTTGGCCCGTGCGCAAAAACTGCCGTACAAGTCAAAGGAGCTGGCGTATTTTCTTTCGATGGTCATCCCGGGGGCCGGCCAAACATACGCGGGAGACCCCGTTCAGGGATTAAACGCTCTGCTTATCAACGGTGCCGCGGGAACCTTTACCGTTTATACCGCGATTGACGGTTATTATCTTGACGCAGGTCTTCTGTTCCTGTATGTTTTTATGCGCTATTATTCGGGTAATCTGTATCACGCGCAAAGGCTTACCGTCCAGTATAACCGTATGCTGAACAAGCATATGGCGCAGGACTTACTTGATCTTTTGGCGGGGAAAAAAGAGTGACGCCGGGGGAAACCGGCTAAAAAATGTGTCAATTTCCGATATAATCGGTACGATTGTATAAGTAAAGGATTGTAATGAAGATTAAACCCTTAAAAAACGGGAGCCTGAAATTACATAACAGCGGCAAACTCAATCTGTTCTTTATCGGGGTGGGAAGTGCGTTTTCCAAGCGGCACAATCAAACCAACCTTTTGATTATAAAAGGACCCGACCACGTCCTGGTAGACCTCGGGACCAAGGGACCGCAGGCCCTCCATGATATCGGAGTGAGTGTTTCTCAAATTGAAAACATTCTCATCACCCATTCGCATGCCGATCACATCGGGGGTATGGAGGAAATAGCGCTGACCGGCCGTTACGTTACAAAAAAGAAGCCCAACCTGATCGTTACCGAAACCTATCAGCATATTTTGTGGGATATGTCACTGCGCGGCGGGGTGGGGTTTAACGAGGATAATGCCTGGAATGTGCTGTCGGTGTATGATTTTTTTAATATCATCAGACCGTTGTACCTGAGTAATTTCCCGCGGGAGACCTTCGGGATTCAGGTAGGCGGTATCAACCTTAAACTGATGCGTACCAAACATATTCCGGACAGTTCCGACAGTTGGAAAAGCTCGTTCTGGAGCTGCGGACTGGTAATCGATGATGAGGTTCTGTTTACCAGTGATACACGGTATGATCCGGAACTGGTACATGATTTCGAAAAAAAGTTCAATTTTAAAGCCATCTTTCACGACTGCCAGTTCTTTACCGGCGGCGTGCATGCCTCGCTGGACGAAATCAACAATCTCTCACCGGCCGTCAAAAAGAAGATGTATCTCACCCACTACGGAGATAACTGGGAACAGCTCGAGGCCAAGGTGAAAAAGTGCGGATTTGCCGGATTGACGCTTCAGACAACCTTTTATGAAATATAATCCTACCCACAAACGTATTTAAGCCTGCATACGGCACGAAACATACAGTTCCGGCAGCTTATGTCCGCTTCTTCCGGATGGAGGCTGTAGTCGCCGTGCTTAAGCCTTGAGGCCATTTGTGTTATTCGTTGTTTCATTACCTCTATCATGCGGTCAATATCAGCCGGTCCGGCCAGGGCATGCGGGTCATCGGCCTTTAATACATGTACATACCTTCCTTTTTCAAAGGAATAATACGAGGCCGCGGTGACCCGCAGTCCCTGCCCGCCGAGCAGGTAAAAGTAAAAGGGTATTTGGAATCGGGAAAGCGTTTCGTCGTTCACCAGAAGATCACGGACGGAGGGCGTGGATTTCTTTTTATAATCGATGATGACATACTCGTCGTTTTTTACCGAGATCCTGTCTATCTTTCCGCGTAACGCCAGGGCGGGATTCTCCCAGTCAAGCTCCAGGGTTTGTTCAAGGCCGTATATCCGATAACCGGGATAGGTTTCCGCCTCGATTGCCAAAAAACGGGTGAAATGGCGGTAGAGCTCCCGCTTGGTATACTCCCAGACCGGGGCGATGGGAATTGCCTCACTGGTGAAAAAATATCTTTCCAGAAGATCAAGACTGTTTCGCATGGTCTGCGTATAATACGGGACTTTGTCCGTGCTGAAATCAGCGTGGTCTTTCTCCAGTTCCCTGAAAAAAAACTCGAAAACACGGTGAATCACGTTTCCCAGCCATAAGGAATCAAGCAGATTGGGTTCATAGAGTTCGGGTTCCAGCTCAAGGATTTGGGAAAGTAAAAAAGAAAAGGAGCAGCCCCAGAAAAGCTCAAGACTTGTGGGTGAAATACGCAGTTTTCCCTGTTCATGCGGCAGTTTTCCTACCAGTTCGGGAATAAGGCTGCTGTTCCGAACCGGGGATGAGAGAAAATCATCCGCTTTGGGGATCAGTACAGTCCGGCAGGCCCGGGCAAACCCCTGTTTTTGCAGGGGCAAAAGCTGTTGCGGCGGACCGGTAAGCGGTCCGACCCAACGGTCCGCACCGGCGGTTTCGCTGCCGCGCCCGGCGGGCCGATCAATACCTGGTTTTTCTTCGATCGTTTCGCTGCCGCGCCCGGCGGGCTTTTTCTTTTCCATTTTCCCTGATCGCTTACCTCGCCACAGGCAGAGTTCCTGTTCAAGCGGATCGGGGAAGGCCGGTCCGGCTTCGTCATCGAATTCCTTAATTGTACCGGCGGTGATAAAAAATCCGGGCGGGAGGTGTGAATCGGAAAAGTCTTTCTTGGCGTAGCTGATGGAAATATTCCGGCCCGAACACAGATATAGGGCGAGCATGGGATTACTTAAATCCAGGTCATGTTCCTCCAGCGCCGATTCCTCGTCAATGTGCAAAAAGGGAAACTCCGGAATGATATAATTTGTATTGGCCTGGGAGGCGTTTATGATAAAATGATACGCCGGTTGAATACCGGCGGACACGCGGTATGGATAGACGGCGATACCCCGTTTCGGTCCCTGCCGTACGTATTTCCGCCCCGCAAGCACCTCAAGCCAGAGGGGAAAACATGAAACCGGATCGGGCAGGTTAATCTTTTCACTGTTGTCGATTAATTCCTGTAAAATTTTCAGCGAGAACTCAAGATACCCGTAGGCCTCATCCAGAAAGAAAAGAGGATCGAAGAAAGTCACGCAGAAATCCTGGACCGCCGCTTTCAACCGGATAAACGAGGGGGCGTTGTTGACGGCATGGATGTGCGTCTTTAATCTGTTATAAAAGGCGGCCAGATTTTGCAGGTCCTGTGATGAATAATCCTTACTGCGGGTAAGACGCCTGAAACCGTCCTGCCATAAATCGGTCTCCCGACCGCTTATACGGTAATTTTGTATACAATAAAATGAGGTCCCGAAACGTATCAGGCCTTCCGCCTGTTCCCGTTGTTTCCAGGGTAAGGTACGGTTTCTGATCAGGGCCGAAATCTCCCGCACGGAAAATCCCGACCGGTAAACCTCTCTGATCCTGCTTAAAAAGTTCACTCCCGGGTAAGTACCGAGAGGTTTCCCCTGGTGGAAGTCCAGTTCAAGCTGCAGAATGGCGGCCTGTTCTTTGATGCACGATTCGATCCGCTCAAGACCGGCCGCGGTGATGACAATATCCGCGGGGTCCACCCCCCGGTCAAGCAGGCCGCAGATGGTGTGGAGGGTATGTTTTACCTCCCGGATCGTATTTTTGTATACCACCAGTTCGGCCTGTCGACCTGATAGAATACTCTCGGTATTTACTGTGGTGATGGTGAGGTCCCGGTCTGCCGTTGGATCGATGGCTTCAAAGTCTCTGATTACCTCGGGGAAAAAAACAATATACCCGGTAGTGCCGGACTGCAAAACCGGATTTTCATAATTGGGTTCGTATAGACGGTTTGCATTGAGGAATCGTTGGTACTGCGTGTACAGGGTTTCCAGATCGGAACGCCTGGTTGTATCGATAATTTCGCTGTTGTCTTTTTTCAGCAGGTCAAACCGGTGAAGAACGGGCAGCAGCCCGGCCAGATAGTTTATATAGGCCATGGAATTCCCGGAGAATTCCGTTCCGATGATGCTCTTAAAAAGGGGCCGGTCCTTGTTACGCGCGCAGATATGTTGGGCAAAAAGGATGCGGATATAATTATTTGCCGGGGTTTTGTCGGGGGTAACGGCGACGGTTTGTTCTTTGAACTGGTCCCAGGAGATGAACCGGTTGTTCCGACAGGCTTCATACCCGCCTTCCGCGAGCGCTTGACGCTGCAGCAGGCGGGCCGTTACCTCGGAAGGGAAAACGAATACCGTATTCTCTTGACCCATACGGGGTAAAATAACGTCATTAATCAGTTGCATCTGCCCGTGTCAGCTCTTTCAACCGGAGTTTTATGGTATCAAGCCGTTGAGAAAGGCTTGAGATGGTTTTCTCTATGCGCTGTTTCTCCGCCTGCAGTACGGTAACCGGGTCCGGCGGGTGGTTGTCGGAAAAAAACCGTTCACGTACCATATCCGGACTAAAATCCGCCTTGATGGCGTTTTCCGCCTGTTTTCTACGGTCGGGATCTTTAATCGCGGCCAGGGTTTTCATGTTTTCATACCCCACTTCCGGATCGATATCCAATTGTGCGAGTTTGATAAACATACGCGCGTTATTATAACGTATCTTCAAGGTGCGGTTGACATAATCCTCGAAGTTAACCCCGTGTTTCAGGCAGAGTTCCATGGCCCTGGTAAGTACCTCACCCAACTCACGCACAAGGCTCCCGTGCGCGCCCAGGTATTCCTGCCTGATTTTTTCGGTCAGTTCCCGAAACTCAGGCAGTGTATCGAAAATATTCTGATACAGACCCTGTTTTTCCGCCAGGAAAAGCAAAGAATGGAAGATACTGCGGAACGCCGCGGTATGGCAGCGCGCGCTTATCGGTGTGGGAGATTCGGTAAACTGAATGTGATGGGCAAACTCATGAACGGCCGTATATAAAAGCGCGTTCGCATTCTGCATATTCTTATTATGGATAATAATTTCACGGGAATCCGGTTTATACAGGCCGTTGACTTTTTTACTTTTCTTTCCGGAAAAAATAACAAAAAACTCTTCCACGTCCGGCCGCAAGCGCAGTAGAAGCTCTTTTACCTGGTTTTGGTTCATAATTCATTACCCTTGTACAATCCTTTATTTTTTTATACTACTTTTATGAGAAGGAGTAAACATATGCCGGATAAGGAAAAACCAGAAAAAAGACAGGAAGAAAAAAAGGAGATTGCCGAGGAGATCAGTGAAGAAAAAGAACGCGAGAAGCGAAAAGGATTTTTCAGTCATCTGCGGCAGGCGGTTGCTGAAAAGGGCTTTTCCGTCCTGGGCAAGGGCGTGGGTGGTATCATTGACGAGTATAAGAATTATAAGGAAAAAAAGGGCGACCTCATAGAGAAATACGAGGCATATGAGACAGTTGTCGCCATTTCGACGGATACAATAGAGTATTATGTTCTGCTCTTCCTTTCCTGCCTCATTGCCACCGTGGGACTCTACCAGAACTCGGCCGCGGTCATCATCGGGGCCATGATTGTGGCACCGCTGATGGGCCCGGTATTCGGGCTTTCCGGTGGAATTCTTTGGGGCTCGGGGAAGTCCCTGATTGAATCCGTTACCACCCTGATCAAGGGCACATTGGTGGTCGTCCTGGTCGCCGGGGTACTGTCGTTTTTTATTCCGGGAATTGTGGTCACCCCGGAAATGCTTGCCAGAACAAAACCCTCCTTTTTTGATATCATTATCGCCTTAAGCTGCGGGTTTATCGGTGCGTACGCGTTTGTGAACAAGCGCGTGTCGTCCGCTATTCCCGGGGTCGCCATTTCCGTGGCATTACTGCCCCCGTTGTGCACGGCCGGTATCGGGATCGGCTTACAGCGGTGGGACATGGCCATGGGAGCCGGGTTGTTGTACGCCATAAACCTGGTCGGTATTTCCATGGCGGCCCTCATTGTTTTTTATCTGGTACGGCTGCATCCGCAGAGTGATGATAAAAAGGAGTTTATAAAGGCGGCGCGGCGCGCCATCGGTTCATTGCTTGTTTCCATTTTGTTTCTGGTGTTAATCTCCGTCCCGCTGATCTACTTCACCGCCACCTCACTGCAGTATACGCTGGAAAAGGACACGATCTATTCGGTGCTTCATGATCACTATCCCCGGGATAATATTTATTCATTCGAGATTGTTGCCGGTAAGCCGGAAGAGATCAGGGTGGTACTGCTTCACCGGGAAACCGTTATCCCGGACCCGAAAATGATGGAAGCAGAACTTTCGCAAAAACTGGGCAAAAAAGTAAACCTGGAACTGTATTCCATTAATGAAATCAAGCAACAATAACTGCTGCGCTTTCCCTTTTAATTATTCAGGCGGGTTTTCCGATAAAGGTGATAGGGGGTAGATGTGGGACAGAAGCAGAGTAAACTACTCATTATACCGGCGGTACTTTTCATTACGGCGGCGTTGGCACTTATTGCCTCTCTTGTGCTTGCCATGAATAATTTTCACGGTGTCTATGATCAGGCGTACCTTGAACTGTTTTCCCTGCCCGGCCGGTTTCTTTTTGCCGGGTTCTTATGGACCGCATTTTTTATCCCTGTGTATCTGCTGGCGAATGTCTATGTGATGTACCGCTTTAACAAGCGCATCATGATTACCCTTATCTTAAGCCTCTTCCCGTTCGTTACCGTAAGCCTGTTGGTAAAGGTGCTGTTCGGGCAGGGGTATCCCGACTCCTTTGTCACCGAGCAGATCCGCTTCGCCTTGGGGGCCGCCGGAGGCGGGCTGCTGTTGTTTTTCTGTGTAATTATCCAGATTATTGTTATTGCCCTGGTTACCCAGGGGGTAAACTCGGGGCAGACCGCTTTCGGCCGGACCGAACGGGGTTTCGTCCTTCCCCAGGCCCTTCCCGTACGCTTTATTGATAAGCAGGGAGAATCGGATTCTCTGCCCCTGCTGCGTTTGCCGGAAAGCACGCCCGAGACGTTAGAGGAATATGGGGACAGGCAGGAGGGGGCCGCTTTCGGAGAACAATACCCTGAAAAAGAGGAAAGACCGGTTTCCGTTTTCACTGAACAGGCTGCGGAAATAGAAAAAAATGGTGCGGGAAACGAAGTCGCCGGAGAAAAAGGCGGTGAAAAGGACGCGCGCTTTCTTTTGCAGAGGAACAAGACGGACCTGGCCGCTGCGGCACGAGCGGAAAACAAAGGAAAGTCCGGACCCAGGCCGCGTCCGAAACGGGGCGGGGCTTATACCATCCCCCTGGATGAACTCTTGAAAGAATATGACGCACAGAATTATTGGGAGATCGACTCAGCCACGCGTAAACTGGCCGAGATTTTAAAGAACACCCTGGAAGAGTTCAAGATCTCGGCCGAGGTTACCGGGATCCAGAAGGGGCCGGTCATAACCATGTTCGAGATCCTTCCGGCCCCCGGTGTCAAACTCTCCAAAATCGTGAATCTGGCGGATAATATCGCCCTGCGTCTGGCGGCCTCCCGGGTACGTATTGTGGCGCCCATACCGGGAAAACAGGCGGTAGGCATCGAAATCCCCAATAAGCACCGCTCTATTGTCTCCTTAAGACAGGTTGTCGGCAGCGCTGAGTTTATGGACAACAAGTATGAAATTCCTTTGGCCCTGGGTATGGATATCACCGGAAATATCCAGGTGGTTGATCTTGCCCAGATGCCGCACCTTTTGATCGCCGGCGCCACGGGTTCGGGAAAATCGGTGTGTGTAAACTCCATTATCTGCTCGATATTATGCAAACGCTCTCCGGAAGAGGTTAAACTGCTGTTGATTGATCCCAAGATTGTAGAGCTGAAATATTATAACGACATCCCCCACCTGCTTACCCCGGTAATTACTGAGGCCAAGAAAGCATTCCAGGCACTTCAGTACTGTATCTCCGAAATGGAGCGCAGGTACGCGCTGCTCGACTCGCTCTGTGTCCGTGATATCCGGGCTTACAATAAAAAAATAAAAAAGAAACACATCGCCACCACCCCATTGCCCTACATTGTAATTGTCATTGATGAGTTTGCCGACCTGATCGCCACGTCGGGAAAAGAGATGGAATCCATTCTGGCCCGTCTGGCGGCCATGTCGCGCGCCGTGGGAATCCATCTGGCCCTGGCCACACAGCGCCCCTCAATTGATGTCATCACCGGCCTGATAAAGGCCAACATCCCCTCACGCATAGCCTTTATGGTGGCCAGTAAATTCGACTCGCGCATTATTATCGACGCGGTGGGCGCGGAAAAGCTGTTGGGCCAGGGTGACATGCTGTTTGTCTCTTCCTGGTATCCGTTCCCCACCAGGATTCAGGGCGCGTTCATTTCGGAGGAAGAGGTGGAGGAGTTGATCGAATATGTCAAGGGCTTCGGCGAACCGGAATATATCGACGATGAAATGTTTATCGATGAGGATGAGGACGGATCGATTTTTGAGGGGGATACCGATCCCCTTTCGGATAAGGCGCTGGACATTATTCTTGCCTCGGGAAAAGCCTCCACCTCATATCTGCAGCGCAAGTTGAAAATCGGCTATAACAGGGCGGCCCGCCTGATAGAAGAGCTGGAACTGCGGGGTATTGTAGGACCGCCGAACGGCAGTAAGCCGCGTGAAATTCTGCATGTGCCGGATAAACTTTAGTAGTGCCGCTAATTTGTTTCTCAATTAGACAAAACCGCTGTAATGGTGTATAATAAAAAATAATCGTGTATTTAATGCAACAAATTTCATCATAAAAGATCATAGTATAACAATAAGAGGGACTAAAAATGAAACTATATGTATTGGGATTTTGTATAATCATCATTCTGCTCGCGGGCTGTGTAAACGTGGGCCAAAGCGTGAATACTCCCGTGTCCGTGCATGAAAAGCTCGAGCGGGGGAAGCTTCCCTGGGAAGCCGCGTTTTTTAAGGCCGATCCGCGTGAGGTAATCAAGGCCTCAGAGAATATCAGCCTTGAAAAAGAGGCGGACGCGCGCATATTATATCGGGAACTGATCTATAGTTTTGACCAGGAAGGACGTCTGAACTGGAATTTCAGGATTGTCTATAAAATATTAAACGCAAACGGGGTTACCTACTGGTCCTCCATCAGCCAGAGTTGGGACCCGTGGTACCAGGAACGACCGGTGCTTAAAGCCCGCGTATGTAATCCGAACGGTAAGGCTTATTTGCTCACACCCGAACATATAGTGGAAAGCGGGGAAAAGGAAGATAATGTCAATATGTTCAGTGAGCGCAGGTATTTAAGGGCCCCGCTGCCCAATGTTACGATAGGCTCGGTCGTTGAGATAGAATATTCAATAACGGAGAAAAAACCTTTTTTTAATGACGGGGTGGTGCAGTATATGGATATTCGCAACCGCAACCCGATCTACAGACAAAAGATCGTTCTTGAAACAGCCGATGGACTGCCGTTTCGCTACAAGGTTTACGGGCAGGAGGGGCTGACACCGAAAATTAAAACGTACAGCGGTTATACACGTTATACGTTTGACTTCGAGAATTTGCCGCCGGAAAAGGATTACGAGCCCGCACGGAAGGTCGAACAACCGTTCTGGCCGTGTATTGCGTTTGCCACCGGAGAATCGTGGAATAAGATCGCCGTAAGCTATAATGAATATATAAACCAGGCCTTACAAGACCAGGATTTTTCCGCCAATATAAGCAAACTGAAAGCGGGGGATGTAAAACAAAGCGCGGTCAATATTATTAAATGGTTGAACAAGCGTATCCGTTATACGGGGCTGGAACTCGGTATCAATTCGATTGTGCCGGCGCAGCCGTCAAAGACACTGGCCAGGGGATTCGGGGACTGTAAAGACAAGGCAACCGTTGTAGTGGGAATGCTCAGGCAAATGGGCTATAAAGCGAATGTGGCCCTGGTAAATGCCGGTTTCGGTCTGGATGCCAACCGGGATCTTCCGGGACTGGGCCAGTTCAACCATGCCATAGTATATGTAAATGAGCAGGGAGGGTTGTGGTTTGATCCTACCGCGGAGTATTCAAGAGATAATTACTTTCCTATCGGTATCCAGAACAGAAACGCACTTATTATCGATCCGGCAACTAAAGGCCTGGTAACCATCCCCAAGGCCGCGGCCAAGGCCAACAGGGTTGTGAGGAAAAAAGAAATATTCCTACAGAATGACGGAAAGGGCAATGCCGCGGAAACAACCGTTCATTTCGGGTCGGAGGAGGATTATATTCGTGCCCAGATGGCCCATATTCCAAAGGAAAATCTTGATAAAAATATACGGGACTATATTGACGCCAAATTCGGGGGCGGAAATCTGGAGGATTTCAGTATTACGGATTCTGCGGATCTCAGCAAACCGTTCACCATCAATCTAAAGGTCAAGGAGATTTCACGGGCGGTTACCCAGTTGTATCTGGCACAGGTGCTGGTAAACCAGGCGGAGATATTTTCTTACATTCCGTCGGTATTTTTGCAGGATCTTGAAGCGGACAGGCAGGCCGGTTTTGTATTCTATCAACCCACTGAATTTGAGATTCAGTATAGTATCCATCCTCCCCTGGGTTTTGTCCCGCGGGCACTTCCCGCGGATGACACGCTGAAATTGGGAACCATGACGCTTGAGCGAAAATTCTCCGTTGGAGAACACAACAGTGTACACATTAGCCTGTGCCTGAATACGGGAAAGGATGAGATCAGCGCGGCTGAGTTTATGGACATCCATAGTGCCGTTGCGGACTTTATGAAACAACAGCAGATGATCGTTGATTTTGATCATAAAGGACTGTTACTGTTAAAACAGGGTGATTATAAGGGCTCTCTCTCCTATTTCTATTTCCTCACCAGGCAGGATGAAAAAAATCCTTTGCATCGCATCCGCTATGCGTTTGCCCTTCTTCAGGCCGGCCTGGGGCAGAAGGCAAGGACCGTGGTGGAGGAGGCCGTAAAACTAAGCCCCAAATCCACGGAAGTACTCTCGGCGCGGGCCTGGATTCTGGAGCACGATATTCTCGGCAGGCGCTATGAGGAAGGGTATGATCGCGACGGTGCAATTGACTCTTATAAAAAAGCATTGACATTGGATAAAGATAATATCGATTATAATATTAAACTTGCTTCCTTGCTGGAATACGATAAAGAGGGATTCCGTTTCAGTAGGGGGGCGGACCTTGACCAGGCAATTACGCACTTTCGCCATGTATATGATGATCTGGGCTTTAAAAAGATTCAATCGAACCTTGTTCTCGCCTTATTACACGCGGAACATTACGCGGAACTTGCCAAACTGGCCCAGGAGATAGAAGATAAGGATGCGCGCAGTCTGATTACCATCGTGGCGGTGAGCGGGGACAAGGGCATTGATGAGGGCTTGAATGAACTGAAAAAAATAAACTCCGTGGAAAAGAGAAAGTCCATAGAGCTTGAGGCAAGTACCCTGCTTTTCAGGGTGCGGCATTATAAAGAGTCCTCTGTGCTGCTGCGTGATGCGGCGCGCGATTCTTCCGATGCCATGCAGCTTGATTCAAGGGCTGATGTATACCAGAAACTGAAAAAACATGAGGATATTGTCTATATAGAAGGCAATCCGGAGTCTCTGGTAAAAAACTACCTGCATGATTTCTTTATCTCGGGAGGAAAAGATTTTTCCATTCTGAAGAAATATGTTACGGACGATTTTTATAATAATAATATGGATGAAGACAATCCCTACAATTTCCCCAGGGAGTATAATCTCTTCAAACATGGCGCTATTTCGTCCGAACTCCCCAAGGACGTGGCACTGGACCTGTTTTTCGGGCTGACAAAGTTGACGTCCGACGGAAACAAGGAAGACGGGTTCCGTGTTGTGCTTCAGTCCGCGGACAGTTCACTTAACCGGGGCGGGGTGTTTTACCTCAAAAATACGACTCACGGTCTTAGGATAGTTGCCAATCAATTCTTTGTATCGGCGATCGGTAAACAGGTGTATGACTATTATTTAAGCAGGCAGACAAAAAAGGCGGAAAAATGGCTGGACTGGTATTACAAGGATTTTGCCATATTTCAGACCGATGCCAAAGAGGTTTTTCAGGGCAGGCCGTTTCAAAAATTCTGGAACCCCAACAACCGTGATATCAAACTCGCGGCCGCCTGTATTATGGCCGAAGGCACATTCGCCGGACAGGCCGAGCCGGTCCTGGTAAACGCGTATAAAAAAGCGAAGACCAAAATAGAAAAGGATAACCTGGATTACGCCCTGCAGCTTGTGTACGTGAACATGAACCAATACTCCAAACAGATCAAGGTATTGGCCCGGCTGTATGACACCTATCCGGATTCCGAAAAGATCTTTTATTATTACACAAACTCGCTGATCAGTAATGGCGACTATGCCAAGGCGGAACAACTGCTTTCCAAGCACCTGGCGGATGATCCGAATGAAAAAAGGGCCCATTCTTTACTGCTCCGGGATTACGCGTATAAATTGGATTTTACGGCCTTGGAAAAACAGATGAAAAAATGTATCGACCTGAATGCCATTGGAGAAAATGACTATAATCTGGTGGCCTGGGTTGAGCTTTTTAATTCCACCCTAAACCCGAAGGCGTTGGAATATGCCCGGACGGCCATGAAGCTTTCGGATGAAAAAGAGGATTATATTATTCACACTATGGCCACCCTGTATGCGGAGGTGGGCCGCTGTCAGGAAGCCTGGCAGCTGATCAACAAGGTCATGCTTGCCTCAGGCAACAGTGCCCCTTCGAATTCGGACTGGTATGTGTTCGGACGTATCGCCGAACAGTACGGTGAAAAGGGTGAGGCCATCAAGGCCTATGAGCGTGTGAAACCGCCGAAAAACCGGCCGCATGACAGCATCTCAACCTTCATTTTGGCGCAAAAAAGGCTGAAACTGCTGAAAGACGGACGGTAATAATTTATAATACCCGGTATTGAGTAGGGGTGATCCCTTCCAGTTTTTTAAACATACGGATAAAGGTGTGCCTGCTGTTGAACCCGCACTGGCTTGAAATGGTGTCGATTGTATCGCGGGTTGCGGTGAGCATTTCTTTGGACCGTTTTATACGGAGTTCATTGATATACTCCTGGTAGGACATGCCCAGGCGCAGTTTCAGCAGGTAAGAGAGATGCCCGGTAGATATTTTAAAGGTGTCGGCGATCATTTCCAGTGAATAATCCCGTGATATGTTCTGATCGATGTAATCGATCACCGCCTCAATATCCAGTTTGCCGCTTTTATGGCCGTTGGCGGAGTTGATGATCTTGATCAGAAAATTGAAAATATACTGGGACAGGTCGATCACATTCATTTCCTTGTAGGCTTCGGTTATATTAATTGACTGCATGAGTGATTTCTCGTTTAAGGGCAGTTTTTTCTTTGCCAGGACTATCTTCCCGGTAAAATACAGCTTTAAATAGAACTCTTTCATATCGGCGATGGTCAGTTTCTTATTCTGGTTCTTGGTGATGATATTGTTGAGAAGCTGCAGCGCGCTTTCCCTATGTCCGCAGAGGATCATGTTGACCAGTTTGTTCTCTTCATCCGCTTCATAATAGTATTTTATCTCATTGGTTTTACGCGGGGTGAAATAGGCTATGCGTCTCTGTCCGTAGAGGGAAAGTCCCATGAGTGCCGTTGACGCTTCTTTGTATGATTTTTTTAAGCCGACAATCCCTTTATGAATGTCTCCGATACCGCAAAGCACATCGATACAGTCCCTGTTCAATTCCTTCCGTGTGTCCATATCCTTGAAATTGCTTAACACTTCCTTAAGCAGTACGTCGTCATTGATATTGAAGATAAGGCACAAAGTGTTCTTTTTTATCTGGATGGAGTAGGTATGAGGGGTGTAAGAGAATTTATTGATAAGATAGGTATATGTTTGCTTGATAAGATGTATCTGTTCTTCGGAATTATAACGTTCAATAAACTCATTGGTAAAAAATAATTCCATAATGGCAACCGCAAACCGGTTGTCGGGAAAGTAAACTCCCTCCTGCTTTAGAATATCCTCGATATTGTCTTCTTTCAGTTCGTATTCCTGGTTCAACAGCTTGGTTAGGTACTGATTTGTTATTTTCGGCAGGGCAATATCAAGCTTTTTCCTGTCATTTACCAGGTTTTCGATGTTATTTTCCAAAAATAAAATATCATCGACGGATTCATCCTTCTTTTCTCCCAGCGGGCTGAATAAAGAAAACAGTTTGTTTATGGGGCGGTACAGAAATTTACTCAGGATAAAAACCACTACGATGGAAAGGGCAATGACGGATATCCCGATAAGTATCAGCATGTTCCGGATGGCGATCGGTTGATCATAGATATCTTTATAGGGGATGGTGGCAACGTAATAATCCTGACCCTTTACCCCCACGGAGCTTACGGTCAGTCTCTCATCACCGAAGAAATCGGTATAAAACGGCTTGCAGGCCTTTATCTGGCTGAGAATAACCGGGTTGTTGATGGTGGTATATATTTTATTCCGATTGGAATGCGCCAGAATGATACCGTCCGTACGAATAATGAAAAGTTCACTGTTTAATGACGGTTTATTCTGGTTAAGAAAGGTGTAATAGAAGCGTTCGGAGTAGTTGATCATTATCATGTTATCGGAGTTTTCAGAATAGGCGTAAAAATTCGGATATACATATTCGGGGTAAATATCGCTGGTGTTGAGGTAAAATTTTGCGGGTTTGGGATAACGTGAAAAATAGGTATTGAGAATCCGGTATTCCGGAAGATCGGGGAAATGTATCTTAAAAAAGGAGTCCTTTTTTTCTATCCCCTTGTCGGTTATCACAAGTCCTTGTTTGCCGTTGATAAAATAGATACTGTGCAGAATATCTTTATACAGGTAATTATATTCCTGCAGACCCAGCATTGGGTGGCCGTGCGGAAAATCCCGGTAAAGATTGGTTGACGCGTTCATGCGTTTAAACTCGACTGAATGAATGATGCTGTGGATTTTGTTGTCAAGAGAAAGCCACATCGATGAGTTGATCAGGTTCTTGGTGATTAAATTCAAGGTTTTTTGCTGGCTTTCTACGACCTTGTTCTCCAGAATGCTTAAATAGTAATCAGTGGCGAAGAAGGTGATGATAATGATGATGATAATAATAGAACTGATGGATAACAGTAATTTATAGAAAAAATTAGGTTTTATCTTGTACGTATCTTTTTTTGGTTTTTGCATACGTTTTTGCGGGCTTTATTCTATAATATTTATCCGTTAAAGGCAAGAATCCGGAAAGGGTATTTTCCGGATTCTCAAGTCCCGGGCAGTTGCCTGAAGAAGAATATTGGAATTTATAACTATTCTTTTAAATTTGAACTGATTTTATCCTAGATTTTATACCTTTTTATATATTTTTGCACTTTACAACAAAATCACTGATATTGTATACTCAACCTCTAACAAAGTGGTTTAGCCGGGCTTAAGTTTTAAGACAGGCTAAAATATACCACAAAATTTTAAGGAGGTATTATGAAAAAAGCAATTTTTGCTTTAGTGGTAGTAGGGCTTCTGCTTGCACTCGCAACATGCGGACCTGCCACGGTAGATCCGAAGACCTTCAAAGGTACAATTTCAATGTGGTCCTTTACCGATGAGGTAAAGAAAATGATTGACCGCTTTGAGTCAGTCTACACAGGTGTGAAAGTTGAGCTTACCATCGTTCCCTGTGAGGAGTATCTGAACAAGATTCGCCCCGTATTACGCAGCGGAAAGAACGCGCCGGACATCTTTACGGCCGAGTATTCATTCGTAATCGACCTGGTGGAGAGCGGTTTTTATGCCGACCTGGGACAGTTTCATCCCGACACATCAAATCTGGTTGATTATGTTGTTGGTGTTGGAACCGATTCCAAGGGCGTGTTAAGAGCGCTTTCATGGCAGACCACTCCCGGTGGTTTCTTCTACAGAAGAAGCCTGGCCAAGAAATATCTTGGTACCGATGATCCTGCGAAAGTCGGCGAGATGCTTTCAACCGAAGCCAAATTCCTGGATACTGCCCGTAAGCTGAACAAAGAAAGCGACGGCAAGGTAAAGATTATCGCCGGTTACGGTGATTATCAGCAGTATGCATGGTCACACAGAACAAAACCCTTTGTTTCTGACGGCAAACTCAATATCGAAAAATCGATCCTGGATTATTTTGATATTGCCAAGACCCTGCGCGATGAGCACCTGACCGCTGAAATCGGCACATGGTCCCCACCCTGGTTCGAGAACATGAACAAGAAAGATCCGCAGATCTTCGGATACATTCTTCCTACCTGGGGACTGCACTACGTAATCAAACCCAATGCTAAAGACACCGTAGGCGACTGGGGTCTTTGTGAGGGTCCCGGCTCCTATTTCTGGGGCGGTACCTGGATGGGTATCTACAAGAACTC
>CAZWKE010000045.1:0-27112 GCA_964634205.1 uncultured Spirochaetaceae bacterium
GTTTCAGACCTTCTTTGACCTGTTTAACCTGAACGCTCCGCTCATCATCCTGACGTTGGGCTTAAGCATAGTTATGATCGGAGGCGGCATCGACATTTCCATCGGTTCGGTATTAGGCCTGGTAACCATGGCCTGTGCCGTATTGCTGCAGTCGGCAATAGGGAGCGTTTGGGGCGCCCTCCTTCTTGCGCTGGGCATCGGTATCGCGTTTGGTATCTTGCAGGGATTTCTCATTGCCTATCTTAAGATACAGCCGTTTATCATAACGCTGGCAGGGTTGTTCTTGGCGAAAGGACTGTTGACGACACTCCACAAAGATCCGATCAACGTGACCAATTCTGCTTTCGTTTCTTTGCGGGATTTTAGAATAACAATTCCCTGGCTTGGCACGGAAAACAGGCTGGGCCGTTTCATCCCGTGTGAAATCAGACCGGGCGTCATAATTGTGGTGGTCCTTGTTGTCCTCCTCGCCGTCCTGATGAAGTGGACGCGTTTCGGGCGTAATGTCTACGCAATCGGCGGCAACGAACAGAGTGCCAGGATGCTCGGTATCAACGTAAAGAGAACGAGATTCTTAACCTATGTGCTATGCGGATTGACGGCCGGTATCGGGGGTTTTGTGTTCCTCATGACAACGGGAGCCGGCAATGTCGGAAATGGGTCGTTGTTCGAATTAAAAGCAATAGCCGCGTCTATAATAGGCGGCGTGCTGCTCAACGGCGGCGTGGGGAACCTGCTTGGCGCACCGATCGGCACACTGACCCTGCTGATAATCAACGAGCTGATCCGTGTGTCGGGTGTCCAATCAAACTTTCAAGCCATAGTAAGCGGGCTCTTACTGTATCTCTTCATTGTGCTGCAAAGCGTTGTTATGTCGTTGCGCGACAGGAGGAAATTCAAAATTACTCTACCGCCCTGGCTGAAACCTCCCTGGCTGAAACTGCCCTGGCTGCGGGGTAAGAAAAAGGCCGAGAACCAAGGGTAGCCGAAAGGGCCTTGGGGTGCTGATCAGCCCGGCCGGGGAGATTGTAGTTGGGACTACCTCCTGCCTCCTTTTGTAATGAGCTGGTGAGAAATTACTCATATTTTTCACCAGCTTTATTTTTTTGTCACGGCGGAATAAGGGTATGTAATTTTCCCGCCCGGTTCCTTTCGGTTCCATGCCATGCGCCTGTATATTGCGCGCTTATATTCTGCGTAAGACTTGACACAATCCGCTCTTTTAAAGATTCTCTAACCTGTGGAAGATACTATGACATTTGAACAGTATTATCGGGAAGCCATGCAGGTTCCGGTGGAGGGCTGGGAGTTCTCTTTTCTTGACGGCCGCTATGTGGCCGAGGACCTGCCGTGGTCTTATACCAAGACAGCAGAGGAATACCTGCCGGAAAGCCGCAGCCTGCTGGATATGGAGACGGGCGGCGGAGAACTGCTGTCCGGCCTTGTTCCCCTGCCTGAAAAAGTATACGCCACGGAAAACTATCCGCCGAATGTCATCACCGCGGGCAGGAGACTGGGCCCGTTGGGGGTAAAGGTGGTGGAATGCGATTCCGCGGGGAGACTTCCCTTTGCGGACGGCAGCTTTGACCTGATTCTGAACCGGCACGGATCATTTGAGGCCGGTGAACTGCTGCGTGTGCTGCAAAGGGGAGGAGTGTTTGTTACCCAGCAGGTCGGGGCGCGGAATAATATTGAGCTGAACCATTTTTTCGGAGACCGGGGCCGCGATAAGATGAAGTGGGATCTGGAAGAGGCGGTCGGCGGGTTTAAAGAATATGGAGTCGAACTTCTCCGGAAGCAGGAGTTTTTTCCGCGTGTGATATTCAAGGATATCGGGGCCGTTATCTACTACCTGCGCATTATTCAGTGGCAGATAGATGGTTTCGATATTAAACAAAACAGGGAGGGTCTGAAGCGGCTGCATAAAAAGATTATCAATGAGAACGGTTTTCACGCCCGGGAGCACCGGTTTTTTATAGTAGTGCGGAAAACATAAGTCCGGGTCGTTTTGCAGGTACACAACAGAGGTTTCGGTGGACACGGATACCATGAACAAACGACGGGTAAACGAATGGATTATTAAAAACCGGACAGGAGGGGACAGGTAAATTAAATGTTAAAGGAGTTCATGAAAACCAGACAGGTGAGTGATGAATACCACACCCGGTTATTCACGGACAACTTTTTTGATTTATATGTATGGGCAGAACATGAAAATGATGTGATTATAGGGTTTCGTCTCTGCTACGATAAGCAGGGTTGTTTTCGCGCACTCACCTGGGACAATGAAAACGGCTTTTTTCATGATCAAATAAATGAGGGAGATAATCCCGGTCTTTTGAAACAGACACCGATTTTAACACCGGACGGCATTTTTCAGAAACAGAATATACTCACAAAATTCCGGGAAGAGAGCAAAGAAATTGATCCGCATGTCAGGGATTTTGTCATCCTTAAATTAGATGAGTACAATGAAAAAGAAAAAAATATTTTTGTCTGATGAGGAACAAGGCTGCGATCAGGGTTTCTTCCTTAAATTATCTCTGTGTTTAATTGCCATTTCTTACCTTCTTTGTTATAGTATGTCCCAATATGAGCGAACCGGTTTTAGTGGGTCTGCTGTTTGCGGACAAGATTATAATAGAAAACAATGGCAAACGGGGCATCATCGGTACCTTTAACAGGTTTTTTTCCAAGAAGTTCCCCATTGCATTTCCCCCCTGGGCCATCTACGCAGCGGTTACCAATCTGGAAGGGAAGCATGAGTTCGCCCTGACCCTGGTGCGCGAGGAAACAAACCAGGTGATTATGCCCCTGAACGGGCAGTTCGATGTCAGGGGCAGAAACGATGTGGTTGAGCTTACCCCGGCTATTATGGGCGTTGTCTTTCCCCAGCCCGGTACCTATGTCCTTACCTTTTCCGTGGACGGCACCCAGATCGGGGCGCGTGTGTTGTTTGTGGAACTGGTAGAAGAAAAGCAGGATAAAAAATAAACAACCGCGGCCGTAGCCAAAGTATACCAAACCGAGAGTTTCGCCCTGCGAAATAGGCGACACAGCCTTATGAAAAAAAATATATATTTAGTAATAACATTTGCAGTCAGCCTGGTGGGCATAGTGATTTTTTTCGGTTTTCCCGACCTGGATATTATAATTTTAGGCATCGGGGCACATCGATCGTTCCTGTTCCATTCGGCCATCATTCCGCTGGTTTTTTTCTTGGTGGTGCTGATATTCCGTACGGAACTGATAAAGATCATCCTCTATTCAATCTGCGGCTCGTTCTGTGTCGCGGTGGGCCTTCATTTGTTTACGGATGTGTTTCAAAAAACCGCCATAAAATTTCCCTTGATCGGCAGCCTGGTAAAAGGCACCTCCCTGGACGACCGCCTGTGGGAGCTGGGAAACATGCTGCTGTGTTTGCTGTTGGCTTTTGTGCTTTTCCGGCAGCTGGCGCGGATCATCGGCCGAGCATCGGGCAATACAGCGGGGGGAAAGCCATGAAAACCGTCTGCATCAATTTGGGATCCAATTCGGGAAACAACCGCGTGTATATGGAGAAAACAATCATATTGGCCAAAACCCTGGTGTACAATGACTACCGGGTGGTGTACGGTGGGGCGGACATCGGATTGATGGGGGTACTGGCCGATACCGTGATCAAGCACAAAGGGCAGATTGTCGGGATCATCCCGCAGGATATAGCGGCCAAGGTAGGACATAACAACCTGACACAGTTGATTGTTGTGAACACATTGCATGAACGCAAGCAGAAGATGTTCGAATTATCGGACGCGTTTATCGCCCTGCCCGGCGGGTACGGGACGCTTGAGGAAATATTCGAGATATTAACCTGGGCACAGTTGGGGTATCATCATAAAGCAATGGGATTTTTTACCATAAATAATTACTATAAAAAGTTGGAGGAATTTTTGGATAACGCGGTGGCTGAAGGATTTATCAAACAGGAACACCGAAAAATGGTGGTGTTTGAGGAAGATGCCGCTCTACTGCTTAAAAAAATGAAGGAGATAAAAATACCGGTGGTAAATAAATGGAAGGACCGCATATGAAGATATTGTTTATAAACGGCAGTCCCAGGAAGGACGGCAACACCAACCGTTTGATCGACCAAATAATTACGGGCATCGATCCAACCGAATTTGAGCCGGTGAAGGAGCAGATAACCGATTATAAGATAAATTTCTGCCTGGGCTGCGATACCTGTACCGCGACGCGGCGGTGCGTACAGGATGACGATTATCGCGCTCTCTATCACAAGTTTTGTGCTTCAGACATAATCTGTCTTGCCACCCCGTCCTACTGGGGATACGTCACCGGTCAGTTAAAGGTGTTCTTTGACCGTACCAATCCCTACTGCAATACCAAACCCGGGGGCACGGTCTTCCCGCCCGGCAAATACAGTGCGGGGATTACTATTCGGGCCGGCACATCGGAAGGAGAGAGTGTGTATGTTCTTGACGCCATTCGGCACTTTTTTTCACATCTTGAGGTGAAGCCGCTTCTGGATTTCCATCTGGAACAAATACACGATCACACTGATATAACAAAAAACAAAAACAAAATCAGCGCCTATGCCGGGTATTTGAACAAATGGGCGCGGAGCCGGGAGAAATAGGCTGCCGATGGTCACCAAGCAGACAGAACTAAAGCGTTTATTGGCCGCTGAACAACCTTTAGTAGTACCCGACGCCTATGATGCGCTTTCGGCCCGGATTATCCAGGCAGCAGGATTTAAAGCGGTGCAGTGCTCCGGCTACAGCTTTTCTCTCAATAACTTGTATAAAAACGAAAGGGCTCTGTCTTTTGAGAAGAACCTGGAAATTACCGAAAATATCGTGCGGTCCGTTCATCTCCCGGTGATGGCCGACGGGGAGGACGGGTACGCGGACGGGGAGAAATTCCTCGCGAATATACTGCGCTTTATCCGGAGCGGTATCGCGGGAATTAATATCGAAGACCAGAATCTACGGGACAAGAAAAATGTCGAAAAGATTGTGCCCGCAAGCGTCATGATCGAAAAAATATCCATGGTCAGGACCTTAAAAAAGTCGCTTGGTATTCCTGATTTTATTGTCAATGCGCGCACGGACGCGCTGGGTGCTTTCAGCGACAGGAAAAAGTCGATGGAGGTTGCCGTCAGGAGGGCGAATACCTACCTGGAGGCCGGGGCGGACCTGTGTTTTGTCACCAACATAAAATCCAAACAGGAGTTAAAGCTTTTCGCCGCGGAGGTAAACGGGCCCTTGAGTGTAGCGGCCGGGCTTGAGTATAATATGCAGGAGTTTGATATCAATGACTGTCGGGAACTCGGCATTGCGCGCGTCAGTCTGCCGAGCCTGTTGATCTTTTCAACATTGAACGCCCTGCGCAAGAACCTGGAACATGTAAAACGGGATGGCGGGTTTGCGGAAATATTGAAAAGGGACGAGGTACTGACAGATACGGCATACCTGCGTCAAATATTGGAGCCATGAATATACGAGCATTACATCATATGGGGGTAAAGGGTAGGCTGGAATCAACTTCGTACTGTCCGCTGCCCGGAACATCGCAGTATACCATTATGATGAAAAAGCTGCGCGGGTTGTTTAAGCAATACGCGCAGCATGATACCATTACAATGACCTACAAAACCGAAATGAATATCATTCGGTTATGAAAGATCCGTGTAGCAATGATCACAGTAATCATGTCCCTGCATCAGGGTATGGGAACGTTCGAATTTTATCTTGTTGTTAAAGCCGGTTATCGTCGGCTCATCCGTCAGGCAGACAAGATGATACATCCAATTTTGGGCGCCCAGTTTTTTGGCCAGGTCGTACAAGGGGCATTTGGTTACCTTAAACAGGGTTTGGTTGCCCTGCTTTTCAATTGAATACTCAAACCCTTCGGCTTTCAGGGGTTCCCAAAGTATTTGTATGAAGTTTTTCAAGGAATTTCCCTTTTCTTTGCCGACCTGTTTCCAGTCCAGTTCGCAGTTTTCCCATATGATCTTATCGATCACCGTGAGCATCGGCTCCTCACCGTATTTTGCGCGGATGTCCTTCAGCAGTGCAAGGCGGTTTTCCCGCGGCCAGCGCTCCGCCAGTTCCCTCCGGATAACCGCGTGTTTTTCATCGGTGAAAAGCCCTGGATTTCTGGGATTGGTGACGATCCCGTCCAGCCAGTCGATTTGTTCGGCAATTAAGTCTTTTTGCATTCTGTTCCTCCTTTATCGCGACGTTGAGTTTTTTCATGGTTTCCTCCTTTTCCTGAACTTATGGTTTTGCTTCATACTGAACGGCATAGCATCCCGGCTGTGTCTCCGTTATCCGAAACAGGTTGCCCATGTGCGCGCCCAGGAGTGTTGCTCCGGTGTCGGCAAAAATCTTGAAATAGCGACGCCGTTGCGTCTGATTTTTTGTCGGGTCCACATCAAAAGACCCGGAAACCCACTCGGGATGTACGGCCTGCGACGGATGGTGCAGCAGATCTCCGATAAACCACAGCCCGCAGCCTACGGCTTCGAACAGCAGAAATCCGGGGGTGTGTCCCGGTACTTCATGGATCCTGATCCCCGCAACACGCTCACCGTCCCGTGCGTAGCGGATACAACCCGCGTTTACCAGGGGACGTACGCTGTCGTCAATGAAGGGAAGGCTTTGCGGGTCCTCCGGGTTAATCCCGTTCCAGTAATCCCATTCACGTTTACTGAGTACATACGCCGCCCGGGGAAAGGTCGGTTCCCAACGATCATTGTTCCAAGTAGTCGCCAAACCGACATGGTCCGGGTGCAGATGTGAAAAAAACACATAATCCACATCTTCCGGTCCGATCCCAAGAGCGGCGAGGGTTTCCCGGTAAGGAAGGTTCTGGTGATCCCAGTAGGGTTCGTTCGGGCGGGTCTTTCCATTGCCTGTCCCCTGTTCTATCAGTACCACATGATCATCACCCTGTAGTACAAACAGCTGTGTACTGGTAATGATCATTCCGCTTTCCGTGATGCGTGCCTGCTCACCCGCAGGTGAAGCGGCACGTATTTCATCCGCGGAGAGGTCGGGAAACAGGAATGAATGAGGGAAAGCCTCTCCTTCAAATTCAACGATCTGGGTGACCTTCCATTTACCGAAGGTATGCGGCCCCCGTATCTCCAAAAGCTTCATTTTTCTCCTCCTTTTCATGCAACCGGTTGCAATTCGATTTTAAACAAAATTCAGGCCGACTGCCGTTTCACCAGCTCAACCGGTACGGTTACGTGTGTTACCACACCGTTCTGCAGGTACTGCAGCAGGTTTTGCGCCAGCAGCCTGCCGGCCAAATACACATTCTGACTGATGGAGGTCAGCGGCGGTGTGGACTGTTCGGCTATGGAGAGATTGTCATAACTGACAACCGCAACGTCTTCCGGCACCCGTTTTCCTGCCTGGTGCAGTACTTTCAGGGCCGTAATGGCCATTATGTCGCTGTTGATAAACACCGCGTCCAGGTCGGGTACACGCTGCAGCAGCTTCTCCATCCCCGCGGCACCCGCCTCTCCGGAAAACATGCCGTATTCGGCCAATGCGGGATCGGGTCTAATCCCCGCGGTATGTAAGGCGTCCGCGTACCCCCGGTAGCGAAGGCGTACCTCAGGTTCCGTCTGCGGGCCGCCCAGAAAGGCGATCCGCTTCCTGCCGCGTTTAATAAGATGCTGTGCGGCCAGCCGTCCACCCTTGATATTGTCGCCGGTGACCGTGCAGTAATTGTATTTCGGGTCGGGTACCCCCCAAACGATGAACGGTGCTTCCATTTCCGCAAGTTTTTTGATGTGATCCTGCTTGCAGGACGAGGTCATTAGGATAAATCCGTCGGCCTTGCCCGAATCAATGTGCTGCGAAGCCCATGTGGTATCATTGGGATCGACGGTTACCAGCAGCAGGTCGTACCCGTTCCGGTGCAGCTCCGTCGTCAGACCGCTCATGATCTCCAATGTGAACAGATCCGCCACGGAAAAAAGCCTGCAGTGCGCGTGGGTGACATAGGCGATCGTGTTGCTGCGCTTTGTACTCAGGCGCTGGGCCGGCATATTAAGGCGAAAATTGTGTTCCCGGGCAATACCGCGAATCCGGTCCTTGGTTTGCTCGTTTATCAAGGGACTGTCGTTTAAGGCACGGGATACCGTGGATTTGCATACCCCCGCCAGTCTGGCGATGTCTTCAATGGTTTTCACTGCTTTTTCGTTCATTGTATTGCAACCGGTTGCATAATAATTAAAATAATGTTTTGTGTCAAGAAAAAACCGCTAAAAATCCGTGTGCGCGTCAGTATCAATTTACTTGAAATTACGAAAAGCGGATGCTAAGATGAACGCTAATGATTGAAACGGCCGGCCCAACTCAAGCCAAAGTAAAAATGCTGAATCCGTCCCGCCTAAAACTGAAGGAAACCGATCTTTACAAACCGCTGCAATGTTACCTGGAGAACCAGGGGTACAGCGTACATCCCGAGGTAAACCACTGCGATATCGTGGCCCGAAAAAACGATGAGCTGATTATAATCGAACTGAAAACACGGATAACGGTCTCTCTTCTGGCACAGGCCGTCCAGAGAAAGAAAATAACCGAAACCGTGTATGTGGCCGTACCGCTGCCCAGGGGAAGAAACCACCTGCCGTCATTTGCAAAGGTGAAAGCGGTCTTAAAACGTTTGGAAGTAGGGCTTATTATCGTTAATTTCATGAAAACCAAAACACGGGTAGAGGTGATATTCCACCCCTCCAGGTATGAGCATGCCCGGCAGCATAAAAAAAAGTTCGCCATCATAAAGGAGATACAGGGGCGCTACGGTGAGTTCACCCCGGGGGGCAGCCCGGTAAAACGGGAGCTGATTACCGCCTATAAGCAGGAGGCGATCAGGATCGCGCTGATTTTACGGCAAAAGGGACCGCAGTCTCCGGCGGCGCTGCGGAGTCTGGGAACAGGTATCAAAACCCAAAGCATTCTCTCCGCCAATGTCTACGGCTGGTTTGATAAAATCAAACGCGGCATGTACGGACTCAACAGAGAAGGTAAAAACGCCTTAAAAAACTATACGCAGGTAATCAAAGCAATTAAACTGAAATCATAGAAAGGAGATCAGTATGAAAGTCTTGTTTATCGGAGGTACGGGGATTATCAGCTCCGCCTGTTCACGGCTGGCGCTGGACCAGGGTATTGAGCTGTATCATTTTAACAGGGGCATGAGTCACCGGAAGATTCCCGGTGTCCGCACCATAAACGGTGATATTCGTAATCCTGAACAGGCACGGGAGGCCCTGGCAGGCTATTCGTTCGACGCGGTGGTAAACTGGATAAGTTTCGTGCCGGAGCATGTGAAAAACGATGTTGCACTTTTTAACGGTAAAACAAAGCAGTATATTTTCATCAGCTCCGCCTCGGCCTACAGAAAACCGGTGGACAGACTCCCCATCACCGAGGAAACCCCCCTGGACAATCCCTATTGGCAGTATTCCCGTGATAAAAAGGCCTGTGAGGAATATCTTTTACAGGAGTTCCGAGAGAATGGGTTCCCGGTGACGATAGTACGGCCTTCACACACCTACGACAAGACCCTGCTCCCCACGGACTGGGGCTACACCGTGCTTGACCGGATAAAAAAGGGCAAAAAGACCATTGTGCACGGAGACGGCACCTCACTGTGGGTGCTTACCCATCACGCAGACTTTGCCGTGGGCTTCAATGGTCTCTTGGGGAAAAAGGAGGCACTGGGTCAGGCCTATCATATAACCTCGGATGAACTACTGCCGTGGAACACCATCTATGAACTGCTGGCGCGGGAGTGCGGGGTAAAGCTCAACCCGGTGCATATTCCCTCTGAGGTTATCGCCCGCTATGACGAAAGGATGGGAGCGAGTCTCCTGGGGGACAAGGCGCATTCGGTGATCTTTGACAATACAAAGATAAAGATGCTTGTACCTGAGTTTGGGGCGAAAATCAGCTTTGATCAGGGGGTAAAAGAGATTGTGTCCTGGTACAACGAGAATCCCGAACGGCAGGTTGTGGATGAAAAAGTAAATTCGATAATTGACCGGATTATTTCGGACTATACATAAATCCGTTTCAGTTTATACCAACAAGCTTCGTTGCGCGAGGCAAAATATATGAAGAATCATCTTGACATTTTAAGTAGATATAACTAATATAGATATAACAACTAAAAACAAGGAGGCAAAACAATGGCAATAAATCCAAAGATCGGATTTGAAATCCGGGCGATTATTATTAAAACGCAAGGACACTGTTCAGCCGGCCACAAGGAAGGAGAAAAGATGAGCGTGTGCTGTCATGATTCAGGTGGGTTATGTGGGTTTTTTTATAATACTATATTTGCCAATCTTCAGTCATTCCAGTTTGGCGGTAATCTTCCGTGGTGGCAGGGAGATATAATTATGCTTTCATGTCCTGATCCAATTAATACCGTAACTATGAAACTGGAACGAATAAGGAGATAAGTTGTTATTACTTTTTTTTCCGTTCAACCTTTAAATTTTCCTTAAAAAAAAATAAGATGGGCCTATGGAAAATACTGATCTTCGGAAATCCATAGGCTCACTTATTAGTAAAACCAACTGGTATTTGCGGGCCTATTTTAATAAGAAAATTAAAGAAAAAAATCTCAATGTTACCATCGAACAGTGGGTGGTGCTGACCATTGTCGCTCAACAGCCGGGTATTACCCAGACCGAGATTGCAAAAAAGGGTTTGAAAGATAAAACGAATGTCACCAGAATATTGGATTTATTAGAAAAAAATAATTATATTAAACGCGAAAAAGACAAGCATGACCGAAGGATATATACAATATATGTAACAGAAAAAGGGAATAAGGTGTTAAGCATAATTACTCCTCTTGCCGGACAAACCAATGAGGAGAGTTGTGTAAACATTAAAAATGATGATCTTATTATAGTTACAGAGTCCTTGGAGCAGATTTGTAATACAATAAAGAAAGAAATATAAATTCTTTTGCATTTTATTTCCGCTAAGTATTCTGTTGTTAAAAAGGAGAATGAAGATATGCTTACGGATAATATTTTGGATCTGATCGGCAATACTCCAATGATAAAATTAAAGAGTGAGAACGTGTATGCCAAGGCTGAGTTTTTAAATCCGGGAGGAAGTATAAAGGATCGGGTAGCCCTGGCAATGCTTGAGGGCGCCGAACGTGACGGCATTCTGAGAGTGGACTCCGTAATTGTGGAGCCAACATCCGGAAATACGGGGATCGGAATTGCTCTTGTGGGCAGGTTGAAAGGGTATAAAGTAAGGATTGTGATGCCGGAAAACATGAGCGCGGAACGTAAAAAACTCATTAAAGCACTGGGGGCGGAGCTGATTCTTACACCGGCCGATGAGGGAATTGCCGGGGCGGTAAACAGGGCACTCGCCATGGCGGATGAGGACAAACGGGTATATATTCCAAACCAGTTTAAAAATCCGGATAATGTACGTGTCCATTACGAAGAAACGGCGCATGAGCTGTGGCGGCAGATGACGGGGAATATTGATTTTTTTGTAGCCGGTGTGGGCAGCGGAGGGACCCTGCAGGGTGTAGGAAAATACCTTAAGGAACATAAACCCGGGGTAAAACTTATTGCCGTGGAACCGAAAAACGTTTCCGCGATTTTAGGTCATGAACCGGGACTGCACCAGATACAGGGGATAGGCGACGGGTTTGTGCCGGATATTTTGGATGTGAATATGATAGACGAGGTTGTGGAAGTAACAGATGAGGATGCCATAGAAACAACGCGGCAGTTGGGCCGCGATTACGGTCTTCTGGTGGGAATATCTTCCGGTGCCAATATGTGGGCGGCACGGCAGGGAGCAAGCAAATATAAAGGAAACTTTGTCACCGTGCTGCCCGACCGGGCCGAACGTTATTTCAGTACGTCGCTGTTGTAGGATTTTCACCGCCCGGCAGGGTCGGGGGGAAAGACTGCGGACGCCGGGGTAAAGCCGGGACTATACTTCGGCTAAAAGTTCATGCAGTCGCCGGAATCCCGATTCCCAGATGGTACTCCCGGTTTTTTCCGGAAACACAGCGGTGTCATAGATGTAGGTAAAGCGGATGACCCCGTTATGCGTATTCAGGCCGATGACCTGCTCACCATGAACGGCGGTAAAAGTGGGACCGAAGACACTCTCAATCTCCCATTCCCCGTAACGCGGTGCCAGATCGATTCTGCCCATGTTGGAGAGGGAAAAATCATAGTCCGGAGGGTCGGGGGTAAACTCACACATCACGGCTTCGGGATCGGGCTCGCCGTCAAAAAACCCCTTAAAGAAATAAAAACCCTCAACATCCTTATAATCGGCGGTGGACTGTGCGAGTTTGGCGCTGATCTCCCGCGCTATCTGCTCCAATGACCGGCCGGGAGAACAGTCGATGGGTGTCTTTATGATGCTGATAAAGGAGCCGACGGTGTTGCGGTATTCTTCCTTGACGTATTTTCGGCAGTCAACGGGAGATTGTAAGGTACGGGTGTAACCGGTTTTTTCCCCGAAAATATCGGCATAAGATCGGAGAAAAATCGCACCCAGCACACAGTGCACGGTTGCTCCCATGGCCTTGGCGCAGGCAAGAAGTTTCGCCGTTTCAGCCCGGCCTATTTCCCGGGAGTGGATTTTGAAAGGCGGCCGTGAAAAGGGTACCACGGTGGCGGGTCCCTTTACTTCGGGTTTTTCGGTGGCCCACGACGGTTTTTCCCGCTTTGAAAGCTCGGCCTGTACTTCGGGCTTAAGCGCGTCAAAGAGAAAAAGCCCCTCACCGGAAACCGGCTGAATGGGTGGGCTGCCCCCAAGAATTGAAAATAGATCGCGTAATAAAATAACTCCCGAGCCGCCGTCGGCAATTGCATGATGAAAAATAATAAAGAGCTCGGTCTTTTTATCGATGTGACGCAGTCCGAAGCGGACAAACGGGCCGGTCTTAATGTTGAAAGGATAGGTAAGCAGCTCAAGGGCGATCTCTTCCCAGGAACGGTTGTCTGAGGAAAAATCGCGTATTTCGAACTCTCCCACATCCTGATTGGTGATAAACTGCTCATTTTTTTCGTTAAACACAACCCTTGCCGAAAGCAGGGCATGCCGGGAGGCCAGGGCCCCGAGGGCCTGCCGCAGTAATTCTGCGGTAAGCCTGCCGTTTATCCTGACCATAAATGAGAAACAGATCGGGTAACGGTTCCCGAAAAAAAACATATAGCGTTCATTGGAAGCGGTAGTCCTGTACATATAGTTCATACGCTAATCAAAACCCTTTTGATAGTCAATATACAAATCTTTAAAAAGTATGGTATACTTATTTAACACGGAGGAAACACCCTTATGGCTGCCGTCAGACTGGAAAATATCACCACAGGTTTTTTGAACCGTGATTATTTACAGACATCGTTCGGAAAACTGCCCCTGAAAGCGATTTTTCGGGCGGCAAAAAATATCGAACTTGATACTCACCTGCAGGAGGAGGTTGCGGATGCCGAACCGGGTAAACCCGCCCGGGTGCTTGATGACCTGAACCTGACCGTCCCTGACGGGAAAACTTTCGTTGTGGTGGGGCCTTCCGGATGCGGGAAAAGTACGCTACTGCGGGTGATCGCCGGGCTGCAGGAATACGGCGGCCGTGTATATTATGATGAGGAGGATGTCGGTCCGGTGGACCCGGGAGATCGGTACATCGGCATGGTGTTCCAGAATTATGCCCTCTATCCCCATTTCAAAAGCAGGGACAACCTGGGATTCTTTTTTAAAATGCACCAGACCGCCGACAGTGAAGCCGAGGAACGGATCCGCGTGACCTCGGAGATCATGGGGATCGGTTTTAAAGAGCTCTTGAAGCGTAAACCCGGTACACTCTCCGGGGGTGAGCAGCAGCGGGTGGCTATCGCGCGGGCGATCGTGCGCAGGCCGCGCGTGTTCCTGTTTGATGAACCGCTTTCCAATCTGGATGCCAAGCTGCGGGTGAAAACCAGGACGGAGATAAAGCGCCTGCTGACAAAGTTCGGGATTACCGCGGTGTATGTAACCCATGACCAGACGGAGGCCGCCGCCCTGGCCGATAAAATCGCGGTGATGCATAAGGGGAAAATTGAGCAGGTGGCGACCTACGGTGAGTTATTAAACAGACCGGCCAATATGTTTGTGGCCGATTTTATCGGCAGTCCGCCCATGAATATATTCCGGAACGGGATTATAAAAAACGGCAGACTGGAAATATCCGCTGAGTTTGCCGTACCGCTGCCGATTCCCATCAAAAAAAACCGGAAAGACGGACAGAAGCTGGGCCTGGGAATACGTCCGGCGGAAATATCTCCCGCAGATACCGGTCAATCGTCGAATCTGATCCGGATTAAGGGGACCGTGATGGTGATAGAGCCGGATTTTGCCATGCGTATCCAGACATTGCACGTAAAAGGGCGGGAAACGGAGTTTAAAGCGGTTGGGCCCGCCTCCCTGCCCGTAAAACGCGGCCAGGAAATGGAATTTGCTTTTAAGGCGGAATCTTGTTATTATTTTAATACAGAGGATAAAAAACTGATTTATCCGATTGACTGACAAGGATTTCAATTTTTAGACCTCCGATGATACCGCATAAATCAAATGTCGATGAGAAAAATTTCAGTGGATAATACAGAAAAAAAAGTTACAATGTTACTTGAAGTAATAATTTTTGATTTCAGGGTGGGATATGGCAAGAGAAAAGAAGACCTTTGCGCTGATTATCGATATGCTCTCCGGAGTGGGTAGTTATCAGGAAGACATCTGGCACGGTGTGGTCAAGGCGGTAAAGAAAATGGGCCACAACCTTATGGTTTTTCCCGGGGGCTCCATCGAAGTCAGGCCGGATAATAAATACGAATACAACCGCAACATCGTCTATGAGATAATCAAACAACAGAACATAGACGGAATCATCCTTGCCGGCGGTACGGTCGGCAACTATATCTCGCATGAACGCTTTGAGGCGTTCGTAAAACATTATGATCCCATCCCGGTGATCTGTGTGGCCGCGGAAATTTCCGGTGTTCCCAGTGTCATGATCGATAACGAAACCGGTTTCGAAAATTTGGTGGAACACCTGATTGTGGAACATAACTACCGGGAGCTGGCGTTCATCGGCGGGCCGGAGGCCAGCGCGGACGCGGTCCATCGCCTGCAGACCTATAAAAAGGTCCTTGCCAGGCATGATATTCCATTCAATGAGAAATTATATTTTGTCGGGACATTCAATGAACCGTCCGGACACGAGGCAGTCCGGGTCTGGCTTGATGAGAGAAAAGTAAGCTTTCGCGCCGTGGTGGGCGCAAACGATAATATGGCCATCGGTGCCCTGAAGGAACTGGAACTGCGCGGTATTTCGGTACCTTCCCGGGTGGCGGTCGTCGGATTTGATGATGTGGTAGAGGCAAATATCGTTACACCCACGCTTACCACCATCAGGCAGCCGGTGCAGCTGCAGGTGGAAAGAGCGGTGGAGATACTCAGCCGGATAATCGATGGGAACCGGCCGGAGCAGCAGATAACCTTTATCGATACGGAACTGGTCGTCCGCAAATCGTGCGGTTGTGCCGGGGCAGCGCAGCAGGAAAATGAATCCGTAGAGGTGTTGGAAGAAAACAGCCGGCGGGACTGGCTGGAATCGGTATCGAAAACCATTGCCCAATACTGTGTGGATGAGAGTGATACGGTGGTGATAAAACGGCTTTTTCTGTCATTCCTGGATGAGCTGCAGGAAAAGCAGAAGAATGTTTTCCTGGAGGAGTGGGAAGAGTTTGTCAACCATCACTTGAGTAAAACAGAAGATCTGGTGATTATCAATAAATGCCTGGCTACCTTTCATGAGGTGGGGAGGTCTTTCAGTAAGTCCAGGCAGGTGTCGGCGGAAAACATAATTTATAAGGCCCAGAACCTGTTGATGGAAATCGTCCACCGGATGGAGGCCAAAAAACGCAGCCAGGCGGAGAGCTTGTCCCACCAGATAAGCGTGATCGGGACCATGCTGGGCGTATCATTCGATATCAACGAGCTGTCCGGCACTATCGCCAAGGTAATGCCCACCCTGAATATAGAAAACTTTCTTTTCGGGTTGTATAAGGACACCTTTCATCCGCTGGAAAATGTGTCGATTATTTGCCGCTACCGGGACGGAAACATGGTGCCGCTTCCCGAAGACGGACTCGTCATGCCGGCCAGTGAAATCGTGGATACCGAGTTCTTAAGCGAACACAACCAGGTAAATTACGTGGTGTACCCGCTTTATTTCAAAGAAGAGCAGCTTGGGTTGTTTATCATGGAACTGGCACCGGAATACGGGTTTGTCTATGAAACCATTTATTCACAGCTCTGTACTTCAATAGAAGGTGCTCTGCTGGTGGAAAGGAATGTCCAGGTACGCCAGGTCATTGAAAAGCACAGCCGGGATATTGAAAACCTGACCCTTCCCATGATGGAATCAATCAAGGCGATCTCCGGCATCGCCACGGACAAGATGCAGGTGGTAAACGACCTGGCCGAACAAACAAAACAAAGCTGGGAGAGCCTCAGTGAGACCAATAAGAATATCGAGCGCATTGCCTCGAACATCAGTAAACTGCTTGATATCATTAAAATCATCGAAGATATCGCGGACAGGGTAAACCTGTTGGCGTTGAATACCTCTATAGAAGCGGCACACGTGGGAAAGTACGGTGTGGGATTTTCGGTAATCGCCAAGGAGATCAAAAAGCTTTCGGAAACAACGCGGAAACACTCGAATGAGATTTCCTTTACCTTAAAAGAGATTGTAAAATACGCCCAGGACACCTCTCACTTCGGTCAGCAAAGCATAGAGACCTTTCAAAGCCAGCAGCAGGGGGTAAAGGATATTTTAAGTTCATTCGAGACCATTTCCGATAAGATGCAGGAGCTGGGTACAAGCAGTACCACCATTCTAAATATGATCCAGAAAAAGTAAGCTCCCCTACAGAAGAGAGATATTTGCGGTGACGGTTATTCCCCAGTAGCTTTTCTGTTCCACTAACGGTCTTCCGCCCGGTTCTTCAGCTGCCGAACCGGCGCCGAAGAGGGAAACAGGCACCGCCAGGGATACTGTAAGAAAATCCAGCACATTATAGTTGACGCCCGGACTGAGTATCATAACATAGGTGGAGGTATCATCCTGTGTCTTCCCGCCGACCACAAGATCAAATGCATAGTCAAACTCCATTCCCAGGGTCACAGAAAATAAATCATTCAATATGTATCCCGGCTGCAGCGTAATTTTGAAAATATCATTTTTGGTATCGTCATCCCCGGCAAAGGTGAGGGTGTAAACGGCTTCTGAAGAAATAAAAAAGTTATCGAACTCCTTGTAATAAAACAGGGCAAAGTTAAAATATAATTCGGGAACTGACCCGACAACGTCCTCGGACCCAAAGGGCAGGTACATGTCCACATAGGCCCCCAGACCGAAATCAAAGGTGTATTGTATACTCAGCGCCGCCTGGTCCAGGCCGTAGGGAATGTCGGTGTTCTCGGTTTCCAGTTTGAATCCGGCCTTCAGACCCAACTGCAGCCCGGTGATTATTTCATAATAGACAGTCAGGGGAATATCATAGGTATTCCACACCGTGGATGCCTCATAAATTGTACCGTCGGAATCGTAGGCCCCGGTTTGGAATTCACATTCCAGTCCCACACCGATCTGTAAGCGGGGTTCTTCCTGGGCAAAGGCCGCAGGAACCAAAAAGCAGGTTAAAAATATTATACATGCACACTTCATTTTTTCTCCTCCACATATTAGTATATGTACGGTGAATAAAAAAACAAGTAAGGAAAAAATATCATGAAAGCGATGGTATTACAGAGCATCAGTGATCTCGGGCGGACGGCCGCACCTCTTGTTTACACCGACGTACCGCGCCCCGAACCCGGGCAAGGGCAGCTTCTGTTGAAAATTGGTGCCTGCGGTGTCTGTCATACCGAACTGGATGAGATCGAGGGCAGGACCCCGCCGCCGTTCTTCCCCGTAATCCCGGGACATGAAATTGTCGGTACGGTTGAAAAAAACGGACCGAAAAGTATCCGTTATGCAGTGGGAGACCGGGTGGGTGTCGGTTGGATCTATTCAGCCTGCGGGGCATGTGAGTTCTGCCGCAGCGGACGGGAGAATCTGTGCCGGAAGTTTCGGGCCACGGGCCGGGACGCAAACGGAGGGTATGCCGAGTTTATGGTGGTGCCCGAGCGGTCCGCGTATCCCATCCCCGGCTATCTGGACGACACCCAGGCGGCTCCTCTGTTGTGCGCCGGGGGTGTGGGATACCGTTCATTGAATCTGACAAATATAGGAAAAGACTCCTGCCTGGGGCTGACGGGATTCGGAGCTTCGGGACATCTGGTGTTACAGCTTGTGCGCTCATGTTATCCCGATGTCGACGTATTTGTATTTGCCCGCAGCAGCGAACAACGCGAACTGGCGCGTGAACTCGGCGCGGTGTGGGCGGGCGGCACGGATGAGGAGGCCCCCGGCTTATGCGACGCGATCATCGACACCACCCCGGTCTGGAAACCGGTGGTGACGGCACTGTCCCGCCTGAAGCCCGGCGGCCGGCTGGTTATCAATGCCATTCGAAAAACCGACACGGACAAGCAAGCCCTGTTGGAGCTGAAGTATCATACCCATCTCTGGATGGAAAAAGAGATAAAGTCGGTGGCCAATGTGACGCGAACCGATATTGCCGAGTTTTTAAAATCAGCGGAGAAGGCCGGAATAAAACCCGTGGTGAGCGCCTACCCGTTAGAACAGGCAAACCGGGCTTTACATGAGCTCCATGCCGGTTCGGGCCGCGGCGCCAAGGTGCTGATACCATAAAAATATAAAAAAAAATTAATGTTAATTTATTTCCAATTAATGTATACTGGGGCTAATGAAAATAAAGGAGGTTCATATGAAAAAACTTATCGTATTGGGTACTGTTGCCTGTTTATTGTTCACCTTTGGCTGTAAAGGTCTTTCAAAAATTATAAAGACCCCGACCCGGGGCGGTTTGGATGAAAAGACCGTGATCGCCGGTTTAAAGGAAGCATTGGAAATCGGCACCAAAAACGGTGTTAAAATTGTTTCGAAACAGAATGGATACTTCAAGAATCTTGCTATCAAAATACTGTTACCCAAAGAATTGCAAAAGGTGGCGAAAACCGTTCGTGATATCGGATTGGGATCACAGGTTGATAAATTTATCCTTACCATGAACCGCGCGGCGGAAAAAGCGGCTCCCAAAGCAATCAATATTTTTGTAGACGCAATCAAGGAGATGACCATCAGCGACGCGCTCGATATTTTGCACGGTAAGGATGACGCGGCCACCAGATATTTTGAAAGACACACCAGGACCCGGCTTTACAATGTTTTCAAGCCGGTGGTAAAGAAGGTTATGGATGATGTCGGTGTTACCGCCGTCTTTAAACTGATTCTCGACGCGTACAACAACCTGCCGTATACAAAGCGGGTAAGCTTTAATCTTGATGATTATGTTACCAACAAGGCATTGGACGGGTTGTTCGTAATGATAGCCAAGGAAGAAAAGAAGATCCGCAAGGACCCCGCGGCCCGGGTGACCGAACTGCTGCGCAAGGTCTTTGGGCGCTGAGTTGCCGGCTTAGAATACGTCAACCGTAGCTTTTATGGTACCCTTAAAATAATCACCATGCTCAATCAGGATATGCCAGGTACTTTTATGCGGTACCTTTACATGTAAAGAGGTTACATCGGTATATTCTGCGGTCGGCCGGTATGATTTTCCCAGGCGGTATTTATAATAGCCGGCCGTATCCAGCAGAAATACATTGGCTTTTTGATTAAGGGTAACTTTTACGTCGTTATTCGGATCGGCCTTAAACTTATAATGTAAATAGTTCATTTCGGGTAATTAATAGCGATTTTAGATAACAGGGTATCTGCTATTTCTTTTTTTTACCCGACCGGTATTCATCTACGATTTGTTTTAAATTGGCGTTACTGCCGCCGGTATTCTTGTCGATGTATTCGATCATTACATCGATAATGCCTTCGCTTTCGGATTTACCTTCCAGGGTACAGAAACCGCGAAACATATTCAGAATGGGAACGGGCATGCCCTTTACTAAGAAATCTATTTTTTCCATACACTCCTCCGTTTAATAAATACTACGAGCATCATAGAAAACATTAGGTCCGTAGTCAAGTCTTTTTTTACCACCGGCCGGGGCGGCCCGACCGGGCCTTTGCCGCGTGGCTCGGCGGCCTAGTGCTGTTTTACCAGGGCGGTCACCTTGCGCACCGCTCCCACCCCGTCTTTGGCATAATGCGCCTTTAAAGAAACGGCGTATTTTTCACTTACCACCGCACCGCCCAGCAGAAAGGGACAGCCGATATTATGCTCTTTTGCCAGTGCGATGATCTCCTTCATCTTGACCATGGTGGTGGTCATGAGGGCGGATAGCCCGATGACGTCCGGATTATAAATCTTTGCCTGTTCCACTATTGTGCCGGCCTTTACGTCCTTGCCCAGGTCTATGACACGAAAGCCGTAATTTCCCAGCATCAGCGAGACGATATTCTTCCCGATATCATGAATGTCACCCTCCACGGTGGCCAGCAGTACGGTCCCCCGGTGATGTTCGCCCTCTTTCTTGAGCAGTGGCTCCAACCTGGCGAACCCGAGCTTCATGGTTTCCGCGCCGGCCATAAGCTGGGGCAGGAAGTACTTCTTTTGCTCAAACAGGTCCCCTACTTCCGAGATGGCCGGGATCATAAACTCGTTGACCAGGGTTTCGGCGCTTATCTTTTGTTCCAGCGCATTGTCTATAAGCCCCGTAATCTCATCACGGCCGCCCTGGAGAATGGTCCGCCTCACCGCTTCCGTAACCGTCTCCGGCGCAGAGCGGTCCGACGCCCCAACCCCCGGACCGGCTTCTTCCCGATCGGCAAAATAATTTATGAAGGCGGCGGCGTCCCTGTCCTTTCCGGCCAAAAGGTTGCTGGTAAGCCTGCCGTGCGCGATGGTCTGTTCGGATGGATTGGCAATGGCAAAACTCAGGCCCGCGGCTGCGGCCTGGTGTAAGAACGCGCTGTTAATCAGGGCACGGTGCGGCATACCGAAGGACACATTGGAAAGACCGATGACCGTATGACACCCCAACTCCCGCCGGCACCAGCTGATTGTTTTTAAGGTCTCAATGGCGGCCTGCGGTTGTGAGGAAATGGTCATGACCAGCCCGTCGATAACCAGGTCCTGCTTTGTCAATCCAGCCGCAAGGGCGCGGTCAACGATGTCACGAATCAGGGCAATGCGTTCCTCCGCTGTTTTGGGAATCGCGTTGTCCGTTACCGGGAGGACAATGGACATGGCCCCGTAGCGGCGGATAATGGGCAGGAGCTGTTCCAGTTTCCTTTTCTCACCGGAGAGGGAGTTGATTAGGGCACGTCCCGGGTAAAGCCGCAGGGCCGCCGCGATACTCTCCGGTTGGGACGAGTCTATCACCAGCGGCAGCGGGCTCTTTATGGAAACGAGCTTTATTATCTGCCGTAAAACGGATGACTCATCGATTCCGGGCATACCCGCGTTTATGTCAAGCAGTGAGGCCCCGTCCCTGGCCTGTTCACGGGCCATGCGCTGCACCAGTCCGAAACTTCCCGCGGCCAACTCCTGCTGCAGTTTTTTCTTGCCCGTGGGATTGATACGCTCTCCGATGATATGCAGCCCGTCGTCAGGGGCAATAAACAGGGCCCGCTGCGAAGAGCTGAGGGCGGAAATATTCCGTCCGTTCACCGGTTTCGGGGGAATATCGCGGAGGACGCCGGAAAGTGCCGTAATGTGCTCCGGGGTGGTCCCGCAGCAGCCGCCGATCAGGTTGGCACCGGCCAGGGCAAGCTCCCTGCCGTATGAGGCAAACTCATCCGCACCCATGCGGAAAACCGTTTTGCCGTTCTGTAACACCGGCATTCCCGCATTCGGCTTAGCCGCCAGCGGAACACGGGCATAGGGTTTGAGTGCCTTGATTAGCGGCACCATTTCGGCCGGGCCGGTGGAACAGTTACACCCCACGGCATGGGCCCCGAGGCTTTGCAGGGTAACAAGCGCGGCCGGCGGCTCGGTGCCGTTCAAAGTTACCCCGCTCTTGTCATAGGTCATGGTGACAACGGTAAACAGGTCGCAGAGCTCCTTGACCGCAAGCAGGGCCGCGCGTGCCTCCTGGATGTCGAACATGGTTTCGATAACGAACAGGTCCACCCCGCCTTCCAGCAGGCCTTTGACCTGCTCTTTATAACAGTCTATCGCGTCCTCAAAGGACAGGTCGCCGAAGGGTTCTACAAAAAGGCCGGTGGGACCGATGTCACCGGCAACCAACGCCGTCCCCGCCACGGCCTGCCGCGCCAAAGCGGCAAGCTGCCTGTTGATCCCGGTAACATCCCGTTCCCCGTATTCTCTCAGTTTGTAACGGTTGGAACCGAGGGTGGCGGTGTAGACAATCCCCGCCCCGCTGTCACGATAAAAGCGGTGCACCTCCATCAGCGCGGCCGGATTGGCGATACACCATTTTTCCGGGCACACTCCGGCGGGCATGCCCTTTTTTTGCAATTGGGTGCCGGTGGCCCCGTCTAAAATGAGTATGTTGTCTTTTAACGCGGAAAGCGGATTGCTTTTCATGCCTCTTCTCCTTCGTCCAGGCTGATCTCCGTAATACCGGTAACGGCGGTGACGGTTTTTTCCGGCAGCAGCATATAGCTGTCCGTCAAACGTACGCCCATATTATCAAGTTGCAGTAAATTATAAAAGTATATCTGGTTTTCCAATTGGAAGTCACCGTATCCCGCCGAATATCTCCGGGAAAGCAGGCTTTTCCCCTCCCGCAGCAGTTCCTTGCGCTGCAGTTCCATAATCCAGTTTAAGGCGTGGTCAACAAGCTCCCCGGCTACCGCGTCAAAAATCACCGCCAGATCCTGCCTGTTTTGACGGCCCAGTTCCTTTATTTCAGCCATAATTTCCGCACCGGCGCCTGCGGCCATCAGCAGGGCTTCCCGGCAGGGAATAAACATGTGCGCCAGCCGGGTGCTTTCAAATATCAGTGAGTTGTCAAGCTCCAGTGATCCATCCGCTATTTTGCTTATCGGGAGCCGCAGGCTGCGACCGTGAAGCGTTAGGAGATCGGCGGCACGCTGTATTGCCTCTTCTATTTCTACTTCCGATGTATGGCCCAGTACCGTAGTATTCTTTTTATAGCCGAGACGTTTATATATCTTTCGCCGGGGTAACTCTACCCGGATAGTTGGATAATCACGTAATACATGCATGTCCGCATAATATAACATATAAAAAAAGCTTGGCAAAGAAAATATTATAGGATAAGCTGGAATACCGACACACTATGAGGAGAAAAAGGACGCGCGAATGAGTGAAAAGAAGTTGCCTTTCACCAAAGAAAAACTTTCAGAAATTATCAGTAAGTATCCGACGCCGTTTCATATTTACGATGAAAAAGCCATTCGTAAAAATATCAAAAGATTCCAAAAGGCTTTTTCCTGGGTGGATTTTAAAGAATACTTTGCGGTAAAGGCCACTCCCAATCCATATATCTTAAAGATTTTAAAAGAGGAGGGCTGCGGCACCGACTGCAGCTCGCTGCCTGAGCTTATTTTATCCGAAAAAACCGGTATAACGGGTGAGAATATCATGTTCAGCTCCAATGAAACACCGGTCGGGGAGTATATCAAGGCCGCCCAGCTGGGCGCAATAATTAATCTTGATGATATCAGCCATATTGATTTTTTAGAAAAACATTGCGGAGTGCCGGAGGTGATATCCTTTCGCTATAACCCGGGACCGTTGCGCAAGGGGAATCCCATTATCGGTGACCCGGTGGAATCAAAATACGGCTTTACACGCGAACAGATTTTCGAGGGTTTTGATCTGGTAGCGCAGAAAGGCGCGCGGCGGTTCGGTCTGCATTCCTTTGTTATTTCGAATGAGTTGAACAGGGCAAGTTATGTTGAGACAGCCCGGATGCTTTTTAAGCTGGCCGTGGACCTCTATAAAGAGCTCGGGATCAAAATGGAGTTTATCAATTTAAGCGGAGGTATCGGCATCCCCTACCGGCCGGAAGATGAGGCGGTTGACCTCGAGGTATTGGCGAGTGAGGTGCGGCAGGAGTATGAGCGTATTATTGTGCCCGGCGGTCTCTCTCCGTTGAAGGTGTTTTCGGAATGCGGCAGAATGATCACCGGGCCGTACGGATACCTGGTGGCCACGGCATTACATAAAAAGGATATTTACAAGCAATACATCGGACTGGATGCCAGTATGGCAAACCTGATGCGTCCGGCACTCTACGGCGCCTATCATCACATAACCGTGATGGGCAAGGAGAACGCGCAGCATGATCATGTCTATGACGTGGTGGGCTCGCTGTGCGAGAACAATGACAAGTTTGCCATTGACCGTAAGCTGCCCCGGATTGAGCGGGGCGATATTCTTGTGATTCACGATGCCGGGGCCCACGGACATTCCATGGGATTTAATTATAACGGTAAGCTTCGCTCCGCCGAACTGCTGCTGAAGGAGGACGGAACCGTCGAATGCATTCGCCGGGCGGAAACAATCGACGATTATTTTGCCACGCTGGATTTCAGGGGGCTGTAAGGATGTCCCTGCATGAATAGGAAAGAAGGATATTGGAAATGTGCGGAATAAGACCCCTAAGACCACCTAAAAAAATCAGGTTTATATTCGGTGCTGTTTTTTTCATAAGCTTGTTTTTCTTTGCGTCCTGCAGTTACTCATATAAAATCATGATCACCCCGGTCGACGCGATTGTCTTTGTCAATAGTGAGCGTATCATCATGGGAAAACAATATTCGGTGGATCACGGCCTCCTCAGCCTTGAGGCCCGCAGGGACGGGTATGAAGCTTATAAGACGTCGATTAAGCTGACCGATCCGTTTTCAACTAAAAATATCGCGGTAGACCTTGAGAAAAGAGCCTATACGGTCCGGATCAGGCTTCTGGGCGGTAATGCCCATTGTATTATTGACAGTAAGGACAGGGGAAATACACCGTTCGAGGGCAGCCTGAAATACGGTATCCATTCGCTTGTTTTCAAAAAAAAGGACATATCGCTGCAGCATGGGGAAATCGACGTACGGCAGAGCGGGACCTTTTTGTTCAGAACGCAAACGGAACAGCTTCCCCTAGACCAGGTAGGGATCTTCTCCTGCGGCTCGGCCCCCAAACAGCTGAATTTCTCCCCGGACAACCGCTTTCTCTTTATTGCCCTGCTGGACGGTGAGGGATTCCAGATATTCGATATGCAAAAAAAAGAGATTACCTCACAGGTCAAGGTGGGAAAGCAGTCACGCTTAAAAGGTTTTCCGGAAGGATTGTTTATAGAGCGGTCAAAGGCATACCTGATCTCCCAGATGAATACCGACAAGGTGTTCGAGTATCTCTATAAAGAGGACGGTACGGTCACGTATAACAGGACATTTGAAACAGGCGGGGTATTCTGTAAGTTTATGGCATATTCCCCGCAGCTCGATCTGTTGGCGGTTTCCAACTGGGTAAGTAACGATGTATCGTTAATCAACTACACCACAGGAAAGCTTTCGCGTCTTCTCAAGGGCATCTCTACGCCGCGCGGAGTCGAGTTCAGCGCGGACGGAAAGTACCTATATATCGCATCGTTCGGAGACGGTGGCTTTTATAAATACCGTACGGATACCTGGAAGATCGCGGCCAAATTCTACCGCAAAAATGCCGCCATGCGCCATATCGCCCTCAGCCGTGACCAGAAACGATTGTTCGTCAGCGATATGTACCATTTTGTGGTCTATGAGCTTGACACCGAAGACCTGTCCCTGCTGCATACCTACAAGGTCTATTATAATCCCAACACGATAGATTTAAGCTCGGACAGCCGGTTTCTTTTTGTATCCTGCAGGGGGCCGAACAATCCCAAAGGGTATACCATTCGCAGCCCCAAAAACGGGAAGATAATGATTTTTGATACAAACAGCAGAAAACTGCTTCTTACCATACAAGGGGGGAACCAACCGACGGGATTGGATGTGAGTGGAGATGACCGCCGGCTGGTGTTCTCAAATTTTATGGACGCGAACTTTGAGGTGTACGATCTGGGCGGATTATTAAATAAAAAATGAAACCCGGTGCTCCTCCCCCTTTATGGCTCACTGATAAAATCAGATGCCGGGGGCTTCAGGATCACTCATCTTCGGTATTTTTTTCAACAGGCTATTGATAAAATCAACATACGCTTTAAACGATTTCTTATAGGCGGCGGGAGTGATATCCATAATGGGTTCGGTAATCTCCAGGTAAATGCATACCCCCATACCGCAGTTGTGCTTGTCTTTTGAATTCCTGGTCCAGACCGTATTTCCCAAAAGGGTAACCGTGTTTTTCGGACCGAACTGTATTTCGGCCTTTACCTGGGTTAGCTCAGGGAAGCATTTGGAGGAGTTGATAAAAAAGCCCTGGTAGGAAATGTTGTTCGTATGGCCGGTCAGTGTTGTTTGGTCCGTAAAAAGGCGAACTTTAAGTTTATGGGCAACCCTTAAGAATCGCCGGCGTAATTTTTGCGGGGCCACACTGAGATTGAGAATATCAAAAATACTGTCGGAAGAGGTAATAATTACCCCCATGCCCTTATTTTCCGGGTCCCAGGAATCATTGATCCAGGTTATCTCACCTTCAAGGTGCAGGGGAGTGGTGGCGTAGGGGCGCATGATGATCTTTACCTTGGTATGTTCAGGTAGAAAATTCGGAGTAAGCAGAAAAAAGCCCCTGTCGGAAACATTGCTGGTGTAGCCGGTAATTGCCTTGTAGTTTCTGCGCTTCAGGGTAATCAATGTTGTACGGACCACGTAATTCAACCTGAAGTACCGGCGCTGGGCAAGGCTGATAATATCATTTACTTTCAGCAGTTCGCGGCTTAGTTCATCATTAGTTTGTTCCGGGAGCCCGTTCGACTTTGGCATACCGCAATTTCCTTAAACTTATCAGGGTTATTATAATTATAGTAGTTTAACGGACATTTGCAAG
>CAZWKE010000046.1:0-25593 GCA_964634205.1 uncultured Spirochaetaceae bacterium
TTGCTTGATTCTTGTGGTGTGTATATTATTTAATTACGGAAGGATCATACTATCGGCATTACCGGATATTTTAAACATCTACCGATCTATGCGCACATATCGGCGGATCCGGACAAAAAAACGCTCTTTACACATGAAAATAAGGAAAAATGTATCAAAAAGAAACACTTAAAAAGACATTATGATACAATGTAGCAATATGATACAATCTGAGTCATAGCAATAATGCCCCACTGATTCTGTTTTGTAACTCATTATAATACAAGTAATTATATCTATCAATAAATGCGTGGAATTGGCATGCTTTTTGCAACTAATATTAATAGAACGATAATTTAGAAGGAGGTTCAAAATGAACTTGATAAAATACAGACCATTAAACAACCTGTTGGGTTGGGATACGGACGGTTTTCTGGACCGGTTTTTTGACGAAGATTTTTTCGGAACGGGCGGAAACTACCCTCGTGTAGACGTCAGAGAAGAGAAGGGTGCGTATGTGCTTGAAGCCGATCTTCCGGGCATTACCGATAAGGACCTGGATGTAAAAGTAGACGGCAACCTTCTTACCATTTCCTCCAAGAAGGATGAAGAGAAGAAAGAGGAAAAGAACGGTTATATCGTACGTGAAAGGAAAAGCTCTTCTTTCAGCAGAAGCTTTGTACTGCCCAAGAATGTGGACAAGGAAAAGATCAAGGCCAACTTTAAGAACGGCGTTCTGGCACTGAACATGCCCAAGGTTCCCGAAGCAGAACCGAAAAAGATCGATGTTAAATCCGAATAATCCGTACATATCCCATATTACGCGGGCCCTCAAATTGTTGAGGGCCTTTTTTTTCAGTCCGACGAAGCGGGCTTTGGGCGGCGAGATAGCGCTTGACTTGAGGCGCCTTCATGGCTATGTTGATATAAAATTATGCAAAAGAAAAGGGGAAGATCATGAGTATACGCTTTAACATCGACGAGGTTTTTGTCATGGCCATTAAAATCGAAGAGAACGGTGCCGCCTTCTACCGCCGGGCCGCGGAATTACACGCGGGTGGTGATTTTGAAACCACTTTGAAGGATCTTGCCGACATGGAAGATGAGCATAAAAAAATATTTACCGAGATGCGTGAGCAGGTTGGAGAGGACGAAAAACTCGAACAGGCCTATGATCCCTTTAATGAGGCCATTCTTTACCTGAACAGCATGGCCGATTATCACGGTGGAGAGGGAAGCCAGTCGGCTGCCGACAAGCTGACGGGTGATGAGACGATTCTGGATATCGTCCGTACCGGGATAGAGCTGGAGAAGAAATCAATCCTGTATTATCTGGGCTTAAAGGACCTGGTACCCCAGCGGCTGGGCAAAGAAAAAATGGATAAAATAATCGTTGAAGAAAAAAAGCATGTTGTCCAATTGAGTAAGATACTTACACAGGAGAAGAAGAAATAGGGTGCCGCGGGGCCTGCCCGAACGGCCGGTGTGAGAAGACGTCAGATATCTTCCAGATAAGCTCGTATTTCGTTTTCCACAAAAAGCGGAGTTGAGGCCGAGGACACAAGCAGTGCACATGAATGGTTTTTCAGGGGAAGGTTCAGTGAAATCAGTTCGGCTAAATCGGCGATAAAATATACCTCGGTGCTTTTTTCGGCGAGAATTGTATATAATTTGTTGGCGTTTGATGAGAGGCGGTCACCGACAACAAAGGTGATGTCAACCTCCGCCTGCATACGCAGGGCTTCTTTCTCCTTTCGATCCGTAATCGGGCAGATTGAATTGTAGGTGACGATCTCGGTCCGCGGCGAACAGGTTTGTTTTATTTTTTCCACGGCCATTTCAAAAATATCCTTTCTGCCGGTGGTCTGGGAGACAATAAAAACCCTGTTTACCTTTTGATGTTGTAATAACCCGTGGTAGCGTAAGGCAAAATCTTCCAACTCTTCCGGAGTTTCTATGACCACATAATTTTCAGCATAGCTGACAAGACCTTTGATTTCCGGATGATTTTTCTTCCCGATAATTACGGTAAAGAAACCGCGGGCCGCATAATCGAGGATGGAAAGCTGGACCCTTTTCACATTTACGCAGGTGAGGTCGATAAGGTTGTAGTTCTTCTCTAAGGCGGATTCCTCTTGTTTGTTAATGCCGTGTGTGCGTATTGCCAGGGAACTTCCGGGAGGGACCTGATCTACCGACCCAACGGTGTGGATATCAAGCCCTTTCAGATAGGTGATGTAATTGGAGTTGTTTATAATATTTCCGTAGGCGTAGATGTGTCCGCAGCGGGGTCTGCTGTTTTCCTGTAACAGTTTTTTTTCCGCATTTCTTACCCCCGGACAAAACCCCGACATTTTTGGTATTTTAACCTGCATAAACTCATCTAGAATATACCTACGCTTTATTTAATATTCAATAACTACTTTATAAATCGGCCTATACCATGTATAGTAAACGAATACTGATGCAGGATTTTTTTACTTTTCAAAAGAAGAATATAATAGGGTTGTTGGGCACCTTCCTGGAGCAAAAGCGTGAAGACCTGAAAATGGTTCATTCACTGGGAAGTGATGTCTGTGCCAGACTCAAAGCCTTTGTCTCCCGGGGGAAGATGCTGCGCGGCGGTCTTGTGTCCTTAAGCTCTCTTCTGTTTCAGGAGTCGTTTCCTGCCGGGGTTGTGCAGGCCGGGGCCACCCTGGAGCTGGTACAGGCCGGACTTTTGATACATGATGATATCATGGATGGTGATCTGGAAAGGCGTGGGGAACAAAGTCTTTTTTATACGTATGCAAAGCAGGCTGAGGAGCAGCACTTACGCCGGGCTTTCCATGTTGGTGAGTCCCTGGGAGTATGCGCAGGGGATATGGCCTTTTTTCTGGCCTACGAACTGCTTTCCGAACCGGGTATTCCGGAAGAAAAACAGGTTACCCTTGTGTCATTGCTTTCACGTGAGTTGAATTATGTGGCAGCCGCCCAGATGCTGGATATGTACCGCGGGGCACAGGGAACCCCGGTGCTGACGGAGGAGGACATCCTCAGGCTGTATAAATATAAAACCGGACGCTATACCTTCTCGCTTCCCCTGATGTTCGGGGCGGTACTTTGCGGGAGTTCCGAAGAACTGCTGCACATCCTGGCGGATATCGGGGAAAAAATTGGGATCATTTTCCAGATAAAAGATGATGAACTGGGATTGTTCGGTGACAGTACTCATACCGGAAAACCGATCGGCTCCGATATCAAGGAGGGAAAGAAAAACCTTTATTATTATTACCTGTTTCATGATGATCAGTACCAGGAACGTGAAGAGGTGCGCGTATTGTACAGTACCCCGCGTATCGGTGAAGCGGAAATCAGCAGGATACGTTCCCTGGTACTTGATCTGGGTATCCAGGAAAAAATCAATAAAAAGACGGGAGAGCTGGCCGAACAAGCAAAAGCCTTGATCAGGGATCTTCCGCATACGCGTGCCGAGGGCAGATCATTGCTGATTGACCTTCTTGAGTATAATTTGGGGCGTACCTCTTGATTATTTTTTAAATATTCCCTTTAAATAGAGTAACTATGTTTGGCTTATTTAAGAAAAAGGAAATTGATCTCGACAGGCACATGTTTGAACACTGGGAGACCAGGTTCGGCCTTTTACAAAAAAAGCGTTTTGAGGATGAATCGGGGCCGGGGTATGCTGCCTACAGGAAGAACAAGGCCTATTGGATCGAACTGCAGCGTCGGAATATGTTTGCCTGGGTGGTAAACAATTATTTCAAGTATGATGATTTTGTCTTAACCGCTGATATGTCCTTTGCTCCCCAAAACGGGCATTGCAGTATGGGTTTTATCTTTCGCTATATTAATAACGAGAATTTTTATTCGTTCTTTATTACCAAAAACGGTACCTTCCGCTTTGATGTGCTGTTTAACGGCAATCCCTTTCATCTTATTGAATGGACCGAATCACCGTTTATTCTGCCGGAAAATAACCGGATAATGATAGTGGCACGCGGCTCACATTTCTCATTTTACGCGGATAATGAATGGATGGCCGAATATGAGGATGATACATTGAATATGGGAAAATTCGGTCTGGCCGCGCAGAACTATAACGAGACAGCGGAAGCGCTGTTTAAGATAAGCAGTGTCGGCATTGATTCCCGCTCCCTTGAGGTGGAAAAGGCTTTTTACCGTTGGAACAATTATGTACCGGCGCGCCCTGAGCAAAGGATTACCTACGCGGAGACGCTTTTCTCCGGCGGACACTTTCAGGCCGCGGCCGTCCAGTTGAAAAAGGCTTTTAAATTCAAAAAGCCGACCGCCGATGAACATTTTCTTTTTGCCGAATGTCTGCTGAACCTGGAATTGCATGAAGACGCGCTGGCGGAACTTGAGAAGTGCCTTAACCTTAATCCGGCGCATAACCGGGCCCGGCTGGAAAAAGCGAACCTCCTATATCTTCGCAATGATATTATCGCAGCCCGGGATTATATCAACAGTATCAAGCATGATTATCCGGAAAACGCCGTGTTGTTCAATCTGCTGGGAAACTGTGAATACAGCCTGGGGAATTTCGATACCGCCTACGACAGTTATCAGCAATCCCTGGAACTGGACAAGGAGACCCCGCTGTTTTATGTCAACGCTGCCAGAAGTGCGGAAAAAACAGGAGCCGAAACAAAGGCCCTGGAGTTGTATCTTACCGCCGCGCGTTTGTTGTTTGCCGAAGAGAATTATATGGACCTCTCTATGATCGTTCCCGGCATAGTGGGGCTCGATCCGAAAAACAAGGAGGTCATCAGCATCCAGGCCAAGATGCTGTATCACGAAGGCAAAATTGATGAGGCAAAAGATCTCTTCCTGCAATTGACCGGTAACGGGTATAAAGACAGCGCGGTATTTTTTCTGCTTGGGCTGATCCTGATCGATGAGGACAAACGGGAAGAAGCATACGATTATTTAAAGAGAGCAACCGAAATTGAACCGGGGTACGCGTTATACTGGTTCCGTCTGGCGGAGACCGGGTTTTTACTGGGTAAGGATCCTTTGCCCGCACTCAAAAAGGCCTATGAACTGGACCCCGAGGATGTGTGGATCAATAATCTGTATGGGCAGATTTTGAGTGAAAAAAATCAGTTTTCCCGCGCCGAGGAACACCTTTCCAAGGCGTATGAACACGCTCCGTCCGACACCGATATTATCATCAATTTTTCGCATGTGTTGTTTCACCGGGGAAATGTTAACAAGGCGTTTGAGCTCGTAGAGAAGGGACTGACGGAATCCCCGGAGAATACGGCGTTGATCAATCACAAGGCCAACCTGCTGGCTCTTCAAAACCGCTATGAAGAAGCCGCCGATCAGTATGAAAAGGCCCTGACGTTGGACGCTGAAAACATTGTTTATATAGAGAACTGTGCCGCGGCCTGTATCGAAGCCGATAGGATAACCCGCGCTGATGAGCTGCTGGTAAAGTTGGTCGACAGCGCTCCGTCGGCCTCCGTATACAACAAACTGGGGAATGTGGCCCTGATTCGCGGGGAGTATAAGCGGGCTGAGTTGTGTTACCGGGAGGGACTTGCGTTTGAGCCGGAAAACCCGGAGATAAAAACCAACCTGGCTTCGGTCTATGTTGATCGGCTGGAATATGAAAAGGCCAAGCGGCTGTTGCTCGAGGTGCTGGACACGGACAAGAAGGCAAAAAGGGCGCAAAAACTTTTTCAAACCCTGCGCAGGCGCTTTGAGGAGAAGATAGAATGCGCGTCCTGCAAGCGCGAGTGGTGGGTGCCGAAGGAACTGCCGATTCAGGAGGCGTTCAAGCTGTTCGGCGAACCGCCCCATGATTCACCGGCCGGCAAATGCAGCGAATGCGGTAAAATCTATTGTATTGATTGTGCCTCGCACCACCTGCGGAAAAAGCGGTTTGTGTGTCCTGTTTGCGATGAGTTTTTAAAACTTTCCGATAACCGGTTACGCTACCTGGTAATGCGGTATGTCAGCGGCGAAAAATAGCCGTGTGTTTAGGGCAGCCCCTGCCCAACCCCGGTATCGGCCGGTTCCATCCTGTTTTTGCGTAAATACAGAATACAATACCACATAAGCAGCGCAAAAAGCACAAATGCCACACCCACCACCGGCAAGCGAAAATTACCGCCCGCGGTAAAAATGAGGTTTTCTCCGGTGTTGTAATTATAAAGCAGAATCAATACGGAGTTATAAAGGAAATGAGCCGTCATGGTAACATAAAGCGAACGAAAGACGTAATATAAAAAACCGAGGTAGATGCCCAGGGCGATCAGCGAAGGCAGGCTGAGCAATTGAAAGTGGAAGAGTGCGAATATGGACCCGGAAATAATAAAATGCCATGGTGTTTTCAGTTTGCGCTGCAGGGTCCGTTGAAAATAACCGCGAAACAGGAACTCTTCACAGATGGCGGGGGTAACCCCGATAATAAACAACAATAAAAGCATTTCGCCGGGACCTGCTGCGGTAAAAAGGGGCGATGAGGCCTTCTGCATTTTTTCCAGCACCGGAAACAACAGGTATGCCCAGTAGGAAATAAACTCCACTACGGGAATGATGATTACGGCGCTGGCAACGGCAATCACAATTCCCGGCAGGGAAAAACGGTTGTAGTAGGCATATTCTTTTACCTGTTTGGTATGCCATTTTCTTACCAGAAACAGCGCCAGCCCGAACAGGATACCGTATTGGGCCGCCCCGGTAAACAGGAGTACCGGCACCTTTATTCTGGAGTAATACTGCCGAACTATTTCAAAATAATCCCTGCCCGCATCCGTATGAACGTGCGAGTGGACAAGTGTATCGATTATAATGTAAATATTGAGAAATATGGAAGGGACAAGAAAGTATATCCCCCCGCAGATAAAGATGATAAACACCGCGCCGGTAAGGATATTTTTATCGGCGGCCTCGAAACTGCCGTCAAGGAGTGGTTTTTTAATCACAGTACGGCTCCTTGGATTATTCCTGCTCCGACTCCGGCTGCGGAAGCTCCCGGTCCCCGCCAAAATCGCCTTTTCTGAACTTCAGGTCGATAAAAAACAGTGTTTTAAAAACCGGCATGATAAGCATATAACCGCAGGCCTGGATAAACGATGAAATCCCCAGCGGAATATATATGGATTTCATGGCTTTCATGATCGGCAGGTAATTCAAACCGTGGGATGAGTTTTTCATTATCGATTCAAAGGTCTGTATGTAGACGGGCAAAAGAAAAATCATGATGATGGGAAAGGTGGCCAGGGAAACGGCAAAGGACATCACGATACCCAGTAAGAGACTGTAGCCGAATACACGCCACCAGCTGCCGCGCACCAGTTTAAAGCTCTGTAAAATGCCCTGGGCCGGTGAGGCGTCATCGAGCACGAGAGCCTGCAGGGAGAAGCCGAAAGCGATGGTAAGCCAGATAACGACGCAGAATATCCCCAGCATCATTGTAATTATCAATGCGCTTACGAACGCGGCCGATTTTACCAACAGCCCCATAATGACGCCGACAATAACAAACGCGATGGCGGAGGCAACGATTATTCCCAGGTAGATCACAATGAACAGCAGCAGCTGAAGTACAAGTTTTCCGAATTTGTTCTTTAAAATGAAAAAAAAGTTTTCTTTAAACGAAACCTGCCTGCCGTGGGCCCGGTGATATGTTTTGGCGCTGATACAGCCGGAAATAAACACCGCCGCAATGCTGTAGACAAACGAGGCGGCGAACAGCAGACCCAATGCTAAAAACAGGGGGGCCATAAGATCCCACTGGGTAGCGGCCGCCGCGGCGGTGCCCTCATGCTGTTGGGCAATAATGTTTACGATTGCGTTGAAATAAAAATAAAATGCCGTCGCCATGGCAGCGGCGTAGGGGATAAATCCGACAAGCGACAATACAATGGAATCTTTCCAGGTGTATTTCAGCATTTTAATGGTCTTGTCAAAAATATCAGCAAGTGAGTACTTTTGGATGAATTGTTCTTTTGTGTTCATTGTTCTTCCTTCTATGCAATCATAGATATTTATGCAATCTCGTCAAGTAAAAAATTCGATTATTCAATACCGAACGGCTGAGGCATCTAAAGCAATTTTAAATTTGTTCCTTTGCCTAGCTCTAAAAGGCAGCAAAATAGTTATACTATCATGAAACCATAATCGAACAAATTTAAAATTGCCTGCCGGAGCATACTGATACAGGCAATTCTCATTTTGAACGATTATTTTTATATGCTTTTATAGTTTTATCTGCCCCTAATGCCACGCAATGGTTCAAAATGAGAATTGCTGAGGCATCTACTTGACAAACAGCGTGTTAGAGTAAATAATGCATACATACGCTCATTTTCAGGAGAGAAAGAGATAATAATGAAAAATAAACACATCATTTTGTTATTTTTGATATATATATTTTCCGCAGTTGTTGTCTTGCCGGCTGCTTCACAAGAGATTATTACGGCTCAGGAATTCCTCAGCAAGGTTTCCGACGTCTATGCCTCGTTATATGATTATACCGCCTCTATACGGATCACCAAGGGTGATCTTGTACAGACCGGGTTGTTGATGTATTCGAACCGGAATTTGTTGAAAATCGAATTTTCCAATCCGCCGGGGCAGGTCTTATTGGTAGACGGGGAAAAGCTCAGTGTCTATATCCCCAGGTATCGCACCATTCTTGAACAGAGGTACTCTTCAAACGGGGCCGGATTGGCTACGGCAAAGGGGCTCTCCCTACTTCAGGATAATTATATGGTTTCCTATGTCGTTAAAGGTAAAGTGCCGCTGGACGAAGGATCCAGCGTGTTGGTAACAAAACTGTTGCTCACTCCATATTCGGGGTCGTCCGAAGGGTTCAAGCATATCATACTTTCAATTGATGGAAATAACCTGATCCGCCGGGTTGAAGGCACTACCGTTCAATTGGAAAAAATAGTTTTTGATTTTTACGGAATACGCCTGAATGTCGGTATTCCGCTTACCAAATTTGATTTTGACCCGCCCGCCATGACGAACGTATACCCTGATTTCCTTTACAACACAATAGAGTAGGGTCTATGGAATCATTCGGCGAAAAGTTAAGAAAAACACGGGAGAGTCTTAATTACTCTATTGAGCAGGCGGCACGCGATACCAATATCAGCAAACGCTATTTGGTAGCTCTGGAAAACGAGGATTTTTCGCTTTTTCCGGGAGAGACGTATTTAAAGGGTTTTTTAAAGAACTATGCCGATTACCTGGGCCTTGAGGGTGAAGAGCTGGTAAATATCTATAAAAATATGAAGATTCAGGAACAGCCCGTACCCCTGGATCAACTCCTGGAAAACAAACACGAAAAGTCCCCCAAACTGTTATTAATGATCAGCGGTCTGGTTGTGGCAGCGGCACTTGTGGTTATCTTGCTTGTTACCCAGCCGTTCGGGGCCGGGGAGGCACAGCCGGCGGCCCGGGAAACAGCAAAGCCCGAGAATGAGTATGTGTTCAAGGATTACGCAAAAAGCTTTGACGTTACCACGGGTACAAAAATAACGGTGGTTGACAGTGGTGATAAAGAGCGGGGCAGTTTGACCGTTCACTCCATCGCCAATAATGTGGTGATCGCCAGTGATTACGGGCAGTTCGATCTGGGGCTCGGTATGAAAAAACAGATAGATTTAAACGGCGATTCAACGCTTGATGTGGAAATCAGTGTGAATGATATTTATGCAAGCGGTTCGGAAAAACACGCCAAACTGGCGCTGTTAAAACTTACCTCCGGGCAGGTTGCAACAACCGCCCCGGCGGACAACCAGGAGATAGATATCAATGAGTTGACCAAGCTTTATGGAAATGATGCCCAGCTTATTACCAACGCCGGCAAGCCCGAAGCTTTTACAGTCGATGTCCGGTTTACCGGAAACTGCCTGTTTATTTATTACCTGGACGGAAAACCCAGAGAACAAAAGTTTATGTACACCAATCAGTTCCTGAGCCTGCCGGTCAATGAAAAGGCTGATTTTCGTTTTTCCAACGCGGGTAGTGTGACCATGAAGGTAAAGGAAAACCAGATCCAGTTGGGTGGGTTCGGCCAGGTCGCTGCGCGTCTTATCACCTGGAAAAAAGATGAAAACAGAAATACCTATTATCTTTTATCGCTTCCGGAAAAATAAACATTATAGTATCAGTAGAGGATGAGAACGTTATTCTATATCGAAAGCCTGGGTTGTGCCAAAAACCAGGTGGATTCTGAAGCGCTGATCGCGTTGCTGGAACAGTCCGGCTTTCATTATACGGAAAATATTGATTCTGCTCATTACATCATCGTGAATACCTGCGGGTTTATCGAATCGGCCAAACAGGAGTCAATCGATACGGTGTTAATGCTTAAACAACAGTATCCGCAAAAAAAGCTTCTAATGGTGGGCTGCCTCGTACAGCGGTACGGCAGTGAGTTGTACACGGAACTTACCGAAGTGGACGGGTTCATGGGGAACCGGAACCTCGGTTCCATAGAAGCGGTACTCCGTGACGCTGAACGTGGTACCAGACCACTGGCCGTGCCGGATGATTATCTGGATGTGTATGATCATGGGAACAACAGGTCGCTTTCGTTTCCGGGAAGCGCATATGTGAAACTGGCGGAGGGGTGCGGAAACAACTGCTCCTACTGCGCCATCCCGCTTATTCGCGGGCCATTGTGCTCCCGGCCGCTTAAGAACATTGTCCGGCAGGTTGAAACCCTGGTCTCATCGGGGATTCATGAAATTATCTTCATTGCCCAGGACCTTTCTTCATATGGTCTGGACAGGGGATCGGCGGAGTTGGTCACCTTGATAAAAAAGGTCTTAGAATCGCGGCATGACTTCTGGCTGCGCCTACTGTATATTCATCCGGACAGGTTTCCCCTGCCCCTGCTTAATGTGGTCAGACAGGACCCGCGGGTGCTGCCGTACTTCGACCTTCCCTTTCAGCACGCAAGCCCGGTGGTTCTGCGTGCCATGGGGCGTAAAGGCAGCGGAGAGGAATATTTGAAACTGGTGGAGAACATCCGCGGGATTTTACCCGATGCGGTTGTTCGTTCGACCTTTCTTACGGGTTTTCCCGGTGAAAGTGAGGAAGACTTTCGGATGTTATTGGATTTTCAGGAGAAGGCGGGTTTAAATTGGGCCGGAGTATTTACCTATTCAAGGGAGGAGGGTACCGCGGCCGCGAACTACAAGCCCCGGGTAAAAAAACAGGTTGCACGGGAACGGCAGGCACAGCTTCAGGAGGCCCAGGAGCGGATTACCGCGCGCTGGCTGGATTCGTTCCCCGGGACGGAACGGGACGTGCTGATTGAGGAACGGGTGGAAAAACAGGGCATGTTCCTGGCCCGCGGCTATTTTCAGGCTCCGGAGGTTGACGGGCTTGTGGTTGTAAACGGAGATGAAGCAGTACCGGGCAGTATAGCCAGGGTAAGGATTATAAAACGGAACGGGCCGGACCTGGAAGGAGTGCTGTGCTAGATGAAAAGTGAAGGCGACCGGGCTTACCTGCGGGAATTGAATCCGGAACAATATGCCGCGGTGATCCACAGCGGATCGCCCCTGTTGATTCTGGCCGGGGCCGGTTCCGGGAAAACCCGGGTGATTACCACCAAGATCGCGTATGCCATAGACACACTTGCCTTGCCGGCCGAGTCAATCCTGGCCGTTACCTTTACCAATAAAGCAGCCCTGGAAATGAGGAGTCGGGTATCTTCCCTGATCCCCGGCGCGGAGAGGGTAATGATACGTACCTTTCATTCGTTCGGCGCCTGGCTGCTGCGAAAATACGGCGCAAAGCTCGGTATTGATCCGGGGTTCCTGATTTATGATGAGGACGACAGCCTGGCGCTGTTGAAGCAGGATTTAAAAGATGCGTATGACCTGTCCGGAATAAAGCAGTATCTCTACTGGATCCAGCGGGCCAAGGATCTGGCCGTCTTACCGGGCCGGGAGCTGAGTCAGGTAAGTCACGACAGAGACCTGCCCGCGATCTATGCCTCCTACCAGGAGCATCTGGATGCCACGGGCAACCTTGATTTCGGCGACCTGATCATGAAAAGCGTGGAACTGCTGCGGGAATGTCCCGCGGTAAGTGAGAAGATTCGCGGACGCTTTCGCATGATTCTGGTTGATGAGTACCAGGACTCCAATGTGGCCCAGTTCAAGCTGCTGCAGGAAATATACGGGCAGGAGACCTACCTTTGTGTAGTTGGGGATGATGACCAGTCGATTTATAAATTCAGGGGAGCGGAAATAGAAAATATCCTGGGATTCCCCGAGCATTTTCCGCATACCAAGATAATCAGGCTGGAGCAAAACTACCGATCAACGCAAAAAATCCTGGAGGCCGCCTCGGCTGTAGTGGCGCACAACAAGAACCGGATGGGAAAAACGCTTGTTACCGCAAACAGCGAGGGTAAGGATATTGTGGCCGCCTACCTGCGCGACCATCAGGAAGAGGCCGAATTCTGTGCCGAGGTGATACGGGACGGTGCGTATAAGGAAACCGCGATCCTCTATCGGATGAACTACCAGTCGCGCCATTTTGAGGAGTTGTTTTTACGTTCCGGTATCCCCTATCAGATTGTCGGGACGCAGCGTTTTTATGAGCGCGAGGAAATAAAGGACGCGCTCTGCTATCTGGCGCTGCTGCAGAACCCCAATGACGAGCTGGCTTTCCGTCGCGTGGTCAATAAACCTTCGCGCGGAATCGGAAAGATCAGTCTGGAAAAAATTTTGGAACGGCGAAAGCAGAACGGTGCCGATTTCATTACCTGCTGCCGGGAAAGCGGACGAAATTTAAGTAAAAACGCACGAACCGGGGCGGATGCTTTTCTTACCTGCCTTGATTCCCTGGCCTCCCGGCTTGAAACCGGTAAACTCTCAGACTTTATTCATCTCCTCATAGAAACAAGCGGACTGCTGGCGTATTATGAAAAGAAGGACGCCGCGGAAGGCACGGGCAAATGTTCCAACCTGCTGGAGCTGATAAACGCGGCCATGCCGTATCCCTCAGGCAAAGAGGGGCTGCTGCAGTTCCTGGAGAACACCCTGTTAAACAATCCGGAGACGGAAGATCCCGAGCAGGGAAAGGTGACCCTGATTACCGTGCATAATACCAAGGGTTTGGAGTTTGAACGGGTGATCATAACAGGCCTGGAGGAAGGGGTCTTCCCGTCCTTTCCCGGAACCGACCCGATAGACGCCTCTGAGGAAGAGATAGAGGAAGAGCGCAGGCTGTTTTACGTGGGAATTACCAGGGCAAAGGAGGAGCTGTATTTGACAAGCTGTAGAAAACGCCCGTTATACGGCCGCTTTATTACCTCGATGCCCTCAAGGTTTTTGGCGGAGATCCCGGCACACCTGGTAATGAAATATGATAACACCGCCGCGAATCCGGAGCATTCCGCGTCGTATGACCAGTTCTGCCGCGGGGCCCGGGTCTTTCATGACGACTACGGGTACGGTATTGTCGTCAAGCATGAGGCCAGGGGAGAACACTCTCTGGTTACCGTACGTTTTGATACGGGCAGGAGCGCCCGGTTTATCCCCGATTACTCCTCATTGGTGAGAATAAAAGAAGAGTTTTAATTATTTCCGGGGAGACAGCTTTTTCCCCGGCGGCCGCTCGCACTACGGATTCATTACCTTACCAGGTAATAATATACGTGCAGCTGTCCGCCCCCTTTTTTCTGCAGGGCTTTGATTCGTCATGGGTGACCGTGACCTTTGGTTCGAATTTTTTGGCCATGGTGGTGATGATTCCGTGGTCGAACGCGCAGGGATAGGGGTTCTTGCATTCACTGATAATGATATTTTTTCCGTCTATCCTTTCGTAGCCGTAATGCCCGATCCCATCCTGCATGGTCCCGCTCTCCGGATTAAAGAGGATCTGTCCGTTTTTCCTGTGGTTCATATGGTAGGCAATATCGATTGATTGGATCGCACTGTCGATATCCTTGACCCACGGAGGGAATTGTGCGTTTTCCGGTATCTTCATCCCGATCTGTTTCAGTGTTGGATCCCCGATTTCACTGGCAATCTGTTCAAAGGCCGCCAGCCAGCCCTCATGGGAATACCAACCATCCATCTCAATTACGTACTCGCCGTCCTTTTTTTCACCGATTCCCGCCTTCAGCAGAATCTCTTTGGCCAACGATTTGAAATGTCCGATGCCGTCCACAACGGCATAAACGGTTTGTCCGTTTACCTCTATTCCCGGTTCAAACGCCCTAAATTGCATTACACGCCTCCTCTTAAAGTAATTTTATGTACCGAAACTATTTTTATGGTTTTATTTTTATAGTCTTATTATAGAAACACAACCGAGATAATGCCAGAAAAAAAATATTGGTTATATTGTTTCAGGCACAGGCTGCCTACCGACCGTTATTTTTTTGTCAGCATGTACAAGCCGATTAATATTATAATCCCGCCGAATATTTTCTGTAGGATTTCGTTCGGCAGCTGGACGGCAATTTTGGAACCGATGAGTCCTCCCACAAAAAACCCAATGCAGACAAATACCGCTACCTGCAGGTCCACAAAACCGCTCTTAAAATAGGTATAGGCGGCCAGGAGGCCGATGGGCGGTACCAGCAGGGCAAGAGTGGTGCCCTGGGCTTTTGCCTGGGTAAATCCGAATAAAAAAATAAGCGCGGGTACAATAACCACCCCCCCGCCTATTCCGATAAAACCGCTGATCGTTCCGGCGCATAATCCCAACAAGAGGAATGATAGCATTTTCAGCATGATTATATCTCCTTTTCATTAATAAGTTCATCGATATTTTTAATGATATAGTCTGCATGTTTTTTTCTTGGTTCAATCCGTTCCGGCCAGAGCTGCTCGATAATTCCGGTGATCATTACCGTCGACAAACCCACCTGTTTTGCGCCGCATAATTCGTCCGATCCCCCGTCACCGACAAACACCGCGTTTTCCGGACGTTCCTGTAATTGCCTCAAACTGTACTCATAAATTTTGGGGTCGGGTTTTGCCAGGCCCGCCTCGCAGGAAAAAACAACACTGTCAAAAAATAGGCGAAGCGGTGATTCCTTCCAGTAATACACCTCGGACACGTCGGCATTACTGATCAGGCCGATTTTTTTATGCATGGATTTCAGTGTTTGTAATGTCCGTATGGTGCTTTCGGGAACGGCGAGCAGCGCGTTTTTAAACCGCTCGATTCTGTTTTGGGTGGCGTTTTGGATTATCTGGTCCGGGATGTCCGGATTAATTGCATGCACCATCCCCTTGATAATAACAAACGGATCCTTGAGCGCCCCGATCAGCCGCTCCATTGATTTCTCAAGCAGCTGCTCACTCCATGATTGTTTGCTTATCCCCAGGTATTCCGAGGTTGACAGTCCGCCGGAGCGGACGGATTCCAGTGAGGTGAGTGTATGAAACAGGTCAAACAGAATGGTTCTTTTCTCTGCGATAAACTCAAGGATTGTCTTTTTTGCCATTGGCCGTTTCCCCAATTTATTTTTCAGGCCGATTGTGCACTAATTATAGTCCGGATGATGTAATACAGGCCGGTAATACCGAACGCAATCAGAAAAATACCTGAAATCATTATCAAATACATTTTCAATTTTTCATTTATTATTTTTTTAAACCTGCTGATGATAAAAAGTAACGGAACAAACCAGATAAGCACCCCGGCCATAATCAGCACGATGGTAACAACCCCCATATTTTTAGATGGAGGAAAGTCTTTATTCCAGAGTGAGAAAAAATTACCGGCAATGCCGATCCAGCCGGCAATGGTCATCGGATTGGTCAGGGTTACCAAAATCCCCGAGATGAATGTCGCCAGAGGGTTGATTTGAAAGTTGCCGAGTTTATTACTTTGTGTATTCCGGGCGGAAAGTAAGGAGGTCACCCCGAATATAATCAGGATTCCCGCGCAGATTATCCCGAATACTATTTTGAACGTTTGATTTCCCGAAATAATATTGGCAAAGCCGTAATAAACAAGCAGAAGATAAAAGATATCCGCCAGACTTGAGCCGCAGGTAAAGACCAGGCTGTTCTTGAATCCGCATTGTATCGCCCTCTGACCGGCCACAACAGTAACGGAGCCCGGTGGAATCGCGACCACGAACCCTAAAATAACGGCAGAGACTAGATACTCAATTAACATGAGTCATATATAATACATTCCCCCGGATAATGTAAAGTCCTTCTAATAATGCATTCCCGATATTTTTCCGGTCATGGATAAAATATCGATTTCCAGGATTACGATGCGCAACAACATCTGTTCGGAAAACGTCCAATCCGTGGATTCGGTGTGCTGCCGCATTATGATCCGCAGGGCCTTTATGATCGCATCCCTGTCGGTTACCATAGTGATCTTTCCCGTCCCGATAACGGACCGGTATCGGGTACCGAAGTTACAGGCCTTTTCCGATTCTATCGTTTCCACGTGGTCACTTACCTCAAAGCAGACATTATTGTTCTTTTTTATAATATCGAGTTTTTTGCCTTGCCGGGCAGAATGGAGATATATTGTATTTCCCTCAAAACCATAATTCATAGGTACCAGATAGGGTTGGTTTCCGTCCGTAAGCGCGATTCTTAAAACACAATTCGCGGACAATATTTCCCGGATTTGCGTTTGATCGGTAATTTCTTTTTCGTTTCGTCTCATAGCAGGTGAAATAAACATAACACAGGTTGCCCTGCGCGTGCAAGGCAACCGTGCGGTATTATAGAGTTTTACTACTTGTGCTAGGTGTTTTTTTCGATGACGGGTATCCAAACCTCACAATAAAAGTCCGGGTCGGAGTCCGACGCCTCCTGGGCCGGGTACACCTCCAGCTCGGGGCCCATGTCGTGCTCGTAATTCGATGTGGGGAACCACTCGCTGAAGATCCGTTTCCATACGTCCTGGATCACTTCGGGACAGGGGCCGACAGCTTCGAATATGGCCCATTTCAAGGCCGGAACCGTTACCGGTTCCAAGCCTTCTATGCTCTCCGAGGTTTCCGCGCCTACAAGAAACGACCAGTTTTCACTGGTGTCCGTGTCTTTGTAACAGAGGACACTGGCCAGTGCTCCGTTTAATACCCCCCGCTTGTTGTCTGCGGCGATCTTGGCCAACTCAGCCACCGTGCCGTCCCGGTTGCATTTCTGCCAGAAGGCCGGAATGTCAATAAAGTTTTTGCCGCCTTCCGTGCTTACCATAATGCTCTTTCCCGCAACCTTGAATGATTCCATGGTCTTGATCTTAAAATTCATGCTTTTCACTCCTTTAACAGATAATGTGAAGGTAATGGGAGGAAATATCTTCAGGCTTACAGCTTCCTTGCGGGACTCCCGCGGTGAGACCCCGTGCAGACGCTGGAAAGCCCTGGAAAAGGATTCCGGTGTTTCATAACCGTACTTAAAGGCGATATCGATTATCTTCTCATTTCCGGTTAAAAGATCCTGTGCCGCCAGAGAAAGTTTTCTGTTTCTGATGTATTCGCCGAAGGTATAACCCGACACCATATAAAACATCCGCTGGAAATGATATTCCGAAGAGTTGGCAATCTTTGCCACCTCCTTGACATGAGGATTTTCCAATAGTTGCGACTCAACATACTTGAGGGCGGTGTTCATCCTTTTAATCCAGTTCATATTTCTCCCATCCTTTTAGCCCTTGTTTTTAAAACAGATGACTACCATAAATCCCTTCTCAGGGATTGCGGTTGTTTGCCGTCGGTATCCGAAAACCGGTATTCCAGAGCGATCTCAGCGGCAATCAGGGTTTTTCCGGTTTTGGAAATGATTGATGAATCTCCCGCAAGCGCAGAAACCGCCCTGCCGATGAACTGGGGTGATTCGGAGTTGGAAAGATCCAGGTAATCCTTGTTCAACATGACACCTTCCGTTCTCACCAATCCCGGATATAAAGAAACCACTGAAACGTTATGTTCTTTCAGTTCATGGGCCATATCGACGGTCATTCTGTCAACCGCCGCCTTACAAACACCATATGCGACATTAGACAAATACCGCCTTCCGGCGAAGAATGAGATATTAACGATTAATCCGTTTTTCTGCCGGATCATGATTGGGGCGGCCAGGCTGCTTGCAACATAATTGGAGCGTAAACCTACCATATGCATATCATCCCAGAGTGACAACGGTTGGGTCCAGAAATGATTCTGAAAGATATACTCCTCCGGCTTTGTAACCCTGTAAATATTTTCGTACCCTCCCCAGGCATTATTCACAAGTATATCAAGACGTCCCCGGTCACTCTTTATGGTGTCAAACGCACGCTTTACGGCTTCATCATCGCGGTGATCGCATTGAATCGCAATGCATACACCGCCACGCTTTGTTATTCCGTCGGCCGTATCATCAATGGTTCCCGGTAATATACCGGTTGATCTATTTTTATTGACCGTTCTCCCGGTTATATAAACTGTTGCTCCGCATTCTCCCAAGACCTGTGCAATACCTTTGCCGATTCCGCGGCTTGCACCGGTAACCAATGCGGTTTTTCCCTTTAATGAATTCATGTTTCTTATCCTCCATCCGTAATTGGGGCTTGCTAACGAAAAGAGTATCGTGTTTGTGTGATTTTTTCCTGACATATTTTGCCGACAGGTGTTAAGTTGTTTTTGACATCCTCAGTTTATGCCTCATTTAAGATATTTATAAGCCGCCCAAGGGTATGTATTTCGTAGGTCGGTCTGATCCCGGCGGGACACGTTTGATTATGGTAATTTACCCAGCAGGTATCGATATCGTAACGTATCCCACCCTCAATATCGGATGTCAAACTGTCTCCCACGACAAGCACGCTGTGTTTCGGCGGCCCACCCATCAGTGCAAACGCGAAATCAAAGAAACGTTCGTCGGGTTTGGCACAGCCCACCTCATCTGAAATTACCAGATTCCGGAAATAATTTTTCAGTTCCGAGTTTACAATACGGGGCCGCTGTACGTCACCCAATCCGTTGGTAATTAATAGCAGTTTGTATATTTTTGTAAGTCGGCGCACAGTATTCAACGCATTGGGCAACAATATTGAGCATTCGGCCAGATGAGCAAGGTAACGTGTGGAAAAAGCCCTCACATCCAGGCGTACCTTCATTTCGCTGAAAAGCAGTTCAAAGCGCCTTGTGCGCAGTTTAATGGAGGTAATTTCCCCGTTTTCATATTGTTTGAACAACTTTTCATTAATTTCCCGATAGGCTTTCCGTACGGCAGGCGTATAGGATGAAACCCCGAACTCTTTAAAAGCTTCCCGGAGCGCTGAAACTTCCGCCGCATCATAATCAAATAACGTTCCGTCCGCATCAAACAGGATCCATTCGTATTTCATTGTAATCCGGCCGTCTCTAATTTCGTTTTTTTAATTTGTATGTCCGGGGATAAAAACCGAATTTTCGGTAAAACGGCAGTACCTCTTCGTTCCCATAGGCAACCAGGATCTCAATATTTTGGATATTTTCCGCGGCAAACCATTCCAGTGATTTTTCCATTAATGCGGCTCCCAAATGCTCTTTTCTGAATGCCGGTTTGATATAAATTGAATCGATTTCTCCTTCCATATTTTCGTTGATGGATGCAATGCAGTAGCCGATATCCTGTTTTTTTTCGTTGTCCCTGCAAAACAAAATCAACAGCTTGGCCATCTTCAGCAATTTCTGCGTTCTCTTTTCAAAACGGAAACCGCTAAAATCATCCCGGAAATGCACTGATTTGTTTTTATGCAGGGTGTTCAATTCCCGCCACAGCGGTTCTACCAGATAGAGATCTTTTTTGTCCAACTCTTGAATAGTAATGCCGGATGTTTCCATAATAATACGCTCCGTTTAATCCTCCGCTATCATATACAGTTTGTTGTCATCTAGTAAATACATCAGGGGGGCGATCATGATTTTCGGATACCGCAGCCGCAGGCGCTTTGCCTCGCTCCGAATAAAATCCAGACAGATCGGTAAAAGTATGGAATTTAATCGCATTCTCAACCGGTTCATCGAATCCATATCTCAGTTCTACCACTCGCTGATCGTAGGCTTTTTTGTATACCATGTCCATTCATTTTCCAGGACAAGACCTATCCGCTCGGTATCCGGGTAATCATAATCTATAAAATAGTTGATTACGGTTTCATAATATGAAAGCATTTCCGTAAGGTTCATATCGCCCATCAGGCGCCGGCTTCTTGGTATAAAGCCGGCGGGCATGTGTTTGCATTCTCCCAGGGCTTTAAAAAACGCCTTACGGCAGGGAAACAGCATGTGGTTGTGTGTAAGCACCAGCCTTCCCGCGAAAAAAACAAGTTCCATCACGCAATGTTTGGCAAAAAACTCATTTCCCTGTTTAAACGCGGCCTCTCCCACGTACCGGAAATGCTTCACGTACGCATAAAAAGCCCTGATCCGTTTTGCCTGTTCCCATTCCGGATAGACGCAGATCTTCGGTATAAGCTCATCGACCTCATTTGATTTTGAAAACAGTGTGTAGGCGTCCTGAAAAGAGAATCGGGTAGGATCACTGGCGTATTTCACCGCGTCCCGTAAAAATTGCATGCCGACGATCTTTCCGTCGATCTCAATACCGTAAAACTTATTTGGGTCCCAGGTGCCGTAGAAATACGACTTGGTTTCGGCCACCCGCTTCATCTCTTCATCGGTCACCACCAGGTACAGATCGATATCGGAGTTTTCCCCGGCCTCTTTTGTAGCAATCGAGCCGCAGATGATCAGCGCGATGTTTTTGGGATTATCCTTGTTTAAGCGAGTCAGTTCTTCTATTGCTTTGTTGTGGCGTTCGGTCATTCAAGTTTCCCTTCGGCAATGTTGATCACCTTCCCCAAGATAAACAAAAAACCCGGCCAAGAAATAAGGCGGATACGAATTGTAGTATAAAAAGAAGAAAACTGCCGGAGATTATTCCGTGCATTGAACCAGCAATAATTATATATGGCGACATATAATAAAAAATCACGGGGAAAAGAAAAAAGCTTATTATAATTAGTGAAAATCGTATTCTCTGTCTTTTTTTTGTCATCATAAAGACCCCGCAATCTCGGCGCCGAAGGAAACGCATTGTTCAATACTCTCGTCATCCGGGTTCCAAAGGGCTTTTAATCCGTCATTGATTACGGCAAACCCGGCTTTTTCCAGTGCCTGGGTGATTTTCCGCGGTGATTCCCCGCTCCAGCCGTACGTCCCGAAGGCGGCCGCTTGTTTGTTTTTGAAACGCAAGCCTTCAATCTCTTCCAGGATTCCCGCGGTTGCCACGGTAATGCCCTTGTTGATGGTGGGCGAGCCCACCAGAATTATTTTCGATTTGAAGATCTCTGTGATGATATCATTTTTATCTGTTTTCGCTATATTGTATAATTTGATTGCTACCTTTTTGTCGATTTTCTTGATTCCCCGTGCGATGTTCTCCGCCATTATCCTGGTCCCGTTCCACATGGTATCATAGAGGATGGTTATCTGGTTTTCCTGATAATTTTTAGCCCACGACAGATATTTCTCTACAATCTGTGTCGGGTTGTCCCGCCAGATCACCCCATGACTGGTGGCGATGATGTCAAGCGGAATATTCATGGCCAATACTTCATGTATTTTTCTTTCGACAAGCGGGCTGAAGGGCGTGAGGATATTGGCGTAGTACTTTATACATTCGCTAAATAGTTCATCCCGATCAACCAGATCATTAAACATGTATTCACTGGCGTAGTGCTGTCCGAAAGCATCGTTACTGAACAGAATATTGTCTCCGGTCAGATAGCTGGCCATACTGTCGGGCCAATGCAGCATTTTCATTTCCACAAATACCAGAGATTTACCGTTCCCGATATCAAGCGTATCTCCTGTTTTTACCGGAACAAAATTCCAGTCCTTGTGATAATGCCCTTTGATGGATTTTATGCCGTTTTCCGTGCAGTAGATCGGAACGTCGGGAATGCATTCCATTAATTCGGGAAGCGCGCCGCTGTGGTCAATTTCAGCATGGTTTGCGATCACATAATCGATTGTTTTTACATCGATTTCTTTTTTCAGGTTTTCAACATATTCCTTGGCAAAAGGTTTCCAGACCGTGTCTATAATTATATTCTTTTCCTCTTTGATCAGATAGGAATTGTAGGTAGAGCCTTTATGGGTCGAATACTCATTCCCGTGAAATTTCCTTAATTCCCAATCGATTTTCCCGATCCAGAACACATTATTTTTAACCGGTATGTTCATACATGTTACTCCTTTTCCAAAATATGCCGACTCTTTTTGTATATTAATATACGGTTTGCCGAAGCGCAGGGCAAGATCATTTCAGCACAGTTCTCTATCGTTTGGGCCGGTTATACCTGATTTCCATCCAATCGTCGGCCCTGCTTACAGGAGTAAAGCCTGATTTGGCATAGACCCCATGAGCGTCTTTGGTTATTAACAACCATTGGTAAACGTCCTTCAGGTCTTCATGCTTCAAAATATTGTTTATCATTAATTGACCGATGCCTTTTTTTCGAAATTGTATTTAATTGTGCAGCGGTATAAATTAAAATTCAATTATGTTTTTTGGTTTCAGGTTATCCGCCATCGTCCAGAAATGGGCCTGTCCATGGGGAATTTTAAAAATTATCAGGTCCGGACTATCGGCGTTTAACCCGAACTGGGCTAAAAAAGGCCGTTCCGCCATAACCTTTTGTTTTAACGCCTTGTCATCTAAAAACTCGACCTCTCCGGCTATGCGGAGAGTGGTGCCTGTTTTATCCTGTCCGTTCTGCTTATAAAAACACACTTCGGTTTTGGGGTTTTTTAATAACTGTCCGTAAAATTCTTTTATGGCCCCGGTCTGAAAATAAAAACCGCTCTCATCAGCGAACCAGAAACCCAAAGCGCGCACCCGCGGCCAGTCATTTTCGGTTGTTGCCAGGAAACACAACTTTACTTCGTTCGCGAAATCAATACAATTCTTTATGTTCATCATGGGACGGATTTTATCCATATATCTTGTTTTATGCAATACTGCTGCGTCGATTAAAGCAATTTTTCATAGCAGGAATATTCTTTGTTATGTTCCGGTTTGGAGTCAAACAAAACTGTCCCCATGTTTTTGTACCCGTATTTGAGATACATCCGGTTTGAGATATCGTTCTTTGAAAAAGCGTCAAGCCGTATGTTTCTATAATTGTTTTGTCCGGCATAAGTTTCGCAATATTTTAGTAGTTTTTTACCGAGACCTTTGTTCTGCTGCTTCGGATCTATAATCAGGGCATGGATAACCAACGCCCTTTCGTCCCGCCCTCGCCATGTAACAGCATCCCATTCCGGCGACTGCTTCCTATTCAAAACCACCGCCCCCACTATATGCTTATCAATTTGCATAATAAATAATTCACCGGCTGTTATTGATTTCATAATAAACTCTTTGCCGGGGTAATTGTCTCCCCAGTCTCCCCATTGGTAAATTTGGTTTTTCAGGAGTTCCTGTTTACAGGCGTCATATAATCCGCAGATCTCATCCAGTTGATATATCGATGCCTTTTTAAAGTATTCCATGCCGCCAGTCATTTTTTAACAACGTTGTAATACAACCATACATAGTTTTTTTCCAGAGTTTCACATTTGGTAAGCGTTAAATCGATGACACTGTCAAAAGAGGTCAGGTCCGGAGCAACATAAATTGTCTTTTCACTGGTGCCGCCGGTCATCTGGGGCAAAATCAACACACTGATCTCATCCACCAGCCCCTGTCGTAATAATACGCCGGCCAGGATGCCGCCGCTGTCTATACGCAGTACGTTTATTTTGAACCTTGATTTCAGTTCCTTTAACGCGGAGCGCAAATCAACATTCTTCTTTCCATGCACCAGTACGTGAATTTTGTTTTTTTTACAGTCATCAATGTAGCCCTGAGGCGTAGTCTCCGAGCAGAGAACAATGGGGGTAGCATTCCACCAGGCCTGTCTTCTGATACTATTCCAGTTTTCTATTCGGCCCTTGCCGTCCACAACCACCAAATATTGATCATCCAGCTTTTTAATGTTTTTATCATCAGACATCTCCGCTGCAAGCATGGTGTTGCTGCCGGAAATCATGGCGTCAACCTTCCAATTTCCGATTATCCGATAATACAAAAAATTTTCAGGTTTCAACCAATCAATGCGGCCGTCCACACTGCATCCGCTATGAAGTATTACTTTGGGGAGCATGTTACTCTTCCTTTCTTGTCAGCGAGATAATTATTCTGCCGCAAGCTTTGCCAACAGTTTTTCCACCTCCAGGGGGTGTTTTCCCGCCAGCCGGTTTTTCTTCAAATTCGATTTCAATATTCTGTCTATGATCCTGTCCGTGCCTATCCACCTGCCGATGAAACCAAATCCCGATGAGGGATCGGCAGCCGCAAACACACTGATAGTGAACTCCAGTCCTTTTTTCAATACATCAAAACCGTCCTGTTTATTCAGAGTATGTAATATCATATCGGTGAGGCCAAGGCAATACCCGGCATTTTCTTTATTAAGAAGAGGCGGGTGCGCCAAAGAGACAAGAATGGCCCGTTTTTCAAAATTATTCGCTGAGTCAATCCATTCGGAGAAGATTTTTTTTAATTTGTTGAAATCATGTTCCCCGATATGTTGAAAAGCAAAGGCGACGGCTTCTCTCATCCTCCAGCGGCCGTCATTGGCAAGGTTTTTTAAGATGTCAATAATTTCAGCATCCCCTGTCTTTATATAAACCGTTCCCAGGCAGACAGCGGCACAGAATGCCAAAAATGATTTTGGATCATTCACCCCCGCCCGGTCTTCGGTTATTTCCAGCCACTGCGAAAGAACGTCCCGGTTATCATAAACTTCCGCCAGGGCAAAGGCCAACTCCAGATTCCCCCGCGGCCCCGGAAGATTACAGTTTCCGATAATAAACTGCTCCAGCTTTGCGGGATCATGCAGTATCGGCGTTAATTGTGTTTTTAGGTCTTCTCTTTTTCCCATATTATTCCCTATTAATGATCGAGCTTTTTATATAACTCAATATTCCGTTTAATATACGTAATATGTTTGTCAAAATGCCGGGTATGAATCGATAAAATAAATCCCAGTGTGCACTGTTTAAAGGTGGGATGGTTGACATGTTCGATGTAATATTTGTCAAAGTCCTCATATTTTATTCGTCGTGCGTGTTCGGATATCATTTTTCTGAGCAATCTGAAAAGCTCCAGCATATCATCAAAATTTTGTGAGGCGTAATCCAGGATTTTATTGCTGTGCTCCATGTCACCGCCGCCGATATCAATGGTTGTGCCCGGGTTTAATATCGCCTTTTTAAACCTGATAAAACCGTTTGCCTCGGTGTCGACCAGGTGACCCAGATGCTCTTTTATGGACCACGCACCCTCAATATCCGGGATATAATCGATTATTTCATCGTCCAGTCCATCCAATATGTTTTTTAATGTGGGATAATCATGCGCGTATTTTCGGAGGAGCGCGTCTTTGTCCTTGATTTCCGTATAAGCCATATTTATCTCCTTTGAAACGTCTATTAAAAAATACGCTTAGCAGTATGCCATTAATTATCAATACCAACCAGTTGATTGAGATTACGATAACCTCAAAACGGTCCTGGCGTTCAATGCCGAACACCGCCAA
>CAZWKE010000046.1:25693-27023 GCA_964634205.1 uncultured Spirochaetaceae bacterium
CGAGTGCCGCGTAAAAACCGATTACGTTGGATACCTTGTTACGCCGGAAAGCTTGTTTGTCATTCATAATCCGCACCTCCTGACATATTTTTATAACGATTTACCTGAAGCGTCCAGTGTTATGTGAGGACATTTTCAAGAAAGGTAAGCAGAGCTCCACCGGGGATCAGGCTTTAATGACATGCATACAAAGATGTATAATGTTAAATTGTAAAAAAATGAACAGTGTGGTATACTATATTTTATAAAAAGGGGGCCTCTCGTGAAAATAATCAGCGTATTACTTTGTGTTTCCATTATCTGTGCCTGCCAAAACGGCACGACCGGCGGCGACCCTCCCGGCGGCACACCGAATGGGCGGTTTATCGTTGTCGGATCCTCGGGAACCATCATATATTCCGATGATTATGGAGAAACATTTACCACTGCCGCAACCGGTACCACTGAAGTGTACCGTGCCGTAGCCTGTGACGGCCAGGGCGCATGCGTTGTGGTGGGAGACGGCGGCGTAATTCGCTATTCAGATGATTACGGGGAAACCTGGGCTGCGGTGACCAGCCCCACGACCAATGATCTGTATGGGGTGGTCTCTTACGGAACCGACGTTTTTTTGGTTGTGGGTTTACCCAGCGTTTTTGATGCCAACGCGGTTTTCCGCGGCACGAACGGCGGACAAGCCTGGGACCCCTACTCCACGACTATTCTCCTGCGTGGAGTAGGGCTGCGCAGTTCCTCGCAATTTGCGGCAGTTGGAGCGGATGCGGTCGGCGGCGCAGCTGTGCTTCTTACTTACAACGGCGGCGACAGTTGGTCAATCCACAGCACCAACGGCGCAGATCCGGATATTCCCGCCGGAACAGAACGCATGAATGACGTGGTGAGCACGCTAACCAGTTATTTTGTGGCCGTGGGCCGCGGCGCAACACTGAAATCTGCCGACGGCGCCGTTTGGACCAAGGGCTCGGACATGGTCGGCGAATATTTCGGGGTGGCCTGGAGCAATCCCCCCGGCCGACTGATTACCGTGGGCGCTAATACCGCAGGCGGCCCCTTACACGGAGTGATTTTCTATGCTGCTTCACTGGGCAGCTCCTGGACGGAAATTGACATCGGTACTTCTTTCCCGACGCTGCGCGATGTGGCTTCCGACGGTAATGGACGATTTGTGGCGGCCGGAGACGGCGGTACCGTGCTTTACTCAACCGACACAGGTAATATCGCGGACAGCGGACTTAACTGGTTGGCGGGCGTGAGTGGGGTAGGCGTGGACCTCAGGGGAGTGGCCTATACGCAAATACCGTGAATATTTTCGCTTTGCCCAGGTCCACGG
>CAZWKE010000047.1:0-9357 GCA_964634205.1 uncultured Spirochaetaceae bacterium
CCCGGCTCCCGCCCTGCGCGTTTCAAGCTTCGTCCCAATCATTACGGAATTGAAAAATTCTTTCTGAACTTATCAAAATCAAAGTATTCAGCGAACAGGTGTTTGACTTCCTCAAGTTTCTGCCTGTCGTACACCTGCAGCTTTGTACTGTCATACGCCTCTAAAATAATCTTTTCCGCCGCGGCTGTATCCTCTTTTACATACAGGGCGGGTATCCCGGATTTTTCCAAACCGTGCCGGATGTTGTTGTCCAGCGGAATATTCTCGCCGCAGGTAAGGATAATACCGCCCAAACCGGCGCCGGTTTGGCGCAGCTTGTTATGATATCTGCAGATGTTGATGATCCGACGCGCCGAGCTGGCAGCCACGATGACCAGGGTATTTGCTTCCAGGTATTTTTCCAGACGCAGGAACCTGGCGGTCAACGAGATAACGGTTATTTTGTTACAGGGCTGTTTCCATGAATCGTCGTTACTATTGCCGATTTCCAACGAATCGGAAAAATGCGTGGCGATGGCCTTCATGGAAGGATGAGAAAGAATATCAATCTGGGGCAGAAAACCAAGAATGCTTAAAGGACCGCCGAAGGCCCCGTATTTTTGGTTGAGCAGATCTTCGGTAATATAATTGGTCATGGTGGGAATTTTTTGGGGAATCAGTTTATTAAAGATGATACCCCGTACCCGTGTTTTTTTATAGAGAAAATAGGACAGATCAACCTCGAGCATGTCCAGGGCTTTGCCGATGCCCCCGCCGGAAAGAAAAATTATTTCCGCGTTCATTAATGAGGCCACTTTGGCGTTTGACAAGCCGACGATGCCGCCCACCCCGGGGTGGCCGGTGCCCTCCGCCACTACTACTTTTTTATGGGAAAGGGCCTTCAGTGAGTCCAGGATAAGGTTTTCCAGGCGGAGGGTTTCGCTGCGCGGATCGGGTGAGGCAAGGTACTTCCTGGTAAAACCCGAGCCAAGGCGGACCGGGGAGACCATATTCAGGTCGATGTCGGGGATGTTGGAGAATTCTTGTATAATCCGTGCGTCCTTGTCAATTTTTAAGCCGTCGGCAAGCGCTACCAGTTCCTGTCCCACGGGTTTGATATACCCGATGTCTTTGGGGTCCATAATTTTTTGAAACAGGGAGATCAGTCCCAGGCTGGTAACGGTCTTTCCCGCGTGCTGGCGAAAACCGGTGATATAGACAACAAGAGGGGGCATTATGTTTCCTTTTGTGTCAACTGATGGTTGTTGAAATAATATTCGAAACTGTCGATCAATGCCTGCCAGGATGCCTCAACAATATTTTCGGACACACCGACCGTGTCCCAATCATTCGTTCCGTCCGAAGAAGTAATAAACACCCTTACCTTGGCCGCTGAGGCCTTTTCCGGATTCAAAACACGTACCTTATAATCGGTAAGCTTGATCCTGCCTATAAAGGGGTAGATGGGAAGCAGCGCGTCCCGCAGTGCCTCATCCAGCGTTTCCACCGGACCGATCCCTACGGCGGCTCCCATGACCTCTTTTGCCCCGACCTTTAAAAAAATACGGCCGACGGTCTTGGAAGGGGTGTCCCCTGATTTATAGGATTCCAGGTGATAGTTGTGCAGCTCCAGCAGGGGAGTATAACGACCCAATGTCTTGCGTATCAACAGATCGAATGAAGCTTCGGCCGCTTCATACTCAAAGCCGTCCTGCTCCAGCAGTTTCAGTTTTTCGATGAGTTCTTTTACCTCATTTGATGATTTATCGTAATTCCCGTATTTTGCCAGTTTGTTTACGATCGTTGATTTTCCCGCCAGTTCAGAGAGGATTATATGACGTACATTACCCACAAGGGAGGAATCGATGTGTTCCATTAAATAATCGGCCTTGGAGATCACGTCTGCGTGCTGCCCCGCCTTGTGGCTGAAGGCGGCTTCTCCCACATAGGGTTGCCGACGGTCCGGAATAATGTTGGCCTTCTCAGACAAAAAACGGGAAAGTGAGGTCAAGCCTTCGATCCTCTCGCAGCAGTTGGCCTTGTGCTTCAGTTTCAGGCAGATATTGGGGATCAGCACGCATAAATTGGCGTTTCCACAGCGCTCACCCCAGCCGTTAACGGTGCCCTGTATATGAACCGCTCCGTTTTCTATCCCAACCAGCGTACTGGCAACCGCACAGCCGGTGTCGTTATGAAAATGAACACCGATCGGCCCCAGGTCCTCACCGGCTAACTCCTGCATTATCCGCTGTACCTCCGAGGGAATGACACCGCCGTTTGTGTCGCAGAGCACCAGGGCGTCGGCACCGGCCTCATGTCCGGTCTTCAGGACCTGGAGCGCGTATTCGGGATTCGCCTTATAACCGTCGAAAAAATGTTCCAGATCAAAAAACACCTCGCGGCCTGATTTTTTTAACAATGAGATGGAATCAAAGATCATATTGAGGTTTTCCTGGGGGGTGGTGCGGATGACATGCTTGACATGGGCGTCCCATGTCTTACCCACGACAATGACACTGGGGGTCTCGGCGTCCAGCAGCGCATTTATATGGGTATCATTTGCCGCGTTCCCTTTGGGGGCACGGGTGGAGCCGAAAGCCACTATTTTGGCATGTTTCAGCTTCTGCTGCTTCATCTCCTTGAAAAACTGTGATTCTTTCTCATTGGAAAGCGGGAATCCGCCCTCGATATAGTCTATTTTCAGCTCATCCAGTTTTTGGGCGATCTGGATTTTATCTTCCAGCGTAAAACTGATTCCGGTTCCCTGCATACCGTCACGCAGTGTGGTGTCGTATATGGTGATCTGTTTCATAATCTCCCCTTATGCTTAAAAACTATTATAGCGGGCCTTTAAATACGGTATCCAGCCGCCCCTGGTGACGATGTTCTGCATAAAATCGGGGAACGGAGTAATTGACACCGTTTCACCGGACTGCAGGACCACCTTTCCGCCGTGGAGGTCGACGCTGATGGTATCACCTTCCTTGACCGCCTCCACAACCTCTTTGCTCTCTATTATTGGAAGTCCGATATTGATGCAGTTGCGGAAAAAAATACGCGCGAATGACTCCGCAATGACACATGAAATACCGGCGCTTTTAATGGAGATCGGTGCGTGTTCTCTGGAAGAGCCGCAGCCGAAATTGTTGCCGGCCACGATAATGCCGCCCTTTTCCACGGATGCGCCGAAGCCCGCGCGCGCGTCCTCCATACAGTAGCGTCCCAAAACCTCGGGATCGGATGTGTTTAAGTAGCGTGCGGGAATAATCTCGTCGGTATTTATATCATTTCCGAAAACATAGACTTTGCCTTTGAATTGCATTACTCGTTTGCTCCTTTCGTTTAAGAGACAACCTGCCCGGGGTCGCTGATGGTCCCGGTGACCGCGCTCGCCGCGGCCGTTGCCGGCGAGGCCAGGTATACCTCGCTGTCCTGGTGCCCCATCCTGCCCACAAAATTCCTGTTTGTGGTGGAGACGCACTTCTCTCCATGGGCCAGTATTCCCATATGCCCTCCGAGGCAGGGACCGCAGGTTGGCGGCGAGATGACCGCGCCTGCATCAAGAAATATGGTAAAAAGCCCCTCGTCAAGGGCCTGCCGGTAGATGGCGGGTGTTGCCGGGAATATCAGGCAGCGGACATGTTTGGCGATTTTTTTACCCTTCAAAATCTGTGCGGCAATACGCAGGTCTTCGATTCGCCCGTTGGTACAGCTTCCAATGACCACCTGATCGATTTGTATATCGTTTCCGGTGCCGGCTTCATGCACGTTTTGGGGGAGGTGAGGGTAGGCCACCACGGGTTTTACCCCGCTGACGTCGATTTCAACGATTTGTTCGTATTCTGCATCGGAATCGGCCGTGAAGACCGTGCCGGTTTTGTCCGTGCGGCCCTGCAGATACTCGGTAACCTTGGCGTCCGCGGTGAAGACCCCGTTCTTTCCGCCGGCCTCAATCGCCATGTTGGCCATGGTAAGCCGTGCCTCTACCGAGAGTCCGTCGATAACCGGACCACAAAACTCTATGGCTTTGTACTGCGCACCGGAAACCGATATTTTTCCGATAAGCAGCAGAATAAGGTCCTTTCCCGATACCCATGGTTCCAGTGTCCCCTTATAGACGACCTTTACTGTGGGCGGTACACGCAGCCAGGCCTTACCGGTAAGATAGAATCCGGCGATATCGGTTGAACCCACCCCGGTGGAGAAGGCGCCCAGGGCGCCGTAGGTACAGGTGTGTGAGTCGGCCCCGATGATGACCATCCCCGGGGTAATGGCCCCGATTTCCGGCAGCAGGGCGTGCTCGATCCCAACCTCACCCTGTTCAAAAAAGTGGATTCCCGGATACTCCTTGGAGAAGTCCCGCAGCATCTTTACCTGTTCGGCTGACAGAATATCCTTATTCGGGGTAAAATGATCCGGGACCAGGTATGCGCGTTCCGCATAGGGAATGGACATACCTCCCGCCTTTTTATACTCCTTGATGGCAATAGGTGCCGTTATATCATTGGCCAGGGCCAGATCGGGTTCGATTTCAATAAAATCACCCGGTTTAAGCTGATCTCTCTCCGCCTTGGCGGCAAGTATTTTTTCCGTCAGTGTCATTCCCATATATGTATTGTTCTCCTCTCTTACTGGGTGCCTACAGCGACAAAGGTTTTATAGCGGTTAATGGCGCTGATATATGCCTTGGCGCTTGCTTCAAGAATATCGGTTGAGGCACCGCGCCCGATAAACTTGCGGTCGTTTACCTCAAGTGTGATCGTCACCTCACCCAGGGCATCCTTCCCGGGGGTCACGGCCTGTACGTTATATTCCGTCAGTTTGGTTTTGATGCCGCAAACGCGGTCTATGGCCTTGAAAATGGCGTCGACCGGTCCGTCACCGGTGGCGGCCTCTTCAAAGGTTTCTTCACCGTGGTGAATGCGGATTGTGGCCGTGGGTACGGAACGGTTTCCGGATTGGATACTGAAGTAATCCAGATGGTAGACCTCGGTGGCGGTACCCATCTGCTCACCGATAAGAACATAGAGGTCCTCATCAAATACCTCCCTTTTACGGTCGGCCACGATCAGAAACTCTTCATATGCCTTCTTCATTTCTTTTTCGGACAGGTTAAACCCCAGCTCGACGATACGCTTGCTGAATCCGTGCATACCCGAATGCCTGCCCAGGATTATCTTGCTTGTATCCCTGCCTACCGATTCCGGGGTCATGATCTCGTATGTTTCCCGATGTTTTAATACCCCGTCCTGGTGAATCCCCGCTTCATGTGAAAAGGCGTTCTCGCCGACAATCGGTTTGTTGCGCGGGATGGGAAACCCGATGATATTGGAAAGCAGCCTGCTGGAGGGGTAGATCTGTGAGGTGTTGATCCCTGTGGTGAAGGGCAGAAAATCCTTCCGGACGAATAAAGACATCACAAACTCTTCCAGGGAAGCATTTCCGGCACGTTCACCAATGCCGTTCAGGGTTACCTCAACCTGTCGCGCTCCCGCCTTTACCGCGGCCAGGGTGTTGGCCACTCCCAGGCCTAAGTCATTATGGCAATGCACGGATATCAGCGCCTTGTCCATATTGGGAACCCCTTCGCGAATGGCTTTGATGAAACTGCCGAACTCTTCAGGGATCGTATAGCCCACGGTATCGGGAATATTTATGATCGTGGCCCCGGCATCGATTACCTTTTCGATAATGCGGCATAAAAAGGGAATCTCGCTGCGGGTTGCGTCCTCAGGTGAAAATTCAACCTCGGCCACCAGGTTCCTGGCGTAGGTGACGGCTGCCACGGCCATTTCGACCACCTGGTCCGGTTCTTTTTTCAGTTTATGTTTCATATGAATGGGCGAGGTGGCCAGAAAAGTATGAATCCGCGGATGCTCGGCGTCTTTAATTGCCTGATGCGCGCTGTCGATATCTTTTTCCACGGCCCGGGCCAGTCCGGCGATTGTGGGCCCCTTGACCTTTTGGGCGATAAGCTTGCAGGCCTCAAACTGGTGCGGTGATGAAATGGGAAACCCCGCCTCAATGACGTCTACCCCCAGCCGGGAAAGCTGCACTGCCAGCTCATACTTCTGCTCTATACTCATGGAAGCGCCCGGCGATTGCTCCCCGTCACGCAGTGTTGTGTCAAAGATATACACTTTTTCCATCAGAAACTCCTTGTTCTCATGAATTATTTTTTTACTTTTTTACCCCGTTCCATTGAAACCAATCCGCTGCGCGCCATTTCCAGAATGGTATAGGACTGCAGAATTGATAAAAAATCATCGATTTTCGCGGTGGCGCCGGTGACCTCAAGGACCATATTATCAAGGCCTACATCAAGCACTTTTGCCCGGAACACGTCCGCAACCTGAAAGATCTCTCCGCGTTGAGAGGGGGTGGCCGCCACCTTGATCAGGGACAGTTCACGGTCTACGGTCTGCTGGCCGGTCAGGTCGACCAGTTTGATTACATCGATCAGTTTGTTCAGTTGCTTTTTAATCTGTTCGATCACGTTGTCGTCACCCATGCACACCAGAGTAATGCGGGAGACGGTGGGGTCATTAGTGGTCCCCACGGTAAGGCTTTCCAGGTTATACGCCCGTCCGGAGAACAGGCCGGCTATGCGGGCCAGTACCCCCTGATGATTTTCCACCTGCATACTGATTACGTGTGTCATGACTTACTCCCTTCTCCGAGGAGCATGTCCTTATTGGCCCCTCCGGGTGGTACCATGGGCCAGACATTGGCCTCGTATTCAATTAAAAAATCTATGATAACCGGTCGCTTGGTTTCTTTTGCGGCCTGTTCCAGCGCTGTTTTGATCTCTTCGGTTTTGGTTACCCGGATGCCGACGGCATCGTAGGCTTCGGCCAGTTTGACAAAATCGGGATTATAATGCAGGCAGTTGTCTCCCGGATGCTTACACTCCGGCGGGCACGAGGGCCTGCGATTAAGACAAGTGGCCGAGTAACGTTTATTGAAAAACAATTCCTGCCACTGGCGCACCATACCGAGATAACCGTTATTCAGTACGGCAATGATAACCGGCAGCTCTTCCTGGACGGCGGTGGCCAGTTCCTGGATGTTCATCTGAATGGAGCCGTCTCCGGCAATATCGATGACCTTGCGGTCGGGATTGGCAATCTGGGCACCGATTGCCGCCGGAAATCCATAACCCATGGTTCCCAGGCCGCCGGAGGTCAATAGTGAGCGCGAGTGCTTGTAATTGTAAAACAGGGCGGCCCACATCTGGTTCTGTCCCACCTCCGTGGATATAATGGCGTCGGGAAACACCTCGCTGATGGTGCGTACAATGAGTGAGGGTGAAAGCCGCTCATTGCCCACCTCAACCTCCATCGGATGATCCTTTTGCCACTGCCCGACCTGTTCGATCCATTCCGGGATATTGGCCGGTTTTACCAGGGGCAGGAGCTCTTCCAATACCTGGCGTGCGTCACCAACAATCGGAATTTCCACGGCGACATTGCGTGAAATTGAGGCCGGGTCGATATCGGCGTGAATGATCTTTGCATGCGGCGCAAACTCGGAGAGTTTGCCCGTGGCGCGGTCGTCGAAACGAGTACCGATGCCGAAGATCAGATCGCATTCCGTAACCGCCATATTGCCGGTATACGTTCCGTGCATACCGATCATGCCAAGGTTGAGCGGGTCCGCGGTGGGCAGTGCTCCGATTCCCATCAGGGAACATATCATCGGAATACCGGTCTTTTTCACTACCTTGCGGAAAACATCCACGCCGTTTGCGATGTGCAGGCCCCCGCCCACGTAGAAAAGCGGTTTTTTTGCTTCAAGCAGGGTTTTGGCAGCCTTTTTTATCTGCCCGGGGTGTCCCTTGATTACGGGATTATACCCGCGGATGGAAACCGTCTCCGGGTAGCTGTCATTCAGTTTTGCGTTGAGGATGTCCTTGGGAAGATCGATCAGTACCGGTCCCGGCCTGCCTGTGGAAGCGATATAAAAGGCCTCTTTCAGTGTTCGTCCCAGCAGGGCACGGTCGGTAATAATATAGTTGTTCTTGGTGATGGGCCGGGTAATTCCCACAATATCCGCTTCCTGAAAAGCATCGTTCCCGATCATATCGCGGGTAACCTGCCCGGTAAGACAGACAAGCGGTACCGAATCAAAGTTTGCGGTGGCGATACCCGTTACGGTATTGGTTGCTCCCGGACCGCTGGTTACCAGGCAGACGCCTGTTTCCCCGGTTGAACGGGCATAGCCGTCCGCCGCATGGATTGCGGCCTGTTCATGCCGGGTCAAGACCACATGGATATCAGGGTCATCAAAAAGGACGTCGAAAATAGGAATAACGGCTCCTCCCGGAAAGCCGAAAATAATTTTCACTCCTTCCTTTTTCAAGCCCTCTACAATCAATTGTGCTCCGCTTTTCTCCATAAATACCTCCTGCACTCGTTAACGGATAAAAATAAAGCCGTTCCCCGGGGAGAACGGCTCCTTCTAATCTTTTTCGTAGATTACAGCTCCAATTCTCCCTTAGGGCTTAACCCCAATAAGTACGAGTACTACAATAATAATGACGCGTAGTGCTGTTGGAAGGGTGAATATGGATGTGTAATCCGAAAAATTATTCATATACATATCATTAATAATATATTTGACCTTTTGTCAACCTTTTTTTGGGATATTTTTTAAATTCATAGGGGGTCGTGGTTTCCTAAACAAAGTATATCTGTTACATTACAGGTCTGTTGAAACCATGGGAGTTTAGCGTAAAACAGTATTCCTCTGACCGGGCACTCGCCGTAAAACATTTTCTGTACCGGGTGTATGCGGACGAGATGGGTTGGCTGCCGGAAGATGGTAATCCTTCCGACTGGACCGTAAAGGAGGACGGGCAGGGCGGATATTTTACTGATAAATTCGACGATACGGCTGTGTGGTTCGGTGTGTTTAATGCCGGCGAGCAGGCGGCGGTCGGCCGGGTAATCGTTCCGGTTGAAAGCAAACTGGAGGTTGAACTGTACCAGGAAATACCCGCCCGCTTCAAAGTGGAAGGCATTCTCCGGGCGGAAATAAACCGGCTGGCGGTTGCAAAGAAATATAACAAGAGTCCCGCGTTAAGCAAACTTATGTGTGCCATGTACGGGTATATTCTTGCGGAAAAAATCGATTATCTGGTAGGCGGTATCCCGAATCCGACATTGGCCTTTGCCAAGGCATTCGGATTCAAGCCGCTGGAGCCTCCGCTGATCTTCTCTTATTCCGGGAACGATACGGACGATGCGCAGGTGATGTACCTTGATCTAAAGGGTTCGGGGCGGGCGCAACAAATAATTCAGCGGCTTACGTCTGAAACGGTATTTAATCTTAAGTTTTTTGATGAAGAGGTACATTAAATGAGACAGTTGCTTTCTA
>CAZWKE010000047.1:9457-26707 GCA_964634205.1 uncultured Spirochaetaceae bacterium
GATTATTGTTATGGTGTTAAAGATGTGGGATTCAGGGTGGTAAGCAGGGCTGATTTCAGCATGTAAAAGCGTCCGGCAAACAAGTCCGAAGGTACCTGCGAATAATCATATCCATTATAACTAAACCGGTAAATTGTAACGCGTTATTTCTCCGATTTTATATCTCTTATATTTATTTCATACTTTACATCAAGGTTTATACTTTTTTAGACTGGCATCAGAATATACAAGTATCAAAATGGAGACTATGAATTTAAGGAGGATTGATGGATGAGAAATAGCATACTTTTGTTGGGTGCCTGTGTTCTGGTTTGTACGGCAATGTCCTGTACTGCCGGCCGCGTATCGTCGGAACTTACCATGATCACGGTTGCCGGAGGACAAATGAAATTGGGAAACGGCACTAACCAGTGGCCGTTCCACGAAGCTATAATAGCGACATTTTACATGTCAGCTTTTGAAATTACGAATAAACAGGTGTGCGATGTATTCAATTGGGCAAAAAGTAAGGGATATGTTGATGTATCAGTAAACAGCATCAAAATCATCCCGCATTTTAAATGGGAACTGATGGATCTTGATAACGATAACTGTCAGGTAATGTTTGAAAGCGGTGTAATGAAGCCAAAACCGGGAAAAGAAAATTATCCTGTAGTCGAGATCAGTTGGTACGGAGCGGTTGCCTTCTGCAATTATTTGAGTGAAAAAGAGGGGAGAACTCCCTGTTATGATCTTGCAACATGGGATTTAATTCCGGGAAAAGACGGGTATTATCTCCCCCATGCGGATGAATGGGAATATGCCGCGCGCGGAGGAACCAAAGCAACAGATACCGTCTACGCGGGAAGTGATGTGATTAATGATGTGGCCTGGTATAAGGAGAATTCAAACGGAGCGATTCATGCCGTGGGCCGTAAAAAACCGAATGAGTTGGGGATCTATGACTTAAGCGGAAATGTCTGGGAAGTTTGTACCGAAAAAATGGGATTATACTACACGTTTCAAGAAGCTGATTCTGATCCAATGTCAATTAACGGCAGTCTGCGTATATATCGGGGCGGTTCCTTTAAGACGGATCGATGTCAGGCTGACAGTTATGTCGCCAGTGTCAACCAACCGGATTACTGCTGGTGTTTTGAGGATATCGGATTCAGGGTGGTAAGCAAAGTGAATTAATAATTACAGAATACATAATAGGGGAAAGGATTTTTAAAATAAGGATGCAGCGGTTTTTGATGATCGACGTGTCTTTATATCGACAACTTCCTATAATATATATTCTGTCTACTATAAAAAGGATTTCAATGGGGGATGCGGGGGAAAATAATGTATCGAGTTATATTAAGCATACAGTTTAATGTAAAATATCAAAGTATGACGCCGGATCACCTTCAGGTGTACGTGCATAGAGCAGCGCGCGCTGCACCGAACAACGTGAATAAAATGATTCAGTCTGAAGAATTTGATTAAGAATATGCTGCAGGCGCTGATTTTTCGGCAAAAACTTATAACGGATGTTTATGTGTGAAGAATCAGAAAAAAAGACCGTCTGTATATTAGGAAAAATCCCGAAATGCTCGGTTGTGATATCGGAAAATGATGAGGAAGATATAATGAAATCCGAACCCCAGTACAGAGACATCAATGAACGCTTTTTCTCCCCTACCTTGTACGGCGGAAGTTTTTTGGCACGGATTACATGAATACCGTCGGAAAGATGACGATTGATTTCGGTAATAAAATCATTCGTATCGCTGACATTATAAAAGGTACATAAGGCAATTTCATATAACGATGAAAAACCGAGTGAAAGCGGACTGGCAAATTCAAGTTTCGGCATAGGATTAAAACCACTACTCATTAGTGCGTAATACCCGGATCGCAGGAAGGCGCGTTCAAAGGAGCGTATAAGATCCAAGTGTGATAAGTAAACCGCCTTCCCTGTCTTTTCAAAACAAAAAAGTAGACGACTTAAAGTGTTTTCTGAGTATTCTGTCAGTGTATGCGCAAAGGCAACATCGTTTGCAGCCGCGTTTTCCGTCGTGACGTTAACGTCGGCGGTACACACACCACAGTGCTCTGTGCAGGGATTGGAGCAGGCCGCGGAAAGGAGGTGTTGTGTGGATTTACGAAACTCTTTTTTCAAGAACCCTACGGAACTCCCAAGGGAAACATCTTGCCAGGGAAGCTTTTCGTCAAACGAGCGCGTGCGGTATACACCCTGCCCAACATCGAAAGCCGACCGGCTGATGATCTGTTTCCAGATATCGCGCTTATAATAATCCTCCCAGGCATCCAGGCGTGCCCCCGCCAGAAAGGCCTGATGCACCAGTTCTCCTACCCTTTCATCTCCCCGCGAGATCAGGCCTTCAAGAAAAGATTGATAAGGAGAATGATAGGATATCTTAACCTGTTTTCGTTTGAGGCCTTTTTTTATCGAAAGAATTCTTGAAAAAGCGATCTCTTCATGCAGTTGCTCCTGCCATTGAAAAGGAGTATGCGGTTTGGGGACAAAGGTTGAAATATTGATATGCAGAAACATCCCTGTCCGTTCCTGCAGCTCCGAGATATAGTCGATAATTCCCGACGATTCATCTTTTTCGATAAATCCGGGAAGCCCGAGCATAAAATAAAACTTGGCTTTTTTCCAGCCCATAGCGCGCGCCGCAAGAAGCAGTTCAACGGTTTTTTCATGAGGAACGCATTTGTTAATGCTTTTCTGTCCTTCAAAAAAGGCCGATTCAACGGCAAAGGTAAGGCCGCTTTTCCTTACGCTCTGCAGTTCCTCAAACAAACTCAAAGCAAGGGAATCTATGCGCAGAGACGGCAGTGAAAAGGATATGCCGAGCGGCTTGAAATGACGATGCAGCAGTTTCATCATCCGTTCCAGATTGGGAAAATCTCCGGAAGAGAGAGAAGCCAGGGTGATTTCCCGGTAACCGCATCGAAACACAAGTTGCTCGACCTGCCGGGCAATACGGGATATATCTTTCGTGCGCTGCGGCCGATAAAAATATGCCGCATGGCAAAAGCGGCAGCCGTTCGGGCAGCCGCGCATTATCTCCACCACCCCGTGGTCCTGAACCGATTTGATATTTGAGACGGGAAAATAAAACGCCTCCTGCATCCGGGAAAAGCTGCCGGTGACCGCACGCTGTACGCTGTGAGCGTGATGTGGGTTCCATACGTACGGAAACGAGCACAGGTACGCAAGCAGGTCTTGTCTGCCGGCTCCCTGCGTTTTCATTGTTACCAGCTGGGAAAAGGCCGTGGGGAGCCATTCCTCAGCCTCCCCGATAAAAATACAATCAAAAAAGGGCCCGAAAGGTGCGGGATTGGTAACGGCAGGACCACCACCCATTACAATCGGGTCAGCGGCCGTTCTCTGTTTATTAAGAACATTAATCCCCCCCAGATCGCAGATATTCAGGACGTTCGTCAGGGTAAGCTCATATCCTACGGAAAAGGCAATAATATCGAACTCAGACAGCGGCAGCCCGCTTTCCAGTGAATACAGGGGAATGGCACGCGTGCGCAGTTCGGCCTCAAAATCCGGTGCCGGGGCAAAAACACGCTCACAACATACCCCATCGATCCGGTTTAAGATACCGTAGAGTATTTTCACGGCCTGATTTGACATCCCGATCTCATAAAGGTCAGGATAACATACCGCCACTTTCAAAGGATTATTGCCGTCTTTACGGATTATACCGTATTCACCGCCCACGTACCTCCCGGGCTTCTCTATCAGCGGCAGGATGTGTTTTAAATCTTTTTCCGGTATTATCTTGTTCATTGTACGTTTGTTTCTATGAATAGCGGCTGTAATGAATATTAATGAGAATGCCTATGGCAATCAGCCCGGTAATAAGGGAGGAGCCACCGTAAGAAATGAAAAACAACGGGATTCCGGTGATGGGCATGATTCCCATGGTCATACCGACATTTATAATTACATGGAAAAAAATCATTCCGATGATTCCGGACCCGATAAAATGAGCGTACGGGTCCCGTGCGTTGTAGATTATTTTTATTGCCCTGGCCAGGATAATCATAAACAGAATAAGAATCAATGTTCCCCCGATAAACCCCCATTCTTCGGAGATGATGGAGTAGATAAAATCCGTGCTTTGCTGCGGGATGTAGCGGGACTGACTCAGCATGCCCATGCGGAAGCCCTTTCCCGTAATTCCACCGGAACCGATGGCCATGATCGACTGAATGATATTCCATCCGTCTCCCTTGGGATCAATCTGCGGATCAAGAAAGATAATCAGGCGTTTGATCTGTTTTTCCTTCAGGTGTACAAGGTTTTGCGCAACAAGCGCTCCCAGGGTGGCGGTTAAGACGATTATTCCGGAATAGTAGATCCAGTAAAAATAACGCCGTTTAAAAAAATATGATCCCAGCCAGCCCAGTATCACGATTACGGCGAAAATACCGGCAACAACCAGAATATACTTGGTCTGGGTGAATATCAGGAGCAGCGGAGTTTTCAAAGCGGGAAAATATTTCATCAGGTATGGAACGATATAGATCGAGACCATGAAAAACCCGCTGAGGACGACAAAAAAGATATGTCGTTTCTTTGCCCCGGCCGCCCACGTCATGGCAAGAAAAATGGGAATATATACGGAGGCGGTTCCCAGGTCTGGTTGGATGATAATCAGTCCCATGGGCAATAAACAGATCAGAAAACCGAAAACAAAATACGGTAACTGGACGATCTTTCGTCCGATTGAGTTTAAGTAATTCGCCAAAACCAGGATTAAGGCGATTTTACCGAATTCGGACGCTTGTATACCGATAAATCCACCAATGCGAAGCCAGGAAATAGCGCCGTTTACCTCCTCTCCGAAGATACGTGTCAACAACAGCAGGACTATGACGGCAATATAAATGAAAAGCGCGGAATTTTTGAAATTTGTATAATTATATAGTGAGAAAAAAATGATTACAGGAATACCGATGAGAATCCATACGATCTGCCTGATATACTCACTGCCGGTTGAGCTGTTGCTGGAATAAATAAACAGCACACCGATAAAAAGGAGAATAATCGTGGAGATTAAAAGGTATAAATCGATATTAAAGAATGATTTTCTGCGCAAAGGTAGTGCTATCTCCCGTTCCTGTGTAAATCTCCGAAAATCCTGGCAACTTCCGCATAGGTTTGATCGGCAAAAATACCCTGAAAAATATAATTGGCCATGACGGCGGACCACCATTCCCCTTTGGGAACATATTCCGTGATGATTACCACCACAACCTGTTTACTGGGGTCCTTGGCATCATAGGGGGCGTAGGCGGCAAACCATTCGTTTGTTTTGTCTTCGGCTTGCGGTCCGATCTGGCTGGTACCGGTCTTGCCGGCCACCTTTACGGCTTTTGTATATATTGCGTAGCGTGCCGTGCCGTTTTCCACGACATTGCGCATGGCCCGCTGAATAAACTCAAAGGTGCTTGGTTTGATTGCATTTGTTGTGCGCAGCACCTCGGGTTTGGTCCGGGAAATGACCTCTCCACTGATGGGATCGCGGACTTCCTTCAATAAGAACGGTTTATAGATTGTCCCCTTGTTTACCACCATGGCAATCACGTCGGCTATTTGCAGCGGTGTAACCTGGATAAATCCCTGCCCGATGGAAAGATTCATTGTATCGCCGGGAAGCCAGATCATGTCTTTGTTCTCTTCCTTCCATTCGGGAGTGGGAATAAATCCTTCCAACTCTCCGGGAATATCGATTCCCGTCAGTTTTCCCAGGTTATACTCACGCGCGTATTTTATGATATTTTCCACCCCTACATGATCGCGCCCCACGGTCATAAAATAGACGTTGCACGAGTTTGTGAATGCATGGAACAGGTCCTGATACCCGTGTCCGGAAAGGAGCCAGCAGTGAAAATAGCGGTCACCCCAAAAAATACGCCCGGAGCAGAACACCGTACTGGTAATGGGAAAAGAGTGCTCCTCGAGTATGGCCGTGCTCATAATGATTTTGAATACCGAGGCGGGCATATACTCGTGAATGGCCCGGTTGATAAGCGGTTTGTCGGGGTCCACTCTCAGGCTGTTATAATAACCGGGGGTATAAAACTTGTTCAGATCAAAATTGGGATATGAGACCATGGCAAGGATTTCCCCGGTATGCGGTTTAAGTACAATCATGGCCCCTTTATGTTTGCCCAGGGTATCTTCACAGAGTTTTTGGATCTTGCGATCTATGGTCAATACGATGTTTTTTCCGAGTTCGGGCGGGATTATGTCTTCCGCCTGTTCATTTATTTGTTTTTCATTTACGTCAACAATACGCAGTATCTTCCCGTCCTTGCCCCGCAGGATTTTATCATACTGTTTCTCGATTCCGGTTTTCCCGATTTGCATATCCTGCATATAGCCCTCGTTGGCCAGGATTTGCAGTTCTTTTTTGTCGATGTCGCCGATATATCCCAGGATATGAGAAAAAGAACCGCTTTCAAGGTAGGTCCGCTTCAGGGACGTTGTCCAGGTGACACCGGGAAACTCGTCGATATGCTCGGCGATGTAGGAGATGGTGGAGAATGAAACGTCCTTTTTCAGCTCGACAGGCTGGTACAGGTGGTAGCTGTCCGCCGGTATCTTCTTTGTGATGTAATCCTTTTTCAACTTTAAAAAATCCGTCAGCTTGTCGAATACTTCGTTTATTCTTTGTTCAGGGATGGCGCCGGGAATAATATTAATATTATAGGTTTCCATATTTATGACCAGCGGTACATCATAATGCCGATCAAAAATTTCACCCCTTTGGGTGGAAATATTTCGCTTCCTGACCACCTCTTCCTTGACCTGTTTTCGATACTCTCCCCCCTTGATCACCTGCAGGTTGAAGAGTGAAAACACGAGGATAAAAAAGAATATAAAGATCATAACAGACAGGGACTTGATCCTTGTTTTTACGATATTCATATTCGAGGATGAGGATCCTTCGGTAAACATCAATACACCTCTGATTTTTCAGGTTTTAAATATTTAATTCTCCGCAGGATCAAAAATATAAATGGCGCCAGTACCGCGGTATACGCTGCTTCGATCCCGATATTTCCCAGAAAAACCCAGAAATCACCACTTAACCTGTCCGGAATACCGAAAATAAGCACGACAATCGCGCTTAATATTCCTTTCATTATGGTACCCGCTCCGGCAAGGAAAAAGGGGATAAGAGACGAAGAAACCGAGATCGTACCTTCCGTCAGTCCGAAGAGAAATCCGAGGATGGTTTTGATAAAGGCGTTAAAGCCGATTGCAAGCGGCATACCGCTGGCAAATCCCTCCAACAACCCAAGCAAAAAACCGCAGGTCTGACCCGGCATTACGCCCTTGCTGGTGGCGATAAAAATCAGTACGATAAGGCCGAGGTCCGGTCCGATATTGTGAATTTTCAATACCGCAAACACGGTTGACTGTAACAGCAAAGCGATAAACAGCAGTAAAAGAGAAAGCAGAATCAGTTTGACACCTTTATCCATAATTATTCATTTCCTTGCAGTACATAGACGTATTCCAGTTTGGTAAAATCAATAACCGGTTGGACCTCCAGTTTCAGGGTGGTTTCGTATTCCTTGGCCTGCATCTTCCGATAGCGGCCGACGGCGATCCCCTTGGGGTACAGTCCGCCTAATCCCGATGTTTCGATGATGTCACCGTACTGGATCTCCTGGGCCGCATGCTTTTTTACCCCGTTCATCATCAGGTAATCCGAGTTTATGCCCCTGCCCTCGATCAACCCGACATAATCTGAATCCTGAAATCGTCCCGATACATATGATGAAGGATCAACCAGGGTGAGTACAACCGCTGAATTGATATTGACGGAGATCACCTTTCCCACCAGTCCCTGCAAACCTCCCTGGAAAGCGATAACGGACATGTCCTTTTTTATTCCGTCAAGGCTGCCTTTATTTATCATCAGCGAGGAAAAAAGATGTTCGCTGTTCCACGAAACAACCTCGGCCGGTATATACGAATACGTTATGCCCTTTGCCAGCTTTAACTCATTTTTTAATTCCCGGTTCTCTTTGCGCAGATGAACAATATCCCTGGAAATACGTTGGTATTCCATGAGTTCATTCCTGGTAAGGCTCAGTTCTTTCCTTAATTCGTCAACCTTGCCGACCGAGTTCACCATATCGGATGACCATTTTACCACTGACATGAACGAGGTCTGAAAAACCGAAAAAAAAGAGGAAACGGAATTATTAAACGCCATCACCACGCCGGTATGTGCGAAAATTATCAGCAGACCGGAGATAAAGAGAAACAGCACCAATGTAATAATATTTTTGTGTCTGCGATAAATACCCTTTATTTTTATCATGAAGAACCGGCTCTATTTCTTGATGTTATATATCTTCTGGCTTGATTCTTTCAAGCTTTCGAAAAACTTTCCCGCGCCCAGGGCAACACAATACAATGGATCCTCCGCCAGAATAACCGGTACTCCGCACTCCTTGGAAATGAGTTTGGGCAGACCTTTTAACAGTGATCCGCCGCCGGTCATCACAATACCGCGTTCCACAATATCCGCCGCCAGCTCCGGTGGTGTCTGTCCCAAGGTTTTTTTGATCTCATCAATGACGGTTGTGATGGGTTCCTGTAACGCCTCACGTACTTCAACCGAATCCATCTCAAGTTTCCTGGGCAGGCCGGTAATTGCATCGGTTCCCTTTATTTCCATTTTTTCGATTTTTTTGTCAGGAGAGGCGTTTCCTATATTTATCTTTAGATTCTCCGCGGTCTGTTCTCCGATGATCAGGTTGTGTACGCTGCGTACGTGCTTCATAATCGCCTCATCAAACTCATCTCCGCCGACCCGGATGGCGTTCGTTACCACCATACCGCCCAGGGAGATCACCGATATCTCGGTGGTACCGCCGCCGATATCGCAGATCATATTTCCCGCCGGTTCCAGGATCGGTATATTGGCCCCGATAGCGGCCGCCATGGACTCCTCGATAAGGACTACTTCACGTGCCCCGGCCTGTTCAGCGCTTTCCCGCACCGCACGCTTTTCCACCTCCGTAATACAGGTAGGAATCCCGATGACCATTCTGGGCTTGATAAAAAGTTTCTTGGGCATTACCTTGGCAATAAAACTGCGGATCATTTTTTCAGTGGTTTCAAAATCGGCGATCACTCCGTCCCGCATCGGTCTGATCACGATAATTTTTCCGGGAGTTTTCCACAACATTTTTTTTGCTTCAACACCGACGGCAACCACTTTCTTGGTGCCCCGCTCAACGGCCACAACCGACGGTTCGCTTAAGATTATCCCCTTTCCCTTTACATGGATCAGGGTATTACACGTTCCCAGGTCAATCCCGATATCGGTTGAGAAATTGTTAAAAAAATCTCTGACACTCATAAATTACAGCCTCCCTACTGCTTCCCTATTTTTTGTTGTAAAGCCGGCGCCGGGCCTCTTCATTTTTTGGATTAAGCCTATATACTTTTCTTAGCTCTGATCGGTATTTTGCGTAATCCCCTAAGTTTTCATATACTAAGGCCAGTTGAAAATGAGCAGCTTCGGAGTTCTCATAATCACTGATAACCTGAATATACAAATCCTTCGCTTTTATATATTCCTTTGTATCAAAATAAATATTTCCTAGCAATAACCTGCATTCAATTAAAAGCTCTTTGTCCTTTGATTTTTTCATCACCGTAGCAAGATTCTGTTTTGCCGTGGTATATTGTCCCAGCATTGCATAGTATTTTGCCAGGTAAAACAAATATTGATCCAGCGGTTTTTCCTTGTACGCGTCCTTTAAAAAGCGTATGGCGTTTTCGATTTTGTTGTCAACCTCATAGGCGGTGGCCAGGTATTCATAGAGATCGAACTCCCTGTTTCCTTCTTTTAAGGCAAGCTCAAGATATTTAATACTAAGATCCAGATAGTTGATCCCTTTTAAAAAATAGGCCTTGCCGAGAATGTAGTGTATTTGATGTTTTATCGTCACATCATCATGAAGCAGGGCACGGCGTAAGGAAATGATGCACTGGTCAAGCAGATCGGTGATTTGGGAATCAAGTGAGTTTGAGTATAATTTGTAAAAGGAGGTAAAATTCCGCAATAAAAAGAAAGAATGGGAGGAACCCTGGAAAAAATTACTGAACAGCTTGATGACCTCGGCCCAGGCTTTATAAAAATAAGAAAATCCTCTGTAGGTTAAATAATAATTATCGAGGGGTTTTTCCGCCAGGTAATAATCACTGATTTTTATGATTTCGTCATATTGTCTGTTCTCCCAGAGTGAGGCGAGGTCTTTGTTTGTATCGATAGGTACGGGAGTGGAGGTGGATGCCGCCGGTACAGGCAGTAGCGTAATAAAACCCAGAACCGCTGCGCCGGCGATTAATACGGCGGCAATAATAAAAAAAAATTTTTTTTTCTTCTTTGAAGATTTAATCTGATATCGTTCGTAATTGAGTATCATTATTTTTCCGTTTGCATTCATTCTAAATTAACTTTGAAGAAAAAGTCAATCTGTTCATCAAAGTTAATCAAGTTTGTATTGGGGGTAAATAAAAAAAGACAGGTGAATAAGCCGGGTTCTGTTTAAAATCACCATCTATCTTAACCGGTCTGTCGCCAAACCGGTTTTGTGCGGCCTACCCGCAGGTTTTATATAAGCGAGCAACTCCCTGCTGTTTGGCCTTGCTCCTGATGAGGTTTATCGTGCCTTTATTGTTGCCAACAAAGCGGTGAGCTCTTACCTCGCCTTTTCACCCTTACCCGACCACAAAATCAAAGATCTTGTGCCCCGGCGGTATGTTTTCTGTGACACTGTCTGTCCATCGCACCTGACCACCGAATAATTTTACTTTTTCCATACATTTGCGCTCAAGTGTATGAAATCATTCGGTGGTCAGGTGGTCAGGCCCGGTTATTACCCGGCATCATGCTCTGCGGAGCCCGGACTTTCCTCCGAAGGTTTTCATCCTCCGGCGGTGATATCACCCGTCTTTTTTATTTAATCGTCGCTGTCGGCATCGTCGCTGCCGTCGGTATCCGATTCTTCTTCACTGTCGTCTTCATTCTCCTCTTCCTCGTCCGTGCCGTCGGTATCTTCGTTTTCAATCTTGTCGCTGAGAGGAAAAAACAGTATGCGTGAGCATTCCGGACAAAACATTATTCCGTCACCAAGCTTGACGTTGTTGACAAATTGGGGAGTGAGAATAATATTACATCCGGTACAAATACCGTTTCGTATGGGAACAATTCCTATTCCCGCTTTACTTCTGATTATTCTTTCGAATTTAAAAAGAATATCCTCATCGAGTCCGGGAGTGATCTTTACTTCCTCTTTTTCCAGATTTTTCAAGAGTTTTTGTTTTTCCTTTATCTCTTGTTTCACCCGTACCTGTTCAGATTTTACCTCATCTTCCTGCTTCTGGATCATCAGGTTTTCTTTTTCAAGTGTCGTTGCCATTTCAGTCAGCTGATTTTCCAGTTTTAGAATTTCCTTACGAAAATCCTGTTCCTTGTTGGTAATATCCTTGATCTGCTTGTCCAGGGCCTCATATTCCCGTTGGGTCTTTATTTTATCCATCTGCTGTTCATATTTTTCCCGTTCATGTTCGGCCTCACCCATTCTCTGTTTGTAGTCCTTTATTCTGTGCTGAATGTCATCATGTATTCTGCTTTTATCACTGTAGGACTTTTTCAAGCGATCCAATAATTCAAGCTTGGTATTGATCAGCTTGGGAATTTCGGAAACCTCATTCTCGATGTCACATTTTTGTGAGAGGATTTCCTGTAAAACCTGTAGTTTATCGAACACTTCACTTAACATATGCTACCCCTTAATAATCTAAATAATCTTTCAAGCGTCTGCTTTTTTTCGGATGTCGTAATCGCCGTAAGGCCTTGGCTTCTATCTGACGGATGCGTTCCCTCGTAACATTGAAATGCAATCCGACCTCTTCCAATGTCAATGAATACCCGTCCACCAGGCCGAACCTCATCTTCAAAACCTCCTGCTCCCGTGGAGGAAGGGAGGTTAGGACGCTGTGCAACTGCTGCTGCAGAATACGAAAGGCCGTCTGGCTGGCGGGATTTTCAATATCCTTGTCTTCGATAAAATCACCCAAAAGCGAGTCTTCCTCTTCCCCGATCGGCGTTTCCAGGGAAATGGGCTCCCGTGCCACATTCTTTACCGACTTGACCCGGGCGATTGACCATCCCAGATGTTCGGCGATCTCCTCATCCGAGGGCTCGCGTCCCAGGATCTGCATCAACTGCCTGGATTCGCGCATTACCTTGTTGATCTGTTCGATCATATGCACCGGTACCCTGATGGTCCTTGCCTGATCGGAAATTGAGCGCGTAATTGCCTGGCGGATCCACCAGGTGGCGTAGGTTGAGAATTTATATCCCTTGCGATATTCGAATTTTTCCACCGCCTTGATCAGGCCGATATTGCCCTCCTGGACCAGATCGAAAAAGTGCAGGCCCCTGTTGGTGTATTTTTTTGCGATACTCACCACCAGGCGTAGATTGGCCTTAATGAGCTTGTCTTTGGCGTTTTTCATCATAATTTTGCCGCGTTCAACCTCTTTTGCCTTTTCCAAGACGGTTTCCAGTACGTCCTCGAATTCTATCTCTATCTTCTGGAACTTTTTTTCGATGAGTTGAATATTCCGGATGAGGTCCTTTACCTTGTCCGCGGGAAGGTTGAGTTTTTTTTCAATTTTCTCACACTCCCCCTTTTTGGCAAGACTGCGTGTCAGGTTCTTAAAACCCTGGGCGTCGGTTATCATCAGGCGTTTCTCGATTTTTTTCCTGTCTTTTTGCAGAGAGCGTATTTTGCGCGCCGCGATCATATACTTATCCGCAAACAGGTTAATTTCTTCCGCCTGAAAGTCAACTTTTTTCAGGTTTGCCAAAAGGGCTTTGCGGGTTTTAGCTAGTTCGGCATTACCGAAAATATCACCGATCTCCTCTTCCAATTTCTTTTTCAACTCAATATGCTGTTTAAGAAGCGGAAATATCTCTTTTATATATTCCCGGTAAAAAAGGTTTAAGCGCTTGCGTTCGGCAAGTATTTCGGATACCTCTTTTTTGGAGATGTTCATTTCCCTCGGATCTTTTTTGGAGAGCGCTTTAAGGGAGATTTTGAAGAACTCGGTAATCAGTACATTGGAGTCCATGACCACGCTTTTTATAATATTCTCTCCTTCTTCCATCTTTTTTGAGAGAATAACCTCCTGTTCGGCGGTCAACAGATTCTCTTTACCGATCTCCCGCAGATAAAGGCGGATTGGGTCGTCTATTGAGCTTTCCTTGCCCTCACTGTAGAGAACCTTCTTTTTCTTTTTCTCGACCTTCTCCTCTTCTTCCTCATCAATCTGCAAAGAGATTTCTTCCTCTGCCAGCTTGATATTATTGCTTTCTATCAACACAAGTACTTCCTCAATTTTATCCGTGTTTACGATATAATCAGGGAGAAAATCATTTACTTCATCATAGCTGATACTTTTTTTCTGTTTCGCGTATTTGAGTAGTTTAATTACAGCAGGATCGTTCTTCAAATCTGACATCTTATAGTACCTTTATCTTTTGTAGTTCTCCGTCTAAAAACATTTTTTCCATCTGCAATTCCCTGATATTCACAAAGCCGTTTTCATTCTTTTCGTATTCTTGCAGCTGCTTTTCGATACTATCCCTTTTTTTCTCCAGGCTTTTCTGCTTTATCCGCATAATACTGTCACGGATAAGCTTTTCGTGATTCAAGGTATATTCCTCTGATGAAATCTTTTTTAATAATAGTTCTTTTAACCCCTCATCGTCAATTTTTTCCATCAATGCATCAATAGATTCTTCTTCGTTTCTGAAACATTCCTCCAGGGCAATATAAAGTTTTCGGGCAGTATCGTCCTCTATGTCATCTAATGACAGTATACTTCTAACTTTCGGAAAAAACTCTCTAAAAATTGATACCGCAAACATCAGGAATAATTCAATAGATTTCTTTTCTTTTATCTCACGTTTTCTCTTATTCTGCAACGAACTATACGCCGGTTTGCCGTGTACAAAATCCGTCCAGATTACATCCTTGTCCACCCGCAATGCATCTGCCAGCATCTCAAGATACCCGTACTGTTTAACCTGCGTCTTTATCCTCCTTAAATACGGGAAGATACTGTTCAGCACCCTTTCCTTTCCATAAGGAGTGGAGGCGTCAAACAGGGTAAGCGCACGCTTCAGAATATATTGAAATCCATTTATAGGCGATTCTAAAAGTTTTTGCAAGACGGATACGCCGTCCTGCGCGGCGATTATGTCGGCCGGATCGTTACCTGCCGGAAGTTCCAATACCTCAACCTGCAGATCATTATTTTCCAGGATTTCGATTGTCCGTAAGGTGGCCTTCATTCCCGCCTCATCCGAATCGAACAACAGGTAGCCTTTTTCCGCGTAGCGTTTTAAGAGTTTGGCCTGACTGTCGGTAAAGGCCGTACCCAGCGGCGCGATACCGTGCCTAATGCCCGCTTTATACAGGGCAAGCACATCGGTATACCCTTCAACCAGAATGAAACAGGACTGCTCCTTGATATGGGGAAGCGCCAGATGGATGCCGTAGAGATTGTCCCCTTTATGGAAATAGCTTGTTTCCGGCGAATTGATATATTTTGGTCCGAAATCCGAGAGGTTTCTGCCGCCGAAACCCAGAATCTCATTCCTGGTGTTGTAAATAGGAAATATCACCCTGTCGTAGAAATAAGGGCTGCGGTTTTTGGAGAAAAGCCCGCTTTGGATTAAGAATTCCTCGCTATAATTTTTTTTCAATAGAAATGAATGCAGCCAACTCTTGGATTTCGGAGCGTAGCCGAGTTGGAACTCCTCCTGGATTTGCGGTTCAATCCCCCTTTTCTGCAGGTAGGTCCGGGCATGTACCGCCTGCTCGTTATGGAGCAGGATGTGGTGAAAACTTCCGCATAATTTTTTGTTCAGATCAATAAACGCATCTCTTTTAACGGCTTGTTTAAGCTGCTGCCCGGAGCTTACCAGGGTTTCAAGGGGAATTCCGGCTTTTTTGGCCAGCATATGTGCCGCCTCGGTAAATGAAAGCTTTTCAACCTCCATGACAAAGGTATATGCGCTGCCGCCCTTATGGCAGCCGAAACAATAATAGACCTGCTTTTCCGGAGTGACACAAAACGACGGTGTCTTTTCAGTGTGGAACGGGCACAAACCCCAGTAGCGGGTTCCTTTTTTGGTCAGACTGACATATTCATTAATAAGATCCACGATATTAATACGGGATGAGATCTGATTAATTATATGCTCGGGGATACGCATTAAATGCCCCTGCCTCCTTGAAATAATTCTTGATTTTCGTACCTTCCGTTAGTACTTCAAATATAATTTCTTGGCCGATACGTGTTCATTAAAGTTTACGGAAAAATGGTGTCTGCCCGTTTTGGGATCTTCCAGCACGAAGTATAAATAATCGGTATCCGCCGGCGCAAATACGGCAGACAGGGATACAAGTCCCGGATTACTGATGGGTCCGGGCGGAAGACCGTAGTGCTGGTATGTATTATAGGGAGAAGGAATCTGAAGATCGATATCCCACAGGCGGTCTGCGTGCGGTTGTCCCAGGAGCTCGGTTTTAATAAATCCGATTGTGGCGCAGGATTCAAGCCGGATGTGACGCTGCAGCCGGTTATAAAAAACCGAGGCAATAATAGGGGCCTCTTCTTTGCGGCGGTATTCTTTTTCCACAATCGAGGCAAGAACTACCTTCCGGTAGAGTTCTTCCGGAGTGAGATCCTTATAATCGGGATACACGGATTTCAGGCGAATAAAAAAGGTTTTTACCATTATTTCAGCTATCTGCGGCGCCGAGATTTCTCTGGGTAAAAAATAGGTGTCCGGAAAAAGATAACCTTCAGTATTAGCGGATGGTATGGAAAATTTGTGCAGAAGCGCAGGTGATTTTGTGGCGTTTAAAAACTTACGTTCGGTCGTGAGGCCCTGTTTTTCCAGCACACGGGCGATGTCGGTCCGGGTAAAGCCTTCGGGAATGGTTACGCGTATCAGGTCCTGGCTGCCGGATACCAGCAGATTATGGATGTCCAGAGTGCTGAGCCCGGGATTGATACGATACACACCGCTCTTGAAGGAACGCTCCGTCCCGTAGAGTTTGGTGATGACGCGCATTAAGAGGCCGGATTTGATCAGGCCTCCCTGCTCCAGCCGTGTGATGATACTTTCCGTACTCTCTCCTTTTTGAATTTGAAAAAGCACACCGTCCTCGGGGATATCAGCCTGCGGACTGTTGAGAATAGTAACGGCACTGATTAGGGTGACTGTCAGTAGACCGAGAAACACAGCGATAATAATAAGTATAAACGGCAATCTCCAGATTTTCATATAAGACCTATATTCACGGTTTTGGGGTTATTCACTATAAATATACATAATTTTTTTGCACAAAACAAAGATAATTTATATTTTATGTACATCCTCGATCTCATCGATTGTCAGCAGCTCGTAGGCCTTTTTTTCAATCTTGTTAAACAACGGAATAACCTTGTCATTGGTGTTTAACGCCGTTTTTACCAACCGGAACAGCTCAATAAGCTCGGATTTGCTGAGTTCAATTCTGCAATCAAATGAATCATCCATGAGATTTTATTTTTTCTGTATTATCGATGTAGGTTGCCACATGATGCGGGAGCAGCTCAATAAACCTTTCTTTTAATCTCTTTTTCAGCCAGTATTCGATCTTCCGCCTGGGATGAAACGTCCCGTTACCGATACCGGGACACATTTTTTTCTGTTCCAGCCAGGAAGAGTATGAGCTTAAGATGGAACTCCAAAAGGGATAGCTTTTACATTGCAGCGGACGCTTTTTATAAACCCGGCACGCGCCGTCGGCCCAGAAGATACAATCGTAATTTTGCTTTTCACGCAAACTGAGCCGGTAAAACCCGTTCACGCTGACAATGCGGCAGTATTTCCTTAAGAATTCAGCCCTGCCAAGGCCGGTTGCCGGAAGCAGATTTGTCACATCCTTTTCGGAAAGAAAAACATATCCCGGTGTGTGCCTGCAACAGTTCGAACAGCGAGTGCAGCTGAACTGTAATCCTTTGTTTATATGATTCATGTTCAAGACGAGCTTTCCTAAAAATTCCTTTTAAAAAAGTATGGGGAGAGAAGGATTCGAACCTTCGAAGGCGTAGCCAACAGATTTACAGTCTGC
>CAZWKE010000048.1:0-23870 GCA_964634205.1 uncultured Spirochaetaceae bacterium
TCCGGGATCTCAAAGAACACCACCACGTATTCGTCCAGGCCGCCGGCCGAGGTTGAGTTGCTGACCTGGAGGTAGTTGTTCGCGCCCGCGGGGATCTGGCTGGAGGTCTGGGCCCATACGCTAAGCGACGGAATACACAGTATGAGTAATATGATACCACAGGCTTTCATCCCCGTCCCTCCACATCACCAGTATACTACCTTATACGGGATATTTCTACCGATTATTGACAGAGCGGGGGATCAAAAGTAAGCTGGTGTCAATTATGAAACCTGCGGAAAAGATTAATATCGACACACACCTCATCCAAAAACTGAAAACAAAAAAGGTGGGGCTGGCCCTGGGCTCGGGCGGGGCCATGGGCCTCGCACATATCGGGGTCCTGCGCTTTCTGGAGGAGCAGGACATCCCCGTGCATTGTATTGCCGGTACCAGCGTGGGGGCTTTGGTAGGGGCCCTGTACGCGGCGGGCAAGCGCGCGCGAGAGCTGGAGGGTATTTCACGAAAGATAAACTGGCTCTCGATTGTCAGGCCCAACCTCTTCCGCTTCAAGGGCGTTTTTCAGCACCGCGGCCTCATCCCGATCTTAGAGCGCCACCTTGGGGCGGCCGCCTTTGAAGAGCTGTGCCTGCCCTTTACCGCGGTGGCCACGAACTTCAGCGATGGGCATGGGGTATACTTCAGCTCCGGTCCGCTTGTTCCCGCGATTATGGCCTCCACCTGCGTACCGGTGGTGTTCGAACCGTTCCGCTACCGGGGCAGTCTGTATGTGGACGGTTTCTTAAGCGAATGCGTACCGGTAAAGGCGGCTCGGGGAATGGGGGCCGAATATATTATTGCGGTTGATCTTATGCAGTCCTGGAAAAATCCCGCTTTCCGTACCGCCAACATCTATACCGTGGCCATCAAGACCATGCTGATTGCCGTTACCAATGCCTTCACCACATCAGTGGAGGACAATGCGGACATGATCATCTCTCCCCGTTTCAATTACATCACCTTTTTAGGCCGTAAGGCAAAAAAAGCTTCCATCCAAAAGGGGTATGAGGCGGCACGCAGCGCCTTTGTAAACGGATAGTCCGGCCCAGGCACGGATTATTGTTTTGCCTGCTTTTCCCGGAATAAGCGCAGCAGGGCCTGGTTTACCGCGCCCGCGTAAGTCGGTTTTAAGGCGGAACTCCAGTATAACCCGAATGCTTCCTCGTGGTAGGCGTGAAAATTATAGTGTATTCCCAATTCCTCACAGGTATCGATAACGTCGGATATCCATTGCAGAGCCCCAAGATTTTCCTTAAACGCCCCGGCGATACACCCAAACTCTCCCAGATAGAGCGGCGCGTTCGTTTTATCCGCCCACCTTACTTACGGAATCTTCCCGTCAAGCCAGTCGAAAGCCAGGGACGCCAGATGACCGTCGAAGGAGTGGTGGCCGTTGTGGGTGTATACGGTGATATCCCAGCCCTGCCCGCGCAAGAATTCCGCCATCTCCTCCCCGGGATGCGGTACCTCTCTCCGGCCCCAGAAGATATACCCGGGGATTTTAAGGTCGGCCGGAATGGTATGATGTTCACGGTACTGGTCCATGAGAAATCCGGACCCTCCCGAACCCGCCACATAGGCGGTAAACAATTTTTCCGGGCTGAACGGAATACGGTTGAACAACAGCATGGTATGGGTAAAGTGCGAACCCGCCGAAAAACCGAACATACATATTTTATCCCTGCGGATCGGGAAATGCGCGCGCATGGTCAAAATCATGGTACGGATATTCTGTATATCGGGGGAGGTGATATCCTCGTTCCAGTAGTAATGCTCCGATTTGGGCGCACACAGGATGTAGCCGTGTTTATCCGCCTGTTCCATAAAGGAATTGCCGTACATAAAGCTTTCTCCGGTCTGGCCCAGACCATGCAGCAGCACAATAAGGGGATACTGTTTTTCCGGGGAAAATCCCGCAGGCAGGTAAAAACTGCCCGGGCCCAATCTGGTTAGCTTGCCCACGCTGATCAGCCCGGGCAGGGGGAAACGCCGCCGGTAATCCGGATTACAGGAAGGGAACAAAAAAAACAGGATCAACGCAATAACGGCCGGTACCGCGATGTGCGCTGCGTATTCTTTTTTCACCATGTCAAAAACTCCTTTTTCAGCAGATACGGGGAAGCATGTCCCCGGCCAGCATATCCACTATCCGTGTTCCCCCGATGGATGTATGGAGTACCAGCTTTTGTAATGAGTTCCCGCCTACATGACCGATACAGGCGGCCTCCCCGCCCAGCTCATGCGCGCGCATGACCGTAAGCAGCGCTTGCGTATACCTGTTGTCGCAGACCAGTACCAGCTTGCCCTCGTTGGCCATATACAGCGGATCGAATCCCGTGAGTTCACACACCGCCTGTACTTCCTGTTTTACGGGAATTGCGTGTTCGTCGATATCAATGCCCAGGCCGCTTCCCTCGACAAATTCGTTCATTGTAGTTGCCAGGCCGCCGCGGGTGGGATCGCGCATCACCCGAATACCACCCGGGGGCACCTCCTGTAACAACAGCTCACACAACCCGTTTAAACAGGCACAATCACTTGCCGTATTGAGCTGCAGCGGATACTCACCCCTGGCCGCAAGCACGGCCACGGCATGGTCGCCAATGCTGCCGCTTAACAATACGGCGTCTCCCTCCCTGATATTGGCCGTATCCATGGCCGCCTGCGGGTAATAGGCCGTTCCCACGCCGGTGGTATTAATGAACAGTTTGTCCGCCGCGCCCTTTTCCACCACCTTGGTATCGCCCGTTACAATGCTGACCCCGGCCCGGGCCGCGGTGTCCCGCATGGAGGCAACAACCTGCTGTAATTCCTCTACGCCAAGGCCCTCTTCAATGATAAAAGCGGCACTTAAAAACCGCGGCACGGCACCCGCCACACATAAATCGTTGACGGTCCCCGCAACGGCCAGCTTACCGATATCCCCTCCGGGGAAGAACAACGGCCGGATGACAAACGAGTCGGTGGTGAAAAGGGTTGCCGTACCGCCCAATTCCAAAGCGGCGGCGTCCCCTTTGCGGTCAAGTATCGGATTGGCAAAGGCACGGGAAAACACTTCATCAATCAGGCGGTGAGTGAGAAGCCCCCCATTGCCGTGAGCCAAAGTGATGATTTCCTTACTCAAGGTTGACTTTTAACTCCCTTCAATGTATACCATTTCCTGTAATTTGGACGGCTGCCTGCCGCGCTGCGCGATATAATGCATAAGATCCTTTAACGGAAAATCATTATCGATTATATACTTTACCCCCATCTGGTGGACACCGTGGACTTCGGTAATCCATTTGACCCTGGCCCGAATGGCGGGCAGGGGCATTTTATCATCCAGGCCTTTGATGGAAAGGTTCAGGATATCATTTTCACTGATGCCTTCATTAAAAAACATCAGCAGTTTGGCGCCGTCCAGGGACAGGTCCACCAGGTAGGCGTCCTTGGTATCGCCTACCTTTATCTTGACAAAAAGACTGAAACGCTCGCTTTTACGCAGGCGCGCCACGTCCTGTCGCTGTACGGACTCCTGCAGATCGATCTTTTTACTGCCGCGGATGATGGTGCCCTGTACGCTGCCGTCGCCCTTCCATGCCGCGCCCTCACCGTTCTTATCAAAGAAATCCAGGCACAGCTCATCCATGACCATTTTCGCGGAAAGCAGTCCCATGCCGAAACGGGTATGCCCGTGTTTTTCGCGGTATTTAAGGAATTTTTCCGAAAGCATGTTACCGTCATGTAAGCGTTTATCGATATCAAAGGGCAGGCTGCTCTTGTCGAACCCCCGGGCGTAATCCTGCACCACCACACGCAGAATATCATTGAAAATGGAAAATTCTATTCTTACACTCATTTCGACCTTGTTTTCCTTGCTGGCCCGGATGGCGTTGGTCACCAGCTCGGTAATGGCAAAGCGGAAAAGCACGTCCTCCTTCTCCGAAAGGGGAAAATCGATAAGCTCAAGGATCTTATAAAAAAAGGCCCCTGAAAACCCCGGAGAAAAGAGGATTTTTAAACGGGAATAGGAACGATCGTTGTAGTATAAATAATAATCCATGTAATTTTATATGTATAGTATAATACGATTTATAAAAAATGTACTCCAATTTTTATACACTTTTTAATTATTTCTTTGCGTATTTATAATAAATGCCGCAGCTCCCCTCGGCACTTACCATACAGGCACCCACCGGATTATAGGGGGTACACACGGTGCCGAACAACCCGCAGTCCGTCGGCAGTTTTACCCCGCGCATTACCGCACCGCAGATACAACCCGGGTGCTCCCTGGCCGGCTGCAGGGTAAGCGGGAATTTTCTGGCCGCATCATGAGCGGCAAAGGCCTCACGGATTGAAAGCCCGCTCCCCGGAATGACCCCCAGGCCGCGCCATTCGGTATCGGCCGACATAAATATTTCGTCTATCACCTCCAGGGCATGCCGGTTCCCCGGTCCTTTAACCGAACGCTTATATTGATTATCCACCTCGGCCCTGCCGTCCTTTAACTGGGCCACGGTCATGCCGACGGCCTCGAGCATGTCCGTGGGCTCAAACCCGGAAACCACACACGGGACCTTGAAATCCTGTACAATCTTTTCATACATGTCCGTCCCCGTAATCGCTGAGACATGCCCCGGGCAGATAAATCCCTGCAGATTAAGCTCTCCCCCGGTAAGCAGGGCCTGCATGGCATTCGGAATGGTCTTGAGCGCCGAAAGCACGGAGAAATTTTTCACCCCGTCCCGTGCGGCCGCCTTGACCGCGTAGGCCACGGTGGGGGCCGTAGTCTCGAAGCCGATGCCCAGAAACACCACCTGTTTCCGCGGATTCGCCGCGGCAATCTCCAGGGCGTCCAGGCTGGAAAGACAGACCCTGATGTCGGCGCCCGTGGCCTTTTCCTTGTACAGGGAAGAGGTGGAACCGGGAACGCGCAGCATATCACCGAAACTGGTGATAATCATATCGGGCTGCCGTGACAGTTCTATGGCCGCATCGATATACCCCTGGGGCGTCACGCACACCGGGCACCCGGGTCCGCTGATCAGTCGCAATCCTTCCGGCAGCAGGGCCTGCAGACCGTACTTCACGATGGTCAAAGTATGGCCGCCGCAGATCTCCATCAGGGCAACGGGAAACGAGGGCATATGTTCGTTTATTTGTTTTATATAATAGGCCGCGACCTTGTCCGAGCGAAATTCATCCAGGTATTTCAGCATTCCGTGTTATTCAACTCCTCAAACAGGGCCAGGGTCCGGTCGGCCTCTTCTTTGTCCAATTTCTGGATGGCAAAACCCGCGTGCACCAACACGTAATCATCAATCCGCACGTCCGGCAGCAGGCTGATGCTTACCTCGTAGCGCATACCGCCGGCCTCTACCGTGGCTTTGTCTCCTTGTTTTATTATAATCCTCATGGGAATAGCCAAGCACATTTATTTCTCCTTCACTCGTTGGTTGGCGATTACCGCCTGCCCCAGGGCAATACCGCCGTCATTGCAGGGTACGCGATGGTGGGTATACACCTCCATCCCTTTTTTCCTGAGGGCACCGGTAAGACCTGAAAGTAAATACATATTCATAAAACAGCCGCCGCTTAATACCACCCGCCTTATTCCGCTTTGCTCCGACACCAGGATACAGAGCCCCGTCAACGCCGTCACCAGCCCGCGGTGAAAGCGTACGGCCATGTCCGCCCGGGATTTCCCCCGCAAACGATCAGCGGTGACCATGGCGACAAGTTCGCGCCAGTCCAGCTCAAAGTATTCAGCGGTACGGGAGATGTCCAGAGTATACCCGGAAAGCGAATCCTTTTCAATCGCCTGCTCCAGTTCTACGGCCGGCTGACCCTCGTAATTTGCCTCCCCACAGACACCGGCCAGGGCTGAAACCGCGTCGAACAGCCTGCCGCAGCTTGAGGTCATAATTTTCGCCTTTGCCCCTTCAAGTTGAAAGAGTACCACCGCAAGCGCCTTTTCATCCAGTTCCGGCCACAGGCGCGCCGCGTAGGAGGCCGCCGCGTCACCGTATACACGGTATAATAAAGACAGGGCGGTGCGCCAGGGCTGACTAATCACCTTGTCTGCCCCGGGCAGGGCAAAAGGCATAATAGACGCACTCCGCGTAAATCCGGTCAGATCGGCGGTCAACACCTCTCCCCCCCAGACGGTCCCGTCGCTGCCGTACCCCGTCCCGTCCAGGGCCACCCCGATTACCGGCCCGCGGAGGTTGTGCTCGGCCATACAGGCGGCTACGTGGGCGTGATGGTGCTGTACGCCGATACGCGGCAGTTCCGGGGGAAGGCCCAACGTTTCGGGCGGCTGTAATGCCGCCTGTGTACTCAGGTACTGGGGATGCAGGTCATGGGCCACCGCCTGCGGCCTGATGTCCAGGATTTCACCAAGGTGGCGGACGGCCTGGAGAAACGACGCATAGGTTTCCGCATTCTTCAGGTCCCCGATATGATGGCTTAAGAAGGCCTTGTTGTGCTTTGCCAGGCAGATGGTGTTCTTCTGTTCCGCGCCCAGCGCCAGAATGGGGGTATGAAAGTTTTCATTCAACAATACCGGATTCGGCACGATTCCCCGAGACCGGCGCAGGATGTATTCTTTGCCCTGCCGAACCCGGGTGACCGTATCGTCACAACGGATATGGATGTCACGGTTTCCCACCAGGAAATAATCGCACAGCTTTCCCAACCGCGTAAAGGCGTCCTGGTTGGTGTGGGCAATCGGTTCGTCACTCAGGTTCCCGCTGGTCATCACCAGGGGAAAATCAATAAAAGTAAACAGCAGAAAGTGCAGCGGGGCGTAGGGCAGCATGATCCCCAAAAACCCGTTGTCCGGACTGACCGAGGGGGCTACCGTCTTTTTGTGCTTCTTTCGCAATACTACGATCGGCCGGTCCTCGGCCAGGAGTCTTTTTTTTTCGGCCGCACCTACCCGCACAATCATCCGTGCCTGCCGGACATCCTTTACCATCAGGGCAAAGGGCCGCTGTTCACGGTATTTCAATGAGCGCAGGCGGCTTACCGTCTCCTGATTACGCGCGTCACAGGCCAGGTGAAACCCGCCGATTCCCTTTACGGCCAGAATATGCCCCGAGCGCAGCAGTCCGGCGCATTTTTCTATCAGCTCCCTGCTCTTTTCCCCGTCCGCACCCCGCAGAATAAGTTCCCGCGCGGCCGAGTAAAGCTCTATCCGGGGACCGCAGGTAAAGCAGGCATTGGGCTGGGCATGAAAGCGCCGGTCAAGCGGATCTTCATATTCCGCGGCACAGGATTCACACATGGCAAAACCGCGCATCGTGGTAAACTTTCTGTCGTAGGGCACGTCGCGGACAATTGTATAGCGTGGGCCGCAGTTGGTGCAGTTGATGAACGGATAAAAATAACGGCGGTCACGCGGATTAAGGAGTTCACGCAGGCAGTCTTCGCAAATGCACAGGTCGGGCGCAATCCGTGTGTTTTTGGATTTGTTTTCCCTGCTTTTCCTGATTTCAAACGTGCCGAGGGGCTTGTGGCCGGGAAGCTCGGTAACCCGAAACTCATCGATCACCGACTGCCGCGGTTTTTTTCGGCGCAGCTCCGTTGTAAACGCCCGGATGCTGTGCACATCACCCTGGGCCAATATCTGGACTCCGTTTGAATCGTTGAGAACATGTCCCTTAAGCGAACGCCGGCGGGCCAGGTTATAGACAAAAGGCCGAAATCCCACTCCCTGTACCACGCCTTCTATTTGTATATGAATTGTTGTGTCTTTACTCATTGACAATGCTTACACTTAAGTGTAAAAAAAATTAGGAGAGGCGGCAAGTTTTATTTGGGGATATTCCCGCAAAATTGGGTTTTACTTTGGGGAAAAAATAACTACAATATAAATAGACGATGAGTAAAAAAGAGATAGAAAGCTTACAAGAAAAAATCAATGAGTTGGAGCAGACGCTCCGGAAACGCAACGAATATATCGATTACCTGGAAAAACTTACCATCGCGCATTCCAATGAAAAACTGCTGATCGACAGGGAAAGAGAATACGCCGATCAAACCATTAGGGCTTACGAAACCCTGCAAAAACTGAGTGAACAGGAATTGAAAGAGCGTGACGAAATCATCATAGCCCACCAAAGCCTGGTGAACCTTTCCTCAAATGAACTCATGAACAAGAACGCGGTCCTTACCAACATCCTGGAGCTGGCCAAATATCTGAACACCATCATCCAGGAAGAGAATCTGCTGCGTAAAACACTGGACAACCTGATCAAGGCCTTGAACTTTGAGCGCGGCATTCTCTTTTTAAAAAGCAATAAAAAACTGATCCCCAAGACGTTTATCAAGATCCAGAAAGAAGCGTTAAAGGAAGAGTACTTTCAATATTCGCTCTCGATTATCCAGGAAGTGCTGAAAAGCAAAAAGAGCGTGCTGATTAAGAATAAAAAATGCAATACGGAAAGCGGGGACCTTATTTCAATTGTCTGCGTTCCCATTATCTCCCAGTACTCGGTGCTTGGCGTTATCTATACGGATGTTTTGGGAAAGCACGTGTCGCTGACCAGGAAGGACATCAGTATCGCCGAGATATTCTGCACGCAGGCCTCCATCTCCCTGAACAACCTCATCCTCTACCGCATGCTCAAACAGCAGTCCATTACCGACCGCTTTACCGGATTGTCGAACCGCAAAAAACTCGAGATAGACCTGGAAACGCCCGGCCCCAAGCTGCTGGCGCTGCTTAATATCGACGGTTTCTCTTCAATAAATATGGCGTACGGCATGGAGGCGGGAAATTTCGTACTGAAAACCGTGGCCGACAAACTCAAGGCAATCTGCCTCCCCGATATGCAGCTGTATAAACTCTCGGGTGATGAGTTCGTAATTCTCTCCGCCAAAGAGGGCATCACCCCTTTCATGCTGAAGACAAATATCCAGAATGTGCTTGCCAGCGGCACCATCAAGTTCAAAAACATTATGATAAACATCAGCCTGTCCATGGGCATCGTGCAAAACGAGGAAAAAGACCTGCTGCACAAGGCGGATATTGCCTTAAAGCGCGCCAAAAACATGGGGCACGGCTATATGTTCATTTATAACGAGGATTCCGACCTGGTGAACAAATACAAGGAATCTTTTTACTGGGTGAACAAGGTGAAGGAAGCGCTGCGCAACGACCATATTGTGCCCTTTTTCCAGGGAATCAGGAATAATACCGCAAAAAGCATCGACCTTTACGAGTGCCTGGTCCGCATACAGGAGGACGGGAAGGTAATCCTCCCCAAGCTCTTTCTGGAACCGGCCAAACAGGTCGGGCTTTACAACGCCGTATCCTACTGCATGATCGACAAATGCTTCACTTATTTCAGGGACAAGACGTCGGAGTTTTCCATCAACCTTTCACGAGAGGATTTCTCGGACAACAAGCTGTTGGAATACATAGAGCACCAGTTAACAACCCATAACATAGAGCCGCAGCGGGTTATTTTTGAGGTGCTTGAAGAGTTCAGTCTGAAAAGCGATACGTTTGCCTTTGAGTTTGTCAAGAACCTGAAATCACTGGGGGTAAAGATTGCTATTGACGATTTCGGTTCGGAATACTCCAATTTTTCCCGCATTCTCTCAATCGAAACCGATTATATCAAGATAGCCGGTGCGTTTATCCAGCATATTACCCACGATGAAAACACCTATAAAATAGTGAAAGCCATTGCGGATTTTACCCACAGCATCGGGGCAAAGGTCATTGCCGAACATGTGGAAAGCAGGGAGATCCAGGAAACAATAATGGAGCTGGGAATCGATTATTCACAGGGCAACCTGTTCAGTGCGCCGGCTGCGGAGGTTCCGCGGAACGGGCATACATCCAGTCGGCCGGTGCATCAAGCCCCTCACCACGCAGCGCAGAAACCCTGAATACCGGCAGCTCGCCGTTTACCCGTTTTATGAAATCCAGGCACCGGTCCAGCTCAAAGGGAACGTGGGGCAGCAGGTCCAGTTTGGTAAGCACGGCGGCTCCCGCCTCCCTGAACAACAGGGGATACTTAAGGGGTTTGTCCTCACCCTCGGTAACACTTAAGACGGCCAGCTTGCAGGTTTCCCCGATATCAAACTCCGACGGGCAGACAAGGTTGCCTACATTCTCTACCACTATAATATCCAGCTCCTCCAGCGGCAGCTCGGATACCGCACGATGTACCACCTGGGCGTTTAAATGGCAGGCGCCGCTGGTGATGATCTGGCTGACGGGGATTCCCAGGTGGCCAAGACGTTGGGCGTCCCGGTCGGTTTCCACGTCTCCTTCAAGCACCGCGCAGCGCCGGTTCGCGGCCAGAAGGGGCAGCAGTGCCTCCAGCAGCGCGGTCTTACCGCAGCCCGGCGAACCGATAAGGTTGTACATGGTGATTTTGTGATCGGCAAGAAGCTGCCGTGTTTTGGCCGCCCATTCCCCTTCCGCCTTCATAATATCGGTATATATCTTAATCTGTTTGCTGTTCGTCATAGCTTACCTCCAGGTTTTCAATAAACAGCTCCCTGCCCGCGGTAATCTCCACTCTTACGGACTCGCAGCGGGGGCAGAGAAAAAAGTTGTCCCGCACCCGGATCATCTCTCCGCAGTCTTTGCACCGGGCCTCCACCGGTACATGTACCAGTTCCAGCCGGGAACCCGCCAGCGGGGTCTCCCTTGTCAGCACATCATAGGCCATAAGTATATTTTCATCAATAACGGCGTGCAGGTCCCCGATTTTGATCCGCATGGTTAAAAGGCGTGCGTCCGCACGGTTTAATTTTTTTAATTCGTCAAGCGCGATTCGTACCATGTTTTGGCAGATACTGTACTCATGCATGATTATGCCGTCGGGGGTTGTTTCTCCGCCAGCCCCAGCTCCGCCGCCAATACGGCGAGGTAGTGTGCGGTTTGCCGTGTCAGCTCCGGAGACAGCCCTTCCCCGGCCTCGATGTGCGCGGGTTCAATGCCGAAAAGCACCACCTGCTCCGGACATTCGCCCAGGGATTCGGAAAGCGCGAGGGTGGAGAACAGGTCTCCCTCGTGCAGGGAGATTCCATGCACCGGTTTGACGGAACGCACATCCTCCCGGGTAAAACGTTTTATTGTCCCGGCTTTTTCACCCATAAAGGCGCAGTCCATAATCACCGCCTTTTTTTTATGCGCGATGACGTGCAGTACCGACATGCCGGATGTCCCCAGGTCGGAAAGCTTAATACCGTCGCAGTCGTAGCGCTCGGCAAGCTGCTGCAGCAGGTACACCCCGACGCCCTCGTCGCGCAGCAGCGGATTCCCCAACCCGATAACGACCGTGCCGTTCATAGTAGGCTAGACAAACTCCACGTCCAGGTAATGAGTGGAACAGGAGATACAGGGATCGTAGGAACGTACCAGCATTTCCAGCAGCAGGCGCACCTTGTCCTGGCCCTGATCCAGTATTTGCGGGACAAGTGCCTCAAAATCCTTCTGGATATTGGCGTGGTTCTGATTCGTGGGGATACAAATATTGGCCCGCGTACACAGACCCTTGTTGTCGAAAGCGTAGCGGTGAAAGAGAATACCGCGCGGGGCCTCCACACAACCGACTCCCTCACCGGCACGGGGGGCGGACTTGGGTGTTTCCGGCCTGATCCCCTTGGTAAGCAGCTCGTCCAGGAGCTGGAGAGAATGCTCCACAATCTGCACGCATTCCACCACCTGGGCCACACTGTTTAAATAGGGATTACAGCTTCCCTTCACCAGTCCGAACATCTCCGCGGTCTTCTTTGCCAGGGGCAGTAACAGCTCACTGTTGATATTGAACCTGGCCAGCGCGCCCACGGCATAGGAATCCCGGTGCCATTTGGTCCATTTCGCGGTTGAATGCGGGGTCACGTATTCGTTCACCACGGATTCGAACTCGTGGATATCCACCACCTTTGGGGTGTCCGTACTGGCGATATTGCCGTGGTAAAAGGTATAGTTGTCTCCGCTTTTCAGCGAGATATATTCGGTTTCCCGGTCAAAGGCCGGCAGTTTGTCCGCCACGCTTGCCACAAAACCGGCCAGCGTATTCAGATCGGCTACGATGTCCGTCAGCCGTTCCTTTAAGCCCAACAGTTGTTTTTCCGTGGGCAGCTTTGACATTCCGCCCGGTTTCAGGGTAATGGGGTGGGTCATGCGCCCGCCCAGGAGCTCCATCCACTCATTCCCCAGGCGGTGAATCTTGATCACGGTCTTGACCACGTCCGGATGCGAGGCCACCACCGGCACCACCGACTTCTGGCCCAACAGGTCCGGGGCCACCAGGTAACCCACATGCAGGCTGTGGCTTTCCAGCTGTTCACCGTAGTGCATAAGTATCCGCAGGGCGTCGGTCTGTTCCGAGACCTCCAGCCCCAGCGCGTCCTCCACGGCCTTTGTGGCCGCCAGCGAGTGCGTTACCGAGCAGATACCGCAGATACGGGACACGATCGTCTGAATGTCCTCATAGCTTCTGCCGCGTACCATGGCCTCGAAAAAACGGGGTGCCTCGGGAACCTGCCACTGCACCTCTTCGATGGTGCCGTCGGTTGCCCTGACCCTGATGTTTCCGTGCCCCTCTACTCTTGTTATATGATGTACATTGATGTCTATTTTCGCCATTGCTTTACTCCTGCCCCTGGTTAAATAACAGTATTTTTGCTTTTAAATCTTCCATGGTTTTCCCGTAGGTCTCCATAACGTCCTTGGCCGCGTTTACATTCGGGTTGTCTACCAGACCCCTGCAGCCGAAACACCAGAACCCGCCGTCGCTGGGGCATTTGGCCCCGCAGCCCGCCCTGGTAATCGGACCCAGACAGATCTCATTGTATTCATAACGGCAGATCGTCCCGTTCTTCTTGCATTCCACACAGACCGGGTAGTCGGGGATCACCGGTTTTTTGCCCTGCACCAGGCAGCGCAGAATATAGGTAAACTCTTTTTTATCGATCGGACAGCCGTGGATCTTATAATCCACCGGCACCACCTCATGCACCGCCTTGGTGGCGGCGGTGGCCAGGTGGGGGAGCCCCGCGTCCTTACCGTATACCGTCTCTTTTACGTCGTCGAAGGCGAACATGTTTTTAAGCTTGTTTACCCCGCCCATGGTGGCGCAGGCACCAAAGGCGATCAGCACCTTGGCCCGTTCCCTTATCTTTTTGATCCGCTTTTCATCCTCCGGCCGGGTGATCGATCCCTCGATGATCGCGATGTCGTATTCTTCGCTCTGCTCACTCATGGCCTCGCGCCATTCCACGGGATCAATAAGACTGAGGACGTTTAACAGGTCCTCTTCCAGATTCACAATCTGCAGCTGGCAGCCTTCGCAGCAGGCAAAATCGAAAATTGCTACGCGTGGTTTACTCATTAGATGGCCTCCCTTACTTTGGCGATGTCCGCGTACCGGAAGACCGGTCCGTCCTGACAGGCATACAGCCCGTTGATCTGGCAGTGGCCGCATTTGCCCACGCCGCATTTCATGTGCCGCTCCAGGGAAACATACACGTTCTGAAAGTCCACCGGTATCTTCATCAACTCCAGTAATACGAACTTATACATAATGGGCGGTCCGCAAATCAGGGTGACGGTATTGGCCGGATCGATTGTTACCTTGGGAATAAGCGTGGTAATCACGCCCGTGTTTCCCTTCCAGCCCTCATCAGCCGTATCCACGCTTTCCAGCAGGGTAACATCCTGTCGTTCCTGCCATTTTTCAAGCTCATCGGTAAACAAGCGCTCGGCCGGGGTTTTGGTCCCCGAAAGGATGGTCACATTACCGTAGTTCCCGCGTTTGTCCAGTACGTAGTTGATGGCCGAACGCAGGGGAACAAGACCGATGCCGCCGCAGATAAACAGGATGTCCTTGCCCTTCATCTCGGTTTCCACCGGGAAGGAGGTCCCGAACGGTCCGCGTACGCCGATCTTCTGCCCTTCCGCTACCGCATGCAGGGCGGCGGTCACGTTCCCCGCTTTTCTTACCACCATCTCGAAACTGCCCCCGGCAGTGGGAGATGATGAAACCGAAATCGGGGCCTCCCCTATTCCCGGGACGCTGATCTCGGCGAACTGCCCCGGCATATGTCCCAGCTCGCTACCGGAATCCAGTTTGAACTCAAAGTAGGCCTCCGTCCGGGTCATGGGCCGGTTCTTCAGTACCGTGGCATTCTCAGGCAAATAAATACTTTTGTTTCCGTTATTACTCATCGGGCATCCTCCGTTATCCTGTTAAACACCTCAACCGGGTGTGCAATATGGCTGACACAGGCCGTAATACAGCGTCCGCACCCCACACAGGAAATCTCATCGATTTTTTGGGGCACATACAGCCCTTTTCTATAGTATCTGTGGCGATAGCGGTCAGCCTTGTTTTTTCTGAAATTATGGTCACCGGCAACCGTGGCAAAGTTCTCCAGCATACAGCCGTCCCAGGAGCGGGAGCGCACACCGCTCTTCATGTCCCAGTTCATATCATCCTGCACGTCGAAGCAGTAGCAGGTGGGACAGACCAGGTTACAAGAACCGCAGGAGAAACACAGGGCCGCTTTTTCCTCCCAGATGGGATTGTCATAGCCCTTTTCCAGGCCCGCGGCAATCTGCTGCGGATCGGCCTTCAAGGCATGCTTCTGCAGCAGCTCTTTATTGCGCTGCTGGATTTCCGCGCGTTCCGCCAGATCTTTTTCAGAGGCGGCGGCCGCAGCAAGGCTACGGCAAAGCTCATTCCCCTTTTCCGTGCGGGAGTCTACCAGGTAGCCGTCGCTTATCTTGGTCAGCAGGATATCAAACCCCTTGTCCACCGCGGCAAATCCCAGGCACCCGGCAAATACGTTTTTGGAAGCGTTCTGCACGTCACAGGCAATAATTGTGGCGTTCTGCCTCCGGGTGAGATAATGCGTGTCCTTGTTCCCCAGGGCAAAGAGTTTATCCATCTGTGCTATGGCGGCCACATCATAGGGATGCACGCCCAGCAGGATAAAGGGCTCTGCGTCTACAACGCTTTTAAAGCCCTGCTCGTCAAAACGGACAAGCTCTTCCCCGGCCGGTTGGAAATATTTTTTGGGAGGAATATTGCTGACATCATAATCAAGCCTGAGTTTTTGCGCATCGTCCAAAGGGGCAAAATCGAATTTGTCGCCCTTGGCCTGAATGCCGTATACCGCCGACTTCTCTATCAATCCGGCTACCCAGGTCTTTAAACCCTCCTCACTGATTTTTTGAATACTCATGGAATCCTCCTTACGTCTATTACACAACTACACAACAGTTGGCTTTCTTACTCGCTCATTTTCATTGTTAATCTGAAAGGCAAGCCGAATAAAATCCAAAAGAATGCGTGAGTTAACCAGTACACATCCGTCGGGGATCTGAATATCGGCCGTACTGAGGTTGAGAATACCCTTTACCCCCGCAGCCGCCAGTTGGTCGGCAACCTCCTGGGCCGCCTGGGCCGGTACGGCGATTACCCCGATTTTTATCTTCAATTTTTTAACTATGTTATTCAGGTTTTGAATATCCTGAATATAATAAGATTCTATGGATTTGCCAATAAGTTTCGGATCTTTATCTACAATTGCTTTGAATTCAAACCCGTTTTCCCTGAAATTATCGTGCAGAAAGAGCGCTTTACCGAAATTTCCGGCGCCGATAATAACCGTGCCGATACTCCGGTTAAGGCCCAGCACGGCATGCAGGATGTTTTTCAACCTGCCCACCTCGTAACCGCGCTTTGAGATACCTGAAAAATCCAGGTAGGAAATATCCTGACGCACAGTGGAACTGGTGAGATCAAGCTCCGTGGCCATGTCCTGCGATGACACCCATTCCACATCCTGTTCATCCAGCCGCTGTATATAAAGATAATAGCGTGCCAGCCGCTGGGTGATACAGCGCGGTATCTTCTTGCTTACATCGTTCATAGAAATCGGTTGTGATCATAACACAAGGGGATTTATTTGTCAAATATTTAACGTTAAATTCTAAACAAATAAAGGGGTGGTGCTCATTTTTTCGGCCCGGCCGTTTAACTGCTCCTGGGTGGTATCGGAACGGAAGCTTTCCGCGGCCTTGATTACCTTGGGCAGCAGGTTGATATCGGCCGGTGTGTTCAAAAAAATCTGCGGATCAGCCAGTGCCCAATGGACGGCCGTCTCAATCTCATCCTGCCGTGATAACGGTTCATACCAGGTGGAATATTCTCTTTGTGATTCTTCTATTTGCCACGGGCCCTTTGCCAGGGTCTTTATCACCTGGACCGCGATCTGTTTCGTCCGGCAGAGTGCGAAAAGTTTCAGACAATTCTCTCTATACGACGGATTCTCCATCATGCGGTAGTTATAGGGCAGCATCACGGTATCAAAAGCAAAGCGGTCAAGACTTTTAAGGTGCATGGCCGGGGTGGTAATCCCGTGACCGGTCACCCCCAGATAGCGTGTCAGCCCCTGCTCTTTGAACTCCCGCAAGGCCTGCAATGCCCCGTCTTCGGACATGGCGGTTTCCCATTCACCGGGGTCCACCAGAAAATGCATCTGCAAAAGATCCACGGAATCAACGCATAATTTTTCCAGAGAACGCAGGAACCCCTCCCGGGCCTCTTTGTATGTTCTTTTTTCGGTTTTGGTGGCCAAAAAGACCTTGTTCCGGTTGTGTTTCAGCCACGGCCCCAGACGCCTTTCCGCCTCTCCGTAACTGGCGGCCGTATCGATATGGTTGATTCCGGCACGTTTTACGACCTCCATGGTTCTGTCGGCGATATTCTGATCGGTGATGCTGTAAAACGCCGCGGCCCCAAACAGAATCCGGGTACTTACGTGATCGGTGTTTCCGAACTTTCTTTTCTCAAGCATCTTGGCCTTCCCTACTGTTTCTCAATAACATAAGCGTATGATATTTGCGGGCAAAAATCAACATCCGGCTTGACTAGTAAAGGTAAACCCGCTAATTTTATCCAAATAAAACAATAGGGGGTACTATGCAACGTGTGGCAATCATCGGTTGGCGCGGCATGGTCGGTTCCGTTCTGATGCAGCGCATGGCGGCCGAAAACGATTTTGACCTTTTTGAACCCGTATTTTTTTCCACCTCACAGGTAGGGCAGCCGGCCCCCGCTATCGGAAAAACCGCGCCGGTCTTAAAAGACGCGTTTGATGTGCGGGAACTGCAAGGGTATGATATTATTCTTACCTGCCAAGGCGGTGATTACACGAAGCAGATACATCCGCAGCTCCGCGGCAGCGGCTGGAACGGGTATTTTATCGACGCGTCCTCCGCACTGCGCATGGAAAAGGACGCGCTTATTGTCCTTGACCCTGTGAACCTTGCGGTAATCAAAAAGGGACTTTCCTCAGGGATAAAGGACTATATCGGCGGCAACTGTACCGTGAGCCTTCTGCTCATGGCAATAGGCGGTTTGTTCGAGGCCGGTGTGGTGGAATGGGTCAGCTCCATGACCTATCAGGCCGCTTCGGGCGCGGGCGCCAAACAGATGCGCGAACTGGTGGCCCAGATGGCCCGTATCGGCGCGGACGCCGCATCCCTGCTTAAAGACCCGGCATCCGCCATCCTGGAACTGGACCGGCAGGTAATTTCAAGCATGCGCTCCCCCTCTTTTCCGGTGGAGAACATCGGCGCCCCGCTGGCGGGCAGCCTTATCCCCTGGATCGACCGCCTGATGGATAACGGACAGAGTCGCGAAGAGTGGAAGGGATTTGCGGAAACCAATAAAATTCTGGACCTGTCCCCGCCTGTGCCGGTTGACGGCCTGTGCGTACGCATCGGGGCCATGCGCTCACACAGCCAGGGCCTCACCATCAAACTGAAACGGGACGTGCCCCCGGAAGACCTGGAAGGCATGATTGCCGGGGCCAATCCCTGGGTAAACATCGTGCCCAATGATCCGCAAAGCAGCCTGAAAAGCCTTACCCCCACCGCGGTCAGCGGTACCCTGGACGTCCCCGTGGGACGCCTGCGCAAGATGGAAATGGGCCCGCGCTTTCTGTCCGCCTTTACCGTCGGCGACCAGCTGCTGTGGGGCGCGGCTGAACCCTTAAGAAGAATGCTGCGTATTTTACTGGAAGAAAAATAGATATGGCGGCCTGCAAACGGCGGCCGGGGGCTTGTGAGCGGCGGCAGGCGGACGCGTGAAAAAAAGCGCTTGATTTATATAACATCAGGCGCTTCTCTCATAAAAAAATATTTTATGCTTTTTTTGGAACGGATTGAACGGAGAGCCGGCCATGGCCTGCTCTCCGTCCCGTAGAGGGACCGTGGACTTTTATTATAGTTTGTCGGCCGTAAAGTTTCCGGTATCACCGTCATAAACACCAAAAGCGCCTCCTTCATATGTCCCGACAACCGGGTTCCCTGAGGTATAATTACCATCAAACAGTATGTCGTTGTCGGAAGTATCAGGATCCTCACCGGCCAGATAAACGTCCAATAAGAGATCACCGCTTGCAGTATCATAATAGGCGTAAAAATCAAAGTCGACGCCGCCGAGCGTGCCGTGTCCGGTATAGGCCTCCAACGTCATGAACTTAAGATCAAAATGGAGGCTGAACGTGCCGTCCCCAAAATGATCTGGGCCAGCAATCCAGGTTGTTGTAATTGTCCAGTCACCATCCAATTCATGCGACTCCCCAAGCTCACAGGCCGAAAAAAAGAACATTACCATGCATGCTGCCATGATAAAGCCCATTATTTTTTTCAACATAAACCCTCCTTAGAATAGATGAATTATATTAATATTTTTATACCTATTTTAAAAAACATGCAACAATAAAAGCATTATTTTATATCTCAGAGCATTTTAGAAATGACATATTGTATCCTGAAAGGAAGCATAACCCAGGAGGTCCCGGCGCCGATTATCGGTATTTGGCCCCACGCCCCTGACGCCGGTCCTTCGTCCGCAAGCCTATGCCCCTTATTCAGTTTCCAGGCGCTTTAACAGCAGCTCCGCGGAGCCCGCGTTTGTGGCCAGCGGAATGCGATAGACGTCACACAGGCGCATAAGGGCCTGGACATCGGCTTCATGGGGATGCGCGTTTAAGGGGTCGCGGAAAAAGATAACCGCCTTGATATTACCGGTGGTGATCAACTGGCCCACGGCCTGGTCCCCGCCCAACGGGCCGGAGGCCACCGCGCGGGTTACCGCCACATCCGCCTGCTCCAACAACCGGCGCGCCGTGGTGCCCGTGGCCGTCAGGTCAAAATGCTGCAGCACATCATGGTGCCTGCGGGCAAACTCCATCAGCTCCTGCTTTTTATTATCATGGGCAATCAGCGCCACGTAGGTGCGCTGGTCCTGGGTCTCTTCCACCACCCGTGCGGCCAGACGCGATGAAAGCCAGGCGTACCATTCGGCGGCCAATGCGCTGTTCCATGAGAGCATGTCCCGTAACGCCGCAAACCGCAGGCGCAGGTATGATCCGGCTTTGGACGCGATCACATCGGCACTGCGCGGCCGGGGCAGAACAAAGGCGATCTCACCGAACACATCCACCGGCAGGATGCGGCACTTGGCCGCCCCGTGCTCCGACTGCACAAAGAGCTGCCCTTCCAAAAGCAGCCCGATAAAATCCTCGAACCTTCCCACACGGCATAACACATCCCCGGGACCAAACGTTTTCACCTGTGAAACCGCGCAGACCGCTGCGGTGAGCCCGGAGCTCCAGCCTAAAGATTTGACCGCGGCGGCCGGTGATTTTGTCGATTTGATGGTATCCATTGTTGATTCCTCCGTTTTTAGATTGAGTTTTACCATATCTTTTATGTGTTTGATTACAACACAGGCCGCGCCTGTCTTCAGGGCAACCATTTGAATGTAGCGCAAGAAACGGAAAAAACAATAACAAAATAAAAAAACGGCAGCCCGGCTTTCTGCACCCCCGCCCTCCGCATCCTCAGCGGCCGGGCCGCCCGGGAACACGGGGCCGGCAGTCCGCACGAAGCGGCCGGGCCTTATGAGATCGCTTTACGCCACCGCTTCGCGAGACTCCGGATTGCGCGTCAGGGACACAAGCCGCTCTACATGGATGCTGTAGACGCCCAGGTCTTCCTCCACCCGGCCGATGATCAGAAACACCCCGGCAGCGCTTAACAGCCCGGCACAGCGCTCGTAGACATCCGGGAACAGCACGGTCTCGAAGATCGAATGCTCATCCTCAAAGCTGACAAACATCATGCGGCGGCGGGTGCGCGTGCGCACCTGTTTTCCCGTTACCAGCACCCCCGGCACCGTCACCCGCCTGCCCTTATACTCTTCTATCTGCCGCGAGGTGATAAAAGGGGGAAGGCCTCCCCGCCTTTTCAAGGACGAGACCCGGGGCGTGAACACCGAGAGGGGATGCGCGGACACGATCAGCCCCAGGGTCTCCACCTCATGCTTCAGCTTGACCATGGGCGTGTAGTCCCTGATAAAGGAAGGCACCGGGGGAGGAAAAAAATCTTCCCCGTGGTTCTGCTGCCGGAAATAGAGCCAGAACAACTGCGGCCGGTAGTACGCGCCCTTGATGCCGTCCAGCGCACCCGAGCGGATGAGCACGCTGATCTCCGGCAGGCCCGGCCGGGTGCGCCGCACAAACCCGGAAAAATCAGTATACGGGCCGTGCCGGCGGCGTTCATCCAGCACCGCGCGCAGAAAGCCGCCGTGGATGTTGCAGAGCTGCATCAGCCCCACCCGCACGGCCCCGGGTTCCGGGGTGTAGCGCATCTCGCTTTTGTTGACGTCCGGCCCCAGCAGCGTGTAGCCCATGCGACGGCAGTGGTTCAGGTAGGTCTGGCGGCTGTAAAAGCCCCCGCCGTTGTTGATGACCGAGACCATGAACTCCAGCGGAAAATACTGTTTCAGGCAGGCCAGGCGGTAGGAGACCATGGCATAGGACGCGCTGTGCGCCTTGCAGAAAGAGTAGCCGTCGAAGGACAGGATCATCTCCCATACCGCTTCGACGGTGTCCCCGTCAACGCCGCCCGCGCGCGCCCCCTCGAAAAAACGCTGTTTGAAGCTCTGCAGGGCGGGAGCGCCGAACTTTTTGGAAAGGATCTTACGCAGGCGGTCGGCCTGCGCGGGGGAAAACCCGGCGATGTCGATCGCCACCCGGGAGACATCCTCCTGGTAGACCATAATGCCGAAGGTCTCCCGCAGCGTCTCTTCCACCGAAGCATGCAGGGGCCGATAGGCCTCTCCGTGCAGGCGGCGCACAAACTGCTCGATGTAGCGGTTGGCCGCGGGCCGGATGATGGAGCTGGCGATAACCAGCCGCTCAAAATCCGCCCGCCCCATCTTCCGTAAAAGCTGCCGCGTAGCCGGGGATTCGATGTAGAACACCCCCAGGGTATCGCCCCGCTCGATGAGCTCCCTGGTGGGCCGGTTGTGCAGGGGATTAAAGCGCCGCCAGCTTATATGCCGCCCGTGGCGCCGGTTTACCAGGCGGATGGTATCGCGCAGCACGCCCAGCGACCTGTTGCCCAAAAGATCGATCTTTACCAGCCCCATCTGTTCCGTGCCCTCTTTTTCCCAGGCCATGACCGGGTAGCCCAGCTGCGATATCTGTACGTGTGTGTAGTTTGTAATGGGTCCCGGGGTGATCACCACGCCGCCCGGGTGGGTGCCCAGGTGGCGCGGCATGCCCCTGATGAGCTTGGCGACACGCAGCAGGTAGGGGGGAATTTGCTCATGGTCCCCGGACAGGTACAGGCGCACCAGCCGTTCTATTTCCTGGTCGCGCATGCCGAAGGCCTTTGCCGGCTCGCGGACACAGGAGCGGCGGGCAAAGGTCACGTGGTCCGCCACCATGCCCGCCCTTCCCCGGTACCGTTCGAACACATAGGCCAGCGCCTTGTCGCGCTCGTCCCAGGGAAAATCAACGTCGATATCCGGCGGATCGCTGCGCCCCATATTCAGGAAGCGCTCAAAGAACAGGTTGTACTTCAGCGGGTCCACGTGGGTGATGCCCAGGAGGTAGGAGACGATGCTGGCCGCCGAGCTGCCGCGGCCGCAGGTGCGGGGACAGCGGGAGACAATATCGTGCACCACCAGAAAATACGCGGCAAACCCCTTTTTTCTGATGATGGAAAGCTCGTAATCCAGGCGCTCCCGGATTTCCGTCGTGAGCCGCCCGTAGCGCCGGGCCGCCCCCCGCAGGCAGAGTTGTTTCAACAGCAGAAAGGACTGCCGCCGTGTCTGCCCCCGGAAGGAGGGAAACACATAGCCCGGACTGATGATCCCGGAGGGATCGCTCCGTTCGGCCAGGCGCAGGGTATTTTCCAGGGCCTCGGGCACGGCGTCAAAAAAACGCTCCATCTCTCCCGGCCCCGCCGCCCGCATACCGGGAGCGGCCTTCTCTTGCGGGGGCAGGTTTACCAGGTTGCGGTTCAGATCGACGGCCCGCAGCACGTTGTACGCGTACTCCTGTGTGGGGCCGGTATAGACCGCATTGTTTGCGGCCAGCAGGGGCAGCCCCCGCTCCCGCGCCCAACGCACCCGGCGCATGAATCCCCTGCCCAAGTCAAGGCTCATATACAGATCACCTTCGCCCCTGCGCGCCAGCGTCGACAGTATGCCGCTGTCCGCGGAGGCCACGGCCAGCCCCTGCCACCCGTTTTCCAGCAGATCGGCACACGGATCATACGGAGGATCACCCTGCTTCTTGAAATACAGCTTCATGCTGTCCTCAACCAGCAGGCGGGAAAGGATGCCGCAGAGGCGGGCAAAGCCCCCGCGGTCCAGCACATAGGCGCTGAGGGCCCGGCGCCCGCCGTCCCAGCGCACCAGCGCGCCCGCCACCGGCTTCAGGCCATTGTGCTTGGCCGCAGCCAGAAAACGGGGCAGCGCGTACAGGTTGTTGATGTCCGTGAGCCCCACGGCCCCAAAACCCATACGCGCCGCCCGTTCACAGATTTCTTCCGGAGACAGACAGCCCCGAAGCAGCGAGAGGTAAGAGCGAAAGCCAAGCGGCGCATACTGTGGTTTTGTGCCTTTTTTCTGCATTACTATACTAATGTATAGTACTTTGTAAAATTAATCAAGCTTGGGGTAGTATTTTTAATCCGTGCGCGGCCGACGGCACTTTGGGTTCCGCCGGGGTGGTCGTATGGCCGCCGGCGCGGCCGCCGTACCGCCTAATTTCGGCTTGACATTTTCGCTCATTAGACCTTTAATCTATAGTAGAGACACCGATAAAAGGAGTGCCCACATGATTGTAAGCTATATAATATACGCCTATTTTATCCTGGGATTTGTGCTGATTATTGCGGCCCCCGTATGGAAAATATTCAAGAAGGCGGGCAGAAGCGGCTGGCAGGCCCTGATACCGGGATATAATATCCTCGAGTTCGGGAAGGCTAATAACGTATCGCTGTTTTTGACGGTCGTGCCCTATGTGTCCATCGTCTTCATGATTGTACTGCCTTTTGTCGTCGGTGTTGTGCAGCCGCAGGCGAATTTTCTTTTTGTCGTCCAGACGGTGCTCATGGTGCTGTTCTCCGTGGGTGTCCTCAGTATCTTTTTCTTTTATCCGTTTTTATCACTTGGAATGTTTGTCATGCTGATCTACCTGCACCCGCATATTGCGCCCGAGCTTTTTATATTGAAGTTGATATTTATTGCCGTATCAATTCTGGAGCTGGCAACCGAGCTCTGGTACTGGATTGCGGCCCTGAAAAAAATGCAGCGCCCGCTGTGGCAGCTTGTGTTTCCCCTGCTGCCCCTGGTACCGATAATAAGTATTTACCTGATAACCGAGTTCGCCGTTCAGGTACAGTTCAGCGGAAGCGTGGTCCTGGGCCTGGCGGTGTTTTTAACCATGCTTGCGGCCCTGGCCTACCTGTACTACCTGGGGTATTCCCTGAAGATCAA
>CAZWKE010000049.1:0-1097 GCA_964634205.1 uncultured Spirochaetaceae bacterium
TTCCCCCCCAAGGCAGGGCCCAGGGCCTCGCGCAGCTCGTTCATACGGAAGGGCTTGCTGATTTTTGTTTTAAACCCGTATTTCACCGGATCGGACATGACCGGATCTTCGGAATAACCGCTGGCAGCGACGATATAGGCGTGCGGATCGATCTCCAGCAGCTTACCCACAATGTCCCGTCCCCCCGCTCCTCCGGGGATGGTGAGATCAAGAATTACGGCACAAAAGTGGTCCCCCTCTTCAATAGCGTTTTTGAATTCGATGATTGTTTGTTCGGCATTCGCGGTGGTTACCACAGTACAACCCATCTGTTTCAACATCTTATCCATTACCTCCCGGATATAGTCTTCATCATCCATTACCAGAATTTTTCCGCCGACCGGTTTCTGCCCCGAGATAGGTGTATTGGACTTTTTATGTTTTTTCTCTGCAGACACGGGGAGGTAGAGGGAAACCGTGGTACCCTTACCGGGATTCGATGCAACCTCAATATGCCCGTCGTGCTTTTTTATGATCGAATAACTGGTGGTAAGTCCCAGACCGCTGCCGGATTTTTTGGTGGTAAAAAACGGGTCAAATATTTTCGGCAGATCCTCTTTCCTGATTCCTTTTCCATAATCGCTGAAGGTGAGGCAGACATACCGACCGTTGTCCAGCGGCAGGGGCGTGGTTTTTGTGATAACCATATTCCGGGCGGAAACCTTCAGCAGTCCGCCGTCGGGCATTGCGTGTTTGGCATTTATGACGATATTGTCTACGGCCTGACCGATCTGGTTGGCGTCGTAATCACAGGGCCACAAATTCGCCGCAATATCGAACTCCGCCCTGACATTCGAACCGCTTAAGGCGAACTGGACCGTTTGCAGGATGGTCTTATCAAGGTTCCCGGATTTTCTGATCGGTTCCCCTCCCTTGGCAAAGGTAAGGAGCTGCCGGGTGAGGTTTTTGGCCCTGTTGAATACCTGCATGGACTTGGCCAGCAGATCATCAGCCAGCGGTGCCTGGTTGGCTTTGATGTGCGCTCTGGACATCTCAATGAAACCGAAAATACCGGACAGCAGGTTGTTGAAATCGTGGGCGATCCCCCCGGCCAAAAG
>CAZWKE010000049.1:1197-19564 GCA_964634205.1 uncultured Spirochaetaceae bacterium
AAAGGTTTCCCCCCGGCCTCGGCAAGACCCAACCCGGTAAGCTCTTCGGCCACGCTGTTCATCAATACAATATGACCGTCTATATCGGTACTGATGACCGCGTCGCCGATACTGCGCAGGGTTACCGAGAGGCGTTCCTTTTCACGGGCCAGCTCATCCTCTCCCTGCTTTCGTTTTGTGATATCGTGGGCCACGGCGAAAATAAGCCCGTCATCCGGGAGCGGAAATGAGTTCCACATAATCCATTTGTAACCGCCGTCTTTACATCGGCAGCGGTTTATCACCGCGATTGCTTCCTTGCCCTTTTGCAGCCGGGCTGCGATCTCTCTGGTTGCCGGCATATCATCCGGATGGACCAAATCAAAGAAAGGCCTGGCCAGTAATTCCTCGCGGCTCCAGCCCAAAGTTTTTTCAAAGGCCGGATTAAGCTCTTTAAAATAACCGTCGAATCCCTTTATACAAAGCATATCCATTGAATATCTAAACAGGCGCCGTAGTTCGGTTTCCGCTTTTTTACGCAAGATGACATTTAAAAACAGCTCGCCGATCAGCCGTAGACGATCGTAGAGTTCGTGGTGCCAGGGTTGAAGCCGTTTCCGGGCGATAAAGGTGAGCGCTCCCTTTACTGTATTGCCGGACATCAGGGGAAGGGACATCACCGAGTTTATTCCTCCCTTCCTGCAAAACTCTTTTTCCAGCTTGGCCTGCGCCGGTGCGTTTTTGATATCCTCAAAAAAAAGGTATTTCCCTTTTTTCAACATGGCCGTGTACCAGGGAAACTCTTTTTTAGAGAGGTCGGGCTTTGAGGGAAAAAACCCGGGCACCGCGTAATAATAGATCACTTTGAAATTTTCTCCGTCGGGAGACAGCTCAAACAGGCTGCCGCGATCAAGTTTCAGAAACTCGACAACCCGCTGTAACGCCTGTTTGATGAACGGTTCCAGATCCTCATCAATATGATAAAAAAAAGTGTTGGATATTTCCGAAAGCATCTGTTCGAAAGCGATACGCTCCCGCAGGGCCTGCTCGCTTTGTTTAAGCACTTCTTCCGCCCGTCGCCGCTCACTGATATCGCGGATCGCGGCGATATGAACCTCGCGATCCTTTCGTACAAAGAATCTCCCGGTTATTTCCACCGAGAAAACCGTGCCGTCCTTTTTACGGTGAAAACGCAGGGGGATATGCACGATGTTGTCTTTCAGCACGGGGGTTTTGGTTGTTACCCTCCTGGTGTTCTTTGGTTCCGCGGAGAGGTCGGTATTTTTCATGGTAAGGAGTTCCCGGTGTGTATATCCGTACATTGCCGATGCCGCACTGTTGGCTTCCAAAATACGGCCGGTGTCATTTTGGATGAGCAAAATAGCGTCCGATTCAAGCTCAAAAAGTTCCCGGTATTTATCTTCACTTTCACGCAAGTCTGTTTCCGCTTTCAATCTTACAATGGCGCCGGCAACCTGGGCTGTTATGGTTTCAAGCACATCACGGGTGTTTTTATCGATTTCGTCGGCAGTATGAGATGCCAGGTTAAGACAGCAGATAATGCGTTTTTCGAACTGCATCGGAATAAGGGCGAATGAGCGCAGGCCCTCCCTCGTACGAACCCGGTTTTTGGGTACATTCAATTCCCAATACGTACAGTAGATGGGAAGTCCCTTCATTACCAGCTTGTACTGTACCGAATCGCCGGTATAAAGGGAAGCAGACGTGATAAAATCAGGCCCAAGCCCTTTATGCGTCAGCAGCTCAAGGGTATGAACTGTTTCATTCACCAGGTAGATGCCGCCGCAGTCCATTCCGGAAACCTCGAGCGCGGTTTTCAAACAGAGCTGCAGTCCTTCCGTAAGATTGGTTGTGGCATTGAGGGCCAGGGCAAGATCATGCTGTGCTCGAATATGCGGATCTTCCTGTGTTTTCTCGGGGATGGTTTCCTTTTGAGATTGTTTTTCCAAATAAATATTCCCCGTGTAATAGTATAGTGTTTTTGCGGTGTTTGTGCTATAGATTTATGTATAAAGTAGTTGTCATCAGGAAAGGAGAGGCTTTTTGAAATGTATAAACAATATTTTTATAGAATTTTTGTTGTTTTTCTGTTCATATTATGGGGTTGCAGCCTTTCCTCTCCCGGAAATGAGGACACCACCCCCCCAGCGGAAACGGTAAAGCTTCTTTTTATTCACCACAGCTGCGGTGGAAACTGGCTGGCCGATGGAAACGGAGGTCTCGGTGCCGCCTTAAACCGGAATAACTATTACGTAAGCGAAACGAATTACGAGTGGGATGCCGAGCCTAACGATAATTTGGGTGATCATACGGATACCTCCGACTGGCCGTCATGGTTTAATGCTACAAAAATGCCGTTTGTTTATATGAATAATGCACATTATGCATATAATGGCAATACTGTGGCTGACCCGGGTGGGGAAAATAGTATTATAATGTTTAAGTCCTGTTTCCCCAACAGTGAGGTGGGCGATTCTATTAATGACGAAAAAGCAATTTACAACTCGCTGCTTCCCTATTTTGGGGTCCATACCGACAAGATGTTTGTGCTGGTTGTACCTCCGCCGGAAAGAGATATCGCCAGCGCCCCGCTTACCAGGCAGCTTGCTAACTGGCTTGCCGACTACGACAACGGCTGGCTGCGTGGATACGGCGGGGGAAATGTATTCGTGTTTGATTTTTATAATGTGCTGACCGGCCCGGATAATCACCATTCGGTGGTTAACGGTAATATCCGGCATATTGTCGCCCCGTCCTCAGGGAACGAGCTCTATTATCCCAGCAATGACGACCATCCTTCGGCAGCGGGGAACCGGAAGGCTACAGCCGAGTTTGTGCCGCTGTTGAACGCGTATTACCACAAGTGGCGGGGTGATTGATTATTTTTACGCATTGCTTTATTTGAGCTGGTTCTCACTACTCTATTGAAAACAATACCTAATATATGTTGTTTCATTCCCGTATCACAACCCCGCCGTGGATAACCAGCCTTACATCCGCCAGTGCCTGCAGGTCTTCCAGCGGATTTCCTTGTACCACCAGGATATCGGCGGCCTTGCCCGGTTCCAGGGTGCCCAGTTCATTTTCCAGCCTCATTACATGGGCCGCGTTTTTGGTACAGGCGGTAATGATCTGCATGGCGCTCATCCCCGCGCGGGACATCATCTCGATCTCGTACATAGGAATTCCCAATTCGAACTTTCCGGGGCCGCCGCCGTAATCGTTGCCCAGGGCCACCTTGCCGCCGGCGTGAACAAAGCGCCGCAGATTCGCCACCAGCATGGCGCTTGACGCGCCGTAATTGCATAAAACGGTAAAGGTCGGTGTCAGGTATATATCGTTTTTAACCATCAGGTTGATGGTTGCGGGGAGGAAATAGTCATAGGGCAGGTGGGCGATATCATCCACCCCGGTCTTGATTAACGGCCGGATGTATTTGTCCTGGGTAATGTACCCGGAAACAAACCGGCCTTTCTTATGCGCAACCTCCACAATCACCCTCAGTTCCGCGGGGGTCAGTTTGGGCAGACCGGACCTGCCCGTGTAGCCGTCTTCCAGGGAAACCTTGATCCCGTCCGCGCCCCGGGCAATCTCTTCCAGCGCCGCCCGGCGGGCCTCCTGCGGAGAGTCGACAAAAAGATCACCATAGCCTCCCGTCACCGTAATCATGGTTCCGGCCGAGATCAGGCGCGCGGCTTCCGGTTTTTTGCTCATGCGGTCACGCAGGGCCATGAGACTCTTCAAGGAGCCGTTGACGTGTTGGACCGATTCATCCCGTACGGTGGTTACCCCGCCCAATGCCCAGGCCTTAAGATTGTTTTCGTTAAAGGCCAGGTGCACATGGGCGTTGATAAACCCGGGCAGCATGGTTGCGCCCCCCAGGTTGATGGTCCTGACTCCTGCGGGAACTCGCAGGGTTTTTGCGGTACCCACGGCAAAGATCTTCTTATCGGAGATCAGTACCACCGCGTCCTGTACGGGTGCCGCGCCGGTACCGTCAATCAAAACGGTATTGACCAGGGCCAGGGTAATCGGCCCGGTATAGGCGGGGGCCTTGGGCGCACAGCCGGCGGCACATAATACCGTCAGTACCGAGCGTAGTCTCTGCGCCATGCGTTCGAATATATCAAGAATTTCATCGTCGGAGAGCCCGCCGGCAAAAAATACCTGGATCAGCTGGGGTTCCCTGTCCGCCTTAAAGGGAACGGCCGTGGTCAGCCAACGGTGCAGCTCTTTCTTTCCGGGCGGCGTTATATAATAGACCTTTCTGCTGGGATGGTCGGTCTGTTCCACGATCTCTGTCCGGGCCCAGCCCTGTTTTACCAGGCGTCCCAGTGTACGGTAAATCTGGCCCTGATCGGCCGGTCAGAAATGACGGACCGAACCGTCAAAAATCTTCTTTAGGTCGTAGCCGGAAAGGGGACGATAATTGATAAAACCAAGAATGGCATGTTTCAATGACATTAATCCTCTCCTAAATGATTAAACATATATAAGTCCCTGGCCAAGCTTCTGTCAAGCGTCGGCAGGGGGAAAAGCCGGTTGAATTTGCCTAAATCCGTGCTATTATGTAACTGAGGAGGCTCCCTGTATGAATTATAAAAAATTGATACTCATCGTATTATTTGTCGTCCCGGCGGTGCTGCTGTTCGCCCAGGAGGGCCCACGGATAACCAATAACCAAACCGAGGGAATACTTTCGTTCTATGACGCGGACGGGAACCTGATAAAAAAGATCAATTATTATTCGCACCAGTCGGCCATGGGTGAGTTGATTGATTCCGGCAAATATCAAATGGAGTTCGACGACAGCGATTTACGCTACCAGAGCGCGACGGTAATCAATAATGAGATCGCCGTTCTGCAGGACCATATTGAATCATACATGCTGCCCCTGGTGGTATCCACACAGGTGTACGATCGGCGCGGTGAGGTGATCTATTCGTACGGCGGTAATCTTAACATCTCTTACTCAAAGGCCGGGCACTGTCTGGTGATGGAAAATGTTATCGTAGACAAAAAAGCGGAAGGGGGCGGTCCTGATATCGACATATACTGCGATGATCCGGTGCTGGTATACTTTTTGTCGTCCAAAACCATGAAACAGGTGCGGTTGAATCCGGAAGACCAACTAAATCGTGACCGGGGGAGACTGAACGCGGGGGGAGACCTCTACCTGACTCTTGATAAATCCCGTATCATAATCCTTGATCCGGTAAAACTCTCCGTGTTTTATTTCCCGTATATAAAAGGCAGCAGCCCGGATTTTGACCTGGCATATAATTTTTCCTTCATAAAAGATTTTTTTATCCGTGACAATATACTGTATATCAGTGTCTACCAATTTAAAGACAGCGGTTCCGGGAACAAACCGTTTAAATACCTGGTGGAATTAACGTATGGTTTATAGAAAGGCGGTATCACGAAACCGGCGGGCTTCCGATAGGATGGGCCTCTTTCGGCGTTCTTCCCCCGGCGATCCCCAGGTAGAGGGCACAGTTGACAAGTCCGATATGGCTGAAGGCCTGGGGAAAATTTCCAAGCTGTCGCCCGGTGACGGCGTCGATCTCCTCCGCGAACAGTCCCAGCGGGCTTATGTAACCGAGGATATTGGAGAAATACCGTTTGGCTTCCGTTACACGACCGGACAAGATCAATGCCTTGATCAACCAAAAGGTACAGATTAAAAACGCGCCTTCCGTTCCGGGAAGGCCGTCCGGGGCCTCGTATCGGCGCACAAAGGTTTCCCCGACCGTTAATCTGCTTTTTATGGATTCGATGGTCCCCGCAACCGCGGGATCATCGAACGGAAGAAATCCCATGAGCGGAATAAGCAGACAGGATGCGTCAAGGGTAGTTTCGCCGTATGACCGGACAAAGCTCCCCAGTTGGCTGTCATAACCGTTTTTCAGTATCTCGTCCCTGATCTCATGCCGTGTCCCCTCCCATTTCCGGCGGGGAAAACGTATCTTTTTTTTCTCCGCAATTTTGATGCCGCGGTCTACCGCAACCCAGCACATCAGTTTTGAGTAGACGTAATGCCGCGGTTCTCCCCTGATTTCCCATATCCCCGAATCCGGCTGCCGCCAGATCCGGCATACGTATTCAACCAAAACGCTGATATTTCGCCATAACCGGTGAGATACCCTGAGGCCGTAGCGGGTGGTCTCATAAATCGCGTTGATCAGTTCCCCGTAGATGTCGTGCTGACGTTGGTTCGAGGCCGCGTTCCCGATGCGGACGGGACCCGAGTTTTCATAGCCGGATAAATTTTCGAGTACACGCTCGTGCAGGTCGGTCTCGCCGTGCATGCCGTACATGATCTGAAACTCGGCCGGACTCTTTTCCTGGTCCATAATTGCCTTGATCCACCGGATGAATGATCTGGCCTCGGCCGTATGTCCCAGATGAAAAAGGGCCTGAGCCGTAAAGGAGGCATCACGGATCCAGGCAAAGCGGTAGTCCCAGTTTCGGGTTCCTCCGATCACCTCGGGGAGGGAGGTTGTGGCGGCGGCGGCAATTGATCCGGTCATGGGATTCGTCAGCAATTTCAGCACCAGTCCGGAACGGACAATAATGTCATAAAGAGGACCGTGAAACATCTTCTTATGCTCCTCGTGCCCCCGTTCCCAGCCCGCCCAGTACCGGCCGGTCGCGGTCAGGAGCTTTTCGCATTCGCTGTTTGCGCTAAAACGGGCGTGCCCATAGTGCAGGATAAACCACAGCTGCTGTGTTTTACCCAATTCAACAATGCCTTCCGCGTTTCCTCCCCGCAGTTCCAGCGGAACAGGTGTCTGCAGAAACAGTTTCACTCCGTGTGCCTGGGCCACAATAAAGCGGTCGTTCCGTTTCAGTGCGGGAACATCCCTGCCGTAGTGAAAACGGGGCGCAAACCGTATTGATATTTTGAATTCATCCTCCGTACATTCTACCTTTCTAAAAAGCGCGCGCCGTGCCGTTTGGCCCCTGTTTTTCATGACGGGCATGAAATCCGTTATCATCAGGTTCCCGAAGGCGGTGACGAATGTGGTCGCAAGGACGTTGGTGCGGTTGTGATATTTCTGGTATGCCTCAAAACGGTCAACCGGTTGAATTCTGAAAAAGCCGCCCTTTTGCGGATCAAGCAGCGCGGCAAAAACAGAAGGCGACCCCAGTTCGGGAAAGCAGAGCCAGTCAACCGAACCGTCGTTTCCGATCAAAGCGGCGGTCTCAAGATTACCGACGATGCCGTACGCCTCAATGTGTTTAAATGTATCCTTCACGATTGTTTTCCCATGCTGCGGGGATGCTTGCGGGCGCGCCAATGTGATTCGATATATTCAAGGCTGCGGCCCTTGGTCTCCGGAACCAGGAAATACACGAAAAACCACGAACCCAGGCTTATTACCGCGTACAACCAGAAGGTGCCCGCTTTGCCCAGGGCCCGGATCAAGGTAAGAAAGGTGACGGCAACCAACAGGTTGGCTCCCCAGTTTACCACCGTCGCGGCACTCATCGCCAGCCCGCGCACCTTCAGGGGGTAAATCTCGGCGATCATAAGCCAGAAAACCGGGCCGAGTCCCACCGCAAACGAACCCACATACAGCATCAGGGCGGCCACGGACACTCCGCCGACAATATCTGCCGTGCCGCCAAAAAGGAAAACGATTCCCAATACCGTCAGACCGGCGGTCATCCCGACCAAACCGGTGAGTAAAAGGGGTCGTCTCCCGACCCGGTCCAACAGCATCAGGGCGACCACTGTGAGCAGCATGTTTACCACTCCTACGCCGAGGGTGGCAAGGATGGCGGCGGAGGCCGACTGGAAACCGGCAAACTGGAAGATCGTCGGGGCATAATAGATTACCGTGTTTATTCCGGTGAACTGTTGAAAAACAGCCAGTCCGATCCCGACAATCAGGGCCGGCCTGAGGTGGGGACTAAATACCTGTGCCCAGCTGCCGCTTTGTTTTTCGATACTTAAGCGCATCTCCTTCACTTCACCGGATACATCCGCATGACCGCGAATATGCCGGAGAACCTCCGTTGCCTTCTCAGTACGGCCTTGTCCGAACAGCCAACGGGGACTGTCCGGCATCGGTAAAAGACCAATACCGAGCCCGGCCGCCGGGATGGCCGCCAGGCCGAACATAAGCCGCCAGTCTCCCGCACTTGAAAGGGCATAACCGACCAGGTAGGAAACGACAATTCCTCCGGTTATGGCCAGCTGATTGAAAGAGACCAGCTTCCCCCTGATCTTGACCGGCGAGATTTCGGAAATGTAGAGGGGGGCAATAAATGAGGCGGCGCCGATGGCGATTCCCGCCAGAATACGTCCGGCAATAAGCAGGCCGACGGTGGGAGCAACGGCGGTTGCCAGGGCGGCCAGTACAAACAGAAACGCCGTGACGATAATGATTCGCCGGCGGCCCAAACGGTCGGCAGCCCGCCCCGCGGCCATGGCTCCGATTACCGCGCCCACGAGCACGACACTGACAACTATTTCTTCTAAAAATGATCCAAGCGCGAATTCCTTTTTTATAAAGAGGATCGCCCCTGAGATGACACCGGTGTCATAGCCGAAAAGCATCCCGCCCAATGCGGAAAGCGCCGCCGCGAGGTAGACAAAAAGATCTCGTGGTGACGCTTTTTTGCCCGAGTTATGTATTTTCATCTTTCCCTCCATCTGTTCGCTTTTATTAGCGTACGAATGAAACCAGTAAGAGAAAAACGGTCAGATTCTTGTTTTTATTGATTTTTTTCTACGTACACCCACAGATTTTCGTCATGTGGGGTGGGTTTTACCCCTTTTTCGGCGAAAAGCTCGCTTAAGGTGACGAGCTTATACCCCATTTTTTTCAGTTTGGGAATAAGAATATCCAATGCTTCCGGTGTGGGGTGGGGTGGAGGCTGTACGTCATGCAGCAGAATTATGGCCCCGTCCCGGATTCCATCCAAGATGTTTTGGGCGCGTTCTTCCGCGGTTGTATCGCAACCCGCCCAATCGTAGCCGAGCACACCGCTGACAAAGGTCATATTGATGGTTTTATACATGGTCTCACTTGTGGCCAGGTTCGGTGGGCGAAAGAAACGGGGGGTGGTCCCTGTGTACTGCTTTATCTTGGCCGTGGTGTCTTCCACGGATTTTTTGATTTCAGCCGCGGTCATCTGGTCCATGGAGTCCCAGGCCCGGGAATGGTTCCCTATTTCACAACCCATGGCTACCTCCCGCTTTACTACCGGGGCGGTATCGTCATTAATAAGCTGACCGATCACAAAGAACGTGGCAACAACCCCATGGGCTTTCAGCTTATCCAAAACAAGCGGCGTAAGCTCTGAGTCCGGCCCGTCGTCAAAGGTCAGGGCGCAGAGTTTGGTCGGTGCCGGGTCATTGTTTCCTGCTTCCGCTTTTTTATCCGAGATGCATGACATTAACAGTGCGGCAGTTATACAGTAAACTATCAGTATTTTTTCCATGGTTATCTCCCCATTAATCCATAATAGTCTATGATAACGGGGTTTGCCCCTTGCGACAAGAGTGTAAGAAGGAAAAAGTAAGAAGATTCATTTATCATTGATCTGTTAATTATTGCAATATGAGTAAAATAAGTTTTATCCTACTTTACCCATGATTAAAATAGGGTTATACTTAATTTACTCATGAACGATGGATATATAAAAAGGTACTTGACGCAAAGTGTCCGGGAGGATATGAAAGAGAAAATGATTTTCATCGGCGGTGCGCGACAGGTAGGCAAGACCACATTCGCACAATCTCTTTTTCCGCATTACCGCCAAAATCATCCGGCGTATCTGAATTGGGATAATCCGAAAATCAGAACCGCCGTACTGCGGGGTGAAATACCTTCTCATCAACCATTGATAATTTTTGATGAGATACATAAATACGCGCGCTGGCGAAGTCTGGTAAAAGGTTTTTATGATACATATAAATCATCGGTTTCTTTTGTCATTACCGGATCCGCACGTCTTGATTATTATCGCCGCGGCGGAGATTCTCTTGTAGGGCGATATCATTATTACCGGCTTCACCCCTTCACATTGAACGAGATAAATACGCGTCCGAATAAGAATGACACAGAAACACTCCTCCGTTTTGGGGGTTTCCCGGAGCCGTTTTTAAAGGCTGAAGAGAGGTTTTGGCGCAGGTGGCAGCGCGAAAGACTTTCGCGTGTGATTTACGACGATGTCAGGGATCTTGAACAGGTAAAGGAAATTAGCCTGCTGGAATTACTCAGTGAGGAACTGCCCAACAGGGTAGGTTCCCCGCTGTCGATAAAGAATCTGAAAGAGCTTTTAGATGTCAGTCACGATACGGTGGAACGCTGGATCGCGATATTGGAAAGGATTTATCTCTGTTTCCGGATTGCACCCTTCGGAGCGCCGAAGATACGCGCGGTAAGAAAAGAGAAAAAGCTTTATTTAACGGATTGGTCACGGATTTCGGAAAACGGAGCACGTTTTGAAAATTTTGTCGCCTGCCATTTGTTAAAATACTGTAACTTTCTTGAAGACAGTCAGGGTTTTAAAATGGAGCTTCGCTTTATCCGTGATACGGACAAACGGGAAATAGATTTTGTGGTGTTAAAGGATGGTAAACCGCTGTTCGCCGTTGAATGTAAAAGAGGGGAGCGCAATATAAATCCTTCCGCGTATTATTTCAGGCAGCGGACCAATATACCGAGGTTTTACCAGGTTCATTTAGGGGAAAAAGATTACGGCAGCGCGGATGACAGCGTGAGAGTACTTCCATTTCATGTTTTCTGCCGCGAGTTGTCTTTATGATTGTTTTTCTCGGCACGATAGTCATCCTCCTGCCCGGGCTTATTCTTTCGAGTATAGTCTGATTTTCTTCAACCGAACCGCCTGATCATCTCCGGCGTTATACCGCCGTTTCGGGCGATTTCGGCATAAAGCCTTCCGCTTCCCCGCAGGGTGCGCCGCTGGGTTGTATAATCCACTTCCATTAATCCGAAACGCGGGGTAAATCCTTCGGCCCATTCAAAGTTATCCAGGCATGACCAGTAGTAGTAACCGCGGACGTCCACACCCCGAGAGATGGCCCTGTGCACCTGCCGCAGGTGCGCCACAATAAAACGGCAGCGTTCGGTGTCGTCCGCTGTACAGGTCCCATTTTCGGTGATGTACACCGGTTTCCGGTATTTTTTCAGACTTTGTAAAAAACGATAGAGGCCCCGGGGGTAGAATTCCCACCCCAGGGAGTTCACCTTGGCGCCGGGTCTGGTAAACAGGGAGATAAAAAGCGAATCCGCTTTTGTAAGGTCAAATTTGATAAGCTCGCGCGTATAATAGTTGATGCCGATAAAATCCGTGGTGTTTCTCAGCCGGCGCACCCGCCTGAAAAAAGCCGCCGGGGGCGGGATAACACCGTGGATACAGGCCGCGGTGAACAGGCGGTTGAAAATAAAATCAAAACCCAGCGAAAGCAGCCGGTCAAAAACGGAACCGCCGCGGTACGGATCGAGCACCCGGCAGTGTTTGGCAAACCCGACGCGGCAGGTACGGCCCAACACGTCATGGACGGCATGATAGGCCGCGGCGTGGGCCGACAGCATGTGCCGAATTACCCGCATGGCAGTACCGAAATCATTTTTCCCCGGCGGCCAGATACCGTTTATATAGCTTTCATACGCGTACACGATCGGTTCGTTAATGGTAATCCAGAGGTCGACATTCTCTCCCAATTCCCGCGCCGCAAAACGCGCGTAACGTGCAAAAAGCCCTACGACCCCGGGATTTTCCCATCCCCCCATTCGTACCAGCCACAGGGGATTGGTAAAGTGATGCAAAGTTACCATGGGAACAAGTCCCTCGCTTTTAAGGGAGTGAATCACCTGTTTGTAATGGGCAACGGCGCTTTTGTCCCAGCGTCCCGCTTCCGGCTCAATCCGGCTCCATTCAAGGGAAAGACGATGGGTATTATGGTGTTGTTTTTTCAGGGCGGAAAAATCCTGTGCAAAACGGTGGTACTGGTCGCAGGCCGCGCCCGAACGGCTGCCGTCTTTAATTTTTCCCCGCTGTTCCCATTCCCACCAGTCATTATTGGTATTGCCGCCTTCCACCTGATGTGATGACGCGGCCGTGCCCCACAGGAACGTGGAAGGGAATGTATAGGAAACAGGTTCCGGCATTATGATTCCTTGCCGCCCGTGACCGAACCGCCGGTTCGGCCGTATAACCGGGTCCGGCCTTTCTTTTTAATTGGTCAATCCGGCGATGGCCGCACCGATAAGGGGTGCGTTTTCTATGGAAACAAACTCGAAATACCGGTTGTATTCACCGGTCAAAAGCTGCCGCAGGTTACACTCCACCCTCGCCTTTAAACCCTTCAATTTAAAGAAGGTGGAGCCGTCGGCCGAAATACAGACCGGTGCACGGGGATCGGCTGCGGGCGGATTTTTCATCACCATGCCGCAGAGGATTGCGGATACCAGTCTGGCCGAGCGTTCCACCATGGCTTCAAGCAGATAATAGAGAGTGATCCCGTCCCGGTTTTCAGCATCCTTCAGGAGGCCCGCCAGCGTGCCTTCTTCATGGGGAGCGCTTAGAAAGTCATTTACCTGTTTGGTACCGAGCGCGGTAAGCGCAGTCAGCCGTTCGGCCGATTCATCTGAAAACAACTCTTCGGCCGCGGCGGCCTTGATGACCCGCAGGCAGAGCTCCCCGAAATAAGCCCCTGAAATCATTTTCTCAAGGACACCGAGACCCGGGGTCCCTGTTGCCGCGTCCATCTGCTTGTCGATGTCCCCGCGCGGGCATTTGTCGAACCCGCCGACCTCGGTATTGATAATCTGGGTGAGGGCGGCATCCAGATCAGGGGTTTTGGTGATATTAATGTTCTTCTCACTATAACAGCAGTTAAGACCCGTTCCCAGGATGAAACCGATGAAACCCCCATAATTGTAGAGACCGCTTTTGGCCCTGGCCGCCAGCAGGGTGGCCACGGTATCATTCAGGATCACCACCTGCTTCTGCTTGTCCTTGCCCATCTCACCGACAGCTTCAAGCAGGTTGTGACCGATGAGCCGGCCCACAATCCCTTCCGTATCGATTTCCTTGCTGAAATGAAGCAGTCTGCCGTCCCTGGAGGGGAGAATTTCCGTAGGATAGGAAAAGCAGAAACCGATGCGGCTGCCGGCATCGATGATGTCCGCAATATGCTGTGCTAATAACGAAAAAAATTCCTTTTTGTTTACTTTTCCTTTTGTCCCCGGCATGGGATGCTGTTTGAAATCGAGGATGTGCGGGGAAAGTTTCTCATCAAAAATTACCTGGGCCACACGCAGGTGCGTACCTCCCGCGTCTATGACGATGACCGGCTCATGGGGGGGGATGTCCACACCCGCCTGAATATAGGTGGGGATCATTCGCAGGGAGCTCTGTTTTCCGCTGAGTCCGTTTTCCATATCCTGCAACAGGTTTCGAACCACCTCCTGCCGGTCGATGTCCGCATAATACAGCCCGTGACTTTCAAGAAATTGCATTACCTTTTGCTTCATTTCCCGCATGATAAATACTCCCCATTTTCACAGTAAAATAAAATTTGAACGGCGGAACGCCTATAAAAAAAGCCGGGCTGATTACCGGCTTTATGGAACTGGAATGGTGACAGCGCTTTGTTCTGTAAACACCCAATCCAGACCTCAAAAAGATTAAGTATACCTCTTAATCTGTTTAAAATTTTAATCCTTATTGCCTGTTTTTGTCAATAGAAATATCGCTGCTTTTCTTAAATATTTTTCTGTTGCGATAAAAAAAACTTGACATACGGATAGTTCTTTGGGAGAGGGGATTAACCGGCACCGCGGGATCACTTGTGCCGGATGGAGTTGTAAGCTTCGGCGATGTTTATCAGGTGGTCACCGACCTTCTCAAAGTTGACCAGAATGTCGTAGTATACCATGCCGTTCATCGCGTGCTGGGACTGATTCTGGAATTCAGTGAAATATGCTTCCTGAAACTCACGTTTTTGCCTGTTTATCTTGTTTTCATACTCATAGGCCTTTTTTAAATTAATCTCGTCCTGCAGCTCGACATATGAAGTAACCAAATTCTGAAAATCCTGCACTTCCTTGAGCATGATCAGAAGGTTGTCCGCATAAGGGGAGGCAAAATCGATTTTCAGCCGTTTTTTACGGTTGAGGATATAAAACAGGCTTTCACCATGATCGCCGATTCTCTCGATATCGTTAATGGAGTGCAGGATCTTGGGAATGGAATCGGCATAGTGCTTGGCCAGTTCCCTGCGGCTGAGCTCAACCATAAACTTGGTGATGTCGAACTGGATATTATCGATGATGTCCTCGTTTGTTTTTAAGATGGCGATATTTTTATAGTCATTTTGGGCCAGGATGTTATGCACCTCGGAAAGGGTTTCGTCGCTTAACTTCATGGCCCGGGCCATCTCCTTGTTCACCGCTTCAAACGCAATCGGCGGGGTGGTCAGCAGGTTCTTATCCAGATAGATTGCCCGCTCCTGTTTGACCTTCACCACTCCGGGAATAATGAGCTCGATCAGTCTGGTATACAGGCCGGTAAAGGGCAGGAAAAGCAGCGTATTCAGCACATTAAAGATGGTATGGGCGTTCGCGGCCTGGCGGACGGGATCACTGCTTGTTGCCAGGATAAGTATTTTATAGAGCGGCAGCATAGCGACGACGATCAACGTGCCGATTATATTAAAGCCGAAATGTGCAACCGCCGTACGCTTGGCCGCCAGGTTGGTGCCGATGGAGGCCAGGGCCGCCGTGATGCAGGTCCCGATATTGTCCCCCAGAATAATGGGGATGGCCCCGTCCAGGTTTATCAGTCCCGCGCCGACCAAGGTAAGCACCAGACCGACGGTGGCCGAAGAAGACTGTAAGATCATGGTAATCACCATGCCGGCCAGAACCCCCAACAAAGGGTTGTACGCGAAATCATGAAAAACCTTCATGACCGCGGCGGAATGTCGCAGCGGCACCACCCCCTGGGACATAAGTTCCATGCCGAAGAAAATCATGGCAAATCCCGTTATCAGTGCGCCGATGCTCTTTAATGAGTCCTTTTTTGAAAAAATGTAGATCAGTACCCCGATAAAAAGAAAGGGCAGGGCGTACTCGCTGACCTTGAAGGCCATGAGCTGGCCGGTGACGGTGGTACCGATGTTGGCGCCGAACACCACGCTGACCGCCTGCTTCAGCTGCATCAGTCCGGCGTTTACGAATCCGACGGTAAGCACGGTGGTGGCCGAGGATGACTGGATAAGCGCGGTTGCAGCCAGACCGGTTATAGTTCCCAGCAGGGGAACCGAGGTAGCCTTGTGCAAAATATTGCGGATGGTTTCCGAGGACAGGTTTTTCAGTGCCGACGTCAGCATGTTTATACCGAAGAGAAAAATCCCCAACCCACCGATAATAAGAAAGATATTTTCAAAAGAAAACGCCTGCGCGGTATCCATCACACACTTTATACAGAAGAAACCGCAAAGACACAAGAGAAATATTAATAAAAGATTAATAAATTGTTGGAAAACCGTTAATGTTTGATGAGCGGCGGAATCTGTGTTCCATAAAAGGAAGCAGCCGCGGCAACCACCCTATAACAGCCCGAGTTGATCTATTACGGCCTGGAGTTTTTCCTTGTTTGCCGGCTCCATGGGGCACATGGGCAGGCGGTACGTTTCTTCCAACATGCCTTTCATAGCCAGGGCCGCCTTGATGGGGATGGGATTTGTCTCGATAAAAATCACCTTGAACAGGGGAAGGAGCGCATAGTGGGCGGTCCGGGCCTGTTCCCAGCGTCCCTGCAGTGCGTGCTCCACAAAGGCGGTCATCCGATCGGGCACAAGGTTGCTGGCCACGGAAATCACCCCGTCTCCTCCCAGGGCCATGATGGGAAACACCAGGTTGTCGTCACCGGAAAGCAGACTGAAATTTTTGGGTTTGCGCATGATCAGGTCCATGATTTGTGAAATATCCCCGCTGGCTTCCTTGACGCTGACAATGTTTGTATGGCCCGCCAGCCGCAGCATAGTGGAGTTTTCGATGTTTTTCCCGCTGCGTCCCGGGATATTATAGACGATCAGGGGAAGGTCTACCGTGTCGGCAATACTCATGAAATGACGGTAAAAACCCTCCTGGGTGGGTTTGTTGTAATAGGGTGCTACCTGCAGGGTGGCGGTTGCGCCCGCCTCTTTGGCGTGACGGGTCAGGCGTATGGCCTCTTCCGTAGAGTTGGAACCGGCACCGGCAATGACCGGAACGCGTGCGTTTGCCTGATCAATAACGATATCGATTATTCTGTTATGCTCTTCATGAGAGACGGTGGGACTCTCTCCCGTTGTGCCCATGGGCACTAGTCCCTGTACGCCCTTCTCGATCTGGAAATCAACCAGCCGCCGCAGCGCGGCCTCATCTATTTCGCCTGTCTTTGTAAAAGGCGTAACCAAAGCGGTGAACACACCCTGAAACATACTTACCTCCCGGTTTGTAACATTAGATCAATCACGTCCTTGAATTCAAAGAAGCCCTTTTTCCCGATGATCCATTCCGCGGCCGTTACCGCACCGAGTGCCAGGCCGCTGCGGTCACGGACATTGTGGGTCAGCTCGATGGTGTCGGCGGCAGAATCCAGCAGTACCGTATGGGTACCGGGGACATATCCCCCCCGCACCGAAGCGATATGCAGCTCGTTTTCTTTGATGGCCCGGTCCAGTTTTTCCGTGACGATCGAGTCCTTGACCGGGTGCTGTTCCAGAATAAGCGAGCCGATGGTTTTGGCTGTGCCCGAAGGCGAGTCCTGTTTGCGTTTATGATGAATTTCATACGCCAGAATATCGTACTCCGGAAAGTTGCCGATAATCTGTGCCGCCCGGGAAACAAGCTGCCAGAAGATATTCATTCCCACGGAAAAGTTGGAGCCGTATACCACACCGATGGAGCTTTTTTCAATGCGCTGTCTGATCACCGCCAGCCGGTCATTCCAGCCGGTCGTGGCGATTACCGCCGGGATACCGTATTCGGCATAAAGCGAGACCCGCTCCTCGATATCTTTGGCCAGGGCAAACTCGATTACCACATCGGCCTGCGCGGCCAGCTCACGGGTTAAGACTTTGGCATCGGCCTCCTCGATGATCGAGTCTATCCTCGCGGCAATCATGTGCTTTTTCCGGGTAAGGACGGCTTCAACCTCCCTGCCCATCTTCCCATACCCCAGAATTATGGCTTTCATAGTAATGATAATAAAGAGACTGCCGCGTTAGTGCAAGGGCTTTGCCGAGAAATTATTTTGTATTTTGGGCCTGAACCAGGGTAACGGCGGCCGCGTTCACGATGTCCTCCACTACACAGCCGCGTGAAAGATCACTGACCGGTTTGGCGAACCCCTGTAGCAATGGGCCGTAGGCTTCGGCCCCGGCCAGGCGTTGTACCAGCTTGTAACCGATATTGCCGGCGTTCAGGTCAGGAAAAATCAGCACATTGGCCCTGCCGCCTACCTTTGATCCGGGGACCTTGGTACGGGCCACCTCCGGAACAAGCGCGGCATCCGCCTGCATTTCTCCGTCAACAAGCAGCGACGGCTGTTTTTGACGGGTGAGCTCCAGCGCCTTTTTTACCTTGTCTACGGAAGGGTGTTCGGCGCTGCCGTATGATGAGAAAGAAAGCATGGCCACCACCGGTTCGGCGTCCAGAAAGTCACGGCATGACCGGGCCGCGGATATCGTGATTTCGGAAAGCTGTTCGGGATTAGGATCCGGAATGGTGCCGCAATCGGAAAAGATAAAATGTCCGTCCGTGCCCCAATTGGTCCCGGGCAGGTACATCACAAAACAGGAAGACGCGGTATTGGTCCCCGGGCTGGTTTTGATGATGGTAATCGCCGCGCGTAACAGATCGGCGGTGGCATGGGCGGCGCCGCCTACCATGGCGTCCGCCATTCCCAGGCGCACCATCATGGCGGCGAACTTCAACGGCTCCAGAATTTCAGCCGCCGCGGCGTCTTTACCCAGTCCCTTGTGTTTCCGCAGTTCATAATACTCTTCGGTGAAACGCGCTGTATCGCTGCTTTGTCCCGGATCAAGTATGGTAATCCCCTGCAAATCGATCTTGTTTTGCTGCGCCAGGTTCTTCACCTGTTCGCTGTTTCCCAAAACCGTTACCCCTAAGGCCATCTTTTCGTCCATGATAATCCGTGCCGCCTGCAGCACCCTGATATCGGTCCCTTCCGGGAATACGATGGATTTTGGATTGATCTTCGCGCGTTTGCACATCCTCTGACTGAAATTCATGCACTGCTCCTGTAGGATATTTTACCTTCTATAGTATGCATTGAAAGGGGAGTGATCGTCAAACCTAATCGTAAAAAA
>CAZWKE010000050.1:0-10160 GCA_964634205.1 uncultured Spirochaetaceae bacterium
TAAACCGTCTCCTTCTTTGCCGGCGGTGGGACTCGAACCCACACGGGGTTGCCCCCACCAGATTTTGAGTCTGGCACGTCTACCAGTTTCATCACGCCGGCTCAATGTATTTCATCATATTAATGCTTTTTTTTATCTTGTCAAGTTGTACCCCGGATTATTATGATAATACGGTGGATAAAAAACCTGAACTGTATCAGCTTTACCGGTCCTGTATCCTTTGTCCGCGTGCGTGCGGCGTTAACCGCCTTCGCGGGCAAGCGGGCTTTTGCGGACAGACCCAAACCATGAAACTGGCTTGTGCCTGTCTGCACAAGGGGGAGGAGCCTCCTCTTTGCGGCGAGTATGGCTCCGGTACGCTGTTCTTTTCCGGCTGTACACTGCAGTGCGTAAGTTGTCAGAACTGGCAGTTAAGCGGTCGGGGGCCGGAAACAGCGGTTCTGGCAAGCGGCGTGGGCGGGGAGGTCACCCCCGTGGAGCTGGCTGAAATCATGTTACGGCTGCAGGAAAACGGGGCCTGTAACATCAATATTGTCACCGGCAGTCATTTTATTCCCGGTATTATTACCGCATTGGAAGCGGCGCACGGTATGGGTATGCATCTTCCGGTGGTCTGGAACACTTCGGGGTATGAGAACCGGGAGACTATCCGATTACTGGCACCGTTTGTCGATATCTTTTTGACCGATATAAAAACACTTGACAGTGAACTGGCCCGCCTGCTCTGCGACGCCGCCGACTACCCGCAAAGGGCGGCGGAATCGGTCCGGGCGATGGCGGCAGCAAAATCCCTGGTGTGGAAGGGTGATCTGCTGACGCAAGGGGTTATTGTCAGACATCTTGTTTTGCCGGGCAAAATCCCAGCTACCAGGCAGGTGCTGGCCTGGTATAAGCAGAACCTGGATCCCGGGACCCTGCTTTCACTCATGGTCCAGTTTTTACCGATATCGCGGTCAGGCAGTCCGCGGGGTGCGGAAGGGGAATACGTGACGGAAGTCGCCCATGAAAACCGCAGGTTGACAAAAAACGAATATGACCGGGTGATGCAGTACCTCCACACTTATGAGATTGATGAGGGATTTGTCCAGGCCCCGGCGAAGGATGATTCATGGCTTCCGGATTTTACCCGTAAAAATCCGTTCCCCGACGGCTGTGCCGGGACGATCTGGCATTATCGGTTTGGATATGTTATGGATGAATAAGGGTTCCTGTAAAGGGATGTGCGTACAGGATGTTTTTTAGATTCGCGCTGTCTTTTCCCGCGGCAAAAACCACCTTTAGACCGATGCGGGCGGCATGGGCCGTGGCAACCGGATCGAAAGGAACGTTTTTCCCCGGTTCCCAAGTGTCCCCGACGATCTCTTTGAACCTGTCCCAGGTAATATCTTTGATGGGCCTTGCCTGCGGGTCTTTTTTGGGATCGGCCGTATACACCTGTTCAATATTGGAAAGGTTGATAACGCTTTGTGCTTTGAACCGCTCCGCCAGAAGCACGGCGTCATAATCCGTGGAAAATCCGGGCTTCCACCCGGAAGCTACCATAATCCTTCCCGTTATTTCCGTAGGCAAAGTCGGATCGCTGACTACATCGTCAGTACAGAACTCGTGGAACAGAAAGCGGACCAGCTCCGCGTTTAATTTTGTAGCCGCTATCCCGATCCAGTCCATGGCCGGTTTGTCTGTAGCGGCGACAATACGTGAATACGCCTGCTGGTAGCGCCGTGCGGGTGAGCCCCCGCCGCAGACTATTATCAGTTTTTGTTCGGAGTGAGTATCAAGATACTCTTTTATGGTATTGTAAAAATCCCGGAGGAAATCCACATCGATCTCTCCGGGAGAGATGATGGACCCGCCTAATGATATCACCTGCACTGTTGTCATTGTTTTGTAATGGATGATATTGGTTTTTTATTAAAATATCAAGAAGATACGGGTGATATATGGAAGATTAATAAATCTTTTTTGTTTCGACCATATAGCGAATATTATCACCGGAGCTGTCCACCATGTGTTTCTCTATCACAAAGACCACCGATTTACTGTCCGGTGCCAGAATGATATATTTTATCAGGTACTCCTTCACTCCCTTTCGCATATACCCCGGTCTGCCGACCGTATGAGTAACCTTTTTACCGTCTTTAAAGGTGACCGAAACTTTGATGTGAAAGTCTGCTGAGACATTCTTTCCGCTGCCCTTGGCCGACTGCTCCAGTGTCACTGCGTACTCAGCCCCGGTGTTAAAATCCCTGAACTCAAGGTAGGATTTCGGCGGATCACCGTTAAGCCGTATGTAGACGTATCGGCCGGAAACAAGGTGGTTGATGTCATATCTCTTTATTTCGGAGTAATTTCGCTCCAGCAGTGAGTATAATCCTCCGGCGCCGTCGTTTCCCGGTACAAGGGGGATGTTGTATTTCTTTTTGATCACCCCGCCCTGTACAAAGATGTTTTTTGTTACGTCGACAATATAGAGCTCCCCATATGAGGTCGATGTGGTGGAATCCAATCCATATTCCCCGAACATGAAATATCTTGAATCCTCGGAAAAACCAAGGTTCAAAAAAGTAGCGATATCGCCCGCGAAGACGGAACCGGAAATAAGCAATAATAGAAATATACATAATGCTTTTTTGATCATAATTTCCCCTATATAGAGAATATCGTAAATCTTTAAATATACCTTAAAGCATTTTATTGTAAAATTCCGGGCGGAAAATCTCTTAAATAACCCGATTTATTCTTTTTTCTTTTTCAAAAATAGTTTATTAATACAATATGGCATTGGGAATGCGCAATTCATTCTTACAGGTATTCTTCTACGCGGCGTTGTTCCTTTCCGTTTTTTTTATTACGGTCATCCTGCTTTTATTTTCGATGGATCCTGTTTTAGAAATGAGTAAAAACGCGCAAAAACATGTATTCTGGTTTATTTATAATAATCCCGCCGGTAACTCCTTATGGAATGAATTGAGTATTGTCCTGTTTTACCTTATCGGGTTTGTCGCGTTTCTCCGCTTTAAAGTACTATTTCGAAAAACCGGGTCGTCCGAACTGTTTTTCGCGAGTATTTTCATCTTCTCCCTTTTGTTCGAAGTATTTCGCTTTGGTGATTTTTTTGTGCGGTTTCTCGGCTGGCCGCAAACCGTCAGTTTGTTTTTCGCGAAATCCGTTTATTTCGGACGTATTTTAGGGTTGCTGGCACTGTTTTTTTCAAGTTTGTATATCCTGCAGATGAATTACCAGAAATATAATATCCTGGTGGGGATTATTGCGCTGGTTTCCTTTGCCCTGACCATGTATGTTTCGTTTGATACCCAAACCGTACTTACCGACGGACTTTTTAAGCTGGGTGACGAACAGGGGCTGTTTATTCTGCTTACTTCTTTAAAACTGCTTACGATCGTAAATTTTGTTGTTGCGGGATTGAGGCGGGACGCAATGATGCTGTTACCCGCTGTGGTTTTGTTTATAGTCGGCCGGGAGTTGATGCTGTTCACCCCCGGCCCCATCACCCTTACCCTGGGCTGCATATCTTTAATTGCGGGAATTGTTCTTTTTGATACAAAAATAAAAGCGATGTATTATTGGGTGTAAAATGGTATTAGATAATACCGATCAGTAGTGATGTCACCAACCCTGTGCCAATGGGAATAATAAGATTGTCCAGATCTCCGGTAGGCAGGGCCTCCAGCACGGTTGCCGAAACCGCTATTATGAGTGCTTTCCAGAATGATCCGAGGATCCTCCATGTTATCAGGAATACGGAGACAAAACACGCGAAGCTGCCGGAAAAGGTCTTCCCCCGGGTGAAGGGGATTTTAATGCCCTTCACAAGTTTGCCTATCAAACTTGAAAAACCGTCTCCGAATGCCAAAGCGTAAATGGCAATTCGGGCAGCCGGTTCGGGATAGATCAGTAAGGCCATCATGGCGCCCAAGGCAAGGGTAACGGGCCCCAGGACAAACCTTCCCATATCCCGTTTACGGGAGGCAATGACCGTTATATTTGAGATAAATAAAATCTGGACTCCCTCTAACCGTAGTTTTTCCGCTACTATATATACGAGGGTACCCGTAGTAAGAAGCATCAGCGCAAGGTCTTTGCTTAAAGCGGCGAACAATGGTACCAGGGCAATAAGAAAATGCAATAATTTTCTTATCACTTCTCCCCGGATATATTTAATAGCCACGATATCTTTTTTTCTTGCTGCAACTGCTTCAATAAACTTATCCATACTTATATAATACATGCAAGTACTGTGCCGTAATAGGTAAAATATTTAAGAAAATAATTATATGTCTTATAAGGAATTAGACGACGTTACTTCAGGAATTTATTTATACGAAGGATTTTGTCTGATATATAATACACTCACATTCAAAATATTATATACTGTTCATTTGTTTAGGTTACGGATTACACGAGGCAGGACTTAACCTCACTTGTAGTATACCACAGAATCGGTTTCATTTCAATTTATTTTACATGGAAATTATGTCTTGAAATTATGCATTGACATGGCGGGGCAAACTTGGTACGGTATGTTTATAGACGGGCGATTAACTCAGCGGGAGAGTGCTACCTTCACACGGTAGAAGTCAACAGTTCAAATCTGTTATCGCCCATTTTTTTTGCCTTAACGATATTTTTTGTATTGCTTTCAATCATTCCTTCAAGCTTCCGAAAGAAATACCTGAAATCAGGAATCTCTGTAAAAAGGTGAACATAACAATAATCGGAAAAATTGATAAACCCACCGCCAGATAAATCGCTCCGAAATCTCTGGCATACAGAGAAGAGCTTAACTGGGCAATCATGAGTGGCAGGGTATAGTTGTCCTTCGAAGAAAGTATTATTAATGGTCCTAAAAAATCATTCCAGCTGAACACAAATCCGAAAATAGCCATGGTTGCCATACCCGGCGACATGATAGGCAAGGCTATCCTATGGAAAATGGTGAGATTATGTGCTCCGTCGATACGCGCCGCCTCTATGATATATTCCGGCAGTACCGATTTTGTGTACTGTTGTAAGAAATAAACAGTGTATGCCACCGCCCCCGCAGGGAGAATCAGGGCCAGCAGGCTGTCCAGCAAATTCATCTTCTGAATAAGCTCGTAGAAACCGACCAGTCCCAGTTGCACGGGGATCATGATGGAGGCCATAATAACACCGAAGAACAGTTTCTTGAACGGAAATCTGAAAAACACAAAGCCGTACGCTGTCAAAGACGCGATATAAATATGGAGAACCGTGGCTAAGACGGCAACAATAGTGCTGTTGGCAAATCCCATGAAAAAATTGATGTTGGCAGTGATAATGAGGATTGTCTTCATGTTTCCGATGGTATTTGAACCAGGAATGAGGGTTATGCCTGTATTAATCGCTTGAGTTGTTCTGCTCCCGTTTATTATCATAATATAAAAGGGAATTAAACATCCTATGGACAGTACGATAAGAAATAAATATAAAGAAGTTCTACTCAACTGTAATTTCAGTTTTACCGTACTAATTTCCATTATACTTCTCCTTTTGAAACCCTGGTAATCATTTTCAAATAGATAATTGAAAATATTGCGATGAGTACAAACAGCATATAGGAAACAGCAGCCGCGTACCCGAAATTCGGTTGGCTTAAACCAAACGCATTTGCGTACATATAATTGACTATTGTTGTCAATGCCTTCCTTGTCTCGCCACCCATTTGGCCCCCCAGAGTTCCTCGTAAGAAGATAAAGGGTATGTCGAATATCTGCATCCCTCCTATGAGTGAAGTGATTATTACAAAAGTAAACACCGGCTTGAGTAAGGGAAGTGTTATTTTAAAAAAGGTCTGTGTGGCGGAAGCGCCGTCAAGATCAGCGGCTTCATAGTAGGTCTTGGGGATACCCTGCATGCCCGCCATTAAAAGTATCATGGTAACACCGAACCACTTCCATGTTTGTATTATTGAGATCACGAACTGCGCTTTGACGGAATCCGTAAGCATATTGAATTCAGGCGGGTACATTCCTCCGGGAAAAGTCGATGCCGGTCCGTGAAGAATCTGGTTGATCACACCATGCTGCCAATCCAGCAATACCAAGGCCAGGATGCCTACCGATGCTGCGGTAACCAGATTGGGAAAATAGAAGATGGCCCTGAAAAACCCCACTCCCCTCATTCGCAGGCGCGTGTTGGTGAAGATTACGCCTAAAAACAACGAGATTACCAGCTGTATCGCAATATTGGGCAGCCATATCCTCCATGTGTTGATAAAAGCCATCCAAAATTCGCCGGGGATATCCATTTTATCCGCTCCGGCCAATCGTGCTCCGAGTTCCGTAAAAATCCTTGCATAATGGTGAAACCCGATAAACTCAGGCTCCGCGAATCCGTCCCATTTAGTGAGACTCAAGAAAAATGTGTATAAAACAGGATAGAGATGAAACGTCATATAAAAAATAAAAAAAGGGAGAATAAAGAACAGTCCTGTATAATTTTTTTTATGCTTCATAACTACTGTCTCCATGCGACTATTTTCCATAATTGTCGTAAAATCGTCCCTTTAAATCCACAAAAACCTCCCATTCACCCTGGTTTTGTACGGTTTCCAGTAGTTCTTGCGTTACTTTTTTATCTGCCTCTCTTAGATATAGATTGTATTTCATAATAATTTTTGCGGAAAATGGTATGGAGCTATTGGGTTCAGTAAAATCTTTCATGCCTTTAATTTCAGTTAACATGTCGTTTAATCGTTCCAACCGCGCTTTCAGTGCGTTTATTACTTTTTCTCTATCCAAATTCCACAATAGATATGCGGCAATCTCAAAATTTGTGACATCCTTTTCAATACTCTGCAGGAACTGAAAAAGAGACTCTGCACTCTGTTTCTTTCCGGATTCAGAAAGTGTATATATCGTTTTTTGCGGCATATTCCCGTTTTTTGTTATGGTTCCGGTAATAAGCCCCTTTTTCAACATCTTCTTAATTGTAGGGTAAATTGAGGGCAGCGCCATAGGAAACCACTTGCTTATATTGGATCGCTTTAATATTTTTGTAATCCCGTAAGGATTAAGCGGACGTTGAGCGATAAGACCGCATATCAACATTGACAACTTGGCTAGCATTATGAAAACCTCACTTTCAGACTTTCGCCTTATTGGAAATCGTTGACATCAAGCTTGGGAAAATTCCCTAACTAAATATTCTACAAAATAATACTAAATTAGTATAGTACTATACTAATTTAGTATCCAATAAGAGTCAAGGCTTTTTTCTGCAATTTATGTGTTTTTAGGAATTACTTATGCGGACGTATCCTTCCGCAAATGTCAGAACAATTGAGTATGTTATTCTTTTGGATATGGTTCACGAATGAATGTGGTGTCCGGCAATAGTTCAATTACTTCTTGTAATCATTCATTGCAACGGGGGCTGCTCCTTAACCGAGCATATCGGAGCATAGTTTTTATAAATCATGACCAGGTACTATAGTTATGTGGAATTCCGCTTAAGTTTTCCATCATGTTCTATAAAATTTTCGCAGGCCATTCAGGTGGCCCGCCTGGATCGGGTCCGGAAAATGGCTGCATAGTACACAAGTTGATAATTTGTAACAACAGCTTAGAATATTATTAAAGGTATTAAGGGGTTTTTATGAAAGAAAAAGTATTTTTAGGGCTTATCATAGTATTTTTATTAAGTTGTTCCGAGCAGAACAAAGAAGAAACAATAACAACTATTTTGGAGGAATCTAAACCACAAAAGACAGAAAAAGCGAGTACTATTACGGAGCCTCTCGGTATTTGGAAATGGAATATCATTAATGCCGAAGTTATTTTAAAGAAAAATGAAAAAAATATTTGTCATTATGTTTTGCTTTTTTAGTGTATTCGGTTTTTGTGATTTTATTGCAATAACAGAAGGTGGTAGGAAAGTATTATTAAAAGACAATGGGACATGGCAGTACATAGATGATAAAGCTGATATTGAAAAAATAAAAAGTCAAATTGAAATCACAGTAATTCAAGCTGGGATAATCACTGATTATGATGATAATCAACTTCCTGCTTTTCAACTAAAAATTAAGAATAATTCTGATATAACCATTTATAGAATGTCAGTAATTGTATACTTTATAGATAAAAATGGAAAAATATTTTTTGAAAAAGAATTTTATCCTGTATTAGGTGGGACATATAATATAGATAGGGTAAAAGAATTAAAACCGAATTACTCTTTTCTATATCCTGAAACTGGCAAGGTAATGACAGTAAGTGAGATAGATCTAAATGAATGGGATAAAGGGAAAATTAAAGTAAAGGTTAATGAAGTTAAAATTGATAAACCTGACTAAGCAATATTTGTTCCTTTTTAAATGTATAACACAACCGGGCCTTAAATAACATCCCCAAAACCATCTGCTATAACCTCAGCGCGTACTCATCCGCCTTCACTCAGCCAGCAGCTTTTTGATTTTATTGATGATTTTAGTGTTCTTTTCCCTGATTTTCACGCTGCCCAGAATGACTTTCCCGGTGATGACAATCTCCGGAGTGGTCGCGCCCGGCTCCTTGTCGGTTGAGTCCCTGATTTCCGACATCACGTTGCGGATGTCAGTTGTCACGGCGTATTCGGGGGGAACAAATATTTTGGTTTCACCCAGCACGGTTTTAAGCTCAACATAATACCTGCCGGGCTCAAGGACGGTTTTGGAATAATCGAGGATCTGTTCACCCAAAATTACCTTGGCATTGATGGATTTGCGCTGCAGCTGTTTGCCCCGCAGTACATTCTTGGAAAGTACGGTGAGATATTTCTTTTCGCTTTTTTGGGCGCCGGCGATCGCCGTGTCCGCGTAATCCTCCGCCCTTACGGGGTCCAACAAATCGCGCGGCAGGTCAGCAAGGTAACCGCTGATCTCTCCGTTCGACTGGGCCTCCTGTACCAGGTGCAGGCGTTTTTCCAGCTCATCCATGGTGATAAGATCGCGGGCAAACGCCTCGGCCAACGCGTTTTCGGCGATTTCGATCTGCCGGGGCAGGGGTTTGTTGTTGGGAATTAATAAAGCCATTGCTCCCTCAGGTAAGAATGGTAAAACAGGGAGCGGTATTAATCAAGGGGAGAAAATATTTTAAACCAGCAACACCAAAACCATGTTTCAGACGTCGATATATATTGAAGAGTATGAGTGATACGCGTTACCCGAAACATATTGAGGCCCGGCAAATGTTGGAGCGGGCGTACAAAAGCGAAAAACCGCGACTCTTGGCACGCATGCGCGCGGCCGGCCGTACATTGGAAGAGGCCGAGGATCTGGTGCATGACGTTTATGCCGAAACCCTGGCCCGCCTGCCTTTGGTTGCGGGTATCCGCAACCTCCCGGCCTGGATCAACTCGCTTTTCAGGCGCAGGCTTATTGATGCCTGGCGCCATGAGCAGGTACGGACAGCATCGGGAGAAACCGATGTGGCTGAAGAGACCTTGCGGGAAATCATTACCGGGGCCGGTCTTGATCCATTGAACGGTTTTGTCAGGGACAGCCTGGTGGACGCCCTGAACGACGCCCTGCGCGCGCTGCCCGCAAAACAGCGCCGGGTGGTGGAGGCGCAGGTGTTCGGCGGCCTTACCTTCCGGGAGATTGCGGAGAGCACAGGGGAGAGTATTGATACCCTGACGGCCCGCAAGCGTTACGCGTTACGCAACCTTTCCCGTGCCCTGCGGCACTGGATAGACGAATAAGCGGCCCGTGCGGCAGGTGCCGCCGGGACCGCCGGAGATACCGGGACATAACCCGGAGGAGGTATAATATGTCTGTACAAAAGAAATCCCGTAAATGCGGTAATGGAAAGGGCTTTGACGCCTGGTGGGAAGACCGGAGCCTTGGAGAGAAGATATTTGTGGGAATTGGGTTCGGTATTCTTGGTGTCGGATTTCTTGCCCTGTTGGGCCTGGTTACGATGTCGCTTTGGAACTGGCTGATGCCGGACATCTTCGGCCTGAAACACATAAACTACTGGCAGACGTGGGGCCTGTTGATCCTGAGTTTCATTCTGTTAAAAAGCTGGGGGGGAGGCGGGGAGAGCCGCCGTACCGACAGGAAACGCCGGCGTGAGCTGCGCCGCTACCTGCGGGAGGAACAGCCCGCGGAGGACAGCTTACACACGGAATCCCCGGAA
>CAZWKE010000050.1:10260-19564 GCA_964634205.1 uncultured Spirochaetaceae bacterium
TGGCCGGGGTGATTTATCTTATTCTTGCCGTTGTGAGCGCCTTTTCCATCATGATTGTTCCCTCCCTTATTATCATGCCCGGCGACGCGGCGGCAACCATGCGAAACATCGTCTTCAATGAATGGCTGTTTCGTCTTGGTATCGTCGGTGACCTCTTGAGCCAGGTCACATTCCTGGTTCTTGCGCTGGCGCTTTACCGCCTGTTCAGGGAAGTGGACAAAACACAGGCCATACTGATGGTGGCCATGGTTGCGGTCGCGGTCGCCATGGCCTTTTTCAATATGTTAAACCATGTCGTATTGCTGCTGCTTGCGGGCGGGGGAGGCTTCTTACAGGGGTTCCAGCCGGAGCAGCTGCGTTCCCTGGTCGCGGTTTCCCTCAATTTACACGAATATGCCATAGCCGGTGAAGGGCTTTACTGGGGCCTGTGGCTGCTTCCCTTCGGCTGGTTGGTCTTCAAGTCCGGTTTTATCCCGAAGACTTTCGGCGTCCTGCTGCTGATAAACGGTGTCGCGTATGTGATTGACAGTCTTATCTATCTCATGTCGCCGGCGGTAAACCAGGCGATCGCCCCGTTTCTATCGGTACCGCTGGCGATCGGGGAGTTTTCGATTATTTTATGGTTGTTGATCATCGGTGCCCGACCGGCGAAACCTGTGGTTGAAGGAAGACAATAATGGAAGCGGTTGTCTATGAAGAATACGGGCCGCGTTCAGTTTGATCTCCTAATTATAAATTTGACTGCGCCTTTCAAGTATACTATGGTTTTATTGAAAGGAGTAAAAAAATGATCCTGAAAAGTAAGTTTATTGTTTGTTTTTCCCTCATATGCTTATGTGTTCTGAGCATTATGCCGGGCGGCGCGGGCGGTCCCGCGGCCGAGGAAAATACCGTTTTGGGGTTTGGATTTTTAAAACGAATACCCGGACTATGGCACGGTCCCGTTTTTTCTTCTACACCGGCGGGCAGCTTTCCGATGTGGTACGTGGATTTCCGGCCGGTTTCGCCCTCACAGGTGTCACAATACACGTTACTTGATCCGGACACCCAAAACAATATCAGCTTTTTTATCGTCAAACACGATAACAGGTTGAAGGTGGCCATGCGAACCTACGGCGTTTTTCGGCACAAGGGCTGTGTTACCTACGAGGTGATCGTCAAAGCGGATGAGGCCAAAGGCTCTTATCGCTTTGCCGATTTTCAATCCGGTGACGAGCGGGCGTATACCGAGTTTAGCTTTAACAATAATGAACTGTTGATGGAAGTGTATACAAACAAGTTCAACAAGGTGAAACCGCTGCAGCTTCATTCACGCTGGAAGGCCATATTGAGTGACCGCAGCTCGGCCCAGGCAGCCATTACGCATTTTCATTATCCGCAGCCGCTTATGGTAAAAGACTTTTCCAAGGCCTTTACGGGAATGCATGAAAGCATCTACTTCGATCTGGACAAGGACCCTTATAATTCCGCTGCACAACCAGCCGTGGGTACGGTGACGGTCAATATTTCCATTGATAAAAAGTTGAAGGTGGAAAAAAGCCACGAACTGTTTCTGATGCTCACCACCCGCTCCCTGTTCGAGGGATATACGTACAAGAAGGAAAACCTGAAATATATCTCCAAGTGTATCTTCCTCCCCATCGGCACAAAAAGTTTTACCTTCAACAATATCCATCCCGGTACCTACTATTTGTATTCGTATGATGATATCAACGGAGATAAACGCCATTTGAGCGGGGATTATTACAGCTCGAACATTACGGACAATGCGTTCACGCTTGATTTTAACGGTAATATTACTGTGAATACCGTGATCGACGCAGTTATTCCATAAACGGGAGGGTAAAGGAAAATATGGATAGAAACAGAAAAACCGCCGTAATCGTAGGAGTTCTGTACATCATCGGGACCGCGGCCGGCATATGCGGTTTGGCTATCACGGACCCCGTGCGCAATGCACCGGACCCGCTTGTTTATATTTCACTGACTGGAACTGAGCTTGTAATAGGGGCAGTTTTTGTGTTATTGATGGGCCTGTCACTGGCCATGATACCATTGATTTTGTTTCCTCTCCTGAAAAAGGTCCGGGAGCCCGTGGCCCTGGGGTATGTGGTCTTCAGGGGTGGGCTTGAAACGGTTGCCTATCTTGCGACGGTCGTCAGCTGGTTGTGCCTGCTGCCGATAAGCCGGGCATATATCGGCGCCCGAGGGGGGCAGGCCTCCGCTCTGCAGACCCTGGGATTGCTGTTGCTGGAAGGAAAAGAGATCGGCACTGTCGCGGTACTCGTCTTTTGCCTGGGCGCCCTGATGTTCTATTCTCTGTTGTATCGTTCAAGGCTTGTGCCCCGTTGGCTGTCGGGATGGGGAATTATCGCGGCTGTCCCGTATCTGGCCGCAGGTTTTCTTGTTATGTTCGGCCTGGCCGGGTCCACGGCCGCCCCGGTGATCATTATGGATCTTCCGTTGGCATTGCAGGAAATGGTTCTGGCGGTATGGCTGATTGTAAAGGGTTTTGCCCGAACAGCAATCGCCTCTTTGCCGCAAGGATAGAGAAAATCGCGTCGAGCCTATTCGATGAAAGGACAAAGATTATGCGGGCTGTAGTCTATGAAAAGTACGGACCCCCGGAGGTCCTGCGGTTAAAAGAAATAAAAAAAACCGTTCCGCGGGACAATGAAATTTTGATAAAAGTGAAGGCCACAACCGTTACGGCCGGGGACCGGCGCATGCGCGAAGCCGCCCCTTTTTTAGCGCGACTCTTTAACGGTCTGGCGAGGCCCAAAAAGGTAACCGTTCCGGGGTTCGAAGTAGCGGGTGTTGTGGAACAAACCGGCAAAGACGTGACCCGATTCAAAACAGGTGACGAGGTTTTTGCCTTTAACGGGTTTGGGTTCGGCGGGTATGCTGAATATACATGCCTTACCGCTGAAGGGGTAACGGCGGCGAATGGTCTGGTCGCGTCCAAGCCCGCCGACATGTCCTTTGAAGAGGCCGCCGCCATTCCCACCGGGGCATTGACCGCATTGGCATTCCTAAAGAAAGCAAAGATCCGGGACGGGCAGAAAGTGCTTGTCTTCGGTGCATCCGGGAGTGTCGGCACGTACACGCTCTTGTATATTTTATTAATTTTCTATTATAGTGTTATCCAAAAGGAGCGGAAAAATGGAGATAGCGCTTATTATCGCCGGCGGACTGGTGTTGATGACCTTTTTTGCCGCGGGCTTTGATTTTTTAACAAAGAGACGGAACAAGATTGATAAGGATACCAAAAGCAAGGTCCTTGATTTGGAAAAGAAAATACATATTTTAGAGGCAAAGATCGAAGAGCGGGAAGATGCAATAAAACAGCTGGAACATGACGTGTCGTTTGTGCATAAGCTGCTGGAAAAGAAGGGTTGAAACCGCTCTGTTATTTCCTTAATATCCCACCTTAACGCCCCCGGCTTTAAAAAGGCGAATAATCTTGGTTTTTGCCTTGCCGCTTCCGGGGATTATTTTTTCAATCAAAATGCTAAAAAAATAGCAATTATGGATTGACTTTGCATTGCATTAATGCTAAAATATTAGCATTAATGCAATGCGGTGGAATATGCGGATGCTTGTATGTCTTACCGATTAGAAAGGAGAAAGAGATATGAAAAAGGCCAATGTATTGGGAGGGATTATGAAACATAATAATATATACGTATTATTGCCGGCGATAATCATTGCCGGCATCCTGTTAACCGGATGCGGCGGCTCACAAGCAGGTTCGGAAGGTGGTGAAAATGCCGGGAACACAATTAATTCTGCAAGCGACAGGATCGATTATGATGTGGATGGGACGGAGCTGTCCGTTAAGGCCAAAAAAATACTCAAAATGCTTGTGGCGCTTTCCAATGACGACAAACCGGGTGTTATCGTGGGACAAAACTGCGGGCACGGTTCACAGATCGCCGATCCTTCAAACACCTTGATGGGGTATAAAAGCCTTGTTGAAGATCTTCGTACGGCAACGGGAAAATATGTAGGTATTTTGGGAGTGGATTATGAGCATGACCGGATATTCACCCCGGCCGAGCTCTCACAGTGCAATAAGGTACTGATCGACTACTGGAATAGGGGGGGATTGATCACCATCAACTGGTCTCCCCATAATCCCTGGCTCAATGATGAATCCGACATAGCGCATAATCACGGCGTATGGACGGATACCCGGAATAAAGATGATAACCTGAAAGATGTGGACCTGGCAAAGTTGGTGGACCCAAACGATCCCATACGGGCGGTGTGGCTGAAAAAGCTTGACAGGATCGCGAACGCGCTGCTTGAGTTACGCAGTGCGGGTGTTGTTGTGCTGTGGCGACCGATGCAGGAGATGAACGGCAACTGGTTTTGGTGGGGATACGAGAAAAACCAGAATAACCCGGCGGCGTACAAAAACATTTTTATCGATATGTATAATTATTTCACGGACGTCAAAGGTCTTGATAACCTTATCTGGGTGTATTCACCCGCAACCGCCGGCGCACGCCCTTTTTCCTGGGCGTATCCGGGAGACTCGTATGTAAACGTGGTGGCGACGACCGTATATGATGACGGTCTGACAATTCCAAATTATGAGGCAATGATGATGTTTAATAGACCGATTGTCATGGCCGAGTATGACGGGGCCGATCATCCCGCGCCCGCTGCTTCCGGTGTGTTTGATAACAGAAAATTTGTCGAGACTATTCAGGATTTGTATCCCAGGGTCGCCTATTTCGTATGCTGGCATAACTGGGACAATGGCGGGGGAAATTTTGTATATCATTCAATAAGCAAAAACCAATTCAGTAAGGAGCTCATGAATAGTGATGATATCATCACGCGTGACAAATTGAATTGGAAAAGCTTCTAATACCTCCCTGAGGCTGTCCGGCGTTGCCGGACAGCCTTTTTTTTGCTTTCCCCGGGTCCACGCACGATTACTTTATTGATATTTTCCATCCGGTCGATCAAGATTTAATAAGATAATAAATGAAGTAATACGGTATTGTGATACCGGCGGATGTGGCGGTAACCGGTTTTGACGATATAGAAGAAGGCCGCAGCTATCTTTTGCAGTTGACAACCGTACATCAACCCCTTTATGATCTGGCGGCCGGGGCTTTTGATACCCTGTTGTCCGGGATTCGGGGCGGGAAGATGCCTGAAAGAACCGTCTTCCCCACTAGTCTTATTGTTCGCCGTTCATGCGGTTGTTTTTCCTACCTGGCTATGAATAAAATCGGGCAAACCTGGAAAAAAAATCACAATCCCGCCGTTCGGAAGAACATAAGCAAACAAACACTGATCGATATTGTACGGCAAAAAATCGAGGAAGGAATACCTTCCGGTCGGCACTCTGCGGATATACATGAGTGGGCCGAGATGTTTGTAAACGCTCTCCTGGATAATATCGAAAAAAAGGAAGACAGTTCTTTTTTAATAACCTTGGAAAAAATCATATGGAAGGGAATAGAGCTCCATATCAATATTCCCCACTGGAATATGGAGAGAGGCGTTGGTTGTGATAGACTCGATTGCCGTCAGTTATGAAAGGAAGATAAAAAGTGAGATCGGATTGAACTTCTTTTTTTATTACTACATGACAAACGCCCTGATTTCAACTATGGATATGGCTGAGCTGAACAAGACCATTACGGACCTGTTTCCGCAAATCGGTATTACAAGCCGCTATATCGGATTGGGGAAAGGTGAAGCGCAGGGAACATCCTCCCTTGTTGTGGGTTATGACCTGGAAAGCGGCTACCGGCTGGAAAGGGGAAGCGTTGACTTTCCCGCGACGAACCTTGTGCCGGTCAGGGCCGGTATCTGCTCTTTCCGGAAATCCTATTTTATCAAGCCGTTACATTATAAGGACATATTCCTGGGGCATATCCTGTATCAGATCGGCCCGTAGCGGGGTGAGCTGTACGAGAATTACGCGACGCAGATCTCAGGTACCATACGATCCATACAACTGATGGAGCAGATCCGGCAACACTCCGAGGAGTTGGAGATAATCATCAAGGAGCGCACGCAGAAGCTTGTAGCGGCCAACAAGCAGTTGAAAAACCTTAATTCCCTGAAGGATGATTTCATTGCGAATATTACCCATGATTTTCGGTCACCGCTTACCATTTCGGTCATGAACAGCGGCATAAAAATCCATCTCCGCCTGCCGCCTGAAGATATCGACGAATTTTATCTGGACGGTGAAAAACTGGAAGAGGTGATCAACAACATCATCTCCAATGCCATTAAATTTATCAATAAAGAAAAGGGCGTTATCCGCGTGCAGCCGCGGGATTTTACCGACCATATCCTGATTGGAATCGCGGACAATGGGATCGGTATTCCCGGGAACAAGCTTCGTGATATATGCGGACGCTTTAAGCAGACCCGACAGGGCAGAGACAGCTGCCTTGGAGGTACCGGTATCGGTTTGGCGTTTTTAAAGGAGCTTATCAGGTACATGAAGGGCAGGATCTGGGCGGAATCCGAAGGAGAGGGCAAGGGTGCGGAGTTTCTCATTCAACTTCCCAAGGTTATGAATGTCAGTGAAAATGCGGAACAGGACTCCGCGGAGCTCAATATTGTACATCATAAAAAGATTAAAGAGATAATCCGGATGGACCTTAAAAGTAAAATTAGTGAAAATAAAACGCTCGTTTATAAAAGCGAGTTAAATAAAGAAAATGAGTTTGATTACCATGAGTTTCGGTGTTGTCTCCCTGAAAGATCATGCCGAGTATATAGAAAAAAAATTGAACCTGCCGCGCCTTCGAGCTGTGTGCGAGATTAAAGATGGGAAAAATTCGGATTGGAGCGTCATCAAAGAGAGAAAACAGGAGATCGGTGGGTTGTTGTTGAAGATGGCCGATACGGCCCTGTATCGGGCCAAGACCACCTGTTGCATTGCCTGTAATTATACGTTCGGGGAAAAAGAATCGTTCAAAACAGATAAATGCCCCCGGTGCGGTAACGGTAATTTACTCCGGGGAAGAGATAAGATCATGGTATTTTCGGAGAACAGTAGTCCCGAAACCTGAATTTTGACCGACTTGCTTGGTGATTCGAACCACGGACCCCGATTAAAAGGGCGTCACAAGCTATTTGCCAAATAGAAATGTCCTTAAAATGGAAAAAACCGAGTTTTTTAATTGACTCGATTTTTTATTATTATATAATGCTTCATGAAAGGAGTATTAAATGAATAAAAAGGTATTCATATTTACAGCGGTTTTATTGTGTACGGGTGTTTTGTTTTTGGTCGGCTGTGCATCCATGTACATGGTTGAAACAACACAATTGGAAAATGGAAATGATTATGCCATTGTAAATTTTATACGTCCGTCTTCGTTTGGCGGAGCGATAAAATTCGGCGTGTGGGATCGTGATACCCTGATAGGAGTACTCACCCCTACTACCTGCATCCAGTATAAAGCAACTCCCGGAGTGCACCTTTTTTTGGTCAGGGCTGAAAATTGGGGAATAGTAAAAGCAAAGGTCGTTGCCGGGAAGACCTATACCCTCCTCGCGGAACCGAGAATGGGCTTACTCAAGGCAAATGTACATATGACGGTAATAAAACCGGGAGATAAAAGGCTGGCAAAATGGATGAAAGATGCCACTTATGTTACTGTTGATGCGGAAAAACGGGATGCATATATTAAGAAGCATATTGCTGATGTAAAAAAGGCTTTGATTCATATTGATTCCGGCAGCGCAGAAATACAGGCTGCTATGATGCCCAATGACGGGACTTAAAAAAATATCCCGCTTTAATTAAAAGCCTGATAATAATTTTGTTTTTTATCGAGGGCCGTCTTTTAGAATCAAGAGACGGCCCTTCTGTTTTACGCTTTACGTGTGCCGGTGATTTTATACAGGGTGAGTTCCTTCTCCTTGCCCTTCAGCTTTATATTTCCTTTCAGTTTACAGACAAAGCGTGAGGAAATCCGGGGGTCAGCGGCCAAGCTTTCCGGAACAAGGATTTCCCCGCCCGCGGCCACGGATTGAAGCCGGCTGGCGGTGTTGACCGTATCGCCGATTATCGTATAATCCTTTGTTTCGGGCGAGCCCACGTCGCCTTCCACCACCGATCCCTCATACAACCCGATACCGAGTTTAAGCCCGTCGTAGCCTGCCGATTTTTCCTTCATCTCTACCTGGATGTAAAGCGCGCACAACGCCGCGTCCTGCGGATTGGGGAAGACGGCCATGGTTTCGTCACCCACAAACTTGTCGATATATCCGCCGTGTTTGACGATGAACTCGGTCTGGGAGGCCAGAATCTTGTTCAGGATGGCAATAATGTATTCCGGATCCTTTTTTTCAGAGAAGGCGGTAAATCCCCTGATATCGGAGAAAAAGACCGTTATGGTCTTTCGCTGCGGTTTGTGAAACTCAGCCCCCGTACGGATGGCGGTGGAAACCGCATCGATGGTGGAGCGGGAAACATATCGGGAAAGGTGCATTTTTTCCTTAAGGCCCGTCACCATGGTATTAAAACTACGGCTCATCATTCCGATCTCATCCTTTGATTTATGTGAGACCGAAACATCAAGATCACCCCGGCCCACCCGCTCCATGGCGTGGGATATTTTTACTACCGGTTTTATGGCGGTGTTGCGGATCAAAAGCAGCAGGGCGGCCATCATCACCAGAATGATTCCCAGGCTTGCCGAAACCGAAATGATTTCAAACTCCTGGAACTGCTGCTTAAGCTTGGCAAGTGACTGCTTGAAATCAAGCTTTATTTCCAGGACCCGCGGTTCACGCCCGAATTTCAAATAGGCAACAATATCCACGTACAGGATATTTTCCCCGTTCTCACGGGTGTTCTCCACGACAATATCGAACTGCTTGTCGGTAAAATTGCGCACAATATCTTCGTGAGACGAATAGTCCTTTCCCTTCTCCGTTTCCGGATACCCCACCTCCACCGAATACTCGGGATTGATCAGAATGATTTCGTCAACCAGGAAACTGTCTGTTGCTCGTGAAATGTCGATTGCCTCCTGAAACTCCTTATAGACAAGGTCTTCAACCGCCGCTTCATGCTCCGTGTAATTCAGGTTGGATTCGGCGGTGATGCCTTCCAGATTTTTCAGCAGAAACAGACCGAAGGTCCGGGCCTGCTTCTTCATCTGGACCTCGGCCATACCGGTAAAAAGTGAGGGCAGCCCCAACAGTATGACCAGGGAAAACATCGCCAGGGCGGCGATAAAAATGAGAATCAGTTTGATGGAGAGTTTCATGTAATGATTGTAGACCCAAACAATGCGGTATGCAACAA
>CAZWKE010000051.1:0-16032 GCA_964634205.1 uncultured Spirochaetaceae bacterium
GTGGGCAGACAGCGGGAGGAAGAATAACGGTGGAACAACGGCCGGCGGTGCGGGACCCTTTCCCTGCCGCCGGCTTTTTTTACGGCGCTGCTTCTATGGGGAGCCGCCGACGGGGGGAGTTTTGCTTTACTTTGTCCCGGCGCGGCCGGCTTTTTTATCCCTGTTTATACAGGATCGGCCGGGGCGCAATCTTCGTACCACTAACCGACTTTTTTGACAACAACAGACAAATCCATTATCTTTAAAGTATGGGAAGAAAACGCAGTGTCCTGTTTGTATTGTTGTCAGGGTTGCTGTTTTGTACAGTTATTTCTTCAGTGTGGGCGAATTCCGATTCACTTAATTATCTGAACAATATCCTGAAGGGCACGGAGTATAAAATAGATAAAAACATGAAACGCTTATCCGGGGGAATTCGTCTTCTTACCGATGACCCCGCCAATTATGCCATCTATCAGCGGCTCGAGGCGCATATACGGGGATTGAATAAAGAGGTGGAAGCCGGTTCGCAGCTGATCGCATATTATAATTATATCGATGCGCTCCTGGGGACCATCACAGACTCTTTACAGCGAATACGAGAGCTTCTGGTCCAGAGAGGAAACTTGATGTACGGCCCGCAGGAACGGGGCTTTATCGATGACGAAATCGCGAGTCATTACGCCCATATCAGGTATATGCTTAAAACATCACAGTTCAACCGTAAAAAAATCTTTGAGTCCCTGCTGCAGGACAAACTTTTTACGGACAGGTTCAAACAAGAGGCATATTATAGACTGGATAATGTCGATACGATGCTTTCTACTATAATTGGATTGCGTGCCGTTTACGGAGCCAAAATTAATCAATTGGAAGAGAAAAGAAAGGCTCAAATGAAAGAAAGCGAGAATGCCCAAAGTTTTCAGAGTACGTTGATGGATGTCGATTATGCCCGGGAAATCAGCCTGCTAAAGCGCAATCAGCTTCTGTTCTTAATTAATATACTCTTATTGGGGCAGAACAAATGATTATCCGTCCAACCAGTGCAGGGCCAGGGTCTTTTCTTTGAACGCCCTGATTTGAAACTTCCTGCCGAATGTATACTGGTATATTTTGGCGAATGACTGAACATAAAGATTATCACCGTAGGTTGCTATTTTTTTAAAACATTCATCTGCCAGGGGGAATTTCAGAAAAAGGAGTTTAAAACTCCAATCTATCGAAGACAGCAGGGTGTTATCAAGCAGGCAGCATACTTTGCTGCCCTCCTTCTCAACAGTATCGATGATAAAATCGAAAGCCAGGCTGCAGCCTTCCTGATAGGCGATCCCCTTTGATTCCACAATATAGATGTTGTCTTTATAATAAAAAATATCAATTTTGTGACTGCCGTCCGCTCTGCTGTAGTTCCAGACGGCGGAGTTCCTGGCTTTGACTCTTAATAATCCGTTTTTTGTCTCGCTTATCACTAAATTTAAATCTTTTATTGTACTCATTGCCGGTTTGATTCTCCCCATATTAATACTATGCACTTTGCCGGTGGGCGCAATACGAGAAAACCTGGTACATACCTGGTATATGCATATACCTATTACGTCGGGCCTGTCTGCTGCAGATAGCTGTGTAAATTAACCTGTTCACCGGTTATGCCCAGTTTTTTTCTGATGTGCTGGCGGTGTTTCTCAACGGTCAGCAGTGAAAGAGAGAGGGTGGTAGCGATCTCTTTGTTTGTAAGCCCGGCTTTAATAAGATGGCATACTTCCATCTCCCGCGGGCTTAAGTTCACATAAAAATCCTTGTTGGTCTGTATTAATGAAGAGGTGATGCCCAACAGATTATCACGCATTAATTTCAGATAGGTCCTTTGTATGCTTCCTCTCGCCATTGTTTCAAGCAGTTTGGTTATATAAGGAAGGACCATGCGTTCTATATCACCTTTCAGCCTGTTTCGAATACCCTTTTTTTCATAATCAATCTGGGTCAAAATTTCTTTTAAGGCAATGTTTTTTTGTTCAAGGTTTTTTTTATGTTCAATCAACTGCGAAATGTCCTTGCGAATACTGACGATACGCCATATATCTCCGGTATGGGTAAAAACGGGGAAAATGGTTATCTCGATCGCGATATCCCCATTACTGTTGAATTGATACTTTTTCTTCAGCGCGGTAGAGATATGATTATCATGCGGTATTATATACTCCGGGACAAAGACGGTTTCTCCCCGGTAGGCTTTTTCAAAATAAGGCAGTAGCCCGCTTTGTCTGAAATTCTTTTCCCTGAATATATTAAAGCAGCCTACTACCGTTTGTTGATTCGCAATTCCGTACAATTCCTGAAATGCCTTATTTATCATAACAACCGTGCCGTCCCGGTCGAGCACTTCAACAGGGTAGGGCATCTGCTGAAGGATCCCCGCCAACTGTTCTTCTGTCCGTCCCATTCCGCGTTTGGCCTCTTCGAGTGTTTTTGAGATATTGTCCACTTTTAAAGTGTAGTACGAGAAAATCAGGATTTCAATAGTTGATTTTCAAGTTGATCTCTATTATGATTTATTATAAGAATCCGATCTTTATCAGAATAACAAGTATCATCAAAATAGTAGAAAAACAAAATGGTTTCCGGTACACAAGGCACTAATGAAGCAGAAAGGGAGCAAGAAAATAAGCCGCCCGACCATTGGTTTTCTCATCGATTTATTCTACGATCAATACCAGATGGAAATCTGGTCAGGAGTGTATAAGGCGGCGGAGAGCGAAAATATCAACCTTGTGTGCTTTTGCGGCGGTGCCTTCAACAGTCCGTACGAAAACGAGGCACGAACAAAGGCCTATGAATTAATCCAGGTAAAAGATTTTGATGGGTTGATCATTCTTTCCTCAACCATAGGTAATTTTACCTCCAGACGTGAGCTTAATGAATTTTGCCATTCATTTACGGAATTACCCACCCTCAGTATCGGTACGGTAATCCCGGATATGCCGAGCATTGTTGTGGAGAGTGATCAAAGTATGTTCGAGCTTATTGCTCACTGCATCAGGGAACACGCATGCCGGAAGATCGCTTTTATCAAAGGTACTGACGATAATGATGACGCGGTCAACCGGTTTATTACCTATAAAAAAACCCTTGAACACTTTGGCATCCCGTTTGACAACAGGTTGGTCGTTCCCGGTGATTTTTGTTACGGTTCGGGGAGGCGGGCGGTAACGGTGTTGTTGGATGAACGCAAACTGATTCCCGACGCGATCATCGGTGCGAATGATATTACGGCCATTGATCTTATCGAATCACTCCGTGAACGAGGGATACACATTCCGCAGCAGATCATGATTTTGGGCTTTGACAATACGGAACTTGGAAGAAAGATAAAACCCGCACTTACCACTATCAGTCAACCGGTATTCTCCCTGGGGTATAGGTCAATGGAGTTAATGAAGCGGTTGTTGAGTGGTGAAACTGTTCCTGAGGTAACCAGGGTCCCGACGTATCTGAAAATCAGACAGTCATGCGGATGTAAAATCACGAAACTCGCGAATCACGTCACCAATGTGTATGCGGATGTGAACCGATGCAAAGATCGTCCCCAGCCGTTTAAAGAAGACCTGTTTAATAAAATAAAAAGGAAACTTGAACCCTTATGTAAAGGGTCGGCGGAAAAACATCTCGCTTTTCATTATGCCAATACGTTGTATACTATTTTTTATATTGCATTGAAATACAAGCAGCCGCAAATATTCCTGGAAAACCTGGAGAATTTAATTTGTGAGAAACGGGAGTACAACTTCAGTCTTGAGGAGTGGCGTAAGGTTGTGGGGGATATCTTCAAGATTTTTTTCTTTGCCATCACAAATGAAGAAGACCGCCGGACCCTGCAATGCCTGCAGATCCATTTTGCCGAGCTTATCAGGGGAATCCAAAAGGGAGAGAATTCGATATCCGGTCTAAACATGGAGCGGATTGCGTCTGAGCTGCATCGTTTCAGTCAGGAGCTTATTATCACCTTCAACCTGGAAAAGCTGAAACGGAAAATCAAAGAGGTGACAGCCAAGCTGGATATCAGAAAAATATTTATCACCTGTTCGATAAATGAAGGCAAAAACACTGCTCTTGTTACCCCCATCCTGGCCCATGATATACAAAACCCGCAACATACCGGGTTCCCGGTACTCCCCTTTCCCCGTAGCTCGCTTATCGCGGAATGCCTTAAGGCTGCCCGCGGTAGAATTACCTATATTGTGATGCCGCTGTTACTGGAAAATGAGTTGTTGGGATTCTCGGTATTCGAACCTTCGGTCCTGCGGGGCATTGTGTATGAGCATCTAACGGTGCAATTGAGCAGCGCGTTAAAAAGCGCGTTTATTATCGACCAACTGCAAAAATCTCTGGATGAAAAAGAAGTATTGCTGCAGGAAATACATCACCGGGTAAAAAATAATCTGCAAATTATCTTAAGTCTGATGAATTTCCAACCGGGGGGCGCTCTCCCAAAAAACCGCCGTGAGAATTTTAACGCTATTAAAGGCCGTATTCAGACCATCGCCCTGATTCATGAAGAACTGATGAATGCAAAGGATCTTTCAATAATAAATTTTAAGAATTATGTTAATACCCTGGCGGATAGGATAGTTTTTACCTACGCCAAAGGCAGGCAGATAGATGTAGATATCGACATGGAGGATATTTTCCTCAATATTCAAACCGCAACACCCTGTGGACTGGTGATAAACGAGATTCTTACCAATTCCATCCGGCACGCGTTTTCCAGAGACAAAAATAATGAACATCACAAGAATAAAATCAGTATCAGGATCAGGCATATGGAAGATAAAAAAATGCTGGAAATGATAATCGGTGATAACGGTATCGGTCTGCCCGGGGATTTTGATCTCAGCAACGGACGTACCATGGGTTTACAGCTTGTCGATATGCTGGTATGCAATCAGTTGGGCGGTAAACTGGCAATTACAGGCGAAAACGGCACACTTTATAAAATAGAATGCAATAATGTGAATTAATATTACCCGTAAAAAACCAAATATTAATGCGCAAAAAATAGTCGGTTTATCCGTTATTAATTACAGAAGAAAGGTTGTCCTTTAGTAAGGCAGGTATGATTATTTTTATTGTTTTTACAAATGAAGATCTGGGAAATATCAGGCGAAGGGACCCGATGATTTTTGAGAAGATATTCCGGGAGTATCATTCAAAGATCTATAATTTTTTGATAATCAAAACGCTGGGGAATACCCATGCGGCTGAAGACCTGTTGTCGGAAACATTCAACTCCGCGCTGGTATTTGCGCCCAAACTGTCCGATGCCAGAAATATCCAGGGTTGGTTATTACGGATTGCCAATAACAAGTTTATCGATTATTACCGCAAGCAAAAGGTTAGAAAAAGGTATATTTCCTCATATCATACGGAAGCCGGCATCGCCGATGTTCCTGATGCCCGCGTTGCTGCGTCTGGGCAGCCGGTGGATAAAATCCTGGAGAAGGAAAAGTACCTGATGCTTGAACTGGCGCTTAAGAGTCTGAATCCGGAATACGCGGTACTTTTGGAGTTAAAATATCTTAAGGATAAAAAAAACGCGGAGATAGCACGCATAACGGGAAAAAGCCTTTCAGCGGTAACAAGCAGCCTGTTTCGGGCCAAAAAACAGTTAAAAAAAGTTTTAAGTAAATTAATAAAGGAATACGGATGAACAGGAAAAAGTACCTTCTCCAATGGGCAAAAAAACTGGCGGATGATGATCTCCATTATCATTATCATATGAAAAATCCGCTGGAAGCGACGCCGGTCAAAACCTTTGAGGCCGTACTGCAGCGGATACGAAACGGGCTGCAGGCGGTCCGGGAGGCGGACTCCGGTTCTGAAGGCGTTCCTTTTTTCCGTCGTGGACCCATAATCAGATTTGCGTTCGGTGCGCTGGGCGCGGCCGCATTGATTTTTATCGGTATATTTCTGTTTTTTACTCTTTATCAATTTCCGTCCGGAAATAATGCCGCCGTCAATCATATTTCACGTTTAACGGGGACAATCATGATTACCGAATCCGGTGAACTGAAACCCGCCGCCGCCGGGGACAGTATATCCCAGGATGCTGTCATAGCATCCGGCGGTGGATCGTCCGCGCTTATAACGATCGGCCGGAAATCTCAGGTACAAATGGGTGAAAACTCCAAATTAAAAGTGCTGAAGCTTTTCCATGATAATGATATTGAAAAAACACGGGTTTTTCTGGAACAGGGTGAACTGCACTGCCGGCAGGTGAAAACCGGTAACGGATCGGAGTTTTCGGTGGAAACCGAAACATTAATACTTACCGTGATCGGGACGGAATTTACGGTGCGGGTAAAAAATCATAAAACCACCGTGAAGGTAATCAACGGCCGTGTGAGTATCAGGCCCAAAATCAGTTTGCCGCGTATTGCCGCTATACGGGGTCTTAACAGTGAGATTGCGGACAGGATAACGGAAATTCTGGAAGCCAAGGTAGTTTTAGCGGCTGATGAGGAAATGTCAATTACTCGTGGGGAGGTTGAAAAAACGGAACAACATATGCGGGAGCTGTTGGTCCCGCTGCAGCAGGAACTGGAAAAAGAGCGTAGTCCTGATATGGAAAAGATTGATTCCGACCTGCAGAAACTCAATGAAGAACAGAGAGGGCTGCTGCGGCCGCAGAATAACCCTTCCGGCCGAAACATTTCTCCTTCTCCGGAGCCTGACGGGAACGCAAGCATGTTGATGCGCAAAAAAACCGAAATACGGATTTTTTCTCCCCGGCACAAATATTATACGGAAGATCCGGTGCTGGACTATGAAATTGTCAATCCCGGTTCTGTTGAAATATACCTGAACGGCAAAGAAGTACAGATAAAAAATAATGCCGTACTCTCGGAAAGCGTACCGGGCTTTAATACCCTACAGATAAAATCTACGGATTCCGACGGCCGGGAAACAGAAAAACACACTGATTACTTTGTCAATAAACTGACACTCACCGAGTTGGATGATTTTAACAGACCTGACAGCACCTCTGTGGGAAATAACTGGTCACGGCTGACGGCAAAAATTAATACCCGGATCAGCGGGATCAGGAACAACTCCCTGGTTTTTTCAGGCCCTACTTCTATCCCGAGCGTTTATTGTGTATTGTTCAAGACTTTTACGCCGTCTTTTTCTTCCGGGATATTACAGGCCGTTGATATTACCGAATTTAACGCCAACAGGAATACAAGCGTGTTCCTGCAATTGGGAATAAGCGGTACCGGTTCCATTAATCCGCAGTATAATATACCAGCCCTCTATGGTTACCATGGGGCGGCGATCCATGTAGTTCTGGAAACCGCGGACGGCAGTATTTTTTACCTGCAGCTGCAGGAGCAGCGTTACTATCCTATTCAACGGATCTGGGATATGTCTCCGAAAAAAACCTTTGTGCTGGATTTTTCAACCCCCAAGCGTCTGGTTTTTTATCATAAACAGCGATACTTCTGTGGGCTGCTTTTGGACAATGACGGTACGATTCTGCAAACGGTGATTAGTCCGAACTATCCTTCGAGAATTGAATCGAGTTTACTTTCTTTCAGCAACAGAAAGATAGCAGGCTATGTGCCCGAGATTATAAAAGGCAATGAGGTTTTAGTGCGCCTGCAAAATTATTATTTTTATCAGGGGAATAAATAGATTAATCAGCAAACAGCAGGGAATGGAGCCGGTCTTCGGCCCCTTGTTCAGGTGGGGGATTCCCCCCGCCCGCGTTTATCAGGCACCGTGAAAACCTGAGAAACTGTATGCGTATGTCAGCGATCGGAATACCTGCATTTTCCCCGCTTCTCTTTTTTAAATAATCAATGGTAGGTAATATGCAGTCGGGTTCCGGCCGGTTTTCCGGAAAAAAACGCGCGATCTTGGGCCAGAAACCGTTTATGTCGTGTACATGCTCAAGTTCGAACGCTTTCGTGATATCGCCGATCAGTTCCTTGTCCTGCTCGGGAATATCCGGGTGCAGCGGCAAGAGAACCATGGTCATAAAAAAAATTTGTGCATCACTTAAGGGTGTTCCGGGTTGCACGGCCAGAACGGCCAGGCATATAAGGTCATTCGCAAGAAGCCTGCGGAACCCGGGATTTTCTGCGTTACAATACGCTTCCAGGTTTGCCCGAATCTCCCGGGCCTGTTGTAATAAAAAATTATAATTGTTGTTGTAATCATTGACTGCCATTTTTCTCATTAAGCATAGTGATTTATTGCAGTCTGATCAATATGGTGGATTTTTTAAACGGTCAAACCGTCCGGCTTAAGCCTGTTTCTGTTCCGGAAAAGCAGAAAAGGGTGTGCAAAGACAATTATTTAGTGATATGGAAAAGAAGGGTTTTTACCCCTGCCGAATGAGGTATAAAAGAATAGGGGGAAATTATTAAAGCCTTATTGTGTTCCATGGTTCAACCGGAAACATTGCTTTGTTTGGCCGTCTCTTTTAAGGCAATTAAATGGAGTGAATAATTTTCCATAGACAAAGGCACTGAACAAAAATCATGGGGGCAGTTGACAAGACTGTTTTGGAAGGTGATCTTGTCATAGATATTCCCGATTTTTTGCTTTATATTTATGCAGCAGACAACATCGTTGTTCGAGTTGACAACGCCGTTATTATAACCCGCGATACAGGGTTTGTGCTTCCAATTATACGAGCTTCTAACCGCCGTCATATCGCAGTTAATCAGTTGATACTCTTCCGGGGAATAGGCTGCGGGATAGGTTTTATTATTGTATTCCCCGATAAACGGCGCGCAGATAAGTTCCAGTTCATATTCTGCAAATAATTTTTGGTAGAATTCAATTTCAGGGATAATGGGCGGATAGGCGACAATTTGGGCGTGTATGGTAAATCCGGAATCTTTGAGCAGGCGGTAATTTTCAATAAAGGTATGTATCATTTTTCGTTTTTTTAGTTCGTTGGCATGGAAGGAACACAGAATATATTTGACCCTTTTGGGATTGACTGATTTGCGAAAGGCCTCGATCTTTTTTGATAATGATAAGTTTGTAGCAATTGAAATGAAATGGTTCTCGGACAACCGGGCACATGCCTCAACAAAATTCGGAATAAAGAACGGTTCCCCGCCGGAGAAAACAATATTGAATATTTTCCCCGTCTCATTCAATACTTTTATAAATTTTCCAATTTGAATCGGCTTGATTGCGTCCTCATGTAAAATATTTTCAGGGATAAAACAATAATCACAATGAAGATTACAGCGCAGGCTTAAATAGCAGTGGAGTGCCGCGTTGTAGTCCGTGTCTATTTTGGGGATAACGGAGATGCGTTTATCGGTTCCCGTTTTTGCCGCCCCTTCACTCCACCAACATAACCTGACATAGCCCGATGGGGATGCAAGTGAAAATGAGATATCCTTATCGGTGTGTCCCACACAGATTCTAATCTCCGTATAAAAACCTTCAATTTTATGGGTCAGCCCCTCAAAACGAAAACTCCCGCGCGGATGGGAAAATCCGAACTGTCCGATGCCCAGAGTCAGAATCAATTTTTGAGCGTCCGACAATTTTTCGGTCAATTTTTTTACGGGGATGGTAAACCGGCAGCCGTCCTTTAACCGGTAGCTTTTTTGTGTTTCGGCATTCTTCAGAATATTCTCCAGCATAGCAGTATTAATAGATAATTTCCGGAAACTGTCGACCGTGCCAATCGGCACGGTCGCAGGGCCCCTTTTTTGTTGTTTTTTTTGTCGACAACTTGCGGATGATCAAAAGTTTGGGTATCATTGTAACCTATGATGGTGCAAAATCCCGGTAGAGGGTCCGAACATCCGGCAGGTCGGTTACACCGCCCGGAGATCACTCCTCCCGGTAAAATCTTCGGCAGAGACAGGGAAATGGGGATCATCCGCGATATTTTCGAGCGGGTCAGCGGCGGGAATATAGTTTTTTTGTTGATTTCCGGTTACGCGGGGATAGGAAAATCAGCGCTCATAGAAACGGCCAATAGGGAGATCTTTCAGCAAAAATGTAGGTATATCTATGGGAAGTTTGAGGAGTTCAAAAAGAATGTGCCGTATAATGCTATTGTCCAGGCCTTCCGGGGATTTATTGAACAACTATTGACCAAATCCCGTTCTGAATTGCGGCAATGGAAAGAACGGTTAATACAAGCCCTTGCCCCCAACGCGCAGGCTATAATAAATGTGATCCCCGCATTGGAAGCGATTGTCGGAAAACAGCCGCAGCTGACACAGCTGGGCCCTTTGGAAAGTCAGAACAGATTTCGCTTGTATTTTCAGAAATTTATCAATGTATTTTCCGGCAAAGCGTCCCCCCTGGTTATGGTGCTGGATGATCTGCAATGGGCGGACCTGGCCAGTCTTACACTCTTAAAGGCACTTGTTTCAAACAAAGAAATACACAATCTTTTGGTGATCGGTGCCTATCGTGATAATGAAATTGACAGCGGCCACCCGCTGATGCTGGTGCTGGAGGAAATCAAAAAGGAAAAAATAGCCGCCCATAATATATGGCTGGGTCCGCTTAAAATAACCAATGTGGGACAGATCATAAAAGAAATACTGGGTGAGGATAACCGCCGGGTAATGTCCCTGGCCGAGGTGGTTTTCAATAAAACAAACGGCAATCCTTTTTTTATTAATGAGTTTTTAAAATCCATCTATCGCGACAAAATATTACAGCCCGGGGCCGAACCCGGTGAAAACTGGCGGATTGATTTGGAAAGTTTGCACCAATTGCAGGTAACCGATAATGTTGCCGATCTTCTGGTGATGAAGATAAAAAAATACCTTATAGGCTCTCAGGAGTTGATCAAACTTGCGGCCTGTATCGGGACACAATTCAGTCTGGAACTGCTTTCACTTGCCTGCGAAAAATCAAAACAGAAAACCTTCAGCGCTTTTACTCCGATTATACAGGAAGGGCTCCTGTTCTATGTTAACGGGAATTATTGTTTTATCCATGATAAAATACAGGAAACCGTCTATTCATTTATTCCGGAAGAAGAAAAAAAGGCTACGCATTATAAAATCGGCAGCTTATTGTTGGAACATACGCCAAAATCAGAGTTGAAGAACAAGGTATTTTTTATCACGGACCAGCTTAACGCGGGAAGAGAGAAAATAACAGAGGGGAAAAGGCGGACGGAGCTGCTGAATTTGAATCTGTTGGCCAGTAAAACCGCCAGAGAGGCTGCCGCATATGAATCCGCGTTAAAGTACCTGGTTATCGGCATCGACCTGCTCGAGGAAGGTTCCTGGAGCAGTCGTTATGGGGAGACGCTTGCGTTGTTTACCCGTGCGGTGGAAGCCGCTTATCTCTGCGCGGATTTCGTACGTATGGACCGGTACGCAAAAATCGTCTTACGTGAGGCAAAGAATCTTTTGGACAAGGTCAAGATCTATGAAATAATCATTAAATCTTACATAGCGCAGAATAAATTAATGGAGGCGGTAACACTGGGTCGGGAAGTATTAAAGCAATTGGGGGTTATCCTGCCGAAAAAACCCACCAAAGCGGATATACTGTTTAACTTCATTAAAATAAAATTCGCGCTTCGCGGAAAAACCGTTGCGGATCTGAAAGATCTGCCCGACATGAAAGACCAATACAAACTTGCGGCTATCAGAATCATGATAAGTACGGGGAGTGCCGCTTATTATTCTTTACCCAATCTCCCGCCGATTATGATATTTAGAATATTAGAACTCTCCTTAAAATACGGGAATACCCCAAGTTCCGCTTTTTGCTACGCGGCATATGGATTTGTGTTATGCGGTATCATCGGCGCTAGTCAGGCCGGTTATGAGTACGGCAGGGTTGCAGTGGATCTTGTCAGGCAAAAAAAAGCCAGAGAGCAGTATGCCAAGGTCTACTTCATGTTTAATGTCTTTATCCGTCCGTTCAGGGAACATATGGAAAAAACCGTGGAATCTCTCCGTCAGGCGTACACCTACGGACTGGAAAGCGGTGATTTTGAATACGCGGTCAATTGTATTACCATGTATTTCATCCTGTCCTATTTTATAGGGAAAAACCTCTTAGCGTTAAACGATCAGTTTGTTCATTATTATAATAGTATTATAAAGTTTAAACAGCAGCGCCTGCTGCATACAATCAGAAAAGACCGGCAGTTTGCCCTGAATCTGATGGGAAAATCGGAATACCGCATAAAGATGAAAGGCGAAAGCTTTGATGAGGACGAGATGCTGCCGGTCTTTAGAGCGGCCAATGATAGAATAAATCTGAACAGTTTTTATCTTTACCGGTCCATATTGGCGTATCTCTTCTATGAGTATCGGGAGGCCAAAAAAAATATCGAAATGGCCGAGAGTTATATGGATGCCGGCCTGGGAAGTCTGAACAATCCGCAATACTGGCTCTATGATTCACTTATTCTTTCGGCCCTTTATACGCAAGTCTCGGTATGGAAAAAGCTTAAATTTCACCGGCAAATCGTAAGTAACAGAAACAAACTGAAAAAGCCGGCGTTGTCTTCACCGCAGAACGGTCTGCATAAGTACCGTCTGATAGAGGCTGAACTGGCAAGGATCGGGAATAAGCCTGATACAGCCATAAAAAAATATGATGCGGCAATACAGGCCGCTCGGGAGAACAGGTATAAGAATGAAGAAGCGCTTGCCGATGAATTGAAGGCATTGTTTTTGCTTTCAGAAAACAAGCGAAACGATGCCGCGGTATATTTTCAGGCGGCACACCGGTGCTATTCCGAATGGGGGGCTTTGGCAAAGGTCAGGCACCTTGAAGAGCGCTTCCCCGCCTTTTTTACGGGCCCTACGATTCAAAATGATGCCGGGTAAAAACTCTGATGACGCTGCTGTCTTTATAATTTTTGTTTTGGTTTATTAGTTTTCTGAATTCAGTCGGGGTCATATTGGTATACTTTTTAAATATTTTGTTGAATGTCGATTTGGATTTGAATCCGAAGTTCATGGCAATATCAATCATCTTTGTATTTACATTTTTTGAAACCTGGAGATAGGTTATTATCTCTTTTATGCGGTATGAATTGACAAAATCATAAAAATTCATATCGGCATATTCGTTTATGATATATGACAGGTTATGACGGGATATGTGTATCCGTTTTGCTACATAATCGGGAGTAAGATCGGCAATCATATATGCCTTGTTTGATTCCATAAAATGAATAAGCTTGCGAAAATATTCGTGGGATTTCTCTTTGGATAAGCTTGATTTTATGTATTTTGATGTCTTGCTTTGGTCATTGAACGTTTTATCCTTTTTATTACTCTTATATAGATTTATTACTTTCAACGCGTTGCTTATCTGCGCCGTCAATATCTCAAGTATTTCATTATCGGTATTTTGAACCTCATAAACCATAAACCCCGCATAGGCCTCCTCAAAATGATAGGGCATGACGATGTAGACGGTACTGTTCCCGATTTTAAACCCTCCCGGGATTATTTCCTGGGAAATAAAAGTGATTTCATTTCTTTCTCCCCCGATCGCTTTATAATCTTCATAGGCAAACAGTAAGCGGGAATAATTTTTTTTCGGGGTGTTCCCGGTGTTTTCGAATACTGAAATATAAAAACTTCTGATGCCGAACTCCGGCAGTTCCGTGCATAAAATCTCTTTTAGTCCGTTTAAATCAAAAGCCGACGCCAGTCCTTTTGAGATTATCGACAATTGCTTGGTCCGTTCATACGTGTTGATGATATCTATTTCGTGCTGTTTAATCCCAAAATTGTTTATTACATCCACCACCGCATTAAACAATGTCTTTGCGTACGAAAGGTTTTTTGCATTTGCCAAAAGGCTGAATATATTATTAAAGATAAATGAAAAAACAAAATACCAAAGACCCGAATCCAGATTCAGGTCTTTGGATTCATCGAGAATTTCCTCTATAGTGTTGATAAATTGTAACTGTCGATGACTCCCGATTGCCGTGATCAGGGAATCCACGATTTTTTCGATCCATTTACTCCTAATGTAGGAAGATGCACGGATAGAGATTTGATCACTGATCAGCGAGAGCAGCTTGGGTACGAGTTGGTTTTTTATTTTGTCCGGATTTTTAATGGAAATCCGTGTTTTATGAAATACCGATTCATATGCGGCCGCGGACTCCCCGGCCACATTACAGCCGCATGATTTTCGGATAACCAGTTGGGAGTGGAGCACGATATTCTGTACCGGTCCGGTATCCCGCAAGGCGGTGAACAGCAGCTTTGCGGCGTTATATCCCATATTGAATATCGGTTGGCGGACCGTGGTAAGCGGTACCTTAAAAAACCTGCTTTCGGTGATATCGTCAAATCCAACAACTTTTACGTCGTCCGGAACCGCTATCCCTCTTCGCAGCAGTTCCTCTATCGCCCCGATCGCCATATAATCATTCGTGCTGACAATAGCGTCGCAAAATGTTCGCTGTCTTTTTAACAGTGTTTCGACCGCTTTTCTGCCGGAGAGCGTATCAAATTTACCGGATAAGATAAGCTCATCCTGAACCGGCAAATTATATTCGGATAAAACCTCCTTATACACCTTCAGCCTGACCTGTGTATCGGGATTAATGTCCCGCCCTTTTATATACGCGATTCTCCTGCATCCGTGTTCTTCGATTAAATGAACAAGCAGTTTACGCAACGGAGCTTCATTTTCACAACCGACAAAAGGCATTCCCGCTGTTTGAACGCCGATACTGACAACGGGGAGAGAATCAAACTTCCTGTAAAAATCCGCCAGCCGCTGCTGCCCAATATGGTTGCCCAAGGTGCCGGATATTCCCAAAATTCCGTCGACATTATAACTGCTGATCAGGTAATAGATGTCATTCCTTCTGCTATTTGTCCCGGTGGGTGAATTAAGCTCCGAACCGATAAAGCAGATGAGATTGACATTGTTTTCCCGCACAAACTGCCGGGCACCGGCATAGATCTCGCATTCAAAGGCATTATATAAATCGCCCATAAGCAGGGCCATATTTATTTTTTTACCGGACATCGGGGTTGAAAGCCCGGGATTGCTTGGCGATAGCGGCACCATAGTTACTCACTCCACATCAATATAAAGTGTATACCTCACCGCCGATAAATGCAACATATGCCGTTTGGTATGAATTTGCCCGTAAAAACCGGCCTCATTATATTATTGCATAACCCTCTGTCTTGGATTATTATTTATAGGTATGAGATATGCTGTTATTATTTGTGTGATTTTTATTTTATGTGCTTTCGGACTTTACGCGCAGTCGCAAGACAAGGATTTAAGCATAAAAATTATCAACGCGGATTACGATGCCCGGGTGATTCTTGAGATAGTATATCCGCAGAAGTTGGGTGGGGATATCAAACTCAGGCTGTTTGACAACGGGAAGGAGGTGGGCTTTCAGCCCGCGGGCGGCGGCTTCGGCGGTGGATATGAACAGAAGGATATAAGTTTTATTCCTACGACCTTCGGCAAACACACCGTCAAAATAATCAAACAGGTCGGGGATAAAACCACCCAGGCAACCATTACGTTTAATTACCGGCCGCGTCCGCTGCTGCAGCCTCTCTGGGAGGACAACGAGTTGTTTTTGCAGCTCCGTTCTCTCACCGTAAAAACACGTTATATCGATTCCCTGCGTATCCTGGTAAACGGCAAAACCGCTTCGTATAAATTTCAGAAGGATATGCCGGATGATTTCAGCCGTACCGCCGTGGTGGTGAAACCGGCATTGAATCCGGGTTATAACAAGGTGGAGCTGTCCGCCAAGGGGTATGACGGGAAAGCGGTCCATGTAAGTACCTCATGTTATTACGCCGAGAATGCGGTGGTAAAGCAGGGCGATTCCTTTAATCTTGTGTACGGCGTGGTAGGCTCCAAATCCGGACCATTCTTCAGTGTGGTTATTGAAGGCCGGGCCGTCAAGCGTACCGCGGACGTCATACTGAAGAACGGGAAGCTGGTCGAGACCCTGAAGGCGGTGGGGCAGGGTGAGGCAACAATCAAGATTTTTAAGCAGCCGTTTTTCCTTGATCCCGAACAGCTTGA
>CAZWKE010000051.1:16132-19010 GCA_964634205.1 uncultured Spirochaetaceae bacterium
CCTTACGCATGCCTTTAATCGAAAAATGTGTCAGGTCGTAATTATAATAACTTGGATCGGTTGATAAATCGTCAAACATATCGATTGCATAGGTATGGTTTTTTTCCACTACTTCGGTAAGATACGATTTTAGAATCTTGTAATCCTTCACTATCTCACCGAAACCATCTTGCAGCAGCGCGGGTATTATTACGATGATTTTCGGATCCCCCGGCAACGCCTTGAATTTTCCGATCATTTCGGTGTAGTCGTTCACAAAATGGTCCGGTATATACACCTGGTTCTGGACTTTCATATCATTCCAGCCGAAATCAAAAATCACGATATCGGGTTCAAATTCTACGGCCTCACGCAGGCCCAAGGATATCCAGTATGTGGTGCTCCCGTCCTTGGTAACGGTTGTGCCGCCGGCGCCGTAGTTGCGGACGTCCCATCCGTCTCCCGCGATCCGTTGTAGTTGACCGGGAAACGCGTTTTTTTCCGTATCCGGAATCTGGTATCCCCTGGTGTTGCTGGCCCCGAGACAAGCCACCCTGATTTTCGTATGTTTTGTTTGTTGCGCCTGGCATCCTATTAAGATCATGATTAAAAGCGCAAAGCCAGGCAAAATAGTCTTTCTCATGTTTCTTTCTCCTTTTATGCTAATAAAATAGCAGTAAAGGGCGGCCTAGTCAAGAGTATCAATCGAAATAAATCGCAGAGCCGCCGCCACGGGATAAGAATACCGTTATATTCACGGAATCAGGCTAAAAAGACTTATCGTTTGATCCTGTCTTATGATATATTATTAATAGTCTCTATTCAAAAAAAGGAGGAAACCGATAATGGCCATAAAAGCAGAATGGATTCATATCGATGAGCAACCGTGTTACCTGGCCCGGCCCGAGCACGCGGCGCTGCCGCTGCCCGGCGTTATTGTTATTCAGCAGGTGATGGGCGTGGATGACCATATCGAGGAGGTCGCCAGGCGCATCGCCGCCTCCGGTTATGTTGCCCTGGCGCCTGATTTGTACGCGGCGGGGGGCAGGCGGCCGGACCCCTTTTCCAAGGAACGGATCGCCGAGGCCATGCAGGCGGCGGCGAGTTTTCCGCCGGCCGCCATGGTAAACCCCTCCGAACGGGAGGCCGCACTGGCCGCAATCCCGGAGCCCGCGCGGTCCCGCATCCGGGAAACCGTGGAGCGGCTGTTTGATTTCAGGTCTCCGGGCAAGATCCGGGCCTTTGTGGAATCCCTGAAAAGATCCTACCGCGCGCTGGCCGCGGAAAGAAGCGAGACAAAAGGGCGGAAGATCGGCTGTGTGGGCTTTTGCATGGGGGGAGGGCTCTCGGCCCTGCTGGCCTGTGAAGAGCCGGAACTGGGCGGAGCCGCGGTATATTACGGCACCACCCCGCCAAAGGAGAAGATTGCCGACATTAAATGTCCGGTAATTGCCTTTTACGGTGAGCTTGATCAGCGGGTCAACGCCGGTATCGGAACATTTGTGGAATCCATGGCCAAGGCCGGCGGATCATTTGAACATCATATATATAAGGGAGCGAACCACGGATTTTTCGACGACTCACGCGGGATATACAATGCGGACGCGGCCAGGGATTCGTGGGCGCGCATGATGGGATTCTTCAACCGTGTTTTAAGCGGGTAGCCGTTGATGCCCGGATTCGCCGATTTTCTGGTTATGGCCAAACCCATCGGCCCGCGCTGTAACCTGAGCTGTGAGTACTGTTATTACCTGGGAAAACAGGATATTCTGCCCCGGGAACCGTACATCCTTTCGCAGCCGCTGTTGGAAAAGTACGTCCGCCAACGCATCGCAGCGGCCAGTTCCGAGATTATTCATTTCGAGTGGCATGGCGGTGAACCGACTCTGGCCGGACTCGATTATTTCAGGGCAATTATCGACCTCCAGCAAAAGCATGCCCGCCCGGACCGGGGCATCAGTAACGGCATCCAGACCAACGGTCTCCTGATCGATGAGGAGTGGGCGGATTTTTTCAGGCAGGCGGGGTTTTCCGTCGGACTCTCGCTGGACGGCCCGGCCCGAATGCATGACGCATTTCGCCGTACCACCGCGGGAGAGCCGAGTTATGAGCAGGTTGTCAGGGCGTTTCAGGTGCTGCGCAAGCACCGTGTGTTTGTCAACATCCTCTGTGTGCTGTCCGCGGCCAACACCGCCGAACCGGACGCGGTCTATGATTTTTTTCGCGCACTTGGGGTGACCCACCTCCAGTTTCTGCCCCTGGTGGAGCGAAAGGGTGATACGGTGAGTGTACGTACCGCAGCCCCCGAGGTGCTGGCCGATTTTTTCTGTAGGATTTTCGACCGCTGGATACGGGAGGATGTGGGCAGGCTGGTGGTCCAGACCTTCGACGAGGCCCTGCGCCCGCTCTACGGCGTGCCGCACGCGCTCTGTATTCACCGGCCGGTCTGCGGGGATGTACTGGTGTTGGAGCGAGACGGCGGCGTCTATTCATGCGATCACTTTGTGGACCCTGCACACAGGCTGGGCAGCCTGGAAGACCGTCGGCTGGACGAGCTGGCGGCAGACCCGCGTCAGCGTCGGTTCGGACTGGATAAACGGGACAGTCTGCCTGTTGACTGCCTGGAATGTGACGTACGACAGTTCTGCAACGGCGGTTGCCCCAAGGACCGTTTTCTGTCGGACTCCGGCGGCACACAAAACCTGAACTACCTGTGTCCTGCCTATAAATGTTTTTTCCGGCACGCCCGCGGGGAGCTTGCGCGCCTGGCGGCCCATATGAAAACCGGAAAAAAACTGACCGAGTTCCGCGCGGAGGGGCAGTCGGGCCGGGACTGTTATGAACGTGGTCCCGCTTAAAAGATCAGCCGTTTGCCCCGGGTCCACGATTCGGACCACTA
>CAZWKE010000052.1:0-18039 GCA_964634205.1 uncultured Spirochaetaceae bacterium
TACGGCCGCTTTTTCTTATACTGTGCGCGTGCCGCTGCTTTTTGCTATTCTTTCCCCAGTTTTTTGCGGGCCTTTGTATAATCACCGTCAAGAATCATGCGTACCAGGCGCGGCAGGTGCCGGTACATTTTATTTACAAAACCGGCCTCACCGGGCAGAATACCGTATTTCTTCTTTAACACTCCCCTGATCAGGGCCGTGGATACCCGTTCCGGGCTTAACATCTTTACCGACTCGGACATGGCCTGACACTCGGGGGGTTTGGTTTCATTTTCCCTTTCATAGCCGGGAGTATCCGTATCGGGCGGGTAGAGGATCGATACATTGATGTTATATGGTTTGAGTTCATGACGCAGGACTTCGGACAGGCCCACAATGGCAAACTTACTCGGGCAGTACGTCGCGTACCCGATAATCCCGAAATAACCCATCATGGAAGACACATTAATGATATGGCCCTTCCTGGCCTTCATAAAATGGGGCACCAGGGCCAGGGTAGGGACCAGCTGGCCGTAATAATTAATGTCCATATTTTTTTTAAAATCAGCAAGGTTCAGTTTCTCGATATACTGCGGATGCGCGTACCCCACGTTATTGATCAGGAACTCCGGCACACCGTATTTTTTCAGATAAGCGGAGATTATCGTTTCCACCGCTTTAGGTGCGGTGGTGTCACATGACTGTGTCATGATCACCTGGTTTTTGGCCGTCCGCAGCTTCTCAAGTTCGGTCTGAAGGGTTTGCAGGTCCTGTTTGTTCCGGGCCAGAACCAATAGATTACCGCCGTAGGCAACAATATCATGGGCTACGGCTCTGCCGATTCCGCGCGATCCGCCGCAGAGGATGGTCTGTGTATTACTGAAGGGTTTTTGTTTTAGAAATTTCTTGACAGGCATGTTTTTCTCCGATCTAAAAATATAATTTTTAGGATTATCATAGTACGGGTATTTTACTTTTTTCAAGGGCAAAAAAGGCGATATCATCGTCGAACTTATTATCCTGTTTCCACACATGGATGGAGAGTTCCATGTTTTTAATCAATTCATCCAGGTTGTGTTCCCGGTTTTTCAGTATCACCTCGATGATATGCTTGTCGGAAAACTCTTTGCTATTTCTGTTCAGTTCGATGAGGCCGTCGGAATAAAGGAAAAGCCGGTCACCGACGGTAAACCCGAACTTTTTTTCCTTGATCTGGATCTCCGGGAAAACACCGATTGCCTGTCCCTGTGATTCTATTTTTGAAACGGTCCCGTTCTTTTTTTGCAGTACCGGATAGATATGCCCGGCACGGGCGATGGTACAGGTATCATCCTGGGTATTAATCACCCCGTACACCAGCGTGAAAAAGGGGTTGTTGTCGGCTTTGAAATAAAAGCGGTTATTTAATTCAACAATTACCTCCGCCGGGGAAAGCTGGAGCGCGGAACGTTTTTTAGCTTTTGTACGGGAAAAAATACCCTGCTTGGCGATATCGTGCGAGAGAAAGTTATTGATGGCAATCGAGAGAATGGCGGCGGAGAACCCGTGCCCCATCACGTCAAGCAGGTAAAAGGCCACATGATGTTCGTCCAGACTCATGAAATTGAAGAGATCGCCCGAACCGAACAGGCTCGGATAAAAAATCCACTGGGCCTCAATCCCATTGATGGTTCTGCCCTTTTCCGGCAGGATATTCAACTGGTACTGCTTGGAACGCTTTAACTCCAGCTGTATCTCCTTGTCCCGTTTGTTTTCCTCAAGGCTTTTGAAGATGAGAATTATACCGACGACAACATGATTCCCGTTTATGAGGGGGGCGATACTGCAGTCGATCTGTATCTCCCTGCCCTGTTTGTTGATAAGCAGGTAGTTTTGGTAGGTAATGATGGCGTTTTCGACAACCGGTTTGGTAATGGGAATCAATACAGGTTTCCCGGTCTGCCGGTCAATCAGGGTAAAAATATTAATGATACTTTTGCCGAGTATTTCCGCCTGGTCCGTGTGCAGGATGGAAAGGGCCGTGTCATTGGCGTACTTAACGGTCCCCTTTGTATCCGCCACGATCACCCCTTCATTCAGGCTGCGCAAAATCAATGAATATTGTTTTCTGCTGCCGATCAGATCCTTTTCTTTTTGGGCTTTCGAAAGCGCCATTTCTATGGTTACTTTCAGGTCCCTGTCTTTGAACGGCTTTAGAATGTAGCCGTAGGATTCCGTGAGTTTGGCTCTTTCCAGTGTTTTTTCATCGGAGTGGGCGGTAAGATACACAACGGGAACGTTGTAATCCTCATGTATTTCTTTTGCCGTGTCGATCCCGTCTTTTGCTCCCTCTATGCGGATGTCCATCAGAATCAGATCGGGACGGTCGGTGATTACTTTGTTCAGGGCATCGTCACCGGAAGAAACGACATGAGGAACCCCGTATCCCATTCGTTCCAGAGCTTCCTTTATCTCGAGTGCGACAAGACCTTCATCCTCAACTATCATTATCTGGGTCTTATTCATAACGCTTTTTTTTATTGTAGCAGCAGAAATATAAATAAGCAAGAGATATAACGGCGATTTTGGGTGGCGGATCATACCGAAAAACAGCGACGGACAAACGCTTTAAGCGTCTTTGGAAAACGTGATTTTAAACTCGGTGCCTTCATTTCGAATCACCTCAAACTTCCCTTTGATCTGCTTGGTCAGGGTTTGAATAATCTTCATCCCAAGTGAATCGCTTTTATGGACATCATACTGACGGGGCAGGCCGATCCCGTTATCACTGACACTGAGGACATAGCGGTCATCCGACAAGACAAAACGTACCGAAATCCTGTTTTGTTCATCGGTATGGTTTTTTTGTTTTGCCTTGGGAAAGGCGTGTTTTATTGCGTTTACGATCAGTTCATTGATAATCAGTCCGCACACAATACTTCGGTCCAGGTCCAAAAGTATGGGATCCACCAGAACTTGCAGGCGGATATTCGGGTAGTCTTCTTTGTATGAAGAGGTGATGTAAGCGGCCAGATCCTCGATATATTCGGAAAAGCGTGTGTTTACAAAATCTTCGGAACGGTAGAGTTTTTCATGGATCATGGCGATGGAATAAATGCGGTTTATGGCGGTTGAAAAGGCTTCCAGTACTTTTTTATCGCTGATGCGGTAGCTTTGCAGTTTCAGCATACTGTTGATCAGTTGAAAATTATTTTTTACGCGGTGGTGGAGTTCACGGAACAGCATGTTCTTTTCTTCAAGCGATGTTTTCAGGGCCCGGTTGATATCGTGCAATGTGCGGGTCCTCTCCTCTACGCGCAACTCCGACTCATCTTTTATCTGCCGCAGGCTTTCTTCGGTTCTCTTTAAACTGGTGATGTCCCTGAGTACCAGGATTTTGTTTTTGGGACGTGAACGCCAGTTAAGAATCAGGGAGACACTGGTGTCGAAAGTAGTCCCGTTAAAGACGATCTCTTCCGTATTATGCTTTTTGTCTCCGGATTTTCGCGCAACCGCGGTAAGTGCCGGTGAAAGCTCCGAGAGTTGTTTTCCGATGATTTCTTGTGACTTGGGACCGAAAAACTTTTTTACCGCGGGGTTGATATAAAGAATTCGGTTTGCATTGCTTAAAATAATAATAAGATCACTCATGGATTCGATGATTGCGTGTTGGGTCAGGGGAATTATTTTGTAGAAGCGCAGGCGCAGGTAATAAATAAAACTGAAACTTACCGGTACGAATCCCAGTGGGGTGATTTCATAGCCGTTTATCCAGCCGGAAAAGAACATATCGGTAATATGCGCCAGCAGGGGTATCAGTGAAATAAGCAGCAGGGGGCCGATCTTGTTTCGCGGGGCCTTCAGATGTGTCCGTGAACCCCGGAACAGGATAATAAATCCGGAAACGATCAGAATATAGAAATAGGTTATGAAAACATAGTATCCTACGGTTTCATCTTTTTCCAGGAGCAGGTTATTGCCCGCCAGTCGAATTTGTTTCCAGATGAGATGATGCATTCCATTGGTAAAAACCAAAATTAAAAAGATAAAGCAGAGAGAGAATAATACAAGAAAAATCCGCAGTTTGTGTTTTATTTCGGCCTCGACATAATCCAGGCAAAATGAAAACCAGGCCGCGGGAATGATGACAATACCGATAAACTCAATGTTATTAAAGAATACCTTGACCGCGATAGCGGAAAAAGCCGCTTCCCCGATCTGTCCGCACAGCCAGATCCATATCCCGATAAACATCAACAGACTGTAACCCGGCAGGAGTAATTTCCTGAAGATCCACAGGTAGCCGATCATTATAGTGAGAATGGTTCCCCCCACTATGTAGGAAAGGATGTAGATTAAATTTGTACTCATTGCGGTTTCACACCCTTAAAAGATCTGTTGCCATGCCTTAGTATTAATTCATAGGTGATTTCGGCGTAGTTGTCAATCCGCAATTCTTATAAAATTGCTTGTTGTCAATAAGCCGCTCTTGTAAACATACCGCACATTCGCTATGATAAAAACAGGAGGGTCGCGCTATGATTAAAAAAGTTGAACTGACAATAAACGGCACCCTGAACAAGGAACCGCTTATTTACAATATTATTAAAAATTTCGATGTCGTCCCCAATATCGTTGAAGCCTCCTTTTCCACAACTATGGGGTGGGCAATAATTGAGTTCGAGGGAGAGGATGAAGAATTGGATCGCGTTCTTACCTATCTGAGTGAAAAATCCGGGATAGATATAAAGTTTTCGTAAAAAGAATATTCTATCGGGAAAACCTCTTTTTTAAAAAATCCAGGTATGGTAAGGTGTGGGCCTTAAGGAAAATATAAATGGCATTTGAAGTATTTGTTTTGGGTACGGGCGGCATGATGCCCCTGCCGGGGCGGGCGCTCACCTCGGTGCTGGTACGGCGTGAGGGGGAGCTTTTTCTTTTTGACTGCGGTGAGGGAACCCAGGTCTCGTTGAAAAAATTGAATTTACGCTGGAAAAAGATTTCAGTAATCCTCATTTCACATACACACGCGGATCATGTTACCGGTATTCCCGGCATGCTGATGCTTACCTCCCAGGTGGACAGGACCGAGCCGCTGTACATCATCGGCCCACCGAAAATAAAAGAATACGTTGAGGCCAACCGTTCGATTTTGGATATGTATATCAACTATAAAATCGTCGTCAAAGAGGTGGTTGCGGCCGGAGAGGTATTTGCGGGGAACGGATATCGCATCACCGCCTTCCCATTGCGACATTCCAAACTGTGCATCGGGTATTCCCTCGAGGAAGAATCGCGGCCCGGTGTTTTTTTCCCGGATAAAGCCGGTGAAAAGGGGATCCCCCGTGGTCCGCTGTGGTCACGCCTGCAGGCGGGGGAAAGTATCACCCTGGAAAACGGGCGGACCGTTTCCCCGGGAGAGGTTATGGGGCCCAAACGGCAGGGGGCAAAATTAAGCTTTGTTACCGATACCCTGCCCGTTCCGGAAATACCGCGTTACGCGGCCGGGTCGGACCTGTTTATCTGTGAGGGGATGTTCGCCGAGGAGCTTGCGCAGAGTGCTCTGGAAAAAAAGCACCTGACCGCAACACAGGCCGCCTCACTGGCCAAGCAGGCCGGGGTAAAACGTCTGGCCCTTATCCATTACAGCCCCCGCTATACGGACAGAGATCTAAAAGGTTTGTTAAAAGAAGCCAGGGCCGTATTTTCAGAGACGTATCTTACCCATGATCTGCAAAGCATGTGGATACCGAATCCATAGACTTATATAACCGTTTTGCTTCCTTGACGGTGACAACGAAAATATTTATTTTAAAGACTGCTTCGGGTGTAACCATTTGGGTTTAGATTTGTATTTTTTTACGAATGGGGTAAATAAATGATACAGGTAGATAATTTAGGAAAAAACTACGGGAACGTAAAAGCGGTAAAGGGTGTGGCCTTTTCGGTGCAGGGGAGTGAGATTGTGGGATTACTGGGTCCGAACGGTGCCGGTAAAACCACAATTATGAAAATCCTTACGGGATATCTGTTTCCCTCCTTTGGTATGGTGAATATTGACGACAAGAATATAATGGAACAGGGCAGGGAAATAAAAGAGGTGGTCGGGTATCTGCCCGAAAACACGCCGCTATATATGGATTTGAATGTATATGAATATTTGAACTTTGTGGCCGACGCGCGTCACCTGGAGGGTGAACACCGCAAAGAGCGGATTGAGCGGGTTATTGAGGAATGCGGGCTTAGGCGGATGCTCTATCGTAATATCTCCGAGCTTTCCAAGGGATTCAGACAGCGTGTGGGCCTGGCGCAGGCCATCATCCACGATCCGAAAATCCTCATCCTGGATGAACCGACTTCCGGGCTGGATCCCAACCAGATCCTTGACATCCGCGATCTTATCAAGCGTATGGGGAAAAAGAAGACCGTCATGATTTCCACCCATATTCTGCAGGAGGTTGAGGCAATCTGCAATCGTGTGCTTATTTTAAACGAGGGCAGGATTGTGGCCCAGGGCACAACCGAGGAGATTGGGAAGGAGCTGAAGGGAGAAGCGCTGTTATACCTGACCATCAAGGCCTCCGACAACACCGCGGTGGCAAAAGAGCTTGCCGCGTGCGGGGCCGTGGAGAAACTGCTTGAGTGTGAACCCGAAAACAGCGGCCGGATTCGGGCCAAGGTATCCCTGGCCCCGGGAGCGGATTCCTTGGAAAAAATATTCGACTGGGCGGTAGCCAAAAATTATAAACTGCTTGCCATGGTACCGGAGAAAATAAGCCTGGAAGATATCTTCATCAAACTGACGCGGGAGGGTGAAAAATAATGTTTGCCAATATCAGTACGATTCTAAAAAAGGAGCTGCGTTCCTATTTCAACTCACCGATTGCCTATATTGTCATCGCGGTGTTCCTGGTGTTCATGTCCATCTGGCTGTTTACCGTAAACCATTTTATTGCACAGGGCGTAGCGGATTTAAGAGGATATTTCATGATGATCCCCTGGGTGTTCATCTTTTTTATTCCGGCCATTACCATGAGAAGCTGGGCCGAAGAAAGAAAGATGGGGACCGACGAGCTCCTTCTTACCCTGCCGTTCAAGGAGTACGAGCTTGTGTTGGGAAAGTTCCTGGCTGCCTTTACACTCCTGACGCTGATGTTTCTGCTCAGCCTGGTTCTTCCGTTAAGCCTGAGTTTCCTGGGTGATTTTGAATGGGGTCAGATCGCGGCCCAGTATATCGGGGTGCTGCTCTTCGGCGGGGCCAGTATCGCGGTGGGCCTGTTTGTCTCGTCCCTGTCCCGTAACCAGATTATCTCCTTTATTTTCAGCGCGCTTACCCTGTTCTTTATCCTTATCCTCAGTGAAGTGAACTCCGTAGTGGAGCTGCCTTCCTTTATCGGCGGGTTCCTAAACGCACTCTCATTCAATTATCATTTCGAGGCCTTCAGCAAAGGGCTGATCGATTCACGCGACATTGCCTATTTTGTATTGGTAAGCACCTTTTTTCTGTATCTCAACAGCAAAGTGCTGATCTTTAAGAAATGGCTTTAGGGGGGAAGTTCATGACCAAGCGAACCAAAGAAATTATTATCAGCACACTGGTGGTGCTTATTATCCTGTTTGTCGGATTCAACAGCGCGGTGTACTTTTTCCGGCTGGATATCACCGAAAACAAGATGTTTACCATTTCGGATGTATCAAAAAACCTGTTCAAGGAAATCCCGGAACAGGTGCATATCACCTATTATGTTTCGGCAAAAATCAAGGATCTTGTCGCGCTCCCTCAGCAGATTGAGGACATGCTGAATGAGTACGCCGCCAATTCCCACGGTAAGATCACTCTGACGGTAAAGAACCCCATAAGGCAGAAACTGGAAAGTGAGACAAAAGCGCTCAATATCTATCCTATCCAGTATCCGGTCCCGGAGCAGGGAGAATACCGGCAGATACAGGTATATATGGGTATTGCCATTCAGTACCTGGATAAATACGCGGTTATTCCTTTTGCCAACCAGATAGAAACCCTGGAGTATCAACTGACCTCCAACATTCGCAAACTGGTGGAAAACAAGGAAAAAACCGTGGGTATTCTCATCGGAAGGACTGATCTCAATTTCCAGCATTACCAGCAGTTGGTCAAAAGTTTTTCCCCGTCGTTCACGGTAAAACAGGTACGCCGCGGTGAGGACATCCCCAGTGACATCTCGGTACTGTTTGTGCTGGGCGGGTCCGCGCTGGATGATTTCGATCTGTTCCCCATCGATCAATATATCATGCACGGGGGAAAGGCCCTCTTTGCCGTGGAAGGTGTAGTTGTAAACCTGCAATACATGGTGGGATTCAAACCCCCCAAGATGCCCATCCTTGATATGTTGAAGACCTATGGGGTGGACGTGAAACAACAGTTGGTGATGGATAACGTTCCGGTCCCCATTCAAGGTCAGTTGGGAATTATGCTGCAGCGCTACCCGTTCTGGGTGGTGGCGCGCTCCCAGTTTGTGGCCAGGGATAATCCGATTACCTCCACCTTCGGGGGGGCGGTGTTTTACTGGGTAAGCCCGCTTGAGCTTCATCCGCCGGTCGGGGTGAAAGGTGAAATGATCATCCACTCAACGGACAAAAGCGCAATCCTGAAAGACAAGTTCAATATCAGACCGGACCAGACCATGGGCATCTATCGGATTGCCCAGCAGGATTCAATGAAGAGTTATGGGCTTGCCGCCGTGGTACACGGCAGTTTCCCCGGGTATTTCGCCGACAAGAATATCCCGGTAAGAAAGGGTGAGCCCAGGAACTGGCACGCAAAGGAAACAAAGAGCAAGAACACCCGTCTGGTGGTGATCGGTGATTCGGATATCGGTGCGGCCTTGTTTGACGCCACCAATCTCAATGCGGACATTAACCTGCTCTCCAACTGCGCTGAGTGGCTTTCCAATGACGATGATCTGTTGCAGATAAAGAACCGCTCGGTGCACAGCATGGACCTTTATAAAATCCAGGACAAGGACGCCCGGGCCCGCGTGGCCGGGAACGTGTACGTGCTGAACCAGTTCATTATTCCGCTGTTGGTGGTGGGACTGGGACTCTGGCGCTACCTCAGCCGGAAAAAGAAGCAGAGATTGTACGAAGAAGCGCAAAGCAAAGCGAAAGGGAAGGTGTAACATGGATTTCAGGTCTAAGGTAATTTTATTGTGCTCGATTCTGGGCGGATTGATTCTCATGCTCTTTTTGGGAAGTTTTTTTTCGGCCGAAAGCATACGGGCGCGTGAGGCGGCCACACCGCTTGTCGCCGGATTGAATCCCGTGCTGGCGGACAAAATAGACATTACCGTTAAAGGAAAATCCATGGAGCTGCGTAAAACAGATATGGGGTGGAACCTGGTTCGCGGGGACAAACCTATCCAGGCCGATCCCGACAAGGTAACCGGTTTTTTACAGAATATTGCCGATTTGAAGCGGTTCTCGGTGATAAGCACCAATCCCGATACCTTTCCCAAGTTTGCCCTGGATGAGGCCGCGGCAAGCCGGGTCCGTGTGTTTGATGCCTCAGGTAAATCCATGGTTGACCTGTACCTGGGGAAAAGCGACGCGGCTTCCAGCCAGTACGTACGGCTTGCCGGGGTAAACCAGGTGGTACAGACGGACACCCAGCTTGCCGTTTCAACCGACACAAGAGACTGGGTGGACCTGAAACTGTTCTCAAAGGTACCGGCAAACGCGCCCATTAATACCATTCAGATAAAAAATATCAGTTTTTTTCCGGACCTGGGAAAACCCAAAGACAATAAACACCCCGCGAAAGAGCAAAACATCCCCTATGACTATACGATCGTGGTGAAGAAAACAGAGGACTCGATGTACTGGACCGTCAAGGGCCGCAGCGACATGGTTCTTTCCAATTCAAAAGTGGAATCTCTTATCAATAACTTTCTTGATTTTTCGGCCGAAGAACTGGTTCCGAATTCCTCAGAGTCGGCCGAACGGCTGCAGCATCCCGGGGCCGTAGTGGTGATGACGACAGACGACGGTCTGCGCTACTCGCTGATCATCGGTGCGGGCCCCCCCAACAAGCAGTTCCGTTACTATGTGAAATCCTCGGAGAAAAAATACGTCTATCAGGCAAGTGAATGGATAATAATGCAGATTATTAAAAAGCCCGAGGAACTTGCGGCAAAGAAGCCTCAGTAGACATTACGGATTAAAAATTTCGTCGAACTCACCGCCGTCTTCGTGGGCCACAACCGGTTGGTCGGAGCCGTTCATATCCGCCTGGGCCAGCATGTCGCGTGCTTCATCGGAGAGGACCTCGGCACTCATGCTCCGCATATTGCGTGAGCTTACGCCCACGGAAAGAGAAATATTTCGCCCGACCGCCTCTGTTTGCAGTGAATGAATCTTGTCCAGCACATCCCTGGTTGGTTCATCGGGGATGATTACCGCAAAACTGTCCGCCGAATACTCGAATGCCAGGTCCTGAAAGGGAAAATATTTTAAGATAAGTCCGGCAACCTGTTTGCGGACGGTCGCATCAGATTGGCGGATTTTGATCATGGCCACGGCAAGGTCCTGGTCAAAGGCCGCGGATCGTTCAAGTTCAAAGCGCAGTCGGTTAAGGTAGTTACCCGGAGCCCCCATCCCGGTTTCCGGGAGAAAATCGGCCTGCTGCCGCTCTCCGAATACCACCCGTTCGGCTTCAGCGTATACCTCATCATGGTCCGTTTCCTGCTGTACGGGTCGGGGTGGGGTATACTCCTGCCGTACGCTATCTTCTTTGTCCTGTTGCGGCTGAATATATTGTGGGGGTTTTTTCTGCGGACGGGGTTTCTGTTTGGGGTCTGCCGCCGGGAAAACGGTTTCTTTTTCCACCTTTCCCATTGCGCTGATAAAAATCATTACAATCACGGTAATGACCAGAAAACCCAACAGAATATATAAGACGTGCCATAACAGCACGGTATAATCATTACTGCCCAGCAGGACATAAAAACCGCTTATGTATGCGTTGATCTCCATGTTCCTGTACCTGAGTGTCAGCGGAAGCTCAAACGCCCTGGTTCCGGGTGTTTTTGTATACTCCAGGGTATAGGGGCGGCTGTGGCGACTGGTGTTGAAGTCCTTCAAATAGAAACGGTCTCTGGCCGTTACTTTCAGCGGACCGTCCTGGTTGGAATATAATACAAGCGCCAGAAGACGCGGATCATTTTTCAGACTTTCCTTGAATACTCCCTCCATTTCATTCGAGTTCAGGTCACCGTTGTGGGCAAAACTCAGAACGATCTTGTTTCGTAATTCTAAAAAATCTTTTTCGGCTGTTTCTCTGTTAGTGATGGTCATACTTTGGATGGAAAGTAAGGTGAACGCGAACAAGGCAAGAAAAAAGAACAGGCTGAATATGGCATATCCTGTAATATAGCGCTTTTTTACAATGTTCATGGTAGTATTATACACCCAATGAGTTGATTATTAAAAGCGGCAATTCTCATTTTATATTTTTTTTTAAAAAAACCCACGGAGAAACGGACAAAACACGCTTATTTTGGTATATTTAGGGCGTGGGGACAGAGGACATATGAACGTGCGGAAGAGGTATCTTCCTACCGGGTGGTATCCCCAGGATGACACCGCGGTGGTGGCGAATATCAAGGAAATGGAACCGGAATCATCCGGCCGTCGGTATGACGCTTTGGCTGCCGTGGTACCGCATGCGGGCTGGGAGTTTTCCGGAAAAGCCGCAGTCAGCGTTTTTAACAGCATAAACAACAGTCCCGACACGGTTGTCGTTATCGGCGGCCATCTGCGTCCCGCGGCCGGCATCTACGCGGCTTTTGAGGATGCGTATGAAACACCCCTGGGTCTGCTTGAAGCTGATCTTGACCTCCTGGCGCAGCTGAAACGAAAAATAACCGTTCGTGAGGACGCCACCCCTGATAATACGGTTGAAATCCAGCTTCCGTTTATTAAACATTATTTTCCCCGGGCCAAAGCCCTCTGGTTACGGGTCGCTCCGTCCGATGAGGCCTTTTTGCTGGGCAAGACCCTGTGGGAGCTGTCCCGGTCGCTTGCGTCCAACCTCCTGGTAATCGGTTCTACTGATCTCACCCATTATGGAATAAACTACGGATTTATGCCCAAGGGGCTTGGGGTCAAAGCGGTGGATTGGGTGAAGCAGGTGAACGATAAAAAGTTTATCGATAACCTGCTGAAATTAACGCTTGAGGCCGCGCTGGCCGCTGCGGTACGGGATCGTGCGGCCTGTTCCGCGGGCGGGGCCGTGGCGGCCGCGCATTTTGCCCTGTCGTCCGGTATAACAAAAGGAAGACTGCTGCAATATTATACCAGTTGGGATATTTATCCGTCCGACTCCTTTGTGGGATATGCGGGTATTATCTACGCAAAATAATCTATGTGCCGCCGTAGTTTCCGGATTGCCCAGTCACGTACATTCTGCAGCAGGATTGACCCGTCGATATTCTTGAAAGACATATGTTTTCCCAGATCGGCAACAACCGGAAGCTGAGTTGTCCACAGGTCTTTTTGATCAGCGGAAAGTCCCGCAAGATATACCGTCACGGGATTCTGCGGTTCGGGTAAACACTCCAGATCATTCAGATAGCTCTGTAAGAACTCTTTCCAATCCGAACTGTTGGGACCCGCGGCGAACAGCCTGTCGATATTATCCGGCACATAATCAGTTTTTTGAGCCTGCCTGACGTGAATCGGCACCCCTTTTCCGGCGATGGGAATAATCCGGGCATGCAGATTATTGATCGCGGATTCCAACCGCTGCTTATAATTTATCATTGGTTTGGTGATATAGCGGATATATTTCTTATCGTATTCTTTGAGAATTACCTTGTCTTTATGAATAAATGAAAAAAACAGGTTCTCCACGCTGTTTATCCTGGTTTCAAAAGAGCGGAAATAATTATAGAGATAGGTCCCCCGTGCATAGGCTTTGCCCTCGGGAAAGGAAAAGTCTATCCCAAAGAGGTAAATCTGTGCCGCCCCCAACTGTTCGGCCACGGATACTGCGGCATGGGAAACATTTCCTCCGGAGGTGTCGATGTGCGGAAACCTGCGCCACCTGCGGTTGACATACTGGGAAAAGGGGTGTCCGCTGGAAAAAAACAGTACCTTATCGGCGGTTCGGGTCAGAATGGGCGGTGAGGCCAGGTCAAGAAGCAGGGGAATCTGTCTGGGATATCCTGATAAAAAATGATGATAACTCACCTGCTGGCAGTCTATTGAGAGTACCAGATCGGGGAGGATATCATGTTTCAACAGGCAGGGCAGGGAGGTGTCCGACGCAATCACAAACATGTCGGCGGACATTTTTTTCAGGGTGGGGATCTGCATATCCAGTGAGGGACCGGCCCCGATAACCATTACTTTTTTTTGGGGCGTCAGTGTTTGGGTGGTAGCCTGTGCCGCCTTGAGGTTATAGAGGGTGTTTACAAACCATTTTTTGCCGAAGGCCGCCTGGACCGTATAGTCGTCCGCTATTCTGTTTATCACTTCTTCCAGAATATGCATGGTACGTGAAAAATATTCTTTCTCCAGATTCAGGCGCGGCAACAGCGGAATCGAAGTCAGGTTGCCCATTAATGAGGGCAGGTAATATGAGAGGATATAATGTTCGATCTGCTCATTATTGCCGTCTATCAGTATTTTAACCCTGGGGTCAATCAAGAGGTGATACAGATTGATGTTTTCCAGAACGGTTTTAAGAATTGAAACCGATTTATCGATAATCAGGATGGAAGAGATCTTGTTCTGTCCTAGAAAAGGCAGAATATGATACGCGGCCCCCATACCCAAAAAGACAAGGCATCCCTCATGCGGATAAAGCTGCAGGAACCTGTTCCCCTCCCGTACCGGATCGAAGGTGGAGTGCAGCGGGTATTGCTGCCTGTTTTTTACAATTACCGGGATGGGGTGTCCCGATCTGCTGGTAATGAATTTGATATTTTTGCCTGAAGCCGCCTGGGTTATGGACGCGGAAAGCTGTGGATTGGTGGCCGAAAGTGCCAGGATATTTCTTTTGAACACCGTATCGGAACTCATGCCGTATCCTCTGCGGTGATTTTGCGCTTCAGCCGCCGTAGAAAATCCGCGGTTTCCCGGATAAGTGATCCGCCGAGGGTTTTTGCCCGGTCCGGGCCTTCCAGGCGAAGACAGCGTTTATATTCCAACAGCTTTTGCGTACAGATAAAATAGAGCAGCTCCCGGACAAGAGGCTGCCGCAGGGGGAAAGGAGCGGGCAACTCCTGATTCAAGCTGTCAAGCCAGTTCCGCAGCACGGAAGCCAGGATCGTCTTTCGCTGCCGGAACGCGGGGTAGGGTCGGAGGGGGATGGATGGATTGTGTGCGCTTTTGTTATGACGCGGCCAAAAATGTTTTGCCAGTTGTATCTCGTCCATACTTCCTATTCCGGGAAGGTCTACCGGTGACGGATGAACACGGAATATTCTCTTTCGGGTTTCGGCCGGCAGCCGGGAAAACCAGCCGGCATAGGTTGCATAGGCGGATGAGGTTCGGTACGTGGTATTTTTTCCCTTTGGGGGGGCGGTTCCCACAACCCGATCGTATAACCCACCCAGAAAAGGAGCGGTACGCAGCGAGGAATGATACAGCAGTTCCTGAAATGCGGCCGGTCTGGCATGTGAAAACACGTCCTTGAAACACATGTCCAGTCCCAAAAGCACCACCGGTTGCACAGAATAGGCCAATGCCAAAAGGAGCGCCGAACCCGCCACCGTTCCGTTGGAAGGGACCAGCGGTAATCGATGTCCCAGTGAGGCAAGTACGGCCCTTTCAAAAAAAGTATCCTGGGCAAACAGAAACACGCTGTCCTGTATGGTCCAAAGCCCCCTGCAGGCGGACAGCGGCATGGCCAGACGCAGCCGGCGCAGACCGCTCCCGTAAAAATGGTAGGCCGAATAGTACCCGGGATCGGTCACTACCACCAGGTCGGGGAGTATATCGTGCTGCCGGCAGTATCCCAGGGCCGAGGGCAGGGCCCAGAGTGAAAAGTTGCTGCGATGCTTTTTTACAAGCGGGTAGGACTGCTCCAGTGACGGGCCCGAGGCCATTATCACAATCGGGAGGGTTTTCGTACACGGACTGCCTCCCATGATATTATCCAGATGGAGAAAATTATAAAATGTGTTCTTAATCCATAACCTTCCCGCACCGGCGGTGGTAACTACACTTCCGTTTAACTCCCTGATTACCTGGTGCAGCGCCTTGTGAACCTGTCCGGATAGTTTGGAAAATGATTTGCCGCAAGGGGGCCATTCAATATATTCCAATCCTTCCAGGTCCGGTTCGGAAAGCCGGGCATACAAAAAATCCGCAACATCCGTACCGGCCTGCGGATGCCAGTTTATTTCTCCCCGGCAAAAGCTTTGCTCGTAAAGGGGAGTGGAGTAATACATACAGATAAGTTTGGCCTCCGGAAACCGCTCTTTCAGGGCTTTGCCCACGTATCCTATGCCGGCACCAAGCAGGAAAATGAGAGCCGGGGATTTTTTACCGATTGCTTCCGTAACAAATCTCCGGGCTTCTTTTTCGGGGTCATACGCCGAATGGAGCAGGACACCATTAATTGAAACGGTCTTTTGGCCCGATTTGCTTTCAATGGTGTTTAACATGATGTATCCTTCTCATTACGCATAGTCGGCAAGAACGGCGGGGAGATCTCTTTCATCTTCAAACACAATCGACGGTTTTTCCGGTAAATGAAGCTTCCATTCGTCGGCCGCCTCGCCATACAATCGCTTCACCTGTGCGAAAATCTGATGTAACAGGAGCCCCGGATCGAGTGAGTTGTAGGCTTTGAAAAAAATGACGATTTTCTGATCATTATATTCATAGGCGATCCCGATCCCGTGTAATAATGAATTAATGAGTAGAAGCTGGTCATCGATAAAACAGTCCGGATCGGTCGTTTCAAACCTGCTTTGGATACTTCTGCTGAGTTTCTTAAATGAGCTTACCAATACATAGAGGGGTATTCTCTCCGCCCTGCATTCCCGGTAAAAGGTTTCCACGGCACGGCGGCGATTCCGCCATCGGTCCGCGGAGAGGTGATTGAAAGTGGAAAGGAGGGCTTCCCTTTCCCTGTACAAATGGCGGGCGGCCGTTCGGCATACGGCATTCAGAGAGGATCCGATTTTCCGGTCCGCGTAAAAGACGATAAACAGGGCAACAAGATTTTGCCGATAGACTACCGGTCCGGCTATAAACGGCGGAAGCCTCTCCTGGTTTTCAAACAGAACCGGTAGTAAACCCGCTTCTCCCGTGATCGGTTCCCCCGCGGACAACCGGTCAAGAAGTTCCGATGTCGGTGCGGTACAGCAGACACCGCTTATTTCTTCGGAGGAGACGCCGGAATAAATCCATGGGAAATAGCCGTTTCGCAGGCGGCTGAAGAGAAAAAGCGCGGCCGCTTCCGCGCCCAGATACGCGGTGAGCTGTTTAAAAACAATATAGGGGGCGATGATCCCTTTTGCCGACGATGAAAGCTTTTGTTCCAGTTTTTCCAGGCCGGGTGCGGAAGGGGATTCAGCGTTTGTTTCCGGCCGCTCCTCTACCCGCCAAAACAGCGGCACCCGGAAATTAATACCGGAATCTTTTATTAACAGGAGCGTTTTATAGAGCAGTCCGTGGTCATGTTGACTGTGCGGTATTTCTTGTAGTGATGAACTTTGCTGTAAGATAAAACATATACTGGCTGCCCTTTTTAAAAGACCCATCGCATTTCCCAAAACAGGTGTCCTTATACCGGGTTCTATGATGCCAGCCCCAGTTCCTCAAACAGCCGTTTATATACCTCAAAATATTCAGAACGGGCGAATTCCTGTATTTTCTCCTCAGGTAATGCCTCTAAAAGCTGATCCATGTAACCGAGAACCGATTTCAGTTCTTCTTTCAGCTTCGGGTTCAGATCCGGTTTTTGTTTTTCCTCTTCTTCCGCGGCAATAGACTCGGTCGGCACTTCCTCAATCTCAAGATCCAATGTGGACGCTTCTTCTTCCTCTTTGGTTTCAGCTTCGGCAAGCGGTTCGATTGCCAGTTCGTCTATAGATTCAACCCCCGAAATCTCTTCCGCGGAAGCATCCGCTCCCGGAGCCTCTTCTAAAGGGGCTTCCTCGATAGGAGTTTCCTGCGCGCCAGGCATGCCCTGGTCTTCAAATTGAATATCCAGATCTTCAACGGGCTGCTCTTCCGAAACGGAGCCCATTTCTTCCTCAAGTTCGGGAATTTCTATTTCAATCTCGTCAGCGGCCGTTGCTTCCGGAGAGGTTTCCGCTTCCGGTTCCTCACGTTCCATGTCTTCGGTCGACAGTTCTGCAAGTTCATCCAGCCCTTCCATTTCCTCCGCTTCCGGAGCTTCCGGTACGGTTTCTTCTTCCCGGTAGGAGAGAATGTCTTCCTGATCAACAAGCTGTTCCGCTTGTTCGGGTAGTTCTCCGGGTTCCTCTTCCTGTTCTTCTTTTATTTCCGCGGTTGTCAGAATATTATCAAGCTCTTCCCCGGTTAAGGCGATGGTCTCATCCTCTTCCCCGCCTTCCTCAAAGAAGCTGGTTTCGTCGACATCCTGTTCCGGGGGCGTTTCGGCCATTGCTCCGGCCTGGTCGGGAGAAATCGATTTTTGCGTGCGCAATGCGCCGATTTCCTGTTTCAGATGGGTAAGTTCAGTTTTTATGGATTTTAATTCTTCCTCTATTTTTAACAGCAGCTGGGAAGATGACTCTCCGTCGGTTTGTGTCGGTTCGGATGTTTGCATGGCGGCAGGGGCGGTATCGATATCTTCAAGGCCCTCGAAGGCTTCCGCTACATTCGGTTCCTCAGAGAGGGGAACTTCGATCTCTTCCTCGGCCTCATCGATCTGTTCCTCTTCCCCTATCTCTTCCAGTTCCAGTCCTCCGGATTCTGCTTCCATGGTTCCGTCCAGTTCGGGCAGATTATCAAGGAGTTCTCCTTCTTCTTCTTCCGATTCAAGATCGGGAAGGGCTTCGGCACTCTCTTCTTCCTCAAGATCCATCGTGGGGATGGTTTCTTCCTCTTCTTCCTCCGGTT
>CAZWKE010000053.1:0-16640 GCA_964634205.1 uncultured Spirochaetaceae bacterium
TGGCAAAGTGTTACCCGGGAATTCCCGGTCAATGAGAAGCTGATCTGGCTGAACAACTGCGGGACCACGCCCGCGGGAAGTTTTGTGCAGAGGGAGATGAACGCGTACCTTGAGAGCTACGCCGGGGAGGGTATCCTGGCCAAAGGTTTCGGCATAAAAGAAATTAAGGGAGGCATCACCGGCATCCTCGGCGGGCTTTTACAGAGTGATCCCGCCGATATCGCCCTTATCCACAATACGGCCGAAGGCATGAATTTGATTTCTTACGGCCTTGACCTGAAAGCAAAGGATGAGATCCTTCTCATGGAACATGAATATCCGAGTAACGTGTATCCGTGGGAGCATTGGGGGGAAAAGGGTATTGTCCTCAAAACAGTTCCCTTGGGAACTACTCCGGAGGAATTCCTTCATAATACGGAGCGAATGATGACGGAGCGAACCCGGGTGATGAGTGTTTCGGTGGTTCACTGGTGTACGGGAATGCCCCTGCCGGTGCGTGAGCTGGCCGGCCTGTGTACCGCACGGGGAATTGAGCTGGTGGTGGACGGGGCCCAGGGGGTGGGACATGTGGAGCTGCGGATGGATTGGGGAATCTCATTTTTGGCCTTTTCGGCCTGGAAATGGCTGCTGGGGCCTTTGGGCCTGGGCGTGCTGGCGGTTCCCGCCGCGAAGATAGAAAAATTGAAGATGGTATTCAAGGGGACCAACTCCGTGGTTGACGCCGGGCGGTATTTTCCCTATAAGACGCAACTGCTTGCCAATGCGCAGCGTTATACATTTTCCACCCCGAACTTCAATGACTGGGTGTACTTTCTGGCGAGCCTGCGTTTCTTAGACTCCATCGGATTCCGGGCGGTCATGGCCAGGATTTATGAGCTGGCCGATTATTTGTGCTCCCGCCTGCGGGAGCTCGATTTCATACTGGACAGAGACTCGTATGCGGACAAAAAAACAGGGATTATCACCGCAAAACATTCTAAGATGGATGCCGCTGAAATCGTTACGCGGTTAGGGAAACGCGGAATTATAGTTCGCGAGCGCCTGGGCAGGGTGCGTTTTGCTCCCCATATATACAATACGTTTGGGCAGATTGACGAGACGGTAACGGTTATCAAATCCATACTCCCCTCTTACCTATGAAGAACGGAAATCGGAAGGGGGAACGACTATCAAGCCCCCCCTCAACGGGAAACTCAGGCCGAGGCCCAGACGCTTACCGGGGAAATAACCTCTCCCTTTTTGAATTTAACGGTTCGCGTTAACGGTTCTCCAGCAGGTTCAGTACTTCACGGCAGTTTGCGGCCAGGTCTGTTCCTCCGCGGTGCAGCTCGCCGCCGATCAAAAGCACGAACTCCCGGCCGTATACTGAAAGCATATCATGCAGCCGCTCACGGGTTATTCCCCCGCCGGGAGCCGGAAAACTCAAGGCTATGTCTCCCATGGGGGCGGCGCAGCCGCGCGCGATGGAGGCACAGTCATCCCGGCTGAAGGGGAAGCGGCCCCCGTAATGGGGAAATATCACCGCATCCGCACCCGCCAGGCGCATTAGCTGACCATAGAGGAAAAAAGGAGACAGCCCGTTTGACGGGCATGAGGTAAAACTGCCCCAGAACGCCGGATGGCTCACCATGGGCAGGTCCAGGGAATCATCCGCGGCCAAAAGGCGCATGCCGTCTACACCGGCCAACCCGGGCATGAATAAAAGCGCGCCGGCGCCGAGTTTCCGGGCAAATCGGGCGCGCTTTAGCAGCTGGTCAGCCGGTGCCGTAATGTTGGGCATGTACAGCGCCGAACGGCCCGTTTTCCTGTTGGCGTTGCGTACCGCCTCCGTACAGCGGCTCACCCGCTCCTCGAACGGGCAGAAGGGCTGGTCGGCCAGCCCGTGATCGTCCTTGATGATATCAATGCCACCCATCGCGAAAGCGGCGGCCTGGGCCGCAAGCTCGGCGGGGCTTAAGCCCATGGGTTTTAAGGCCGTGCAGAGCAGGGGGCGGTTCGTCACCCCGGTCAGCCGGCGCAGGCCCGGCCTGCCGAACCGCGGTCCGCAAAAATTCCGCAGGATGGTTTCCGGCAGCGCTACCCGTTCCACCCGTATCCCCTGTTTCAGGCTGATATTCCCGAAGATGACGTTTAAAAGCTGCGGCAGTCCGGCACCCGCCGCCTGGGCGGCAAAGCTGATATCCGCGCGGTAGCATCCTTCGGTTGGCTGCCGGGCGGTCCGCCCTTCGGGCTCCTGCTCCCCGGACTTCCGCCCCCCATGCGGCCGCCCTTTTGCGCTTTTGTTCCCGGCCCGCTCCGTTATCGGCCTGAACTCCTCGATCCGTCCTACAATAACCTCTTTGATAAAACCGTGAGGGGTCAGGTCCCGCGGAAACTCGACTGTCTGCTCATAACAGATGTCTTGCGCTTTGTTTCGGGCTTCCTGCTCATTGCCGTAGAGTGTATAGGAAACCGTAAACCGGATGTTTTCCTTCGGGGCGGCGGGGATACTCATGAGCTATAGTGCCTCCACATTGGCGTTACTCCCCCCCGGCTCAGGGGCGGCGGCCGCGATGTCCGCTTCCCCTATACCTAATGGTTGTCCGCTTAAGGCCTCCACATTTTTTACCAGGGCCGCGGCATCCAATCCGTAATACCGCATCAGGTAGGGCCTGCTGCCGCCGTGCGCAAAGGTGTCTTTCAGGCCGATGCGCAGGAGTTTTTTTCCGATTCCGTGTTCGGCCATTAATTCGGCAACCGCGCTGCCCAGCCCGCCGATAATAGTATGATTTTCCATGGTAATAACACCGAACCGGGGTTTTTTCAGGGCTGCGATTACTGTGGGATCGGAAAAGGGTTTATGCGTGGAGATATGAAGATGTTCAATTTTAATACCGGCCGCTCTGATTAATAACACCGCGCGCATGGCCTCCTCGGTACAGATCCCGGATGAAAGCAGGGTGATGTCCTCTCCCTCACTCAAAACCCTGGCTTTTCCCGGGACAAAAGGCTTGTCCGGGGAGAAGATCCGGGGGACCTCTCCCCGCAGCATCCTGATGTACACGGGGCCGTGTGTTTCCATTACCGCGTCCGGCACGGTCTGTATCTCGGTCGCGTCACCCGGTTCGAAAATGGTTATATTGGGAACAGCGCGCATGACGGCCACGTCCTCGATCGCCTGGTGGGTTGCCCCGCCGGGGGTGGTAATTCCGGGAAGAAACCCGAACAATTTTACCGGGAGGTTGGAATAGGCCACCGAACTGACAATCTGGTTTAAGGCCTGGCGGTAGATGAATACGGCGAAGGTATGGACAAAAGGAATATACCCTTCACGCGCCAGCCCAGCGGCAAAACTAATCATGTTTTGTTCGGCCACTCCCATGGAAAAGAAGCGTTTGGGATAGGTTTTCGCAAACAGGTCTATCTCGGTGGAACCGGTAAGATCGGCGGACAATACCAGCACCTCCGGGTGGTCTTTGGCCCACCGGACCAGGTTGGTGGCGTGAACCTTGCTTACAATTTCCATTCCTCTCTCCTCGCTTGCTTTACCGTTCGGCTCAGGTACCGGCGGTCTTCCCCTCCATATGTTGGCGATAATATGCCCGGTATTCATGAAGCTCATGTTCATCCTTAAAGCGGATGTAATGCAGTTTCGGCCTGCGTTTTTCCAAAAGCGGAATCTCCCGGCAAGGATCCGTATAGCATAATACCACCAGCGGACTGCCGCCGCACTGGGTGGAAGCGGCCCGCGTCAGCGCATCGATGTCATGACCTTCCACGGTTACGGTTCGTGCGCCGAAAGCCTGCAGACGCCGGTCAAGGGGCTCGATACCCATTACGTTACGCACCTCACCGTCACATTGCTGGCCGTTTACATCGACATACACGCAGAGGTTATTTATATGGTAATGGGAAAGGGTTTGAAAAGCCTCCCAGACCTGACCTTCCTGAAACTCACCGTCGGACATAAACACCCAGATCCTGCCCGGCTGCCCGCGCATCCTCCCGGCCGTGGCGATTCCCCCGGCCTGGCTCAGGGTTTGGGCCAGGGAGCCCCCCATCATCTCGAAACCGGGTGAGTGTTCGGCCCCGATCATCTCCACCCGGCTGCCGTCCCGGTTGAACTGCAGCAGGCCTTCGGGCGCCATGCGTCCGGTTTCTATGAGAACGCAGTAGAGTACCAATGCATAATGCGCCGGACTCAGGAAAAACCTGTCGAACTCCGGGGTGCCCGGGCCGTTATAACCGGCACCTCTGGTGTATTCCGGGTTGCCGGCCCCGGGTACCCCGGAAAAGGGTGGGGGGACCATGGGAGCGGTGCTCGGCCCGAGGTTCATCAGCCGCAGGTAAAGGGTGGAAAGGATCTCCGCGGAAGAACAGGCCTGACTCAGGTATCCGCCGTTGTTTTTGATGGTGTATTCCATTACCCGGCGGCGGATACCCGCGGCCGCGCGCTGTACTTCACTGTAGGGACTGTTTTTGTTATCCATAGTAAAAATTCCGCCGGTACATCCCGTAATATTCAGGCCGGACAGACACACCGGATGCTTTTGCTACATGCCCATCCATAACTCTATTTGACTCACCTTGTCAGCGGTAAAGATTATTGTAAGGTTTGTGTTGGAATTGAAAAGATAGGTCCATGCATCAGGTTCCTGGGGGTAGTTTTCCGAGGTGTCGCCCAGGTTTGCGGTTATTTCCTCTTTTGACATTCCGATATCAGCCGCCCCGGGGACAAGTTTCCAGGAAACGTCCTTTTTCACATACCGGATGGCAACCACTTTATCTTTAAAGTACTCATCCTGAGATGCGGTGATAAACTCAAACGGGCCATAGGTGTAGTAGATCGACCACTTTGTTTCTTTTGTCTTGTATTGTGTCAGGTCATCGGTCCCCATTATGGTTGAGGCCTCTTCCAGCGGCATCCGCAGTGAGAGGCGGTTTCCATCCTTGTTTTCGAAATCGAATCTGGTATCTCTGTCGATTTGTGCGTAAACACGTGACCTGTGGCTTTGCATTCTTTTTTGGATTTGCGGTTTTGCGCATGGTAAAAGCAAAATCAGCAGTATGAACGGGATCACGGTCCATTTCATTTTTTACGACTCCTTTTTTGGGGTGAATTACGCACATCATAAAACAACTGGGATAAAAGCACAAGCGAGCATAAATAAAAAGGAAATCCGCCTTGACAGATCGGCACGGGTGCGCTATGGTATAAATGAATGAACGAACGTTCATTCATTTATATGTGATTTGGAGAGTATTCAATGCGTGTTCTATTAACCGGGGCCTTCGGCAATGTAGGCCGGAGTACCCTGGAGGAACTGATAAAAAAGGGGCATATCGTACGTACCTTCGATATGCCCACGGCGCGCAACAAAAGGACAGCTCGCCGATTTACCTGTGTTGAGCCTGTGTGGGGAGATATCCGCTCCCCGCATTCTATAGAGCGGGCCTTGGCCGGGGTGGATGTAATTATTCATACAGCCGCGATTATTCCACCCCTGGCCGATTTAAAGCCGTTACTGGCCCGTGAGGTGAACGTGGAAGGCACGCGGAATATCTGTGAGGCCGTTAAAAAGCAAGCCACGCCGCCGCGGCTTATTTATACCTCTTCCATTGCCGTATATGGCGACAGGGTCAACAATCCGTATATAGGGATAAAGGATCCTCCGAATCCGACTCCGCGTGATGAGTACGCAAAACAAAAGTTGGCCGCGGAGAACATTATCAGATCATCCGGCATTACCTGGGCCATTTTCAGACTAAGCTACATTGTTTCGGCGCAAAGACTTAAAATGGACCCGTTGATGTTTGAGCTTCCCCTGCGGACTTCCATAGAAATTTGCGACACCCGGGACGTGGGACTGGCCCTGGCGCGGGCTGTATCCGGGGCGGGGATCTGGGGGCGCATTCTGCATATCGCGGGCGGGCCGTCATGCCGCATATCCTACGGCGAATACTTAAACCGCATGACCGAGCTTTTCGGCCTGGGCGCAAACTTCTTCCCGGAAGCCGCCTTCAGTACGCACGGCCTGCACTGCGGATTTATGGACACTACATTGAGTCAGGAGCTGTTCGGTTTTCAGCACCATACACTGGAGGATTTTTTCTTCCAGGTAAAAAAGCGCTTCCGCCTGCGCGCGTTTTTTACCCGGGCCGTCCGGTGGATTCTGCGGCCGTTCCTGTTGAGAACCTCTCCGTATTACAGCGCGGCCTTAAAGAAATTACAGTTGGTCCCGGGATAGAATCAGCAGGTCGGGCGCCGGGCCAAGCATGCCCGTAAAACCAAAGGTGCTGCGGGCTATGGGCAGCCTATAAAACCAAAGGCGCTGCGATCGTTATTGCAGAATCGGGGTTTTCTCCCGCGCCCTTTTATCGTTTATTCCGCGCATGTTTCTTCAGATAAAGGTCCAACTTGTTTGCAATCTGCGTGTAACGCTGCGCAATCCGTCTCGTTTCTTTTGTGTTTTGGATAAGTACAGCGGTTTCGGCGGAATCCAACGCGTTCTTTTTTGCCGCCTTTACAATAATTATCAGCAAATCATCATCCCTATGGTTTTCATAGAAACCAATAACGTCTTGGAGGGATTTCCCGAGATACATCCGTTTTACAATTCTGTCGGCGTCATTATCTATTTGTAACTGCCTTGCCTTTTTCAGATTGCCCGCCTCTTTGTATGCGGAAATTGCCTTCACGATTTCGTTTTCTTTTTCATAGGCCAGGGCAAATCGAGCATAAGTTTTTTTTGTATAGTCAATACCCGCCTTTTTATAACATTTCAGTGCGTACTCATAGTTTTCAATACAGCGTTTATAGGACTTTTTCATAAAATCCTTATCAGCCAATGCTTTATATTTATCACCGAAAATTTTATAGCATTGCTTCACCATATCCACGTCGTTTGTCGCTTTATAAAGTTTTACGGCGTCGCTGTATTTCTTTTTTGAAAAATAAATGTCCGCGATTTTTTTCAGCCCCTGGTGATCTTCCGCTTTCTTATAATATTCAACGGCCTTTTTAATATTCTTATTTTTAAGGTATAGTTCGGCGATTTTTGTATACCCGAGTTTTTCTTTTCCGGCTTTTTTGTAATATTCAGCCGCTTTCTCATAGAAGTTCTCGAGATTAAAATTGACAATACACCCGTCGGTGTTCTTATATGTAACAAAACAATCTCCGCAGATAATATAGCTGCGGCTTGGTGTCTCAAGTATCGCGTTTGCCCCGGTGCATTCGGTTTTGTCAAATACTCGTTCCCCTTCTTCCTTCCCTTCCTGATTTAACTCGATGATCCATGCCTTATTACCATCGTTTCCCGCCACTATGAATCCACCGGCTTTTTCTTGAATAACTGCGCCGGCCTCCTGGTCATACTGTCCGCCGAACTGTGATTCCCATTCCCGGTTTCCGGATGCATCAAATCCCATTACCCATATATTCTTCCCGCTGCTGCCGTAATTTTGAATATACCCGGCGGCCACGAACCCGCCGTCTTTTCTCTGCATCACAGCCTTGGCTGCGGCGCCCCGTTTACCTTCAAAACGTTTGTCCCATTGCGGAACGCCCGCTTGGTCAAGCTTTAACAGGCAGAAAGTTTTTTTACCATTTTTTTCCCTGGATCCGGCGATTACATAGCCGCCGTCCCCGGCCTGAATGACCATATACGCAAAATCTTTTCTAGATTCTTTGCCGATTTTAGTATCCCATTGCATGCCGCCCGATTCGTCGGTTTTAACGATATACATATTAACGGTGGAATTGTGACCTTTGCCCGCCGGCTGTGTAAGACCGGCTATAATATACCCCCCGTCACCGGTCCGATCGATTGAGTAAGCGGTATTGTTCTGCCCCTCGCTGAAGGTTTTCTCCCATTGTTTTTTACCGGAGCTGTCAAATTTTATCAGAAAGTAAGAACTGCTGCCGTCCGTTTTTGAGCGGACTGTTCCCGCTATCGCAAACCCCCCGTCAGCGGCTGCGGTTATGGCGGATGCTCTGTAATCTTTCTTTTTTCCCCCCAGGGTTTTCTCCCATTGTTTGTTGCCGGATTGATCAATTCTAATAATCCAGCAGAGATCTCTATTCTTTGCATCCGGCTTTGTATATCCCGCCGCGACATAGCCGCCGTCCTCGGTCATCATTATGGCTTGGGCCGATTCCTCATCTCCTCGATCAAAGCTCCTTTTACCGAATCCGATTTTTTGCAGGTATTCGTCGCCCAACTGTTCATAGGTTTTTTTGTTTTTTACCAATTTTTCATAGTGTGTATTCCCGGCCTCGGAAACGCCGGGAGCCATGCCGGCTGGAGCTGTATTATTATGCGAACTCTTATATCCCAGCCCGAGAACAGCGAATAATATGCCTGCCGCCGTTAAAATGATTTTTTTTCCTCGTTTTTGCAATTTCATGGTGATCTCTCCTTCCGGAAATTATTTGATTTCATGGTTTTTTAAAAGGTTAAAATGAATACCGAATATCCGGCATGTAATATTAAATTATACGCCTATCCTCTCTCATGTCAAGAAATGCATAAGGATTTGCGGTTGTTCACGTCGTATTTCGCGGCCGGTAGTAATTAAGGAGCGCCGCCGCGTTAAAACACTTGCCCTGATAGGGGCATTGCCTATAAAAACGATCGCTATATTCCGGAAGCGGCCGACGCGTACCACGGTATCTCGGGTTGCGGCATTCTGGACGTTGGTATTTTTCGATCCGATCTGTTATAATAATATCCATCCTCACAAGATTCGGAGATCGATATGAAACGAAGTATGCTTATTATTATCGCTTTATTACTTTTAATTCCCTTGCTCTTGGTGGGTTTCCTGTTGTTTGGAAGGTCTGGAAAAACGCAGGAAGAAAAATCGCCGACGGTTATGAAGAACACGGAAGCCGTCGCTAAGAAGGACATAACGACGCCGGCGGCGCCCAAGCAGGAAGAGACCGCTGTTAGTACGACCAAGCGGGCAGGCGCCAACGACACAGAGCTCGAAAAAACGGACGCCAAAACTCCCGACGACAAAAATCAACCCGGCGCCGCGACCGTGTCAGTATCCAAAAAAATACCGGATGATCGATTTGAATTTTTAACCGAATTCGGGGGCGGTAAATATTACCTATCCAAAACAGCCGCCAGTTGGTACGACGCTGATATTATTTGCCGCGGTTACGGCGGACACCTGGTTACCATAACCTCGGCTGCTGAAAACAATGCGATTATTAAAAGCCTGAAGGCAAAGAAGGCCGGCGGATCCATTTGGATAGGCGCCACCATGAAGGCAGCCGATTTTTTCTGGGTTACGGGCGAAGCATCACATTTCAGTAACTGGCAGCTGACCAAACCGGATTTCACAAGCGGAGAGACAAGCAAACACGCGGATCATGTGCGTTTAATGACCTTTCTTTCCTTTACCTGGGACGATTGGGCGGGTAGTACCGAAATTCTTTATATTTTAGAAATAAACAACTAGCGACAAAAGATCTTTTGAAACAACTGTTTTTTCTGTACGCGACCGGGCGGTCTGCGGCGTTGCCGGAGGGGAAGCTCGAGAACCGAATTAGTCCTTGAAACAGGTTTTCCCATGTGGTATAAATGCGGTGGCTGGAGGTATCAAGTGTTTAAAAATGGATTAGTCTTTGTCATAGTTGCTTTTTTTCTTCTCACCTGTTGCGAATCTGAGCGAACGCGGCAGTTTGTATTTATAAATTCGTCCGATGTGCCCCGTCATGTCACATTTGAACGCAAAACCGATTCCGGAGACTATGAGGAGCATTACTCGTTGTTCAAGGAAGTACCTCCGCGGACTACGGCCTACGCGTCTATGGCTGAAGGGACGTTCCGCATTCATGTGTTTATCGATACGGACAACGGAATGGAACTGCAATTCACCATTGAGCCGTACGAGGTGCGCTACTCCGACAACCCCAATATCTACTTGAATTATACCTGGCTGGATCTGACGGGGAATAACCGGTATGCGCTGGTGGATCTGAGTTCGCTGTATACAGGCAACGAAATACAGAATAATTTGCGCGAATCCCTGGGATATACAGGCGGGAATTTCATTCGGGATCTTTATGAAGAAGGGAAGCCGTTCACCGTTTCGCTTGACGGCCAGTTGGAGATAATTCCGCCATATAAAACGCCGCCGGATGAGATTTCTCTCGGCACGCAGATTTTTTGCCTTGTGCCGTTCAGCACTACATTGCGCACCAAGGAAGAAATCACGGCGGCTATAGTCAAGGGACTGAAGACCTATTACGATCTTAAATGAGCCTGTGTGCCGGGTGTCATGACGCCGAAGAAGGTTAATCGCCGCGGATCGTGTTCTCAGGTATGTTGTTCCGTACTGATCCTAACGCAGGTGTAATTTTTCCGCGGCTGAGAACGAATATCAAACCTTGATTTATATTTGGTTTTTTATTTTGCCTGACAAGTCAGGGGTGTGTTGACAGTCGGTGTGACTTTTACTATCATTTTTTTAAAAGCCGGTTATAGTGTATCACATTTCAATCATATGGGGGTTTTTATGAAAGCCGACGGAATTAAAGTGTACGGGTATCGGTGGCTGGTGCTCGCCGTGTTCATGGTTGCGGTGATGTTGAACCAGATTGCCTGGATCACCTTTGCCCCGATCACGAGCGCGGCCGTAGCCTTCTACGGTGTGTCCGAGCTTCTCATCGGTCTGCTTTCCATGGTATTCATGATTGTCTATGTCCTCGCGGTTCTCCCCGCAGCCTGGCTTATCGATACCAAGGGATTCCGCCCGGCAGTGGCCCTGGGGGCACTGCTTACCGCCGTCGGTGCGCTGGGGCGAGGGATCTTCGCCCATGATTTTGCCCTGGTCTTCGTTTTCCAGGTGGTCATTGCCGTGGGCCAGCCCTTTGTGGTCGGCGCCATCACCAAACTTGCCGCCCGTTGGTTCCCCCAGGATGAACGCGCCATTGCCGCGGGTCTGGGGACCATGGCGGTGTACCTCGGCATCCTCTGCGGCCTGTTCTTTACCCCGCTTCTCCTCTCAGCCATGGGTATGAAAACCATGCTTGTCTTCTGGGGTTGCGCCGCCGCGGCCGCCTTTACGCTTTTCGTCCTGGCGTCCCGGGAGCGTCCCCGTACCGCACCCGGTCCCGCAGGTTCCGAGGTACGTACGCTTGTGTTTACCGGTCTTAAGAAGATGCTCACCGATTCGGGTTTCATCCTTCTCCTTGTTATCTTTTTCCTGGGGTTGGGAATGTTCAACGGCATTACCACCTGGATCGAACAGATACTTGCCCCCCGCGGATTCAACGCCGAACAGGCGGGCGTTACCGGAGGCCTGATCCTGGCCGGCGGAATCACCGGCGCCTTTGTGCTGCCGCTTCTATCGGACAAGATCCGTCAGCGTAAGCCCTTCATTGTCCTTTCATTGGCCGGCCTTATCCCCGGTCTGGTAGGGTTGATTCTGGCGCAGAGTTATCCCGTGCTTCTTGTTTCCGGCTTTGTCTTCGGTTTCTTCCTCCTCTCCTCCGGCCCCATCGGTTTTCAATATGGTGCCGAGATCAGCCACCCCGCACCCGAGGGCACATCCAACAGCTTCCTCATTCTTATGGGCCAGGTTTCGGGGATTGTCTTTATCTTTCTCATGGACGCCCTGCGTTCCCCCGACGGCTCCATGCCCGTACCCCTCTGGGGCATCGTCGGACTCATGGTGGTGGCAGTGGTCGTCTCCCTGTTCCTGCGCGAATCACCGATCTACGCGAAAGAGAAATAACTGATTTTTCTTGCAAAGTGTTGTCCTCCCCTCTATGATTTATTACAGGAGGAGTATTATGAGAAAAATATGGCTATCCATAATTGCTGCGGCACTATTACTGCCGCTTACAGCCCCATGGGCGGCTGCCCAGGGCAATACAAAAGCGCTGTTTCTTAACGGCCTGGAAAGCCGTGTTTTTGACAGTGCCAAGAAAGCTAAAATCGACGCATTGGGATTTTCCGTTTGGGCCTCACCTGATTTTAATGTCATGGTGACCGGGGCCCCGTTCGCTGATTTTGAGAAAGCCGGCAAAGTGGGTATGGCCCGTCTCTATGAGATGCAGGGGAAGAAGTCGGTGATGGTGTTTCTTATCCCCCAGCAGTATCAGGACAACATGCTTTTTGGTTCGGCGGTGGCGGGGACCCCCGACGGAAAAACGGTAGTTGTCGGAGCACCTGGCGGCGTGACGGATGTTGTCGGGCGTGCCTTTGTTTACACCCGGCCGAAAGAGGGATGGAACCCCAAAGCGGAAAAGATCAAGGTGGAATTTGAGAAATATCAACTCGGGGCGCCCGACGAGAGCAAGGCTGATCGTAAGGGAAGGTCCGTGGCGATTTCGGATGACGGAAAATACGTCCTGCTCGGCGCGCCGGGGAAAAACAAAGGCCAGGGCGGTGCGTATCTCTACAATCACAGTACCGGCAACTGGTCGGGCAAGGGTAAGATCGGAATAATTACTCTTGGTGTCGTCGACCCCAAACCGGGAGATGAGTTCGGGCAGAGTGTGGCTATGACGAGGGACGGATCGATCCTCCTCTTTGGGGCACCGGGATATGACAAGCAGCGCGGTGCCGCGTACCTCTTTCTCCGTCCCAAATCGGGGAATTGGGGGGATGTGAATGATATCAAGGTAATACCGATAAAGCCGTCGGGACTGAAGGGCGGCGAGCGCTTCGGTACCAGCGTGGCCATATCCAAGGACGGTAAAATCTTTGCCGTATCCTGCCCCGGCTACAATAACCATAAGGGGACCATTGCCCTTTTCGGATATGACAAGAAGCAAAATAAATTCACGTTCAATTTTTTCTTACAGAACACGTTTGATCAAAGTGACGTCGGTTCTTCCCTGGCCTTCAGTAAGGACGGAAAAACCCTTGTGACCGGTACCGGCGGAAAAGATTACTCCGGCGGGTTAATGTCTTACGTGAGCACAAAGGGTTTCTGGGAAAAGTATACATACCAGGGTATTGCGTACAATACCAAGGGCGTACTGGCCGGATTCAGCGTCGCGCTGGCCGCGGACGGAAAACGGATTGTTTTCGGTGTACCGCTTGACAAAAAAGGAGCGGGAGACTGGAGCGTATATACGTTTAAGAAGTGATCGGCGGATCCGGTTTTTTTCCGCAAGGTTCGTTGCAGTAATCTGACATTTCATTTATATTTACATGAACCCTGGTATTACAGGGACGTGTTGCGGGAAATCTCAGGATAGGACCGGTAACGCATGTTTTTTATAGAGACAGGGCCGCTTGTTCTCCTCCTGTAGGTGTTTTTGCGGGCCGCCCGGCTTTCCCGCGTAAAAAAACAGTATAAAGAAAGGATCTTACCATGCCTGAAGCCGATCACTCCAAGAAACAAAAGGAATACTATACGGACATCCCGGCGAAAAGCGAGCCGTTTTTTTTAAAGGGCTTGAACGCGTATGACTGGGGGCTGCAAAACCGGATGTCGAAGATATTTAATCCCAAGTCCGGAAAGACCGTGATGCTGGCCTTTGACCACGGGTATTTCCAGGGACCGACCACGGGACTGGAGCGCATAGACGTTACCATCCTGCCCCTTCTGCCCTATACCGACACCCTAATGCTTACCCGGGGGATCCTGCGTTCGATCATCCCCCCCACCTACACCAATGGGATCGTGCTGCGCGCCAGCGGAGGGCCCAGTATTTTAAAGGAGCTTTCCAACGAACAGATCGCCCTGGATATTGATGAGGCGGTACGCCTGAACGCAGCGGCCATGGCCGTGCAGGTGTTCGTGGGCGGCCAGTACGAAACCCAAAGCATCCATAACATGACCAGGCTGATCGACATGGGCAACCGCTGCGGGATCGCCACCCTGGGCGTGACGGCGGTGGGCAAAGAACTGGTGCGCGACGCCAAGTACATGCGCCTGGCCACCCGCATGCTGGCCGAACTGGGGGCAACCTACGTTAAGACCTATTATGTGGAAGAGGATTTCGATACGGTCACCGCGGCCTGCCCGGTACCGATTGTGATAGCGGGGGGCAAGAAGATCCCGGAAAAGGACGCGCTGGCCATGGCAGCCAATGCCATTCGCGACGGCGCCGCCGGGGTGGACATGGGCAGGAACATCTTTCAGTCCGAAGCGCCCGTGGCCATGATCAAGTGCGTACGCGGGGTGGTGCACAACGGAATGAAACCCGATAAAGCATATGAGATGTACCTCGATTTGAAAAACAAGGGCTGACATGAAAGTCGGTATGTATTACAGCAACAGCCGGGTGGAGGTGCAGGAGATGGACGTTCCGGCTGTCGGAGAGAATGAAATTCTGGTTAAGGTGGCTGCCTGTGGTATCTGCGGCAGCGATATCATGGAATGGTACCGTATAAAAAAGGCGCCGTTGGTGCTGGGGCATGAACTTTGCGGTGAGGTGGTGAAAACCGGGGCCGGCATAACCGGATTTAAAAAAAAAGACCGCGTTTTTTCCACGCACCATGTGCCCTGCGGCGGCTGTCATTACTGCCTGAACGGGCATGAAACCGCCTGTGAGGTTTTTCAGAAGGTAAACAATCATACTCCCGGGGGATTTTCCCAGTTTCTGAAAATAAGCGGGAAAAGCCTGCAGACCGGTACTTTTTTACTGCCGGAGGGGGTCAGTTACGACCAGGCCACCTTTGTCGAGCCCCTGGGCACGGCCGTGCGCGGCCTGCGGGCGGCGAAGCTTAAACCCGGAGACAGCGTGGTCATCCTGGGCAGCGGGATCATCGGTCTGCTGATGATAAAGTTGGCAAAGGCACTTGGAGCCGGGAGGATCATCGCCACCGACGTGAATGAGCTGCGGCTGCAGGCCGCAGCGCGATACGGCGCGGAGCACACCGTGAATGCCGCTGCTGACGTGGGGGCCGCGGTCCGCGAGCTTAACAACGGCAGACCGGCAGACAAGGTTATCCTCTGCACCGGTGCGCTGCCCGCGGCCAGACAGTCGGTTGCCTGCGTAGACAAGGGCGGAATCATTGTGTTTTTCGCCGTACCAAAACCAGGTGAAGAGATCGGGATCGACTTTAATCCGTTCTGGCGAAACGACGTGACCATCAAAACCTGTTACGGGGCCGCCCCGCTGGACAATAGGCAGGCCCTGGAGCTTCTCCGCTGCGGCAGGGTACGGGTGGATGACATGATCACCCACCGCTTTCCCCTGGAACGAATCGGGGAGGGGTTCAACGCCGCGGCCCGGGGAGAGGACTGCCTGAAGGTCCTGATCTATCCCAATGGAGTGAATACATGAGTGAGACAAAGGGAAGTATCACGCATATCGGCATCAGTGTGACCGACCTGGACACAAGCCTCCGGTGGTACGGGGAGCACTTCGGCTTTGCGGAGACAAGACGTTTTGAAAAGCCGGAGTTCGAGATTAAAGGGGCCGTCATATCGGACGGTAAGGTGAGTATTGAGGTACTCATGCCCTCTGTCCCGTGGAAAAGGAAGGTTGTCCCCGCTTCGCTGGCCGAGGCGCTGCGTCAATGCGGTACCAACCACCTGGCCCTGGAGGTGAATGATGTCACCGTATGTTATGAGAGGTTGCGTTCCGCCGGCGCCCCATTGATCACTGAGATTATCGGCGGCAGGTTTTTCTTCTGTATGGACCCGGACGGCACCCTGCTTGAGATCAAGCAGGCATAAGCCGCGGCCTCAAAAAAAAACCGGCCCGGAATTGTGAGCACAGCGCGGCCGGGCCGCTGGATAGAGTATTTTATGAAACAGATAATTTTATTTTTATATCAGGTCTCTATCGTATGTTGTTCAATCACCATCGGTATCAATATCGGTATTTTTCAGAGGTATCGCAACAAGGTGGTCGGCTTTTTTATTCTCTTCCAGTTCTCACTGCTCGGGTTCCTGGTTGCTTTCGTGCTGCGGCAATATTTTGGTCTAATGGAGATATATACGCCTTTTTCTCATTTTATATACATTATTATCCGTGATTGCGCTTTTTTGCTTTTCCTCAATGCGGCTCCGCGTTTCTATCATTCACTGTTCGGTAGTCAGATGCGCAACCCGACGCGGATATTTTGCGCCGGGTCCGTTTTTTTTGCCTGCGTACTGGGTATCCTTGATATCGTATTCCCTGATATGCTTTTTGTTGTATTTGTTTTTATTTTCCTTTGCTGCGGCATGATTCTGTACGGGCTTGTGTTTTGCCTGGTCAATTTTTCCAACATCGGGGATGCGTACCTGCGCCAGGCGATTCGTGTTTTCGCTGTGATCACCGCCTTATTCTGCGCAGTGCTTCCGGTCGATATTCTTATCGAATATCTTAAGGAACTGCAATTCCTGCGTTTTCTGAACAACCTGCCGCAGGCATCGTACGTGTTCACCGTCAGTATTCTTTTTATTCCTTTTGCCGCCAAATACTTTAATCATGAACCATACCGCATCAGAAACCGCCTTACCGAATACTTTCGAAAAAAATACAGGCTTACCGAACGTGAATTCGAAATAACCGGTTTGCTTGTTACCGGAAAAAGTACCAAGGAGATAGCCTATGCCGTCGGTATTTCAAAACGTACCGTGGACAACCATATCTATAATATTTTCAAGAAGTGCGGTATCCAAAGCAGAATCCAGCTTAACCAGATAATCAACTCCAATACTTCGGACACAGTAAAGGAAATCCACCCTGCCGT
>CAZWKE010000054.1:0-15008 GCA_964634205.1 uncultured Spirochaetaceae bacterium
GACAGCTGCAGGATCTGTTACAATCGAAAAGGCGGGCAAAGGGCCGGGGGGAATAGAGCCCAAACGGGCAGGCCGGCTGTGTGGTTTGCCCCACGTAAAACCAAAATACCCACCTCAGATCCCTATTCCGGCTGCTCGGGTTTCAGGCTGAAATAAACGGTGGTACCTTTGCCTTCCTCGCTCTCCACCCAGATATCACCGTTGTGTTTTTGGATGATCTTATGAACAATATTCATGCCCATGCCGAAGCTGTTTCCGTCGGTCTTTGTTGATTGTATGAAGGGATCAAAGACCTTGTTCTTGATTTCGGGGGCCATTCCCGGGCCGTTGTCTTTTACCCAATAAATAACACCGTCGGTGCCTATCTCGATGGTGAGATTGTCGGCACCCCCGCTGTGTTTGATTGCATTGTCAATAAGGTTTGAAAACACCTGCCGGATCCTGATTTTATCACACAGCTCAATCCCAAAATCACCTTTCATTTCTATCTTGACGTTTCGTTCCGCCGCGTGGATACGGATGTCTTCCGCCAGGTGCTCCAGGAACGTCTCCATATCCACTTCCTGCAGATCAAGCTTTCCGGTGATGATGCGGGAGGTATCAAGCAGCACATTCACCAGGTTGTTCATGGCCTCTACATTGGCGTGTATCCGCCCCAGGCAGTGGTCGAAGATATCGCTTGCATCCGGGTTCTGCCGGCTTTTCTTAAGCTTGCGCAAGAAACCCTCAATAGAGATCAACGGTGAGCGTAGGTCATGAGAGAGGGCGTAGATAACGCTTTCATACTCTTTGTTCAGGTATTCCAACTGGTCGTGGCTCTGATAGAGGGCCTCTACATTATCGATAATCTCTATAAAACCATAGATTTGTTTGTCCGGCCCGCACAGAGCATTGATAATAATATTGATATGCCGGGGTTTGTTTTTCTTTTTGCCCGTCATCACGCAGACGGGATTTTTAATATAAGAACCGATTTTTTCTGCCTGCCCGGCCAGGCAGAAATCACACACATTGTGGAAACCAAAGGCCTCGTAACATTTCATGCCCGGTCTCAATTTCGGGTGCTGTTTTATTTTGGCGGTGTTCATCCGGAAAATGGTATAATCCTTCCGAATAAACACCACCTCCTGCGGAAGCAAATTAAGACTTTGTAACAGCTGCTCCGGCTGCCGCTTTAAAAAATCCTCGTCGATCATGTCACGTATCGGTCAGATTGCTGATCAACGCCCAGTATTTGCCAAGCCCTTTGACCTTGTGCATGAAGTTGTCGAACTCGACGGGCTTTACGATATAGTCATTTGCCCCCAGGCGTGCTCCGCGATCTATGTCCTCCTTGTTTCCGGTTGTGGTAAGCAGGATTACGGGGATGACCTTAAACTCGGAATCGGTTTTTAATGTCTCCAGAATTTCAAAACCGCTCATCTTCGGCAGTTTTACATCAAGCAGGATGAGGCAGGGCCGGGGTGATTGTTTTGGGTCCTGATATTCACCCCTCCGGTACATATAATCCAGTGCGCTTTTGCCGTCTTTAATCACAATGATCTTGTTTACCAGGCCGCCTTCGTGCAGGGCATCCATCGTGTGTTCAATGTGGTCCTCATTGTCTTCTACCAATAAAATCGTTTCAAGCTGACGGTAATCCATAGTTCGTCTTTTGGTTTCCTCCTTAAGGTTTCTTGATGATGGTGTGCGGGAATCTGATGTGCACGCGTACTCCACCGTAAATACTGTCTTCCAGCAGGATGCTGCCTTTATGGCCGATAATTATCTTTCTGGCCAAAGTGAGACCCATGCCGGTACCCACCACCTCTTTTTCTTTCAAGCGTTCCAGCGGTTTAAAAACAAGCTCACGGTATTCATCCGCTATGCCTATACCGTCGTCCTCAAAAAAGAGATGCAGGTCGGGATTTATTTTGTAATGAATATGTATGGTAGCTGATTTTTCATTCTTTGTATACTGGGCGGAATTTTTCAGAATATTATAAAAACATTGCCGCAGGTGATAGGGATCACCGTTTATGGCCAGAGAATCCATGTCTCCGATAACCGATACCTTGTCGTCATTTTCCGAATGCAATCTTTTTATACTTTCATGCAGCACGTCGTGCAGGAATACGGTGTGCTTTTTCATGGATTCCTGGTCGATGAGCAGCATGGCCGTCATATCCTCTATCAACTGATGCATCTCCGCCACATTCGCGGAAATCCGGTTCAGGTAGTGTCTTCCCTGTTCCTGCATTGTTGCATAATATTTTCGCTGCAGTTTGGACGTGAATCCCAGAATAGACCAGAGGGGCGCCTGAAGCTGATGAGTAGCCAGATCGATAAACTCTATTAAATTGGTGTTCTTTTGCGTCAGTGTCTCTGCCTGCTCCCGGAGCTGGGTGTTGAGGTTGCTGACGTAGTTCTCATACGATTGGAACAGTACAATCTCGTTGTGCAGCACTCGCTCCGAAAGCGCCTCCAGGTATTCCATGCGGGCGTTAAAGGCGTCGGGGTAGTATGCGCGAACCATTTCACGGGCCGTAGCCATAAAATGAATATTGATGATACTCATTATCGAAAGCGGCCATCCCTGGTTTATTTTTTGTTTTACAAAATGCGCCTCATTTTCCCCGGAGTTGGATGCATTACCCAATATACTCCCGTCAATATAAGCCGAAAACAACTCGTTAAAATCCGTGGTATCAAAACGGTATTCATTTTTAATCTCATCCTCCAGATTGCCTTCCACCAAGCCGCGCCATTTCTGAATAAACTGCTGGCGGTGCTTTAAGAGGAATTCACTTAAGCCCGGTTCCTTTTTTTCCCCGCTCACACGATTTCCTCTTGTCTTAAGATCGGAATCTTGAGTACCATGGTAGTTCCCCTGCCGGAGGGAGAATCTATCTCAATGCTTCCTTTTAAGGAGTCGATAATTCCCTTGGTGACGTTTAATCCCAGTCCGGTGCCCACCCCGGACGGCTTGGTGGTGACAAATGCGTCAAATATCTTGTCTTTGATCTCGGCCGGTATTCCCGGCCCATTGTCGGTAATACTGATACAAGCCCTGTTTTTTTCCATAAATGTTTTTATAAAAATTACACCATGCTTGGCATCAACAGCGTCAACGGCGTTCATGATAATGTTGATAACGGCCTGTTCCATATGCAGGGGAGAAAAATATACGGATGGAATGCTTTCATCAAAAAAGGTTTTCAAGGTAATTGTTTTCTTGGTGATAGAGGACTGAATAAGAAACAGCGCATCCTGCACTATCTTGTTGATGTTTCCCGGGGAAATAACCGGAGCCTGCTGGGCCCGGGCAAATGTGGTAAGGTGATGTGTCAGCCCGGTAAGCCGTGAGAGGCTGACACGGATGAGATCAAGGAACTCATTCGCCTCTTGAAGCAGGGCCGAGTTTTTATCCAGGTTTTCATGCAGCAGCAGACCCAACAACTCGGAACTTCCGGCGATGGTATTGGTATAATTGTTTATCTGATGGGCGGTGCCCGCGGCCAGTTTGCCCAGGGCCTGCATACGCTCGATACTGCTTAGGGTGGCCTCCATCTGCAGTTCTTTATCTATGTCCTTGAGAATCAGGACATACCCGATCTCATTATTGTAGGAGTTGCGTATGCCGCTGATGTTCACCAGACTGGAAATCTTTGTGCCGTTGAAGCTGATATTCAACCGGAGATTGTACACGTCCTTTAAGGTCATCACCTGTGTAACGGCACGATTAAAACTCACCAGATCGTGTTCCAGCGGAAGCAGTTCCTTTATATTCCTGCCCATAAGCTCGGACTTTTTGGCTTTCAATTTTTCCAAGCAGTTGTTGCTGATCGATTGTATCCGCTGTTCTTTATCCAGGGTAATCGCCATATCGAACTGTCCTGAGATAAGTGTTTTGGATGACTCACGTTCAAACTCTATCAGTTTGGTAAGCCGGTTTATTTTTTCATCATTTACACATACCATTATAAGTCGCCATTCCCCTGGCGCTGATTTGTCGGTATGAAAGAATTCACAGAGCATGGTTTGGCGCCGCCGGGTCTGTTGTTTTATAAAATCCAGTTTTACCTGCCTGTCAATATTCTTGGTAACAAATTCCATAAAGTCGAGTTCCTGTTTTTTCAGGTATTCGATAAAATAGGAATGGAAGAAATCATAGATTGATTTTTGTTTTATTTCATGATGCGGGACTTCCAAAAAAGCACAAAATAATTCATCGGCGAAAACAATCTCTCCCTTTCCATCAATGGCAATAATAAAAAAGTCTTTATTCTCTGTCTTGCTTTCCTGCGTCTCTTTGGTTTTGTCCGCGGAGAGAATCCTGCGGGCGGGCAGCAGGCTGATTAAAAATCCCAGGATATGTCCCTTGCTGTCCCTCCAGGGTTCGATGTGTTCATCGTAAAGAAAACAGTGGGTACCGTCGCTCGAACCGTTCCCATTCCGGGAAATCTGCTGAACAATTGTCCGGCTGGATTTTGTTTCTATTATTTCCGGCAGTTTGCAGTAAGCGCAGGCGGCGTTTTGCCGGTAAAAAACCTCAAAACATTTTTTCCCCGTGCTTTCCGGGAATGCGTCATTCAGGGTTGAGTTTACCCCGATAATCCGGTGTTCGGGGGTTATAAAAAGGGATTTCTGAACAAAGTTTTCCAGTACCACCTCGATCTGACGTTTAAAAATCGTGTCGTCCTCCTGTACGGAAAGCACGTTCTGGATAGCAGCGACGATTGTTTTAATACTGCACGGTTTTTTCAGACAGGTGTAGACGCCGGCCTCCATGGCTGACTGTATAATGAAGGGGGAAAGATACCCGGAGATAATGATGAATTGGGTGGAATCCGACAGTTTTTTAATTTTTCTTATCAGGTTGATACCGTCTTCACCGGGCAGGTGATAATCGGTTAATATAAGATCGAATGAGTTTTCGGCCGCGAGTTCAAGGGCTTGTTGGGCGTTTGCCGCCTTGGACACCTGGTATTTATTCTGGTGTTTCCTGTGTGTTAAAACCGAAGAATAGAGATCAAGCAGGATTTTTTCATCTTCCACAATCAGGATTTTTTTGCTTTCCATTATTTCCGGTCCTTGTCGAGGGAAATATCGATCATGGGAAGTTTGTCGGCATAATCCTTTAAGGGCATTCGGCTGTCCTTTTCCAGGGTAGTGAGCAGCATGTCGATTTTCTTTGCCTGCTCTAGGATTGTTGTTAAGACCTGTTTATGTTCATGTGTATCATCATCTTCCAGGATCATTTCGATGGAATTAAAAATATAACTCAACGGCTGGCGGATTTCATGCTGCAGTGTACGCATAACAAGGAGTTTGGTGGAGAGGCGTTCCGCCTCAAGCATCTTTTCGGTTGAGGTGTCGATGATACGTTCATACTCCTTGCTTAATTCCAGATCGTTTTCATCGACCAGCCTGCTTACCCTTTTCATAAAGGCAGCCCGGCCTTCGAATGAGGTCGGGAAATGGGTAAAGACCAGTTCCCTCGTAACCTCCTTAAATGATTTGTTTAAAAGCTCAACCAGAATAAGTGAGCCCATCTTCGAGGACTGTGTCCAGACCATTTTTTTCAATACATTCAGGGTTACCGAAGCCCTGTCGTTTTGAATATCCGCCAGAAAGATCTTAAACAACCTGTTTAACAGTTCGTGCGTAACGCTGATCTCCCTGGAAAGACCCAGCTGTTTCTTGCTGGCCGCTATCTTGTTGTACCAGGCCTTGTGAAACTCCTTCTCATGTAAAACAAAGAAATCAAGCAGGGACTGTTTTTCATCGGAGATGAAATCATGTTTATGTTTCAGGATTTCGTCCATATTTTTTATGATGCGTTTGATAAAGGTCTTATCCAGCGTTTTTCGAATATAATCCCTTGCTCCGGATTTTATGGCGTCGACCGCAAGGTCTTCATTACCGTACGCGGTAACCATGATAACCGGCAGTTCGGGGTAGTCCCGCCGGATTTCCTTCAACACATCCAGTCCCGAAAATCTGCTGTTCAGATAATAATCGAGCACCACCATATCGAATTTGTTTTCTTTTATCAACGACAGGGACTGTTCTTTGTCGTCGGCATGGGTAACCTTGTGGTTTGCTTTCAGATAGTCCTCAAGAAGTTCACGGTGATCAGGGTTGTCTTCTATTATGAGAATATGCGGTTTTTTAAACATTGGGTTCCCCGATTTATTTGTTACTTTTTAATTTATATTATTATAGTAAATCCGGGATAAAAGAACAATAGAAATTTCACCCGCTTTTTGTTGTCTAGCCGCGGGTTTTTATTTTATAATGGGGAAGATGCTGCAGTTACTGTTTATTTTGTCATTTATCCTCAACAGTATGGGGACGATTACCATAACCTCCCTTGTGTATTATCAGTACAAGTATAAAAGCAGAATTCTCCTTTTGTTGATCGCTTCACTTACCGGTCTTCTCTGCGCGGGAATAAGCTACTCGATTTTTATCCTCAATCTTTCCGCGCTTTCCTTTGAGCAGTTCAGGACCGTTTTTTTCGCCTTTTTTTCGCTTGGAATGCTGTCATTCGTGGTATTTTTTTATTTTTACCTACGGAAAAGATTTGCTTTGCGATCATACCGGTTCATCGAGCGCATGCTTTTGGGGGGATATTTTTTCTCTATCGGTCTTGTTGTGCTGACGGTTGTGCTGCCGCTAATCTGGTTCATCACGCTTGCGGTGCTTTTTTGTGTTTTTTTGTTCTCCTCGTTTCTTGCCCTGAACAAACTGGTCTTCCTGTTGGAGAAACTGCAGTTTGAACAACGGGACGTTGCTTTCAGACTGTTGGTACTGAACCTCCTTTTGATTATCATATCCGTTTTGGGTGAGATCACCTATTATTTTTTGTATGAACATGTTTCCGGTTTTTCACTTGCATTGTACGTTCTTATTCCGCTTTTTTTCTTTTCTATTCTGAAAAACCAGTCCATATATTATCAGCAGCAGACGATTGAAAATCCCGATAAAATCAGGCTTATTTTCGAACAGTTCGGCCTGTCGGCCAAGGAACAGGAGATAGCCCTTGAGGTACTTCAGGGAAAAAGCAACAAAGAGATCGCCTATGATATGGAGCTCTCGGGCAGTACGGTGAAAAGTCATATCTACAGTATTTATAAAAAGGTGAACGTGCAAAGCAGGGTTCAGTTCGTAAACCTGGTGATGCTGCGTATGTAATCTTTATTCCGCTGTAATGCGCGAGAAATATTCAATAAATGATGAGTTGACATAAAACCTGAAGAACCGTTCGTCGATCCGTATGCTGTAATGATAAAATGTATAATCATTTTTACTCATAAGCACCGTGTTTTCCTTATAGACTTTTTTTACCCCCGGATCCCGGTCGATGATCCGCCCGCCCTGGCTGCGGACATGATCGTTTTCCGTTACCTTCCAGTTAAAAAGAAAGCGGAGAAGACCGTTTTTCCGCGGCTGTACCTTCACCTTTAACTCAATTACCGCATTAATAACCAGCGGCTCAAAGGTTTCCCGATCGTAGATGACATAGGTGGTCTTACTGGTTTGGCCGGAGTCCCATTTGCTTTTATCCTTATAATCGATCCAGAGGTAGGTATAGGGGAGCTTGGTTTCCTGCCACTGCAGCAAAATCGGGTTGTCACCGTCACGGATAAGGATTGGTTGGAAATGTCGTTTGTCGGTATTTTCATCGTAAAACAGAATATGCTTCCCGGGCAGCACCTCATCGTTCACGGTGTATCCATGGTATACGGGGTCCCATATACCGGTGATGGGGGCGTCGTCTTTGTAATCGATATATACCTTTGCGGGCAGTTTGCCGCGCAGTATAACCCGTACGGGCTGGAACACCTTGACCCGGAGAAACGGGAAAAGAAAAACAGCCGCACCGATGACCAGGGCCAGCGCCAGGCGTGACAGGGTTTTCCCCCTGTATCGCACGGTGGAGGGAAAAAGCATTTTTTTGTGGCGAGTGTCTAACTGGTAAATAGCAGTGGGGGCTTTTTCTTCGGCAAAGCGAAATTCCCGGTATTTTTGCAGACGTATTTTTTTATTTGCCGTTAAGGATTTTTTCCGCACCTCAAAAATACCCCGGCTTATAAGCAGGGAATCGTCCGTATTCAAATAGGCAATCGTTATTACGCGCAGCAGGCAGGAATTAAAATGCGAGGAAAAAGCGTCATTGCCGGTAATACACAGTTCGGCGCCCATGCATACCTCCCCGGAAGCTTTTTCGCCCCTTTCTTTTTGCAGCTCCTTTACCTGCAGAAAGCAGCCGAGAACAAAATCAAAATCATGCGTCAGCAGAAGAATGCCGGCATCAAGGTGAAAAACAAGGTTTTGCTCACTGTGTTCGGCATGGGCCAGATACTGTGCGGTTTTCTGCAAAATACTGTTTTTAGCGGAAGCATTTTTACTTTCCCGGGGCCCGATAAAAAACAGGTAAAATGCCTTGTTGGGAAGAGTATTCAGAAAGTTCACGGTTTTTGCGGTACGGGCTTTTAACTGAGCATTAAATTTATTTGCCAGATCACCTATGTTCGGAATTTTCAATGGGTACCTCACGAGTAAATCGGCTAGCGACATACGACATTTCGAATAAGTAATAATTATAATACGGTATCCAATGTTTTACAAGACGAATAAGGAAATCCCTGTTCGCCGATACGCAGCAGGCTCAGGATTTGTCCCGCGAATAAATTTCTGCACTTGACAAGGCGTCCGTTATGTATTATTCATAACTACTATGGTAGTGAATATAATTGAACATCTGCTGCAGATCGGTTTCTCGGAGTATGAGGCACGAGCATACCTTTGCCTGTTAAGACAAAACCCGATCACCGCCTACCAGGCTGCAAAATACAGCGGACTGCCCAGTTCAAAAATATATGAGGTTCTGGGCAGGCTGACGGAAAAGGGGGTGGTGGCGGAGCTGTCTCTTGAGGGAAAGAAGCAGTATATCCCTGTTCCACCGGAAGAGTTTTTGGAAAATTATCGGGGGAAGATGGAAAAAACAATCTCTCTGCTTCAGCAAGATCTTCCCCGGGTAAAACAGGAAACCGATCTGTCGTATATCTGGAACATGACGCATTACGGTGATTTTCTGGGAAAAGCGCGGCGCATGATAGCGGCCGCTGAAGATACCCTCCTTGTTTCCTCATGGAAACAGGAGTTGGAACAGCTGCAGCAGGCATTAAACGCGCGCCAAGAGCGGGGGGTAAAAATCGCCGTGGTTCACTTCGGCGAGGCCGGTGATGCGGTGGGACGCATGTTCTATCATCCCATCGAAAACACGATTTACGCGGAAAAGGGCGGGCGTGGATTCGTTCTGGTAGCGGACGCCGGAGAGGCTTTAATGGCAACCGTCTTACAGGACGGGAGCGTGCAGGGGGCATGGAGCAGGAACAAAGGATTTGTGACCCTGGCGGAAGATTATGTAAAACACGACATTTACATCATGAAGATTGTGTCGCGCTTTGATGAGCTGCTGATTCGCAGGTTCGGCAGCAACTACCATCTGCTGCGGGATATTTTTAATGATGAGGAGGTAAAAACATGAAGGTCTATATCGACGGGCAGTATTATGATAAGGAAAACGCGAGTATCTCGGTTTTTGATCACGGACTGCTTTACGGAGACGGGGTGTTCGAAGGGATCAGGATTTATAACGGAAAGGTATTCAAACTGAAAGAGCATGTGCTGCGGCTCTATGCCAGCGCCAAAGCCATTCTGCTTGAAATTCCCCTGCCGCCGCCGCAGCTGCTCGCGGCTATTGAGGAGGTGGTGCGGCTCAATGAAAAAACCGAGGGCTATATCAGGGTGGTGGTCACCAGGGGCAGGGGAGACCTGGGACTTGATCCGGGGAAATGTCCCCGGGCCACGGTGATTATTATTGTGGATGATATTGCCCTTTATCCGGCGGAGTTGTATGAGCGCGGCATAAGTGTGGTGACGGCCGCTTCCCGCAGGCTGGCTGTGGACGGGCTTGATCCGCGGATAAAATCGTTGAATTACCTCAATAACATTCTGGCCAAAATCGAGGCAAAACAGGCGGGCTGTCTGGAGGCGGTGCTGCTTAATCCTCAGGGATTTATCTGTGAATGTACCGCGGACAATATTTTTATTATCAAAGATGAAATCCTTTACACCCCCGACACCACCCGGGGAGCGCTGGACGGGATTACACGCCGGACCGTGCTTGATCTGGCGGACGGGCTTTCCATTCCCTGCCGCGTGGGAGCACAGAGTCGCTATGATCTGTATACCGCGGATGAGTGTTTCATTACCGGTTCGGGTGCGGAGGTCATGCCGGTCACGTCGGCGGACGGACGCTCTATCGGCAGCGGTAAACCGGGGAGGCTTACGTTGAAGTTACGGGATGAGTTCAGGCGGTTTGTGGCCGGGGACAGCCGGGGGGCGGAAAATAACGCGCGGATGATGGAAAACACGGTATAAATCATAGACGTGAGGAGAGAGTACGGGCAGGGAAAAGGTCGCCGCAGCCGAAAAAATACTTGAGGCCGATATGGTGATCAACGCCTGCAAGCTGAAAACGCATGGTGGGGGACTGCGTGTTTTTGCGCCTGTCTATTTCACGCTTCTCTTTGTGGTTTAATCCCAGGGTTTGGAATTATGCCGCAAAAACTCCAGCACCTCATCCACCCGGGTAAAGGCCAGTCCCAGTACCGTATCAGCCGCTCCGTAATAGACGGCGATGCGGCCGGTGTCCGCGTCCTGCAGTGAGGCACAGGGGAAGACCACATTAGGGACGTCTCCCACGCATTCATAGAGTGTCTGCGGTGAGAGCAGGTAGGGAACCGTTCTGCGGATGACCTTCCAGGGCTGTTCCAGGTCCAGCAGCGCCCCACCCATGCTGTACACAAATCCGTTACAGGAAGTCAGCACCCCGTGATAAAATAACAACCAACCCTCTCTTGTTTCGATGGGTACGGGACCGGCGCCGATCTTGGTGGACTGCCAGCCGACCGTAGGGGCCATGACATGACGGTGGCAGCCCCAGTGGATCAGGTCCGGGCTTTCGCTGTAAAAGATATCACCGAACGGGGTATGCGCCGCGTCACTGGGGCGGTGTAACATGGCGTATTTGCCCCCGATCTTCCGGGGGAACAGGACACCGTTTCGATTGAAGGGCACAAAGGCGTTTTCAAGCTGGTGGTAGATTTTAAAATCATCGGTATACGCCATGCCGATGGTATACCCGTGGTACATGTTGCACCAGGAAACATAATAACGATCGTCCAGCCGTACCACCCGGGGATCGTAACCCACATCGAACCGGCCAATCTCCGGGTCGTCGCATTGGAACCGGATGCGCTCGTTTTCCAGTGTCCAGTGAATACCGTCCGTGCTGAATCCGCTGTGAAGCTGCATGCGGCGTGACCGGTCGTCGCAGCGGAATACGCCGGCAAACCCGTTTTTAAAGGGGACCACGGCGCTGTTGAAAATACTGTTGGCCGAAGGAATGGCATCACGCACGATGATGGGATTTTTGGAATAGCGCCACACTGCCTCATGGCATCCGGCGGGCCTGTCCTCCCAGGGCACATTCGGGAGTCCCGGACCGATGATTGTCCGCATATTACTTCCCCTCCTGATTCAGTTCCAACATACGGATCTCAGGCACACCGGAACCGGCAATCCCCTTTATGGAACCGTAGAATTGGGTGGTGCTTAAGAGCACTTTCTCCAGCTGTTTTTCCCGCTCTTTCCAGAGTTTTTCCATGGCCAGCTTTTCTTTGTCTATCGACTGTTTCAGGTGCATAAACCCTTCCAACATGGCCTCTATCTGCATTTTGAACTCATTACCGGTTAGATAATCATATAACAGACTCATTTTGTCACTGGCGTTTTTCTGAATGGTGCGGGCCTGGTGTACGTTCAATACGCCGTCCCGCAGCAGCACCGAGAGGGGTTTAAGGAACGCGAAGGAACAGACCCACACCCCGTCAAGGTTACCGATGTGTTCTATCTCCGCCGGCATGGCCTGGGTGACCAACACGGCGATATCCGCCTTTTCCCTGCGCTGATCGGTTTTTAATTTTTCGATCCAGGATGAGGAAAAGGTTTTTGTGCGTTTGCTTTCATACATTATTTTTCCGGCCGTGTGCTCGCTGTCCGGATGCACGCAGAGAATCGTGTCCGCCCCGCTTTTCCCTTTGGGAACGGGTTTTACCTCGTCCCCGGGAAAAAGCTCCCGCAAAATATCCTCGATCGCCAACTCCTGGACCTCTCCCTGCAGCTGTACCGACCCCTGTTCCGATTTTCTTTTGAGTTCATCAATCTGTTTTTCCAGGTCCGACAGTTTTTTGTCCTTTTCGCGGATACGCATCTCGTATTTTTCCGCTTCTCTTTTGCCTATTTCCTCTTCGAACTGTTTTTGCAGCTCTATTTTCGCCCGTTCCAAATTGAGTTCATATTCCTTGTCCTTGCTTTTCATCTGCAGTTTCAGCTTTTCCAGCTCAAGCTCCTTTGTTTCCAGGTCCAGAAGTTTTTTTCCCTTCTTATCCAGCTCGCCCTGCAGCATGGCCATCTTTTTTTCATAATCGCTTTGATACTGTTTGTTAAGTTCTTCTTTGAATGCCTGTTCCCGTTTGCCCACCTCTGCGGCAATAGCGGCTTCGTGGTTTTTTTTCAGCTCTTCTATTTGCTTTTCTTTTTTTTGCAGGGTATCGAGTTTTTGCCTGTATTCAGTGTCCATCTGTTCACGCAGGCTGCCTTCGATTTTTCGGGAAAGTACATCTTCTACATTTATGGATGCACCGCAGGACGGGCATTCGATTATATTTACATTATCGGCCATAGCGGCTCCTTTAAGCGTTGCGTTCCCTTTGATTGTACCCTTAATAAAAAAATATGCAAGACACCGCGGCAGTTATCTGCAAAACCCGCCAAAAGCAGCCGGCGGCTGCTGACGGGTAGGCGGCGCAACCTTGACATAAAATCCCTTTCCATAGTACTGTTTCTCTACAAAGAAACAATACTATGAACGGATTACGTGAGCTTGCGGAGGTGTTTGCACATCTGAACGATAAAAGAATGATAACGGGGTTTTTACGGGAGTTACTGTCCGAAAGTGAACAAAAAAGGCTTTCTCTGCGCTGGGAACTGCTGAAACTGTTGGAGAAAGGTGAAAGCCAGCGTGTAATTTCGAAAAAACTGGGTGTGAGTTTGTGCAAGATAACACGCGGATCGCGTGAGCTGAAAAAGAAAAACTCCGCTTTAAAAAAAGTAATAAATGAGTTTTGTTAGGCGCATAGGCGTATACACCATAATACAAGGAGGAAAACATGCCCACAAAAGCCTTTCTGACAGAGGATGAGATGCCCAGGCAGTGGTATAATCTTGCCGCTGATCTGCCCTCACCCATGCAGCCGCCCCTGGGACCGGACGGAAATCCGGTCAGTCCCGATATGCTGGCCCCGGTCTTTCCCATGAACCTGATAGAGCAAGAGGTAAGCCGGGAGAGATGGATCGATATTCCGGAAGGAATTCTGGAACTCCTCTGGCGCTGGCGGCCCTCTCCCCTGCACCGGGCGTATGCTCTGGAAAAGGCCCTGGGCACCCCCGCCAGGATTTATTATAAGAATGAAAGTGTATCACCTCCCGGCAGCCACAAGCCCAATACGGCGGTGGCCCAGGCCTGGTATAACAAAGAGTTCGGGATACAGAACATCGTTACCGAAACCGGCGCGGGCCAATGGGGCAGCGCCCTGGCCTTTGCCTGTTCCCTGTTGGGACTGCACTGTAAAGTCTATATGGTGCGCATCAGTTTCGATCAAAAACCGTTCCGCAAGATCATGATGCAGACCTGGGGCGCAACCTGTATTGCCAGCCCCAGTAATCAAACGCACGCGGGCAGGGATATCCTGGCCAAGGAACCCGACACCCCGGGCAGCCTGGGTATTGCCATCAGCGAGGCGGTGGAAGAAGCGGTCAGCGATAAAAGCGGAAAAACCCGCTATGCCCTGGGCAGCGTGCTCAATCACGTGATGCTGCACCAGACCATCATCGGGCTGGAGGCAAAGAAGCAGCTGCAAAAGATGGGAGAGAAAAAGGTGAACGTCATCATCGGGTGCGCCGGCGGAGGCAGCAATTTCGCCGGGCTTTCCTTTCCCTTTGTTAATGACAAGATCAACGGGGCGGATATTGATATTATCCCGGTTGAGCCGTTCTCATGTCCCACCATGACCAAAGGGCCGTTTATCTATGATCACGGTGATACCGCCAAAATGACGCCCCTCCTGCCCATGCATTCCCTGGGACATGATTTTATTCCGCCGCCCATTCACGCGGGCGGACTGCGCTACCACGGCATGGCGCCGTTGGTCAGCCAGGGGATTATCGAAGGTCTCCTTACCCCGCGGGCCATCCACCAGCTTGAATGTTTTGCCGCGGCCGTTCAGTTTGCCCGCACCGAAGGGATTATCTGTGCCCCGGAAACGAGCCACGCGATTGCCGCCGTTATCCAGGAAGCCAAGAAAGCCAAGGAAGAAGGCAAGGAAAAGGTTATCCTGTTCAACATGAGCGGACATGGGTTGATGGATATGATGGGATACGAAAGCTATTTTGCCGGCAAGCTCTTCGATTATGAGCTGCCCGAGCATGAGATGGGAGACGCCTTAAAGGCTATAGAAAATCTCCCGAAACCCAAAATAGCCAAGACCGGAAAATGGTAGAAGCGCAAACTTTCCGCGGCGGGCGGACTTTTGCCGCGGAAAATCTTAAACAAAAACGAGGCGGATGATGGAAGGAATCAATGAGAGAACAACCTACTGCCGCAAGCTGGGGCATTATTTGGCTTTTACCTACTGCTGTCGTGAGGCACAGGGGCTGCCGTGTAAAAAAATAATCGACTGCTGGTTTGAAAGCTTTAATATTCAAAAATACCTGAAGGATAATTTTCAGGCGCATGAACTTGCACACCTCTATGCGCCCCCACATGCAAAAATGACAACTTTGGTTGATCTGATTAAACAGGCGCGGGAACGCATAACCTAGGCCGTACGGCC
>CAZWKE010000055.1:0-2682 GCA_964634205.1 uncultured Spirochaetaceae bacterium
GTATGCCTTTGTTTGATCCGTCCCCCAGGTCCACGGTTTGGACCACTAAGAAAAGGTTTACATACTCTTGAAAGCCTGAGAAAAGCATACTATTATAGCCCTTATGCATGAACTAAACAATCGAATCAGCGGGGACTGGGTTGATATCACAAAATCAGCTTTAAAAATAAGTGAACTGGTTGATTACTTCAATCTGGATGGCGAAAAACTTAACAGACATGTCACCGGGTTGAAATTCGCGGTGGAATCGGGAATTGCCGAGTATAAAACAAGCCTGCTTAACCCATTGTTCACTACACTGGAAGAGATGAAATTCAAGTCACTCAGTTTTGATGAGCTGCGGGAAAAAAATAATGATCTGAATATCATCATCTTTCTTGTGCTCCTCCAGCGCCTGTTTGCGTCCGGCTCACTTGGATTCTCTTTTACCAAGGAAGAAAATCCGGCTGCCCGAAATCAGAACGATATAAATCTTATAATCGCCGATGTACTGGCCAGAATAAAGGAAAATCCCGAGTATAAAAACAAACAGGCGGTAAAGATGATTCTTACCCAGATTTTTATCTATAAACGCGAACGGGAGACAATGAAAAAACTGTCCCCGAATATAAAAGATAAAAAAAAGGCCGAATCCTTTTACAGAAACTTTAAGGCAACCTTCGCCAATATTTTTGAAAATATACAGAAAAATTATTCGATCCTCATAAATGAAGAAAAACGTGAAAGCCTGAAGGACATTGAAAAAAACATCCTGGCCAATATCAACCTGAAAGAACTCCTGCCCCTGTATACCAAACAGGCACGGGAGTTCGCCCGCATCAGGTCCATCCTCTCCTTTGCCCTGGAAGACAAATATAAAACCCGGGAAGTAATAGTGAACGCGGCAGGGCAAAAGGAGCTGTGTCTAAAGCTGATAGACCAGGAGATTGCCGCCTACAAAAAACTTTGTACGGCACTTGATGTTCCCAAACCGGGGGAGTACGCCCTGCGGGTAAGCCTGGCGCTGGCCGTGGAGGTGGGATTGATTTTGGAAAAAATCATTCAAAAAGAGGAAGCCGAACCTGAAGCCGAAGAATAGCGGGGAACATAGTACTAACGGGGGAGAAAGAAACCGGAAACGGACAAACCGTCCCTATCGGCGAATACCTGGGTATTATACGGATCAATCATCCTCTTCCCGTTAATCAGAAAGTAATAATAGTGTCTGCCCGGGTATAATTTTAAAGAGATGGTATACAATCCCTCGGTCTCTTCCTGCATCATATTGGTAAACGGGTCCCAATTGTTAAAATCACCGGCAATAAACACGCGGCTGCCCGCCCTTGCTTTTAAAGTGAATTTCACCATTCCGTTTGGTAAGATTTCGGGGCTGGTAATATATTTCATGTGTTTCTGCGGCAGCATCACCAGTGAATACTCTATCCCCAACTCATCCTCTTTCGTGGCTTCATTAAAGGGATCTTTCATCCACAACCCGTCCACCACAATCCGGTATTTCAGTTGGGTTACATCCTCGGGAATGGGCATCACCAGCACAAACAGGTTTTTCGCGTTCTTGACATATTTATGCAGCGTCGTATAGTTTTCATGCGCAAAACGGGCACCGACATAGTATACCTTCCCCGTGGCCTGATACGTAAAAATCACCGAATCATCGTAAACCTGCGGTGGTCCGGCTTTTCCTATCTCCTGAACATATAGGTATAAAGAGGTTTCATTCAGGGCGATAAGGGGGGAAACGACTGAAATGAGAATAAAAATCACTAAAAATATTTTAAGTTTTTTCATTTTATTACTATACTATAATAGGATTCTCGGAAAAAAAAGCCAATGCTTTTAGCAGAGAAACTTTAATAATTATGTCCATTCATACCGAACTTTGTTATAGAGAGTCAAATGCCGCGTTTAGAAGATATTGAACAGTTTAAAGACGTCCTGGACTCATTAGGTTCCGAAAAAGAAATCCGCTCGGAAAAAGGTGAGGAACTGGAGGACCTTCCCCCTCCCGAACAGGGACTGTCCTCGGATTTAACCGACTTATTGGGAATTTCCGAAGAAGGGGGGAGTCCGCAGGAACCGGCGCAGAAACCTGAACAAAAACCGGACCAGGGAACCCCTTCACAAGCCGCTTCCATTACGGATTTTGATATTTCCGAGCTCGACAATCTTATGGAGTCCGCTGAAATCCATGAAGAACAACCCCCTGCGGCCGAAGAGGAACCCGATTCCGGGCTCCCCAAAGGCCTGGAACAGGAATCTGCCCCGTTTTCCGCGGCAGATACGGAACAGGCGGCACCGCAAGGTGGACCCGCCGAAACTGAGCAAGGACCCACCCAGCCTCAGGTGCCGGGTGAGGAAGCAGCGGCGGTGATTCCCGAGCCGGAAATGGTGACAGAACCGGAAGAACCGCAAACCCCGTTTTCGCAGCAGGCGGATTTCACGGATTTTGAACTGCCCGATATTTCGGATATTACGGAACCCATATCCGGGGAAGAAACAGGCGGTCCGCAGGGCACCGATGAGGAGATGTTTGCGGGGCTTAGTGATTTGGTAGGTGAGGCCGAGGAAGGCCCGCCGGCCATGCAAGCGCCTACCGAGGAAACCCCGGAGCCGCCCGAGATGGAAATGCCGGCCATGCAAGCGCCTACCGAGGAAACCCCGGAGCCGCCCGAGATGGAAATG
>CAZWKE010000055.1:2782-14539 GCA_964634205.1 uncultured Spirochaetaceae bacterium
GGAGCCGCCCGAGATGGAAATGCCGGCCATGGAAGCGCCTGCCGAGGAAACCCTGGAGCCGCCGGCTCCGGATGAATCCGCGTTCGAAGCACCGCCGTTCGAGGCACCTCCGGCAGAGGAAACGGCAGAATCCGAGGAGTTTGCGCTTGATGAGTTTGCCCTCCCGGACTTTGGTGAAGAGTACGGGTTGGCCGCGGAAGAACAACCGCCGACCGAACCGATATCCGAACCGCCCGTGAGTGAACCACAGGAGCAGGAAATCTCAATGCCTGTTATGGGGGAGTTGGGAGAGGCCGCGGAAGATTTAGAGCTTTCGGACAGGGAGTTTCAGAATTTACAACAAACCCTGGCTGGTCTGCCCAGAAATCTTAAAATAATTATTGAAGAACTCATCGGAGAAAAGAACCTCTCCGGCAACAACCTGCGTAAACTCCTTGACCTCTTGATCGAGGGACAGCCTCCCAGAGAAATCGCCGCATTCGTCAGTACAATCGTAGGAAAAAAGATTACGCTTCCCAGGCGTTTTGAAAAGAAGACCGGGGTAGCGTTTGAGCGTGAAAAAGACAGCCTGGCCTATGTTTTCAGACAAAAACTCGGCCCCGCGTTTTTGGTGGCGGCCGTAGCCGTATTTGTGTTGATGACCCTGGCTGTAGTCGGTTACCAGTTTATCTATCGACCGCTGGCAGCGCTCTCCGTCTATCAAGATGGATATGACAAGGTTATGCAGAACGAATATGTCGCGGGCAATCAGAAGTTCGCAGAGGCATCCCGTATCTGGGATTATAAAGATCAGTACTATCGCTTTGCCTCGGCCTTCAGGCAGAAGGAGCAGTACAAACTTGCGGAGCAAAAATACCAGGCCCTTTTAAAGCGGTACCCCTATGACGAAAAAGGGGCGCTTGATTATGCAAACCTCTTAACCTTTAAGGGTGAGTACAGCAAGGCAAATGACGTGCTGAATACACATATTTTGAACAGGGAGCTTTTTCACTACAAAGGAATGCTGGCCGCAGCGGACAACTATCTAAGATGGGGAGATGTGGACAGCTCCCATTATGAAGACGCCCTGCGTACTTACCAACAGCTGCATGAACGCTATCCGGCAAAAAACGAGGTAATGCTGCGCCTGCTCAATTATTTTATCCATGTAAATAATCCGGTTCAGGTTGAGTGGTACAAAAATTATTTTAAAGAGAGACGGTTCCAACCCGCGGACGCAATCGTCTTCGCCCGGCTGGCGGGTTATCTGATCGACAGAAATGAAATGGAGGATGTGAAGGACATTCTCACCAAGGCGATTGACGCCGACAACACCATCCCGGAAAGCTACTATGAGTTTGCTCGTTATTATAACAGGCTGAACCAGCCGGAGGCCGAGGGTAAGGTTCTCTTGGCGACCCCGGAAATTTTCAAAAAATTCTTTGAGAACAATCCGGAAAAGCGCACTCCCGCAAGAATAAAGGACTATATTCTTACCTATAACCTGTTAGGTGAGTATTATTATAAACAGAAGGGATTCTCGGACACTACCGAAGCCGAACGGTATTATTCCGAAGCCATTAATATGTACGAGATGGCCAGACGGAACAAGGAAGTAGGTATAGACGCCGCTTTCGGCAAGATATATGCCAACCTCGGTGATATCTACTATTATGTGGATGAGCACTATACCCTGGCGCTGGAAAAGTATATTCAAGCGCAAAATAATATGTATAATCCCCCGGAAACAAAATATAAGATCGGATATATTTATTACCAGCGTAAGGATTACGAAAACGCGCTGCTTGCCTTCTATGGGGCCTCGGCTGAGTTACGCAACAACCATGCCATTCTCTTTGCCCTGGCCGATACATTGTACAAACGCAAGGCCTATTCGGGAGCCCTGGGAAACTATATCTATCTTCTGGGTCTGCTTGAGGATGAAAAGAAATCAATTGCCATTTTGCGTCCGGAAGACAACCCGCTGCATAATGCCCTGATGGAAAAACTCTACATCACCTTAAACAACCTGGGAGTTACCTATTACGAGCTTGCATCGGCCCAACACGATCAGGAAAAAGTCACGGAAGCCCTGGTTGAGTTGGAAAAATCCGCTGAGATATTCGACGTCTTGTCCCGTAATCCCAATGACATGGCCCGGCTGAAAAGTACGGAATCGGCCACCAGCTCTCTCCTGGTAGCAAAAGCCGCCCCCGAACCCTATGCCAATATGGATATAATTATGCACGGAAAAAAAATTGAACCGGTGATTTACGATAGTCTTCCCATGGATATAAATCAGAAACGTTTTAGAAAAAAAGACCGAAATTAGCCTTCAACATCAACCATCCAGCCGTATTTGTCTTCTCCGGCACCGTACTGGATCCCCTTCAGGGTGGTAAGCAGGGTATGAGAGACCTCGCCGATCTTTTTGTTATTAAATACCGCGGTCTTCCCGTTATGCGTGATAGACTCGATAAAGGAAATCCCGGCCGCCGTACCGGTAACAAACACCTCTTTGGAATCCGACATGGCCTCATCAATCGAGATCTTCCGTTCCTGTGTCTTCAGGCCCAGGTCCTGCGCAATGGTAAGAACGGACTTGCGGGTAATCCCGGGAAGGATGGTATCCTCAAGACTGGGAGTAACCAATGTATCATTGTTTAACAGGAAAAATATATTACAGGAGGAACCTTCTTCTACGAATTTGTGTTCATTCGCATCCAGAAAAACAGCTTCCATATACCCTTTGGCCTCCGCCTTTTTTTTTGCCAAAATAGCAATGACATAATTCGCGTTACATTTAATGCTCCCTGTGCCGTGCGGGGTGGCCCTGACCATATCAGTGGTTACGGCGGATGGTGTTTCAGCCATAAAATAGGTTCCCACCGTGGTAGTCACTATAACCACCCAGGGGTGTTTACTTATCCCCAGACCGATGGCCGATTCTGAATATGAAAAAGGCCGTATATACACCGAATTTCCGAAGACAAAATCATCTTTCTCCCATTCCGGGTTATAATCCGGAGTAAATCCGAGCTGCTTGTTGTTTCTTACAATGGTGACGACCGCGTTTACAAAAAATTCTTTGGGATACACGGGCAGCAAAAGCCCTTGCATAGACTGCTCCATGCGCTTTGCGTTCTCTATGGGGCGAAACAACTTCAAGCTGCCGTCCTTCTGGGGAAAGGCCTTCAACCCCTCAAAACATCCCATTCCGTACTGCGTGGTATAATTCACAAGCGGGAGTTCCGGAAATGAATTCCGCTTACGGATGATCTCGAGACGTTTATCAGCTTCCAGCGCCTGTTCCTGTTCCCGTGTGAGATGCGGCATCTCTTTGAACTCTTCCTGCCATTCATTGTTCCCCTGGTATTTTGCGACATAAACAGAGGGATTGATCTCCAGTGTAAAACCCTTTGGCATACTATAACTCCTGTATTTTGAATTGATTTTAGTTTACTCTGGTTTTATGGTCAAGTTTTTTTTAAAAAAATCAGCTTATCCGCTGAAAACGCTTGATATTTAACACCATTTCGGCTTTAAAATAAAGGAGAACACTCTCTGTGGGAAAGGGGCTTCTATGGACACACACATTGTAATACTTGCCGGGGGGGCCGGTAAAAGGCTTTGGCCCGCGTCTAACAGCGCACATCCGAAACAATTTCTGGACTTTAATACCGGGTCTTCTTTGTACCAGCGGACCCTGCAGCGGGTATTAAAGCTGCAATACCCCGGGCTGGTGATTGTGGTTACCCATAACGAACAGGCGGATACCATTGCCCGGCAAAGTATGGAGGTTACAAACAGGCTCTCCCGGCAAAAAGATATTCATATCCTCAGCGAACCGCAAGCCAGAAACACCGCCCCTGCGATTGCTTATGCCTGTGCGTATCTGGAAACGCTTTCCCCGAAAAACTGCCGGCTGCTGGTGCTCCCGGCGGATCACCTGATTGAGCCGGAGAAGGCCTTTACCGAGGACGCGGCAAAAGCCCTGCACCTGGCGGAAGACGGTTACCTGGTGACCTTCGGCATCAAACCCCGCTACCCTGAAACAGGGTATGGTTACATAAGAAGCGGAGAACCGGTTGGTCCGGGATACATGGCCGAGGAGTTTACGGAAAAACCGGACCTGCAAAAAGCCGGAACTTTTCTGGATAAAGGAAGCTACTTTTGGAATTCAGGGATGTTTGCTTTTACCGCCGCACTGTTTATGAGAGAGCTCACCCGCTTTTCGCCGGAAATTACCCATCCGTTTTCTACAATAGAATTTAGCCCACCGCTGCCGGCAAAGGGTGCGGTGTATAAGATTGACATCCCACATAAACTGGAAGAAATCTACCGGACCTTTCCCGCAATCTCAGTGGACAAGGCGCTGATGGAAAAAAGCACTAACCGGGCTATGGTCAGATCTTCATTCCGATGGAGTGATGTAGGAAGTTGGGACCAGGTGGCGGAACATTTTCCCCAGGCCCAAAAAAAAATAATCGCCACGGAATCAAAAAACAACTATGTTCTTTCGGATATCCCTGTTGCCCTGGTTGGTGTAACAGATTTACATGTTATCGTAAAAAATAATGTGGTACTTGTATGTAAGAAGGGAAGTTCACAACTGGTGAAAAAAACCGTGGATTCTCTGAAATTAAATGAGCTGCAGGAACTGCTGTAAATTATGATTTTTCCTGATCAACCAGTTTCGCTCTTTGGGTCTGTATAAAATTAGGCAGTTTCTTCACGTCCACATACGCCCTGATGTTGCCTGACTTTATCCAGATCCAATCCCCCGGTGTATGATCTTTTTTTCTATCCAGATCGGAAAAATACCAACCCCGCTCAATATCCTTATCGTCAATTTGTTCCACGGTGGTTATGGGCGGCAGCTCGAACTGCGGTTCCGGCCAGTATCCGTATTCATGTGAGGCATTCTTGCCGGAAACGAACTGATATATCTGATTTTCTATAATCACCAACTCAAAAAAAGGCGGTAACTCCCGGTTATTAATAAATAACTGCCCTTTGTTTACCTCGTTGCCCATACCTTCGTTTTTCATGGAAACTTTGTGTTTCACAATCAAACCGAGTGAATTACAGCTTATGCCAACTGACAGACAAAGCATGATAATAAAAATACACATGACAACCCTTTTCTTCATGGTGCAAACCCCTTCTCTTTATTTTAGCCGATCATTATCCACCGTAAAAACCAGAGTCCATATTTGGTGCTGATTGTGGTTCGGTGACGAATTTTTATAGTATAACTCATTAGAAAAAAAATCAAGGGAATTCACATGGTCAGTTCGACAGCGCGGATATCATTCAGGATTTCAAGCCCCTGCGTCACCACCTTCAGGATTTTTTCCCAATCTTTTAACAGAGGCTGGTTTTCTCTTCCTCCGATATAACCTATATTGGAGATGGTATCGTACTTTCCGCCCATTTCACTGTAGAGAATCCCGTTTAAAATTAATTTCAGGGTTTGCAGATGCGCAAACGAATCATCCAAAATCACCCGCGCCTCACTATCAATTTTATTAAATATAAGCTGGGTATTTTTCAGCTCCAATTTTTCGTTCATCTTTGTTTTTCCAAGCTCTTCCAGCTTTTTGACGTATTCTCCGTCGGGCGGCATCAGTTTTGTCTCAAATACACCGAGGATGCCGCCCAGGTTATTCAGGAAATTGAAGCAGTCGGTAAACTCCACCCGGTTTGAATCCTTGTAGAACTCTCCGTTTACCAGAAGAATCCTGAGTGACCGGTACATCGTGGAAGGATAAATACTCCTTGTAAAACCCAGCAAGAACGCAATGGATCGCCAGTGCCGGATACGCAGCTCCGGTTTATAATACTTCGGGTGAAAATATTTTACCGGGGGGAATTCTTTTACCTGCAGATACTGCAATGCCTGGTCTTCGATGTCACCGATTTTTCTTTTATTGATATATTCTTTATACTGCTCGTTCAGTCGGCCTGCCCAGTAATTCTTATATAAAGCCAGCCAGTCTTCTCCGCCTTCCAGGGGAGTTATGGTAAAGTTAAAATCCCGCCTGATAATTTTCAACAGCGGCAACAAGGGAATCCGCTTGTTAAACAACCTGATTTTAACAAGCGCCTCTTCGGCACGTTTAAAATCCTGCAGCAGCTCATCCTCAAGGTTGAAATCATTCTCTTCCATATTATCTTCGTTATAATAAAGAAAAACCGCTTTCAGGGCGTTTACGCTCGGCGGTACAACCACACTTCGCATGATCGCCGCCAGATCGGCGAGTCTGCGGGAGATGTCCGAGAACTCACAGGAAAGTCTTCCCTTAAAATGACGATAACCGAAACGTTCCAGTATTTCCTCGAAAGCAAAGCCGGAAAATGAGTACAGATAGGAAAGCGCCTGCGACTCCGTAAGCATCTTGTTCCTGTCCGCTTCGGGGATGTTTTTAATGATTTCCTTCAGACGTTTTTCCATTTCTAATTTTATGTCCCGCTCCTGTTTATCCCCCCCTTCGGCGGCAACTTTAACCGGATTGATCTCGTTGAGCAGACGTTCATGCGTCGAAACCATTTCAAAGCTGCCTAAAAAAGCAATAAAATTGGCCTTTTCCTTGCCCAGGCACTTCTGAATATTGTTTCTGAAAAAATACGCGGCCTTGGCCAACTCTTCCAGCTCATGTTTCATCTCTTCCAGAAAGAGGGAATACTTGAAATCCACCAGCCTGCTTGTCTGGTGTGCAATCTGTTTTTTTAGTCTGGTTAGCAGCAGTTCCTCAAGCATCTCCTCCTTCTTTTTCCCCGCAAACAGGGCGCGCAAGAAGAGTAACAGGCGCCTCCACAGGCTTAAGCTCCGGTAGGTTTTCTCAATCCGGTTTTCGGTCTTTTCAGGATACACCTCTATCAATGGTTCCTGCGAGATTTTAGCCGTGCGTCCGATGCGCGAGAGCAGCTCCCTTCGCTGGCCGAAACTCAGTTCTTTTACCAATTTATCGAATGTAGAAGTCTCCTGCATATCTCCCCTATTATAAAATACTAGGGAATCTTAGGCACGCAGTCAAGTGAAAATTAACAATTCTCAGGCCGGGAGACGAACGGCATTCAGGCCCAGGGCCTTATGTGCCTTTGCTTCCTGTTTGATTTTTGCCTCATTGGACAGAATCGCGGTACTTCCGCGATCAAAATCCTCCAACAGGGCGCCGGCGCCCGCGGTGAGCTCTTTTTTGCCGGTACGTAAAATGTAATCACGGTTTTTTTGGCGCAGCTCATCACTTACCCCAAGCAGCGCGCGTTTAAAGGAAACAAAACCTTTTTCATTCGGTTTATGCGGTATTTCATAGTGCGAAACCGTACCGATGACGGCTTTCTCCAGTTCACTGCGCCCGGGTTTGGTTTCAATCACCCAGGCAAGCGCCTGCTTAAATGCCTCGAGCGTGGAGATGACATTGGGGTCACGGTAGGAGGCAAAGCAGAACAACTCATCAAATCCCATGGGAGTTGAAAATACCCCGTAGGCCCCACCGCGCATGCGTACCCTTTCCCACAGAAAACTCGTTTTCAACAGATGGCCCAGGACGTCCTGGGTCGCGTATTCCCTGGTGCCGAAGACCGCTCCCTTCATCATATGGGCAACATAATTCACGCTCGTTGAAAGCAGAAAACTTTCGGTCTGCGGTTCACCGGTGAACGCGATCCGCTCCGGCTGCATCCCCTCACCGCTCTCCGCCTGCGGCAGGCCGGAAAGGTTGGCAGCCAATATTTTTTGTATACCCATCATCCGCTTTTCCTGCGCCGTAACATTGATTTTCAGCCGGTCGGCACAAAGCAGAAACCGCCGGATTTTCTCCAACTGCAGGGCTATCTGTTCCAGGTTCGCCTCCAGATCCGTACACAACCCATGCAGAAATAAAAACTGCTCAAGCCCGTTCCATTTCTCTTTCACCGCCATCGCGCCGGAGAGCTTGCTGCCCGCCCGCAGCATGGCATAATGATGTCCCTGAGGTACAAGTGATGCCTTGTAATCATTGTAGTACTCGCGGATAATATGCTTTATACGGGCCTTGTCCGTAAAATCAGCCTGCCGCAGCAGATTGCATACCAGGGAAACACCGGACTCCAGTTTATCATCCAGCAGTTTCAGACGAAAAATTATCTCACGCAGCAGACCATCCGACTGCACGGGGTTCCCCGCAAACAGTTCGTCATAAAATCCCCCCGTCAGTGCGGCCAACCTTCGTTGTACGCCGTCATACTTCATGTCCGGAAGACCGGTCTTACAGAGGACCTTGCCGAACATGGGGACGAACCGTAACAGGTCATCTTCCATCCCCTCCACGGAAAAAGCAAAATCAAGATAGGTAATGTCTCCCGTCATCATAGGATGCAGGAACAGGGCGGTCGTTTTATCGTCCAGGGACTCGCGGCGGAACGGGATGTGCTCCACCTGCGCGGGCAGATCATGCAGGTGCAAATAGGGTATTTTCTTGACATCCTCGGGTGATTCCTGTTTTTGTTGGAAGGCCTTTAACTCCGCCACTGAGGCAATAAGCTCCTGTTTTTTTTCACTGGTCAGTGTACGCTCCACACCTTTGATGTATTCCTGTAATCCGGCGTTTTCCCGTGTTTCCAGCTCAGGGTCGGGGATAACGACTACCGTACTGCGGTGCGGATTATCCAGGAGATATTTGCGGATAACATGTTCAAAATACCCGTCGTTTTTCTCCAGCATCTCCTCAAGACGCTGAAAGTGGGAGTCCACCACAAGTGTTTCTTCAGGTGATACGCCATGCAGCCAGCCCCGTAATATCCTCCGCAGGAGGCGCAGGCCGTAGGGATACCTCCCCCCTTTTATTTCACGTTTGGCAAACGCCACCCGATTCAGGGCGGCATCGGTAAGTTCACGGTCTATTTTCCCCGCACACAACTCCTCCAGCGTTTTGAATACCAGGTCTTCCACCTCACGGGCACGGTTTTTGTCCGTACCGCGCAGCCCCACACTGAATACCATCTGCAGCAGCTCACTTTCCAGGCCGCTGTACGGATAGATATCCTGCCCCAAACCCGATTCCACCAGCGCCTTCCATAACGGCGCCCCGGAGTTTCCGACCAGCATCTCCGCAATAAACTCCCAGAGCAGGATGGTAAACCCGTCGGTGGCCCGGGGCAGCGCCCAGTTCAGGGTAACCGTGGTCTTGGCTTCCAGGGGTTCGCCCTTCTGACAGGGATAGTATTTTTGCATGCGCAGGGCTTCCGTAAACGGTTTTTGCAGGGGAATAGCAGAGTTCACGGTTATTTTTTTAAAGTGTGTCAAAAAACGGTTTTCCAGAAATTCCAGGTGCTTCTCCGTGGGAATATTCCCGTAAAAATAGATTCTGCAGTTGGACGGATGATAATACATGCGGTGAAAGTCAACAAAATCGGTATAGTCCAGACGCAGGATGTTAAGCGGTTCCCCGCCGGAGTCGAATCCATAGGGAGTATCGGGAAACAGGGAGCGCTGCGACCATTCGGAGACGATTGATTCCTGGTTCGAATAATTCCCCCGCATTTCATTATACACCACTCCCACAACGCGGAGATCGCTTTTATCATTCCCCTGTTCGCTGTATTCGATGTGGTACCCCTCCTGTTCAAACACCTGCTTTTTCAGCAGTGGGAAAAATACCGCGTCACCGTATACCGCCAACAGGTTATAAAAGTCGGCCGGGGTAACACTTGCCGCCGGGTAGATGGTCTTGTCCGGAAAGGTGATGGCGTTCAGAAATGTTTTCATGCTGCTGCGCAGCAGGGCCACAAAGGGGTCTTTCAGCGGGAAACGCTTGGAACCGCAGAGGACCGAGTGCTCCAGGATATGCGCCACCCCGCTGTTGTCAAAGGGCGGGGTACGGAAGTTAAAGGAAAACACATTCTCGCGGTCCTCGTTATATAAATGGAACACCTCACATCCGGTCGCCGTGTGGGTGAGGGTCAGGGCAAGAGACGACAACTCCGGGATTTCACGGACCGCGGTAAGGCGAAAACCGTGGTACACCTGATGCAAAGCCAACTGGTTTTTCATTACATTCTCCTTCTCTGCTGGTACGGGCAGGCTTCCCCGCACTCATTATAATACACTGCCGCGCCTATTGCTTCAACTCAAACTTTATCCTGATTGTTACCTGATCCGCCAGCGGACGATTCATCCAGAACGCCGGGACGAAAGCGGTGCGCATCACGGCCTCGCGGGCGGCCTGATCGAGGACCGGGAACCCGCTTGAACGAACCAGCTCGATACCGTCGATCTTCCCGTCGGCATTCACGGAGACCCGGTACAACACCACCCCCTGCTCTTTGCGCAGTTTCGCACCGGGTGGGTACGGCGGGTTGATCGCGTTCACGGGCCGGGGCTTGCGGTAGCGGTCGTCTCCCGCAAGCCGCGATGTATAGTGTTCTGCCAGACTGCGCACACTTCGGGAAAAGGCCTCGTTCGCAGCGGATTTCAGCGGAGGAATTCGGGACCGGGTCCCGGCTGATACCTGTTCCCGGGCGGTCAGGCTGTCACCGGACCGTTCAGGGGTTAAACTTATCAATACGCTTACAGATGATACCCGGGGAAATGCGCGGCCCTGTTCCCGATCGGACGGAGCAGAGAGAAAAATCTGCCCGGTTAAAACCAGGACGGCATGCAGCAGTACCGCTCCGCCCAGGGCCGGGGCATACCGCGACAGCATTCTCATTTTTGCTGTCCCCGTTCCTGCACCCGGAAAGAAGCCCGCTTTACTCCCCGCCGCCGCAAGGCCCCCAGCAGTTCAACTGCCGCACCCAGGTCGGCGGTGCGGTCCCCCCGAATAATGACGGGCAGGCCGCTCTGTTTGTAACGCCGGCTTACGGCCGAAACAAGCCGATCCAACGGCATTGCCTCACCTTCCAGGTACAATTGATTGTCTTTGTTCAGGGTAATCACAATACCGGGCTGACTCGAATCGCCGTGCGTTTCAGGCAGGTTCAGGCCCAGGGAGTCTTCCACCGCCATTGAAAGCATGGCGTAGATAAAGAACACCAACAACAGAAATACCACGTCGATCAGGGCGATAAGCTCAATAGAAAGCCGCTTGTCTTCATACCCGGTTTTCACCTTCACCGCGTCCGTCCTTTTTTCAACAGGGCCTGCAGGCGCGAGCCGCTGCGTTCCAGGACTCCGGCCTGTTTTTGCACCAGGTGCACAAAGAAATTGTACGGCACAATGCTGATAACCGCAATGAACAGGCCGAAGGCGGTGGTGATAAGGGCCACGGCAATACCGCTGACCACACGGTGCGGATCGGTGATACCCGATATCCCCAGGATATGAAAGGAATCGATGATCCCCAGCACTGTGCCCAATATGCCCAAAAGCGGGGCAACGGCAATGATGGTTTCCAGTACCCGCAAGCCCCGTTTACATGAGGAAACGAGCTCGGCCGCCTTTTGCTCCATAAAAAGGCCCGGATCATCAGCGCAGTGCACAAGTCCGTGGTAAAGCAACAAAGAGGTCATATCGCGGTGACGACTTTTCCGCTCCAACAGGGCCAGGGCCTGGAGAGCCCTGCCCTCTCCGCCCAGGCGAAACACCTCGGCCGTCAGTCGCGGACTGGTTTTCCGCCGCTCCCGCACCCAGAAAATCAGGCGCTCGATACTTACCGTAAGGGAACAAAGCGAACAGAGAAGGAGCGGCCACATGAGCGGGCCGCCCTTGGCAAACAGATCTATAATGACATTCATAATTCCAAACTGTATGATACAGAAATTTTCCAGTTAAATCCAGGCTCAGGATAGTAGCTG
>CAZWKE010000056.1:0-14068 GCA_964634205.1 uncultured Spirochaetaceae bacterium
GCCGCGGTTTTATATGGTTGATGTCATATACAATCGGGATTTTCCGTAGACGACCGGGCCGGACCGTTCGGCCGCGACCGTCAGTCGGTGAATCCCGGCGGAAAGGGGATTATTATGTACAAAACATTTTTTGCAGGCTTTGCCTTTTTATTAGCGGCCGCATTATTATTTGTGGCCTGCGGTGCCGCGGGGCCCGGGGTCAACCTGGCGCTTAATAAACACGCGGTTGCCTCTTCCTTTGAGAAGGCAACCAACCACAACGGCGGTGAAGATCTGGTCCCGGGAAGGGTATGTGACGGCAATACATTTACCAAATGGGGTTCGGATTTCCGTAATAGTGCGGACCCGAATACGGCCTGGATCTATGTTGACCTGGGAGTAAAAAAACAGCTGCACAGTGTACATATCTATTGGGAAGCGGCCTTTGCCAAGCGTTTTAGTATTGAGGTGTCCGACGATGCCATAGCATGGAAAGAGATTGCCGGAGAGGGTATGACCCCGCCGGAATTCAGGGAAAATGACGGCCTGTCGGAGGTGGTTTTTGATCAACCGGTAGAGGCCAGATATGTCAAGATCAACGGTAAAGAGCGCGGCAGCAAGTGGGGTTATGCGATCTACGAGCTGGAGGTGTATTAGACGGGCGCGCTTGGTCCGCGCCGTGCGCCGGATAAAACGCCGCGCGGCTCATCACCCTGCCCTGTTCGTCCGCCCCGTGCCTCTTTCCAGTGCGGCGGAGTGCCGCGCGATACACCCGCGTCCCGGCGCCCTCGCTATAACGGCGCCGCGCTCATATCTCACCGGCGCGGCTTATTCGCCCGTGTTCTGGTTCTGCCCGTAATCGATCATCAGAAAGTTGGTGCTTACGGCCAGGGTGATCCTGAAGTTATAATCGAGGAAGCTCAGTTCCGAAGGGTACTTATCCTTGTCCAAAAACTGGTGCAGATATTCGAATTTCAGGTTGAAGTACACCGATTTGTTAATGTCCAGCGTGGCCTGGGGAATAAAATCAAAGGCAAGGGTTTCGGGGTTGGAAAGTACCAGCAAGCCCACGGACATGAACCCGGTTGCCTGCAGCCCGGTAAAGCCCAGGCATACGTAGTGCCGGCGGAAACTGCCGAAGGTGCCGAAGTTCTGGGGCAGGAACACCGGATCACCGGGATACAGACCGCGGTGCAGGCCGTAACTTTGGTAAAACTGCCGGGCCTCGGCGTTTGAAAAGCCCTCGCTGTTGTAAAAGTATTCGGCCATAAGTGTCATGTACGGACTTTCTTCCATGGTGTAGCTGATTCCGCAGGTCAGGCGGACCACGGGGACGTTCAGGTAATCATCGCCGTTGTGCGGCCGGTACACGGAGGCAAGGTCCTTGAAGGCGTATTCGTTTTCCCTGGACCAGCGCAGCTCAAACTCAGTGTAAATACCAAGGCTGTCGAAATAACGGATGGCGTCAAAAAAAATCGCATAGCGGTCAAGGTCGGAGGTGATCGCGGCCGGTGTACCGGAGGTATCGATGCTTTCCAGGTTGCTGTAATTATATTTGATCACCCCCAGGCCGGCGTCGATCTCCAGGAACAGCAGGTCCAGGCGCACGGCAAAGCGCGACCAGCGCAGCTCGCTTTCCGGCAGGGCCAGCAGCGAAAGGCTCAGCCAGTCCAGCGGGGTAAAGACCGCTTTGACGCCGCTGACCCCTTCCCGCAGTGAACGTATGCCGAAAGGATCGTTGATGGTCTCCAGCTTGTCGATGGCGTTGAACACCCGGGCCGTTCCCCATTTCAGGCGCTGCTTGCCGAAGGTGATATTGCACCAGCTTGTGGGTGAGGCGCTGATATACAGGACCTTGACCAGGTTCGGCAGTGAGGTGGAGGTCAGATCGTTCAGATCGAGGGTAAAGTCGCTGCCCAGCTCCAGCAGGTTGTGGTAGCTGAAATACATGCTGACATAAGCGGTCTGGCCGGCCAGCCAGCGGTCGATCTCATCCACCCGGTCGCCGTCGTTTTTGCCGGACAGGGCGGACTCGTTTCCTTCCTTGATCCTGTCAAGATCCAGAATATAGCCGATCTCCCCCCAGAACTGCTGTGTGATCTCCGCGTGCAGCGGGCACAGCGGCGCCAGCCCGGCCAGCAGGACCAACAGGGGCGGCAGGATTTTTCTCATACGGCGATCTTTCCGTCGATCATATTGACCACCCGGTCGGCCTGCTCAAGAATTTTGTGGTCATGGGTGGCGATCAGGAACGTGGTGCGCTCCTCTTTGTTCAGGCGCTTTAATAGTGACAGGATGTTGTAGCCGGTCACCGAATCCAGGTTGGCCGTCGGCTCATCCGCCAGCACCACCTCGGGATTGGTTACCAGTGCCCTGGCAATAGCCACCCGCTGTCGCTGCCCGCCCGAGAGCTCGTCCGGGCGGTGGTCCAGGTAGTCTCGGATTCCCACCTCTTCCGTAAGTTTTTCGATCCGCTCCCGGCGTTTGTTTTTTTCCACCTTTTGCAGCAGCAGGGGGAACTCGATGTTTTCATACGCGGTCAGCACCGGAATCAGGTTGAAGTTTTGAAAGATAAAGGTGATGCGCTTTTTGCGGAAGCGGTGCAGCTCTTTCTCCTTCATCCCACCGATATCATAATTGTCGATCAGGATGCTGCCGGATGAGGGCGAGTCCAGAAGCCCGATCAGGTTGAGCAGGGTGGATTTCCCCGCTCCGGACGGCCCGGCGATACATACGTACTCGCCTTTCTTGATCTCAAGGCTCACTCCCTGCAGGGCCTTCACCAGAGTTTTTCCCAGTTCGTAATCTTTTGTCAGTTTGTCGGTTACGATAAAAGCCATATCAGCTCCTTCATCTTACAGATTTTCATCCTGGCGCGTTTCCAGTACGCGTTTGTTGAATATATGATCCGGGTACTCCTTGGGGGTCTCCCGCAGCAGTTTCATAGTAGAGGTGTTGTCCGGCTCATAGGCGGAAACCACGGTAAGCCTGGTGGGCTTGCTTTTGCCGTTTATCCGTTTTACCTCATCATAGCGGATGGTCTTAATCAGCTTGTCGTTTCTGGCATAACAGGCTACCTCTACGGGATAGCTTCCTTTTTTGTCCACGACAACACGAATGGCCGCGTAGGGAGTATCGCGGTGGATGGCGGACAACTTCAGCGTCCATGTCTGCCCGTCCTGTTTTATTATCTCTCCCTTATAGTTGTCGGTCATATTCAAGCGCACCACGTCGCCGTAGGAAAAGTCCGTGGCCCCGAAAGCCTGGTTGGAGGGTATTCTGATGATTCTTCCGCTTCTCTTGTCGTAACTCCAGACGTTCCGGTCAAGCATGATCAGGTCGTTCCCCACCTGGCGGGCCGGGCTGACAAAACGGACGATCACCTTCTGGTTGTTGTCCTTGGTCTTCACGATCATTTTATAGCTTTCCGTCAGCTTTGTTTTTTCGCGGAACTCCAGCACAAATATCGAGGAACTGTTCGGGTTCATCAACAGATCCATACGTTTCACGATTTCATCGGCACTTTGGGCAAAGACAGACCCGGCCCCAAGCATGAAACACAGGGTGAAAAGTCCGATAGTCAGTTTGGTTTTCATAACAACTCCTTTTTAGGCATAGTAGGTAAGCTCACTTGTCTACCTCTCTGACCGCTTCTATGGGACGCACCTTCAGCGATGCCCCCAAAGTTGTCAGGGCCGTCAGAACGGTAACCAGTACAATCCCGGCCAACAGCCAGATTACCGTGGAAAAACTGAAACCGAGGTAAAACATGCTGCCGCCGAACACCAGCTGGACCCCCGGATTGGTGGAGGTGATCTTTAAGGCATTGATAATAAAGCGCACTCCCAGCCCTGCAGTAATCCCGGTGGCCGCGGCAAACAGGTTGACCAAAAGGATTTCCAGGGAATAGACAAAGACAAGAAAGGGCTTTTCCGCGCCCAGGCAATAGAAGGTCCCGATTTCCTTTCTGCGGTCGAACAGGTTGACGGAAACGATATTCATGATCCCGAACATCACGATAAAGATGACGATGAAACAGGTTACAATGAGAATAACCCGGACCATGCCGTACACGTCGTTATCATATTTATAAACCCGGTAGAAATCAAAGAATTCAAGGTCCTTGTTGTTTTCTTTGGCCCAGGCATTCAGGGTTGTCAATGCCCGGGACAACGGGTATCCCCGGTTCAGGTCGATGCGGAGCGAGCCGGCCTCATCCTCATAATAACCCGAAATCAGCCGGTACCCCTCCATATCGATAAACGCGGTGTTGCTCAGGTTCGGGTTGTCGATGTTGGGCCGGAAATATCCGGCAAGCACAAAATCCTCGGCCACCGCCTGGCCGAACAGGTCCTTGCCCACCAGGCTGACGGTCTGGCCCGGCTGTACCCCAAACTCATCCTTCTTGATAATGTTAAGGATTATGCGGTTTTTTTCACCGGGCCCGAACATCCGTCCTTCCACAATGGTAATGCGTGAGCTAACCGAGTCATCGAAGCGCGTGTCCGTACCGCGCACCCGCATCCATTTATATTTTTGTCCGTTAACATAGATATCCATATACAGGTTGATCGGACTGTAAAAGACCTTTTTAACGAAGTTAAACTGCAGCAGCTGCTTGCGCAGCTCCCGGTAGCCGGTGATGTTCATCTTGGCCAGGTCCTCGCCCTTTTCATGTCGCTCACTTGCCGCGAGCAGTCCCTTTTTCAACACCATAATATCCGCGGGGGGGTTCCACAGGGCCAGCAGGCCATTGCGGAAATTGGAGATCTCACCGTCGGAAAAGGCCAGGAAAAAGAACAACAGCATGGAAACAAAGGCAATAACGATAAAAATTATCAGACTGCGCAGTTTATGCGAAAAGATGTTTCTTACCGCCAGTTTCAGGCTTAACAGCCTGGCGCCGCGCAGAAGAATGGCGCTTTCCGCCTTGCGGGAAAGCTCTCCCTTTAAAAGCTCCACCACCCGTGCCTTGCGCAGACTGAGGGAGGGGAAAAGCGAGGCAAATACGGCCGTCGGAAGAAGAATGGCATAGGCCGTAAGCAGGTACTGCAGTTTAAACATGAGGAACAGCCTGCCGCCCTGCATGAATACAATCCCGGGCACGCCTACCTGGGCAAAGAGAAATACTATCAGGCTCCCCAAAAGAGAGCCGGCCAGCCAGGACAGGGTTACCAGCACGATCATCTCTCCCACAAAAATGAACATGTTTTCATTTTTACTCATGCCGAGGGTGATGGTGGTACCCACCTCTTTTCTTCTTTTGATGATCGAAAGCATGACCGAGTTGACAATAAAGAAGATGACGATGATGATGAAAAGGAGGATCAGGTAGTTCAGGATCAGGCTGAAGGCCGTTGCCGTGGGCAGGTGCATTTTTTCACCCACGTATCTATAATCGATCACCTTGTAATCCAGGCCCCGTTTATGAATGTAATCCGTCAGCCTGGCCTTTACCTCATCGGTATACGATTTGTCCGTCAGGCGGATAAGATAACCGGTGCACTCTTCGGGGGAAAGGTCCAGGTACTGCTGCAGGATGGAGATATCAATAAAGTTATAGGCATAATACAGCGGCATGCCTTCAACGAAACCCACGAATTTGATGGGGAGGATTTTAGGCGGGCTTAGTTTTTCGATGTTTTTTGCCGGCGGAATCATCAGGGTCATGGGGATATTCAGGGAGATCTCCTCGGGAACCGGGGCGATCACCTGTTTATAGAGTGTCCGGAACAACCGTTTGTTCCATTTGGCGAGTTTATGGGCGTCCGTCCCGCTTAAGCCCCGCAAACGGGCGGTGATATCATCGAGATGGTAATCGTACTCTTTTAAGAATGACGCGGGGATGCTCGTGTAGAGGTCCGGCAGCAGCAGGGCCTTGTTCATATCCGCCAAAAACTTTTTTGTGCCCGTGTCTCCGCTGTAGTCCGGGGCCTTCAGCAGCAGGGGAAAATCATGTTTCACGGAGGCCTTAAAATCCTCGAACGCTCTTCCTTCCGCCTTGAAGTCCTTGCGCATGAAGACGTCGTTTTTCTCCACCTTTTCCCACGGCTGAATGTTCCAGCGCAGGAAGGGGATGTCCTTCATGCCCTTGTGGAAGGTGAAATTGTACGATCCTTTCACCACCTGAATGCCCGGCAAAACCTCCTTCAGATCGGCGGGCCTGATCCCGGTCAGGTCATAGCCGCGCTGCGGTTCACCGTCAATAGTATAGAACAGACCCTCGGTCTCTATGATGGGAGAGGCTTTTTTCACTTCCTTCATGTCCGTGACAAAACGGGAAAAGTCTGCGTCGATCTTAATTAACGGTAGTTCTTCCCTTTGCGCGCCCCAGATGTTTTTTTTCAGCCAGTTTGAATCCGGGGACACCACCTGAAGATGCGCGGTTTTGGTGTCGATGCCGAGGTCCACATAATTCGCATAAAAACTCTCATTAAACGAGAGGGCAAAAATTATCGCAGTGGTACAGAGGGCCAGCAGAATAAACAGTTTTTTACTTTTTTTGTTGTGCCGTAATACTCCCCTGGAAATTAACTTGGTATATAGCATAATGGATCCCTTGGCTCTTTTAATAATAAAATTTACCGAATTATAAACAATATAATGCTATACATTAATATTTTCAATTATTTTTACATAGAATAGTAATAAATTAACACTTATGCTTCATATTTTATTAGTGGTCCGAACCGTGGACCTGCCGCATGGTCATGCGACCGTGGATTCAGGGCCGGTGCGTGCCGCGGATTTATGCGGCCATGCGCACCGAAACGTAAACCCGCTCTTGCGAAAAGCAATCTCTTTGACTATGATTAAACCATGGTGTTGCCTAAAATAATTCGTGGTCGTGCCCGGCTTTTTGCCGTCATCTGCCTGTGGCTGTTTCTTGTGGTATGCCTGGCGGGAGTGTATGCGGCGGAAAAGCCCCGCTTCCTGCTGCTGCCGCTTATTTCCCGCGACGAAACATCACAGGCCTACTGCGACAAGGTGACCGCGGACCTGAGCGACGGCCTCGAAAAACTCAACCTGATGCGGCTCCGGGTTGCCCCCAATCTGCTTGGTGAATTAAAGCTTACCGAATACAGCGCGTACAACGAGGTGCTGCACAAACGAATATCATCCCTTGGCGAGTCGGACTACGTCATCTGGGGGTATGTGCTTACTGAAAAAGGGACGGGAAATTATACGCTCTATGTAAGTATTTTTCGCCTTACCGATAACGCCTTTGTGTACGGGGCCGGTTATTTCGGCTTGAAGGATATGCAGGCGCTGATAAACGGCCAAATCAATAATATTAAAAATCTGCCGCTGTTTATGGCCGATGCCCCGGCGCGCCGCCAGAAGATTACGGGAATACTGAAAACCTATTCACCGGAGACCTTCCCCGTAATCGACTATATTTTAACACATAAGCATACTTTCGATATTCTGCATTATATCCATAATACGGAATCGGTCGACGACCTCAATACCACCGTACACGAGGCAAGCCACGCGTATGCTGCCTCCGCCATCAATCAAAATGCCATGACCCTGTTTATCAGCCCGGATGATACCGCGCGCATTGTGTATACCAAAACATTTCCTTCCAAAGAAATCGTTCCCGACATCCCGGAAAAGCTGCGTATATCCCGCTTTAATACGTATATCGCCGCTCCGGTAAGCCCTACCAGTACCCAGTATTTCGGGGTCTACGGTCTGCTGGATGAACTGAACGCGTATTACCAGGGCACTGCGGTGGTTTGTGATCTTTTTGATTATTACGCGAAAACCTATTTCAGGAAGGATCGCGGCCCCTATTTTGATTATCTTTCCGGGATATATAGTACCTATTTTGCCTACTATGAGTTCAAGTATTATATCTATACCTACCTGCTGTATGCCGCACGGAAACACCCCCGGGTATATGTCGGTATTATCGGTAATAAGGAGTTCATCCGCGCGCTGCAAAAGGTGCTGCGCCGCTTTGCCGCGCTGGTACAGAAAGTTCCGGAGATCGAGAACCGGCTGGATACCTTAATGCGTGAGAAAGGCCTTTCCCTGCAGCGTACCGGTAAATACACCTATATCAAAAACAGTTCCGGAGAGCGCACCGGCAGAAGCAACAACTTCCAGTTTATCACCCCGCTCTTTGAGGAGCTGAAAAAACCGAAATACCGCAAACTGGAGCGGGAGTTGTTCGGCACCGAACTCCCCGAATAAAGTGAAGCGGGGGATGGACCCGGTAGAACAGGTTAAACGGGGCGTCTTTATTTCCGGATAATGATTTTTATTTCATCCCCGGCAAGGATAAAGTCGGGGTCCTTGATCTTGTTCTCCCCGGCAATGCGCTTGTAATCGTAGGGATTGCCGGTAAAACGGCGGGCGATGTGGGCCAGGGTGTCTCCCCATTTTATTTTATAGTTCAGCGTGTTGTTCCCTGTCCCGGCCGGTTCGACCGGAGACACGGTTTTGGTTGTATCGGTGATACTCGAATCGTTTTTTGCCGCCGGTTCCCCGGAAGCGGTGGATCCATTAGCGCCCGCAGGGGCCGCTTGTACCTGGGCCGCCGGTCCGCGCCCCGGCCGGGCAAAGGGATTGCCTTTCAGGATGAGAAACAGTCCCGCACCCACCAGTAAAAGCAGGCTGAATACCGCGGCCGCAAAGATTACTCTTTTTTTTATGGGCTTGGCGGACCTGCCGTGCCCGGCCTGCCCTGCAGCCGCGGCTGGTTTATTATCCTCAGCCTGCCCCCCGGAGGCGTCCTGCCCGGGAACTGCAGTTTGTGCGGTTGTCGTGGTCGGCAGTTTTTTTCGCCTGAAGGTAGTTATGGGACCGGGTGTCCGCCCCTTGCCTGCCGAGGTGTGTCGAGCCGGGCGCTCCACACCCTCGGGGGGAGCCTTTTTCCGTGTGTCCGCAGGTACGGTCTTACCGGATTCATGAGGGGGGTTTCCCCCCGTGCCGGCGGCACCCCGGTCGTCTTCTGCTGTGGGACCACCGGGTTCGGCGCCTGCGTCTCTGGTCTGCATCTCTTGCGGACGGTTGTCGGCGGATTGTTTCCCGGCAAGATGCGCACCGGCAGGCTGTGTTTCGGAGTATGACTCCTCAAGCGGTTTCTCATCCGGCGGCACCATCCCGCCGGTCTGGGCGTGCTCCCGGTCATCCACCGGCGCGGTCATCACCGCGGCTTGCCCCCCGGCGGCCTCTTTATCGGGTGAGGCCCGCCCCTTGGCTTTCTCTTTCGCCGAGACAGCGCTTTCGGGCTGTTTTCCGGAAGTCTGCTGCGGGTGCTCGGCTGCATACGCAGCAAAGAACTCCCGGAACAATGCTTTATAAAAATCATGTACCTGTTCTTTATGGAAGTTTACGGCCATTGCCCAGATGTTCAAAATTAAAATCACCCTATCCTGTGTGGTGTAACATCCGTACACGAGGGGGTAGGGCAGGGTAAGGGGAAGCTCCCGTTGGACCGCTTTTGGTAAAGAAGCAGCTCCGTACACCTTTTCGGTAAGTACCAGAGCCTTAAAATCACCGTTTTTTATACAGATCATTTTCCAGTTTTTATCGGTGAAAGAAAATATGTTAAAACAGCGGGCAATATCAATCACCGGGACGATCTCATCATTTCTCCGCTTTACCCCGATCAAAATCGGCAGTTTCAGCGGGAGCCCGCGGACGGGTGAATAGGGAATAATGTCCTCAACCTCAGTTTTGGGTACCGCGTGTTTTACCCCGAACAGGGAAAACTCAATAACCTCACATTCCCGTTTTAAGAACCGCCCGGAAAACTCCCCGGACACCGTGTAGGAATATGTCTTTTCATCAGTATTTTCCTCGCGGAACATTGCGAAAATATCAATACAGGGAATAAGTTTCTTTTGGTTCTCTATGATGGTATGCAGAAAACCGGAACTACCGAGCGGGGGCAGGGAGTACAACCCGGATGAATCCGTTGTTTTTTGTGCGGGCTGCGATTCGGTGAGCAGACCGATGGTATTCCCGTTCATGGCGATAATCATGCATGCTTTGGGTTTCCTTGTTTTGGGCAGTTTCAGGAGTTCTCCGATATCCATAAGGGGTATAGGGTGTTCTTTATAAAGGAAGATTCCCTTTACATAAGGAGGAAGATGGGGCAGCTGCCGCACGTGGCGCGGGACGGCCGAAACCTCCGTTACCAAAGAAGCATCCACGGCGTACCGTTCCTTATGGTGTCCAAAAAGATAAATTCGCTTGAAAGCGGCGGTGCTTTTATTTTTTCCCGGGATAATGAGTCTTTGTTTTTGTTGCAAAGGGCCTGCTTCTTTTATCAGGGTGCGCAGGGTGTTGGGTTCGATAACGGGAATAAGCGAGCCGTTAAAGGAAACACAGGAGTCTATCAGCCCGGTCTGTAAAAATACCGGTAATTGGTACACGCGGTCTTCTTCAATCTGAATTTTTTCCTGTTTTCCGTGCCAGAGAAACCCAAGCCGGTTTTTTGCGGAAGGGAAAATAACCGCGTTGCGCCGCGGAGCTTCGGTGTGGGTCCGCATTTCCAGAAAAGCAGCCAGGTCGGCAAAGCTGACGGAACTCCCGTCTACCAGCGACACGCCGGCCATGCATCCGGGCATTAACGGCAGTCTGTGAACCCCGGTTATCTGTGTAAACACAAGCCCGGGATTTTCCCTGAACAGAAAAGGGATGCCGTCGATGTGAATTCGTCTGAACTGCTCCATAGAAACTCTTTCGGGAATGCTGCCTCTCTATAAATTATAGGCTTGGTCAGGCGGAAATGCCAATGGAGTTTCCGTGAAAAAAGTACAATATTTTTTCACATTGGGCTGATTTTTCTTATAATATAATTAATAACGTTATGGAGCAAAAAAAGAAGATTATAATAGTAGAAGACCATCCGATTGTCCGTCGCGGTATCAAACAGCTTGTAGAGATGGAAGATGACCTTTTTGTCTGTGCGGAGGCCGAGGACGCGGCTGCGGCGTTACAACAGGTAAAACAGTTCAAGCCTGATCTGGTTATTGTGGATATTTCCTTGAAGGCCGGAAGCGGACTGGAATTAATCAAGGATATATGCGCCCTTTTCCCGGAAATGCCTGTGCTGGTAGTGTCTATGCATGATGAATCTTTCTACGCGGAGCGGGTTATCCGGGCCGGCGCCCTGGGCTATATTATGAAATCCGAGGCGTACCAGAATATTATGCTGGCTGTAAGGAAGGTCCTTGACGGTGAAATTTACCTGAGTAATGAGATAAGGAACAAAATCATAAAAAAACTCCTGAAGGGGCAGGGGAAGGGTGAATCTTCGCTTCTGGACACACTCAGCGACCGTGAAGCCCAGGTGTTTCAATTGATTGCCGAAGGCAACAGAACGGGCGTCATTGCGGAGAAACTGCATCTCAGTAGCAGCACCGTCGATACCCATTGTGCTCATATCAAACAGAAACTCGGTTTGAAAGACACCGCCGAACTTGTTCAGTTCGCGGTAAACTGGCTGCTGCAGGAGGGAAAGATCAGAAGCGGCCCGATATAATAATCATGGCGAAAATACGGATTCTGATAGCGGACGATCATATTTTGATTCGCAAGGGGCTTTGCCAGGTGGTAAAGCATGAACATGATATGGAGGTGGTCGGAGAAGCGGATGATGGGTCCGCCGCAATCGATATGGTGGAATCACTTCATCCGGATGTCGTCCTGATGGACATTGTTATGCCCGGTTTGAATGGTATCCAGGCAGCGGAAAGAATAATCAGGAACCATCCTTCGGTAAAAATACTTTTTTTATCCGGATACGATAATCAGGAATATATATCGGCGGTTGTCGGACTTCACTCGGCGGGATACGTACTGAAAAACTCGGATACCAAAATGATTATCCACGCCATTCGCAGTATAATCCGCGGAGATTCCTTTATGGAGCCGGGTGTTGTGGATAAAATGTTGTATACCCTGAAAACAAGGAAACAGCGTAAACCGGCAAAGAAGGGAGCATTACTCACCGGGCGTGAGTTGCAGGTGATAAAGCTTGGAGCGAAAGGGTTAGGCAATAAAGATATCGCCGCGTACCTGCATATCTCGGTGCGAACCGTACACGCGCACTGGCGTAATATATTTAAAAAGCTGGAGGTAACCTCCCGTATGGACGCTGTGATGGAATGCCTGAAGAAAGGATTTATCACCGCATAGTGTAATGAAAAACCGAATCGACGGAGCCGTAAAGCACAAGGTAAATGTAATAAAAAATCCGAACACCTGGATCATCGGCGCTATCTTCCTGGTTTTGTTTGCATTGCACTATGATCAAATTGTCCCTATTCTAAGTCAAATCAATATTTTAACCGTGTTCGGCCGTAAAGCCCATTCCCTGCAGCGGACCCTGTTTATCATTCCCATCGCGTACGTGGGGTATGTTTTCGGGCTGCGGGCCGGGATCACGGCCCTTGTTGTTGTGTACCTGGGTATCCTGCCGAGGGTGTTTTTCCTTTCCGAAAATCCGAACGATGAGTTCTGGGAGGCAACACTTGCCATGGGTGTCGCCCTGGTATTCAACCTGTGGCTGGAGACAAGGAGGAAAGACCTGGCCCACGAAAAGCACCTGATGAGTGAACGCCTGGAAAAACTGGCGGAACGGCATAAGGCGGAACAGGCGCTTTCAAAGCTTGCTTCTATTGTCAACTCCACGGATGACGCCATCATCGGATTCGGACTGGGCGGGCTGGTCACCAGTATAAATCCCGGGGCACAGACCATTTTTCACTGCCGGGAACAAGAGCTGTTGGGAGAGCATATTTCGAGGATAATTCCCGCCTATACCCGTGAACGCCTGGAAAAGATTCTCCACGCCATACGAAACGGTGAACATGAGCATCGCAGTGAAAGCCTGAAACAGGGAAACGATACCGTTGACCTCTGGGTTACCATTTCACCGGTAAAGGATGAACAGGGAAATATCAGTTCCGCCTCTTTGATTGCCAAGGATATTACCGAACAGAAAAACCTGGAACGGGAAATACTGGAGATCAGCAAGCGTGAACAGGAGAAACTGGGCGAGTTGCTGCATGACAGCCTTGGACAACACCTTACCGGTATCGCCTTCAAATGCAAGGTGCTTGAAAAGAAACTTACAAAAAAAAGGGTAAAGAATATCACCGAACCCATGGAGATCGCGTTGCTTATCAACCAGGCCATCAACCAGACCCGTTCACTGTCCAAGGGGCTGCTGCATTTTGAGATCGAGGCCATCGGCATGGTGAACGCGTTGAGCGAATTAATCCGGGCCACCGAGGACTTATACGGTATCAAAGCGAGCTTCTATTGCGATGAGGTGACCAAGGTACATGACAATACCGTCGCCGCCCAACTCTACCTGATTACGCAGGAAGCAATAAATAATGCTGTTCGGCACGGCAAACCGTCCGTGATTGAGGTCGGCTTTGAAACCAACGACAATACGCTGCGCCTGACCATCTCCGATAACGGCGGGGGAACCCTCCCGCAGATGGACCGGAACAAAGGTTTGGGATTGCGCATTATGAGATACCGCTCAGAGATCATCGGTGCCCGCCTGGAAATAAAATCGAACAAGGACCACGGCATTGTTATTCAATGCCGTATGCCCCTCCCTGCCTGAATAGGCATTAATACCTAATTAACCGCAGTCGGTTTACCATTTTTCGATAGTAAAAACATGATTTATACGATAGTAAATTTTACTACCATTCATAAGCTTTTATTACTATGGAGATAATGACAATAATTAATATTTTTTAAGGAGGTAAGTATGGCAAGTTTTAAAAGGATGAAGGTAGCAACCAAACTCCTGGGGTCGTTTCTGCTCGTATCCGCATTGGTAGCGGCCGCGGGAATTGTGGGGATCACCATGATCGGCCTGTTGGGCCATCAACTGGACGTGGTCCAGTTGGAAAAATCGCCGCAGAGAGATGTCGCCATGGAAGCGGTGCGGGTGGCCATTCGGACACGCGCGGACTGTTCGGAGTATATGCTCAATAATAACGTCGACAACCTGAACAAGTTACACGACGCGCTTGACGAGGATATTAATGATTTTGATATGTACATTTCCATGATCGAATTCGGTACGAACAGCAATGAGTTC
>CAZWKE010000057.1:0-13848 GCA_964634205.1 uncultured Spirochaetaceae bacterium
AATTCAGGTACGGTCCCAAAAAATTTCGCAGTATTTCGATACCGCAAGAAAGCAATTGGAAAAAATCCGGACCAGACTCCATTGGCCGCGCCGGAACCTGCGCATTCGAAAGAAAGGAAAATGGCAGGAAGTGCTCTCCCCCATCTTTCCTGGATACCTTTTCCTGGAAACCGAGACCGTCACTCCTGATATCTATAATTCCTGCAGACAAACACCCGGCTTTATTCGCTTTTTAAAGGACAACCAAAATATCACCCCCCTGTCCGGTCGCGATAAGGAGATCGTGGCGCATTTTCTTAACCTGGGAGGGGTGGTAGGATACTCACTTGTCGATTTTGACCGAAACCAGCGGGTACGCATTATTTCCGGCCCTTTAAAAGGGCTTGAGGGGCATATTGTCAAGGTAAACAGGAGGAAAAAGCGTATTAAACTGAAGCTGGAATTATATAAAGATTCTTTTTTTATTGATTTTGGTTTTGAATCTATCGAAAAAGTAAAAGAAGCAGAAAAAAACAATGAACAGTAAATTATATAAAAATCGGATCTATATAATCGGCGCCGGCATCGCGGGCATAAGTATTGCCAAAGAAATCAAGGAAAAAAGAATATTCGGTAAGGTAGTTGCCTTTCTGGATGATGACGCGGGAAAAATAGGGAAAACCATCGATGCAATTCCCATCGTCGGTCCCCTGCATTCGGTGGCCGAACTGTTAAAAGCCACCCCGGCCGATGAGGCTATTATCGCCATTCCCAGCGCAACCCGGGAACAGTTGAAAAACATCTATACGATTCTAAAAAAAGCGGACTTTGCTAAAATTCGCATTCTGCCGCGGATCGCGCAAATCCTTGAGGGTGATGCCCATCTGATTCAAACCAGGGAAATCAACCCGGAAGACCTGCTCAGCCGCAACCCGGTCAAGGTCTGCCTGAAAGAGAGCCTCGCCTATCTGCGGGGGAAGCGCGTTCTTATCACCGGGGCCGGGGGCAGCATCGGGAGTGAGTTGTCACGCCAGCTTCTCTCCGGAGGGGCGGCACGGCTTTACATATTCGGACATGGAGAAAACAGCCTTTATGAGATTGAGCGTGAACTGAAAATACTCCAGGAAGGCGGTGTGGGAGAAAAAGCGACTATTGTTCCCATTGTGGGTGAGCTGCAGGACCGTGACTATATGTTCTATCTGTTAAAGCGGCTTAAGGCTGATGTTATTTTTCATGCGGCCGCACACAAACATGTTCCGCTGTTGGAACAAAATCCGGTGGAAGCCATTAAGAACAATGTATTCGGAACGAAAAACATCCTTGACGCAGCTATTGAGTTTCATGCCGAACGTTTTGTGTTTATCTCTACGGACAAAGCCGTAGAACCGGCAAGTATGTATGGTGCGTCAAAATACATTGCCGAAGAGATTGTTCTCCACGCGCAGCGAACTTCACAACAAGCGCATTTCATGGTCGTACGCTTCGGTAATGTCCTGGGTTCGCGCGGCAGCATCCTTCCCCTGTTCCACAGCCAGATCGCGCGCGGCGGACCGGTGACACTGACTCACCAAGATACAACAAGGTTTTTTATGACCATACCGGAAGCCGCCTCATTGGTGTTGAAGGCGGGCGGGACCGGGACAGGAGGAGAATTATATATCCTGGATATGGGTGAACCGGTTGCCATTTATGAGCTGTTAAAACAATTAATCCGCTTTTACGGTTATGAACCGGAGGTTGATATTCCAATCGTTACCGTGGGTCTGCGTTGTGGTGAAAAACTGGAAGAAAAACTCTATTGTAACGGAGAAAAACCCGTTCCCACGGAGTTCCAGAAAATCCTCCGGGTGACAAACCGCAATACTACCCTTATTCATGATCCCGAAGAGCTGTTGCAGCGATTAAAACCGATCTGCTATTTTGATACCGAAAAACCGCATCTTTTCCGGGATAAACATGAACTCACTCACCTGATAAAAAAATATCTGCCCACTATACATGAAAGGCAAGATGAAAAATCACTCTGATTATATCCCTTTTGCCCGACCAAGTATCGGTACGCGCGAGGAGGAAGCCGCGATCTCCGTTCTGCGCAGCGGCTGGCTTACCACCGGTAAAGTGGCGGCGGAGTTTGAACGAGAGTTCGCCGCATTTGTAAAGACAAAATACGCGTTGGCCGTCAGTTCGGCAACCGCGGGGCTGCACCTGAGTCTGGCGGCACTTACTATAGGAGAGAACAGCCTGGTGTTGACCACACCATACACGTTCACCGCCAGTGCCGAAGCGGTGGAGTATACCGGCGCCCGGCCGTTGTTTGTCGATGTGGAAAAAGACTCATACAACCTTGATCCGCTGCAGGCGGAAACGGCCCTGGCCCGTCATAAAAAACAGGTCGGGTGTATTCTACCGGTTCACGTGGGCGGGCTTCCCTGCGATATGCCGGCACTGTGTGCACTCGCCGGCCGGTATGCCGTTCCGGTTGTGGAGGATGCGGCGCACGCGTTTCCGGTTGAGTGCAAAAATAAATATATCGGTACCTACGGTACCCTGGGCGTTTTTTCCTTTTATGCCAGTAAAACCATAACCTGCGGCGAAGGCGGGATGGTGGTGACGGACAACAAAAACCTGGCCAAACAGATCAATATCCTGCGGCTGCATGGTATAGACCGTGATGTCTGGGACCGCTATACGGACCGGGCGGATAAACGGGCATGGTATTATCGGATTGTTGCCAAAGGATATAAATACAACCTCCCTGATATTCTGGCTGCCATCGGCAGGGTACAGCTGGGCAGGGCACGTGAATTCTTAAAAAGGCGCAGCGAGATCGCGGAACTTTACCGGCAGGGGCTTATGGATTGTGATTTCTTGACCCTTCCGCTTACTCACAAATCCCATGCCTGGCATCTTTTTATAATAAAACTGCACACGGATAAACTGACGATCAACCGTGACGAGTTTACCGTTAAACTCCATGAAAACGGAATCGGTGTTTCGGTGCACTTTATCCCCCTGCATATAATGCCCTACTTTAAAAAGCGTTATGGTTTTAAACCATCGGATTTTCCTGTTGCCCTTGATAATTATTTACACAGCATCAGCCTGCCCGTATATCCTGATCTTATGAATGATCAGGTAAAAAGGGTAATTGAAACCATAAAGAAAATCGGTTACTCTCATTACAAGACCCATGGCGCTTCATGATGAAATGATAAAACCATTACGCGGCCTCTCCCAATTCATTTGTGATATTACATTGAAAAACTGTCAGTACGGACATATTATTGTAGCTTCCATTCATAAAGGCAGCTTTACCGTCAAAAAAACCCCTCCATTGGGGCATGGATATTATTTACTGACCGCAAAGGACATTCCGGGGAAGAACAAACTCGCACTCTACCCGGACAGTATGCCTTTTTTAGCCGAGAAAAAAATACAGTATAAAGGACAACCGCTTTGCCTTCTGTGCGGACCGGATAAGGAGGAGGTAAAACGGCTTGCCGGCCTGGTGCAGATTGATTTTAAAGAGGAACCCGCGTGTCTTTCAATCGAAAAACCCGCAAAAGAAAATATTCTGCGGACTGAATCGGTTAATCGGGGGAATGTTGAAAACGTTTTTGCGCACTGTTCAAAAATCATAGAAGGAGAGTTTAGGACCGATTTCGAGGAGTATCAGTTTATCGAACCCCAGGCGGCGATCGCCTATTGGGAAAAAAAGAAGCTCTCGGTCTATTGCGCAACCAAGAATCTATTTTTTACCCGCAACAGTGTAGCCGAATCGTTAAAAATACCGAAAACACAGACCAACATCATTGTGCCCGATTTTGTTCAGGACCAGGGTGAAAAACAGGTCTTGCCTACCCTTTTGGCGTCCTATGCCGCCATGCTTGCCTCCGTCAGTAAAAAACCTGTTAAGATTTCCTATACGACTACGGTAAAACGCTATCCCTGTATCGTCAGACATAAAACCGCGTTAGACGAAAATCATCTGCCCGTGGGCATGAAAAGCGAAATCCTGCTCGATGCGGGGGCCTTTAACATTACCTATCCCAATATTTTTAAACGGGCCCTGTTCTCACTCTGCGGAGCCTACGAACCCGAACATCTTGAGATAAACGCCTATTATATACGCACCAACAAGATCCCCTTTACCCGCTTTCTTAACACCGGTGCCCTGGAAAGTTTTTTTGCCGTAGAACTGCACACATCCAATATCTCCCGCATTTGTGAATCGGATCCGTATGCCCTTAGAATAAAAATGCTGGCAAAAACGGGGAATAAAGGAAAAATTCCCGCTGATTCCCCTGACAGCGCCAGTGAAATACTAACTGATGTTGTGAAACAATCGGACTTTTTAAGGAAGTACAGCTCGTATGAAGCGATCCTGAAGCGTAAAATCCCGGCGAATCAGATGCACCTGCCGTTACGCGGCATCGGCCTTTCACTGTGTTTCTTCGGTTTTGATTTTTTGGATGAGACTGTAAAATCTCCGAAATACTCAATTAAGCTTACCATGCAAAAAAACAATAACCTTACCATCTATTCATCCGCCATAGAGACCGACCAGAGTTTAAAACAGCTGTTCGCATCGATTGCCTCCAGGGTCCTGGGAATAAACATTGCAAAAATTTCTTTTGAAACACAAACAACCCAGAATACTCCCAATTCAGGCCCGCTTACACAAAGCAGGGTGATAACACATACGGGAAAGCTTTTGGAACAGGCTTGCCTGGCCCTGTTGGCAAAAAAGAAAAATAAGGCACTTCCTCTTACCGTGATCAAAAGCGACGGCATTACCCCCCCGAGCGCAAAGGACACAATTATCTATAATACAAGCTATAGTGAATCCCTCACCTGGTGCGCGTTTGTAATCGAAATAGAAATCGATCCGGTGACTTATGAAATCATCTGTAAGAACATCTGGATTACCATCGAGGCCGGATCCATTCTGGAACCCGACAAGGTAAGAGTACATCTGGAAAAAGAAGTGTTGAGTGGATTCAGATCCGTCAGCTTCCGCCGGGCATTTAAAGACCATAAATATATACCTTCTCCGTACCTGCCCCCCCTCTCGATTAATTTTCTGGAAAAACCCTATAAAAACGGACCGTTAGGAGCAAAGGGAATCGGAGAACTTCCGGGACTTTGTGTGGCCCCCGCATACATCGCGGCCGTATCTCAGGCTATCGGTATCAGTATTCACGAAACTCCCCTTGTTCCGGAGAATATCGAAGCGTATCTGGGGGGGAAATGAAAATAACATTTAACTTAAACGGAAAAGAGACAACACTCGACTCCCCCCCCTTAAAAAGTCTTTTGGACATTTTGCGTAAAGACCTGGGGTTGACAGGTACCAAATGCGGATGTCATAAAGGAGAATGCAACTCCTGCCTGGTATTCTATAATGAAATGCTGGTGAACTCCTGTTTGGTCCCCGCATTTCGCCTGAACGGAACCAAGGTAGTCACTATAGAGGGTTTTACCCAAACCAAGGAATATCAAACAATAGAAAAAGCCTTCCTGAAAATGAATATTACCGGCTGTGGTTTCTGTATACCGGGGCTTATTCTGGCCACGGAAGCATTGTTAACGGACAAACCCCATCCGACAAGGGATGAGGTCACAGAGAACCTTTCAGCGTTCTTGTGTCTGTGTTCCGGATATCAGCAGGTTGTAGACGCTGTGCTTTATGTATCCGAATTAAGGAGAAAAAAGAAAGGTGAAAAATAACGCAGGGGACATAAAAATTTTATATCCGTTGTCGCTCAAAGAGCTTGGCAATTTATGCGAAGAGTTTCCGGATGCGCTGCTTTTTGCCGGCGGCACCCAGTTGATGCGAACCATCAAAGAAGATCCCCGCTGTCTGATATCGTTAAACGCAATCAGGGAACTGACACGGATCAGGCGAAAAGAAAATTATATCGAGATCGGTTCGTGCGTTACCCTTTCACGAATTCTCAGTCTTGGTGAAAATGTTGTCCCCATAGCCTTGTACAAGGCTATCTCTGCCGCGGTCGGTCCTTCAATCCGAAATACCGCCACCATCGGGGGAAACATCTGCACCATTTCACATATTTCCGATTTAATCGCCCCCCTTGTGCTTTATGACGCCAGGGTGGAATTACGCACGCTTTCCGGTATTCATTGGCTGCCGCTCCTGCGCTTTATACAGACACATGAAAAAACCGGTATCGTTGCGGGAGAGACCCTGCTGGTCATCCGTATTCCGCTTGAAGAATGGGACATGCAGACATTTATCAAAACGGATATCATCCATTCACCAAAGCTTTCAGTGTTGAAATGTGCCGCGGCCGTCAGAACTAATAAAAACAGCATCAATGATCTGCGCCTTGTTTTCGGAGGGATCAGTCCGATCGTGTTACGCAGCAGGGAGCTTGAAGGGATACTCATCGGTGATAAACTCCCTTTACAGAAAAAGAGTATCGACCTTTTTTGTTCCGAGTTAACCAAGCTTCTTGAATCAAAAAAAGAGGATTTCTTACCCCATCCGTATCATTTCGGAACAGCCATTCGCTTTACCCGCTACTTTCTTTCTTCTTTAAATACCGGGTAAAGAATTTGCTTTATTTTCATGAAAACAAGATTTACAGAATCGGGCTAACTCGGTATATTAGAAGTATTCACCATGGTCGATTTTATTCACTTACATACCCATTCCGATTATTCCCTGCTTGACGGGATTGCATCCATTCCCAGCCTGGTGGCAAAGGCCAAAAACCTGGGAATGAGTCACCTGACACTGACGGACCATGGGAATATGTTCGGTACATTAAAGTTTTACAAGGCCTGCCTGAAACAGAATATCACACCGATTATCGGTTCCGAGTTTTATATCACCCCCGCCTCCCGCTTTCAGAAAACCAGCGTGGAGAACAGTGTAAAATACCACCATCTGCTGCTTCTGGCCAAAGACCAGATCGGCTACCGCAACCTGCTCGAACTGTCCTCCCGCAGTTATACGGAAGGGTTTTATTATAAACCCCGTATTGATAATGAGCTTTTGGCACAGTATTCCCAGGGCTTGATCTGCCTGACGGCCTGCCTGGCGGGAGAGATCCCGGCACTCATTCTCCGTGACAGACATGAAGAGGCAAAAAAAAAGGCCCTCTATTACCGTGACCTGTTCGGTAAAGAAAGCTTTTACCTGGAACTGCAGTATCACGGAATCCCCGAACAAAGGACCGTAAACAGGGCCCTGGTGGAAATTTCCAAGCACACCGGGATTCCCATCGTTGCCACCAACGACGTCCATTATACGGACAAAGATGATGCCCTGGCGCACGACGTGGCCATCTGTATCGGAACCAATAAAAAGCTGAACGAAGGCTCCCGCTTAAAGTTTGAACACCCTGAATTCTATTTTAAAAGCGGCGAAGAAATGCAGAGCATTTTTTCGGCACTGCCCGAGGCCCTGGCCAATTCGGTGCGCATCGCAGAAATGTGCGACGTACAAATCCCGCTGCCCGGTCCGCAGCTTCCGCAGTACCAGGTGGAAGAGGGTTATTCATTGGAAAGTTACCTGGAAGATATTACGATGAAGCGGCTGGTTGAGCGTTATCCTTCGGTAACCACTGAAATGATGGAAAGGGCAAAATTCGAACTTTCGATTATCAACTCAATGGGGTATACCGGGTATTTTCTGATTGTCTGGGATTTTATCTCCTTTGCCAAAAAACACGGTATTCCCGTGGGACCGGGCCGCGGCTCCGGAGCGGGCTCTTTGGTGGCCTACTGCCTGGGGATTACGGACATCGACCCGCTGAAATACGGCCTGCTCTTTGAGCGTTTTTTAAATCCCGAGCGTGTGTCCATGCCGGATTTTGATATAGACTTCTGCTATGAACGTCGGGGCGAGGTGATCGAATACGTCACCGAAAAATACGGCAAGGACCGGGTGGCCCAGATCATTACCTTCGGGACCCTCAAGGCCAGGGCGGTTATTCGCGACGTGGCCCGGGTGCTTGATATTCCGTATGCCGAAGCGGACGGCATTGCCAAGCTGATCCCCATGGCGCCGAAAATGACCCTTGAAAAAGCCATGCAGATGGAAAAAAAGCTGAAGGCCCTGGAAAATAAAGGGACGCTGTACCAGCAGCTTATTTCGGTAAGCAAGAAACTTGAAGGTCTGTGCCGCCATGCCTCCACGCATGCAGCGGGTATCGTCATCGGTCAGGGGCCGCTGACCCATTACGTTCCGCTTTACCGTGATCCCAAAACCGGCTCCGTCGCCACCCAGTACACAATGGATTATCTTGAAGAATCCGGACTGGTAAAAATGGATTTTTTGGGATTAAAGACCCTGACCCTTATTCATAATACGGTGGAGCTCATCCGCAAGCGCGGTATGGAATTCGATATTAACGCAATTGCCCTTGACGATCCCCAGACCTTTAAAATGCTCAGTATGGGAAAAAGCACCTGTATTTTTCAGTTTGAAAGCTCAGGCATGCAGAATATTTTAAAGCGTGCCAAACCCGAAAGGCTCGAAGACCTTATCGCCTTAAACGCCCTCTATCGGCCCGGACCCATGGAGAATATCGATCAGTTTATTAATGGAAAATTAAACTGGACCTCCATTCAATACCCGCTGCCGGAGCTGGAGCCGTTCTTGAAGGAGACCTACGGTGTTATTGTATACCAGGAACAGGTAATGCAGATTGCGCAGAAGGTAGCCGGGTTTTCGCTCGGCCAGGCCGATATTCTGCGGCGCGCCATGGGAAAGAAAAAGGTCGATATAATGGCGGAACAAAAAATAAAATTCGTCGAGGGTTCCATGCGTAACGGCTACACCAAAGAGACGGCGGAAAAACTCTTTGACCTGCTGGTTCCCTTTGCCGGGTACGGGTTTAACAAATCACACGCCGCGGCCTATTCGTTTATCGCCTACCAGACCGCGTATTTGAAAGCCAATTTTCCCAAGGAGTTTATGGCCGCCAACCTGACCAATGAAGTCCATAATACCGATAAACTGGCGCACTATATCAAAGAAACCAGGGACATGAATATCGAAATCCTGGCTCCGGACCTCAATCTCTCGGAAAAAGAGTTTACCGTGGTCAAAGGAAAAATCATCTACGGCCTTATCGGCGCAAAAAACATCGGCAGCGCGGCGGTTGACGAGATAATAAATGAACGCCGCAAAAACGGCGAGTACCGCAGCCTGCTTGACTTCCTGGAACGGGTGAATTTGAAGGTCGTGAACCGTAAGGGAGTGGAAGCCCTTATCCTTTCCGGTATTCTGGATTGTTTCGGCGAGACCAGGGCCTGTCTGTACCATAACCTGGAGCGTATCATGGAAACCGCGAGCAGGCGCCGCGCCCATCGCGAAAGCGGCCAGGGCCTGTTGTTCGATGATCTGGAATCCGAATCGTTTGAAAACGAATTCTTAGAAAAGGTCGAAGAATGGCCCAAAATGAAGTTATTAATGGATGAGCGGGACAACCTCGGGTTTTTCTTTTCAGGCCACCCCCTGGATGATTATGAGACCATGATAAAAAAATACACCACCCTTGATCTGTCTGATTTAAACGGGGCCACCCCCGGACGGAATTATTCGGTGATCGGGCTTCTAAAAACCATAAAAGAGATCATCTCCAAAACGGGGAAAAGAATGGCGTTTGCCGAGATAGAAGATAGAAGCGGATCTCTTGAGGCGGTGATCTTTTCCGATACATTTGAGAAATACCGATCACTGTTGGAAGAAAATCAGGTGCGTGCTTTTTTCGGGAAGATAGACACCAGCCGTGGTGAAGTTTCATTTATTGTCAATGAGATTATCCCTCCGGAAAAAATAAAACAGAAAAAAGCGACTTCGGTACATCTCCGCATTGCCAGAGACTTCCTCAATGAGGATAACTCATATCAACTGCGGGATTTTTTATTTGATCAGAAAGGCGGATGCATGTTGTACTTTCATTTGACCGGGAACGGCCATAAAAAGGAAAAGGTAATAAAGGCCGCCCCGCAGATAACCATATCGGCCAGTCCGGATGTACTGGCCAAATTGAAACTATATCCGCAGATTATTGATGTTTGGAGTGAATAAAAATGATTGATTTACACACCCATACTTTTTTAAGCGACGGGGTACTCTCCCCGGCTGAACTGGTACGCAGGGCGGAGGAGGCGGGCTATTCCGCCATCGGTATTGCCGATCATGTGGATGCCTCCAATATAGAACAGGTCATCTCCGCATTATTGCGTTTCTACGCGGATACGCACGGTTTGTATGAAAAGATCAAAATCATCCCCGCGGTGGAAATAACCCATGTCCCGCCGGTACAGATCGCCTCGCTTGTGCGGAAGGCCCGGCATCTGGGAGCAAGGATTGTCATCTGCCATGGTGAAACCATTTGCGAGCCGGTCTACCCGGGAACCAACCGGGCGGCGATCATGGCCAAGGTGGATATTCTGGCCCATCCCGGCATCATTACCCCCGAGGAGGCCTCGCTGGCGGCAGAGCATAACGTGCACCTTGAGCTTACCTCACGGTATTCACATGGGCTGGCAAATGGTCGTGTGGCGCGACTTGCCCTTGATCACGGAGCGCCGTTGGTCTTAAACTCTGATTTCCACGCGCCCGGCGATCAACACTCACCGGCGCTTCGTGAAAAGATTGCCCTGGGCGCCGGACTTTCACCGGATGATCTGGGGCAGATCAACCTGAACATGCAGCAGATTGTAGACACGATCTTTTTTCCCGGTACCGCGGTGTAACCGCGCTGTCTGCAAAAAAATAAAAAAATAAAAGCAAAATGAAACATACATACGTATGTATTAATAAAAAGATTGCCGGATGTTTATACAAGAATTAAAGCAGGAAATACGATATATCAAAGGAATCGGACCCAAGCTGGCGCAGTTGTTTCAAAAAATGGGCATTCGTACCATAGCGGATCTGTTGTTACAGTTTCCTCGTGCCTATGAAGACCGGCGTTCAATAAGCACCCTTAAAGAAGCACTGCTGAACAAAAAGGTAAACATCATCGCCACCGTGGTAGCCCAGGATTATATGCCTACCAAAAAACGCCCGATCCTGAAGGTGTACATACAGGACGACAGCGGCAGTGCCTGCCTGGTGTGTTTTGGCCGTGACTACCTGAAAAACGTGCTGCTGCCGGGGAAACGCTTTTTTATTTCCGCTAATTTTACCTACCGCTTCGGTGAAAAACAAAGCAGCAATTTTGATTTTGAGCCCTATGAGGAACCGGCCGAACGATTCTGCAGGATACTGCCGTTGTATCCTCTGACCGCCGGGCTTACCCAGACGGTTTTTTATAAGGCGGTAAAAAACGCCCTGGCCCTCTACGCCCATGAAATTGATGACGAGCTGCCCCGCCCCATCAGGGAAAAATACCGTTTTGCACCGAAGGCCAAAGACCTTGGTGCCGTTCATTTCCCGGAAAACGAACAAGCGCTGCAGAATGCCGTCCGGCATTTGAAATACGAAGAACTGTTCTTTCTTCTGTTGATAATGACCCGCCATGGGATCAAACGAAGTATCACACGCCGGTCCAGAAAGCCGATCGGGCACCGGCTCAGCCGGAGCCTGCGTTCCCGCCTCCCCTTTTCTCTTACCGCCGACCAGGAAAATGCCGCCGACATCATAAACAGCGATATTTTTTCCGCCCACCCCATGGCCAGACTGCTCCAGGGTGATGTGGGCTGCGGAAAAACCCTCGTCGCGGTCCTCGCCTGCCTCTCTGTGATAGAAGCCGGGGAACAGGCGGTGCTGATGGCCCCGACCGAACTTTTGGCAAGGCAGCATGCCTCATACCTTGCCCGGTTATTGGAACCATTGGGAGTCACGGTGGCCTTCCTTTCCGGAACTGTAACGGGAGAAGCGCGCAGGCTGCTGCTCGATGCATTGAAACAGGGGCGGGCCGACCTTATTATCGGTACCCATGCGCTTTTTTCGGAAGATGTTGTGTATAAGAAACTTGGGTTGATCGTCATCGACGAACAACACCGCTTTGGGGTACTGCAGCGCAAGGCCCTGCTTGAAAAAGGGACGAATCCCGATCTCTTACTGATGACGGCGACCCCCATTCCGCGCAGCCTGGCCCTGACCGTGTTCGGCGATTTACAGAACGTCACCATAAAAACCAAGCCCCGCGGCCGTAAACCGGTAATAACCCACCTGACCCGTGAAGGAAACGAGAACAGGGTATACGAGCGGGTTCGCAGGGAGCTTAAACAGGGCCGTCAGGCGTATTTTGTCTATCCCCTTATCAGTGAGTCTGAAAAAAGCGACCTGAAAGCCGCGGAAAGTATGTACAAGGATTTAACAAACCGATTGTTTGCTGATTACTCAGTCGGGCTTATTCATTCCCGACTTCCGGAAGAGCAAAAACAGAAAACCATGGAAGCCTTTGCTCTGAATAACATACAGATCCTCGTTGCCACCAGTGTGGTCGAGGTCGGGATGGATGTGGTAAACGCGACCTGTATGGTAATCGAGCATGCGGAGCGCTTCGGGCTGTCCCAACTGCACCAACTGCGCGGCCGGGTGGGCCGGAGTGAGCTGCAGTCATATGCTTTTTTAGTTTATGCCTCCACAATTACGGAGGACGGCATCCGACGGTTGAAAATAATGATGCAGACATCCGACGGGTTTCAGATCGCCGAAGAGGACATGAAAATCCGCGGTCCCGGTGCGCTTTTGGGGGTGGAGCAGTCCGGGTTTCTAAAGCTGCGGATCGCGGACCTGATTTCCGACCTGCCCCTGTTGATGCGGGCCCGCGAGGATGTCCAAGATATTCTGCAGAGTGATCCCGGGCTGCTGCAACCAGAGCACACGGTAGTGCAGCAGGTTTTACAAAAAGCACCGCCGTTTTCGGATGATCTTATGATAAGCGGATAAAGAAAGGTTAGGATATGAGAATTACAGGAGGATTTTACAGAGGCAGGAGAATATATTGTCCGAAAGGGATCATCCGCCCCACAATGGATAGGATGCGTGAATCGTTATTTTCGATCCTTGGGGACATTGAGTCCTATTCGTTTTTGGATCTGTTCAGCGGTTCCGGGATCGTGGGAGTGGAGGCCGCTTCACGGGGTGCCGAGCCGGTGGTACTGGTGGAAAAGGACCGGCAAAAAATACCGGTATTAAAGCGGAATATCGCTTTTATCCATTCGGAGATCAGGATCGCCCTGATGCCGGTGAAACGGTTTTTAAATTCGAGTGTCAATAAATACGATTATATATACGCGGATCCGCCGTTTAAGCAACCTGAAAAAGTAAAGATTCTGGAAAAAATAAGTCTTTCCGGCCATTTTTCCGGTAAGGGAAAGGTGATGATACATATTCCCAAACAGGAGAACCTGCCGGAAGTAATCGGAAAATTGCGGTTAACCGATACCAGAACGTACGGCGGTTCGGTATTACTTTTTTATGATTCCCTTGATAATGAGTACCCCGGGTAATTTTTTAACGGTCCGTTAATTCCAGCCAGTTCCGGAAGCGCTCCCCTATGCCCGCCGTTTTGCCGGTGTTTGACTCATCTTTTCGGCAAAGCTCATCGGATGATATTTCCGGATATTCTTCCTGTCTTTCTCCCTTAAAAAAGGACAGCAGCCTGAGATCTTCAGAGTTCATATTCCTCCACAAAAAAGCCTCTTGGTATCAGGGGAATGCATTCGTTGTTTTTTTCTTCGTAGGCATCCCCTACTAGAAAGTATATTACAGTTTTATTATTTTTCAGCAGTTTTTTTGAATAAAGAAACTTGAAAAAAACTGAAGAGTGTAGTATATTGTTCGATGATTGAACAATATGATTTTGTATTTATATACTCAGCGAATTATCGAGGAAGTATGTTACGGCTGCGCCTTGAATCGATGAGGTTGAT
>CAZWKE010000058.1:0-13510 GCA_964634205.1 uncultured Spirochaetaceae bacterium
CTCGGCTTCATACTCACCGAGCAGACGCACGTTTTCCACACCGCGGCCGGAAAGCGGAGGCAGCTTTTGGTGCGTGGCCAGGCGGACCGGTTTTTTGGTGCCCAGATGGTTTTTAAACCTCTCTATAGAATCAGCATATTCTATTTTTAGGAAATGGAGTTTTCATTACGAGAAAAGATAATGAATTGATAATGATGCTCATATCTGCTACAGTATAAATGAGAAGTAATATGTTTTTTTACGAAGAAATATTTCGTGCCTTTCAGAAACAAAAAGTAAAATATGTACTCGTGGGGGGTGGGTGGCCGTCAACTTGCTTGGTTCAATGAGAAGCACGGCCGATTTGGATATACTTGTTGAAATGAGCGATGAGAATCTAAAGAAAATTATTAAGATTTTAAGGGCTTATGATTATACGGTCAAACAACCGGTCGATCCTATGGGTTTGGCTGATGCCGCCACCAGAACGGATTGGATAAGGCACAAACACATGAAAGCCTTTAACTTTTATAAAAAAGACGATATCAAAGAGGTCGATATCATTATTGATACGAACATAACCTTTGAAGAGGCGGTAAAAAACGCGGTAACGATTGTGGTTGATGATGTCACTATCCCTGTGGCCTCCATTGACGATCTCATGAAGATGAAAAAGGGAACGGGCAGGCCTGTTGATAAATTCGATATCAATGAATTGAAAAAACTGAAAAAAATGAAGGAAAAAAATGATTTGTAAATGGGAAAGCAGGGAAAAACGTTTGTTGCGCTTCATGAGAATATCCCCGAAGAAGAAACTGGAGTGGCTGCTTGAGATAAATGAGTTTTTAAATAAAAGTCGTTTACAAGCGGATCCCGTCGTACATGCGCGGAATCGTTTATCCCGATTAGATACGCGGCAAGCCCAGGATCCGTAAAATATAACTTAGGTGACTTCACGATCCTTTTACCGAGATTCTCATAATACGGTTTTAAGCGAAAGATGATAAACGAGGCCTCAAGCAGGGACACCCACTGGGCAAGGGTGGTTCCGGATACTCCCGTATCATTCGTCAGCAAAGACAGGTTCAATAACTGTCCGGTTCTCCCCGCAAGCTCCTTAATGGAAAGCGGTAAAAGATTCAATAATGCCGTTCGTCCGGCCAGGGACTGGGTGATTGAATCGAGAAGCGCCTTTGGATCATCTTGCGCGAGTTTCCATATTTCCGGCAGCTCAAGATTACAGTACCGGTAATCCGGAAATGTCATTTGAGCGAGGGTTGTTTTTCCCGCCTGTCTCGGACCGGTTATTGTAATTACGGGATATTACCCGGCCAACCTCAACAGTTCATCCCGCTGCTGCCTTTTGATCATAGAAAAATAATAACGTTTTTAATACATATTTCAAGTTCAACTTTTAAAATGTATATGAAATTCCTGCAGAGATGTCAATGTGGGTGTATGTCACATCTATTACACCATCTATATCACCGTAATTGGTTGAGTATGCGACTTCGATAATCAATATATCCATAACTGTTACCCCTGCACCAACTGACCAATAAAAACCTCCTCCTAGATTCCCCGTAAAATAATCATTCCCGGTAAAGATATTATAACCTGCTTTACCGACAGCAAAAGGCGATAACAAACCCAAAGGGACTTTGGCGCGAATAAGGGCATAAACCGGAATGAAACCTATTGTGGCATCTGGAGAATCAGGAAATGAGCGTTGTATCTGATATTCCACTCCCGCGCCTACCTCGATAAACTCCATAGCCGCATAAGCAACCTCTAAGGCAATAACAAACCCCATATCAACATCGAAATCTCCCATAGTAGTACCGCCCGAAGATTGATTGTAATTCCCCAACATCTGAATACCACCCTTAACTGTGACATTTGTCTGCCCAAATGCACCAATACCCAAAAAACACAATAAACATACTAAAATCAAAGATCTCTTCATTACAACTCCTCCTTAATGAAAATGATTGTATAGTATATTATAATTGCTTTCCTTATTTTTACAAGATATTTATTCTACCTAAACTATTTAGAAACGTCCTACTCGTACAGCTTCTTGATCACGGTCTCGATGGGCGGGTCGTGAATGGCCATGTCGCGGATGGTGTTTTGTTCATTGATGGTCTTGATAAAACTGTTCAGCTCGATTTTGGAGAGGTCCAGTTCCAGCTCGGCTTCATACTCACCGAGCAGACGCACGTTTTCCACACCGCGGCCGGAAAGCAGAGGCGGCTTATCACTTAATAACAACGCCCCGGCTGTGGGCCGGGGCGTTGCTTGAGATTTAAGATTTACAATTAAAACGAATATCTGATTCCGGCCGAAATATCAAAATGCTAATGAGTAAAATTAATTTGTATTGAACGCAGCACTGGAACCCGTTGAGGTGGTAGTAAAGCTTGATCCGGATTGCACACCGGTTCCTCCCAACAAAGCAGCACTCATGGCCGTTACCTTTACTGTAACACCATTCTGCGCGGCGGCTAATGTACCCCCCGGAATGATATGACTGAAAATACTTCCCGCTACGGTTTCATCATAATCATCACCGCTGGATGTATAACCGAAATTAACAAAAATATTAAAGCTGCTCGGATCCGGGTTATAATTCTGCCAGGTAACCGTTAGATTATTAGCGGCGTTATAAGTTCCGGCAGCTGGGGCACTGACTACAGGCTGAGTGGGTATACTCTTCGTCTGATTAATGTTCACCCCGTCTTTCTGTACAACCAGGGTGATATTTTGTCCCGGAGTATACGGTCCTCCGACAAGAGAATAGATGCCGAAACCTACTGATGGGACGTTTGTTCCATTAACTGTCACAATTGCATCGACAATGGGGTTGGAATCAGCATCGTATATTGAGATTAGCGCGATATCACCTAAAGTCGGAGCATTATCAGCAACAAGTGCGGTAACTTGGTATTCAATAGATCCGCCCGGACTGGGACATGAAGGAAAAACCAATAACACAATTACACATAATACAATAAGAAAGATTGCATTTTTCATTTTAAGTCTCCTTTTTTTGTTGTTTAATTTATTATACCAGCAAATAATCAAAAAATCATAGAATGGCAAAAATAATTTGAAATCAAAGCAAAAGCAAAATAGATTTGGCACACTACTCGTACAGCTTCTTGATCACGGTCTCGATGGGCGGGTCGTGAATGGCCATGTCGCGGATGGTGTTTTGTTCATTGATGGTCTTGATAAAACTGTTCAGCTCGATTTTGGAGAGGTCCAGTTCCAGCTCGGCTTCATACTCACCGAGCAGACGCACGTTTTCCACACCGCGGCCGGAAAGCGGAGGCAGCTTTTGGTGCGTGGCCAGGCGGACCAGTTTTTTAGTGCCCAGGTGGTTCTTTAACTCACCCATCCCGCCGTCGAATACAATTTCACCGTGATTGATCACGATGACCCGCCTTGCCAGGTGCTCCACATCGTCCATGTCGTGCGTGGTCAGAATAAAGGTTACGCCCCGACCGTTCATCTCCTTGATGAAGGCGCGGATCTGCTCCTTGGCAATTACGTCAAGTCCGATGGTCGGCTCGTCTAAAAAGACGATCTTGGGATCGTGCAGCATGGCCATGATAAACTCGCAGCGCATTCGCTCTCCCAGTGAAAGCTGGCGGGTAGGTTTGGTTATAATATCATCGGCCTGCAGCATATTTACCATTCGCTGCAGACGCTGCGAGTACTCGGTGTGTTTTATCCCGTAGATGGCCTTGTTCATATAGAAAGAATCCAGGGGCGGAATGTCCCACACCAGCTGTGACTTCTGGCCGAACACCACCCCGATATGGGCGACATACTTTTTCCTGGATTTCCAGGGCACATACCCGTACGATTCCACCCTGCCCGACGTGGGAAAAAGAATCCCGGTCAGGATCTTGATGGTGGTGGATTTTCCCGCCCCGTTCGGACCAAGCAGGCCCAGCAGCTCACCCTTTTCAATAGTGAAGCTGATGCCTTTCAGGGCCTGTACCGGTATTTTCTCCCGTTTCACCAGGCTTTTCAGTGTTTCCCGGAAGGTGTGCCCACGTTTATAGGTAATATAGACTTTTTTAAGGTTCTCTACGGTAATCATGCTTACCCTCCCGCGCTTGTGTAATTTTTCAGCATCCGATACCAGAAAAAGACGCTGAATACCAGAAAAAACCCGCTGCTGATAAGACTTACCAGCAGGCCCTGCAGTGATTTTCCCAGAATCAGCGAGGCCGGAAAAAATCCCATCAAGGCCAGGGGAATACAGGCCGTAATCAGGATCTGCACACCCTTGGAAAAAATACTCATCGGGTACATGGAAAAATGCGTCAGGGCCTCGAATATCTCGTACACCCGGAAATTGCCCACCCACTTAAATCCGCTGGCCGCCATGATAAAGGCAAACGAGGCAAATACCATGAGAGAACAGACAAAAAGCAGGACAAAGACCAGCCAGTTCAGGGCACCCGGGTCCGGGACCAGGGAGACGGCATAGACAAACATGGCGATACCGCCCAGCAGCTTGCCCAGGTCCTCGATATCGATGCCCGTAAGCATGGTCATGAACAGGATGTTGCGCGGTTTTATCAGCAGCAGGTCATAGGTACCCTCACGGATCTGGGTGATGGTGTTCCAGACGATTCCCGCGAAAAAAGGAAAGGTGATGCCTTTTGATAAGAGAAAAACGGCCTGGATCAGAAATACCTCATGAAACTTCCAGCCGGGAAAAGAAGCCCCGGAGCTGTAAATTAGGAGGGTCACCAGGGGAATAATCAACTCGAATGCCAGCATGATAAAGGCGCTGATAAACAGATCGATGCGGTAGGCCATGCGTGAGGCCAAGGCGTTTTTAAAGGCGATCCCCCATATTTTAAGCTGCGTCATCATACGCCCACCCCCGCAAACCGCTTTACCCCGAGCCGCCACAGCAGCCCGGACACAATATACATGATAACCACCGCCGCGGCCTGGATACCGACAATCTGTGCCGGCCCGAAGCGCATGCCGGCCAGCTCATATGAGCCGATGAACACCCGGATGGGGACATAGGTGGCAAATTGAAACGGAAGAAAAAAAAGTATTTTCTGGATGAAGAGGGGAAAGAACACCAGCGGAATAAACACACCCCGGAACAACATGCTGAATATCTGGATCATCCTGCGTACCCCTTCTCCCCGTACCAGCCAGAACCCGAGGATGCCGATGCTGTAGTTGATAAAAAAGGCCATCAAAAAACCCAGAAATATCGAACAGACCGCCCAGCCCACATTGGCGGGAATCAGGGTGATATGAAACACGAAAAAAAACAGGCAGTACACCGGCACAAACTCCCACAAAAAACCCAGGGCACGGTGCCCCACTTTTTGCGAAAAGGCGAAAAACCGATGTGAAAGCGGCCGTACAATATAAGTAACAAAGCGCCCGGTATGTATCAGCATATGCAGGTTCCAGTCCGCGAAGTCCATTACCAGGTAGTTGATCACGGTAACCACGGCAAAATAGGTGATCATCTGCTCCAGGGTAAAACCATTGAGTACGATCCGGTGCGCAAACACCGCCCGCCAGATAAACACCTGGACAACAAACTGGACCGGCCCCACGAGCAGGGAGACAAGCATGTGCGAGCGATAGGCCGCCCACTCCTTAAAGGTGACAAAGGCCACGGCCTTGATAATGCGAAACTGGTTTAACAGGTACTGAAACATATTTTTCAAGTTATCCGTGATCTCTGCCCCGGTGCCTAAGCTCAGGCAGCCCGGACAATACCAAACCGGCCCTCAGTACGCTTCTTTAGGCGATCCCGGACCAGGCGATTGCCAAAGGGCTTACCCAGGCCTCCCCGTGCCACTCAGGGTCAGGGTAAAATCCCGTAAAAATAAAGTTTTCTGCGGGATCGATAAACATCCCGGCCCCCTCGGCCCCCTCATGACCAAAGGTCCCGTCGCTTAAGAAGCCGTGCTTGTTGATTTCCCACCCCAGTCCGCAGGTCAAGCAGTAGCTGTCGTTGAAAATATGCGGGCGCCAGTTATAAGCTTTGATGTCCTTTATCTGTGGTTTGACCGCAGCCTCGACGGTTTTCCGTCCCAGGATTCTTTTCCCGCCGAAGGTGCCCCCGTTCAGCATCATCTGTCCAAACCGCCACAGGTCGGGCAGCGTGGAAAGCAGTCCGCCGCCGGCGAACAGTGAGGGTGAGGGCATCTTTTCACGGTCCTCATCGAGTTGTTCCTTGTTCCAGGGACTTACAATGCTGAACTTTTCCCTATGCCCTGCGGGTAAAATAAAAAAAGAGTTTGCCATACCAAGCGGTGTTAAGATATTTTTTTCAACGTATGTGTCGTAGTCAGTTCCCGAAAGCCGGGCCACCACTTCGCCCAGGATGAAGAAGCCCGTGGTACAGTAGTTCCACACGGTCCCCGGTTTAAACTGCAGCGGACCGGAGAGGACCTTTTTGATCCAGTTTTTTTTGGTCCATTTTCCCTCTCCCCAGCCTGCAGGGTAAGGTTCAAAGAAATTTCCCGGGTCGGCTTTCAACCCGGAGGTATGGGTAAGGAGCTGGAACAGCGTGATGTGCTTGTGCATGTCCGTATCGAACTCTCCGATGATCTCGGAAACCGGCTGGTCCAGGAAGCACAGACCCCGCTCAATCAGCTGCAGCAGCGCCGTGGCGGTAAACACCTTGGTAATGGAGGCAAGCGGCCGGATGCTGTCCGGTAGAAAATCTCCCTTGTCCTCGTAGGTTGACTGCCTCCCCATGGACTTGTGGGCAAATATCTTCCCGTCTTTGGACAACAGGTAGGCGGCGGCGTGTATGGTCCCTTTTTCTATTAAACGCCTGAAATGCTCATCCAGTGCCTGTAAGCATTCCGAATTATACCCCACGTCGGCGGGATTACAATCTGTTTTGCCCGAGTGTATCATATTATCCTCCTTTGTTTCGCAGTATGGTACTGATTATTTCACAGAAACGCAAGATGCTAAAAATTTAATTGACAATATTTTTATTTCTATTTAATCTACCGATTTAGTAGTTATTAATCAGCATTTAATACATTTTAAATATTAATCTAATCTTTCATCTCTATATTGCAGCAAAAAGCAACATCCGCCGCATGCGGATGTAAAAACAAACAAAAGGAGATATGTAATGAAGAATTTATCGGTAATCTTTTTCACGGTATGCCTGGCAGCGGGTATGTTTGCCCAGGAAAATACCGCCCCTGCGTCCACGCTGTACGGGTACTTCAGATTGGATTTCGATTACAACAAAGCTATGGCCGAGGATGATTCCGTAAACGCCCTGGACGGCTTTAATATCGCCAGGTCACGTTTGGGCTGGGAGTGCAAGATAAGCGATGTGCTTACCTCAACAATCGAAGTGGAGTTGTTTGACAAACTGAGTTTCACCGACAATAATGGCGACAGCGGAACCATACGCACCCTAAACATCAGACTTGCCGACATCGCCTGGCAGCCTATCGAAAATTTCACCGTTACAGCAGGTAAAATGTACCGGGTTTTTACGCCGGAATCGCTGGACCTCTATGATCAGAAAACCGACGGTGTACAGGCCGATTATAACTTCGGTATCGCCAAGGTGATCTTCCAGTTGGGGGGAGAGGATGACGTAGACAAACAGTCACTGTTACTCATGCCCGGAATAGTGGTGACTCCAGATCTTGGCGAAATGAGTTTGAAAGCCGGTGTCAACGCGCAGTTCGTAACCCCGTACCAGACGGACGCGGACATGGGAATCGGGCTGAACGCCTACGCGATCTTCGGGATCGCCGGTTTTGAGGCAATCCTGGATGTGGACGCCCTGAACCTGCATGATGAGGCCACAAGCCGCGTAAACGCCTACGCCACCCTGAAGTACAAGATCGACATCCTGAAGCCGGTGGTAAACGTCTATATCTATGATCTGGCGGCCAACCAGGGAGATATGGAAGCGAATATCGACTTCGGCGCGGAAATTGAGCCGGTTAAAAGCTTTGTCATTTACCCTTTCCTGACACTGAAAAATATCGGGGAAGCCAACGGTACTGAAATGGATTGGGAGTTTACCCTGCGTTTTCAGTGGAAACCGAAGTACCAGTTCTAATACCTCCTTATTAAAGAACCGGGGGCCGGCAGATACGTGCCGGCCCTTTTATTTTCTTGTTATTTTCTGATCAGATGATATAATTTAGAATAGAGTATTTAGCCGGACGCACATGCAGGGGGAACCGATGAGAAAATACGGATTAATACTGATCTTACTACTACTCTGTACTTCACTAAATGCCCAGGAGTTTACCATCTCAACCGGTATGGACATGAACTATTTTCTGGCCCTGTTCCTTCAGGATATGTCCGGCAACTCGGTTACTACCATAACCCACTTCGGCGGATTCGGCGCATACGCTGATTTTACCTATGTCAGGCTTATGGTTGATTACAGCTTTTTCTTAACGGGTGTGCGTTTTGAAGGGTCCAGTACTCATGCTTTAACCGATACCTCAATCGATTTTCTCAATATCTACCTGTTGGGGAAATACCCTTTCACTGTGGGGAACATAGTAATCTGGCCCTCATTGGGGTTCCTTTACTCATATTGTGTTAATTTCCGGAAACCGGATTCGGGCGGGCCCCCGCTTGATGAGTATGGTTTTAGAGATGTCCACCTGGTAGGGGGTGTGGGCCTGGACTTTAAATTCAACAATATGGTGTTTTCCCCGTATTTTCAATTCGCCTATAATCTGATGCCTGAGATGTCTGACGATCAACCCTCTAATGTACACACCACTCAATTGACCTTTGTTTTGGGTATCAGTTTCGGCTATATTCTGAAATAATACTTCTTTTAAATCGTATTTTCGATAATTATTTTTAATATTTCGTTGCTATTCGCTCTCATTTCGGTTAAATTTAAGATATAACTATGGGTTTATCCTTGTAAACGGCAAGCGGGAGGGTGAAATGAATATTTTTCTGGAAAATGTTGATGAACTTTTAAAACAAAAGGGAAAGCGCCGAACGTGGATCGCCACGGAAACCGGGATAGCTTTGAGTACCATAAACTCATGGTTTTCCAAGGATATCCTCCCCAGGGTGGATGACGCCCTGAAGGTGGCCCAGTTATTGAACGTATCGCTTGATTACCTGATAACCGGGAAAGGTATGCCGGCGGGAAACGATCCGGCCCTGCGAAATATTATCAACTTTCTCCGGGAACAAAATCATGAAACCTTGATGCACATAGAGTCCTCGCTGACCCTCTTCAATTATTCGAACGTCACCCAGGACATGGAATCTACCCCCGCCCTGATGCTTGACAAAAATCTCTACATCACCTGGGTAAACGACAAGTTTGTCCGGGTGTTCGGCAAAGAAACGGGAATTGTCGGATCAAAACTGTTGACGGCCTCGGAGGAGCTTCCGGCAATAGAATACGCGGAACCGGAGAACGCACAGCAGAAACAGGCCGGTTCCGCCGGCATTACCGCGGATGACGACCGGGAACTTCTTCCGGTGCAAGATACACAGGAAACAGCCCTCGCGGCCGACAGGGAGTATTCCCCGACCCTGCTGCATAATATTATACTTATACCCATCTATAAATCCTACAAATCACGCAAAAAACAGGAGATGCCCGAAGGGTATGCCGGGGTGTTTGTGGATATCAACAGTGACAACCGCTTTGCCATTGACAATATATTTTTGAAACTGGCCGAGATTTCAATTATAAAGGAAAAACATTCCACAAAGAAAATAGACCGGATGCGTCGTTATATCGAAATTCTCTGCCACAATTTAAGCGGCATGCCTGAGTACCCGGAGATAAATGAGGGGTTTGTGCAGGATCTTGTCTTTTTCGCACCCATGCATGACATAGGGAAAATCGGGATTCCGGACGATATCCTGAACAAGGAACATAAGCTGGAGGACTGGGAGTGGGAACTGGTAAAAGAACATACGATAAACGGTGCCTATATCCTCAGTGCCTACCCCAATCCCATCGGTAAGGAGATCGCCATGCAGCACCATGAAAAATGGGACGGCACGGGATACCCGTACGGACTCTCGGGCGGTATGATCGCCTTAAGCGCGCGCATTACAGCCCTCTGTATTACCTATGACGCTATTATGAGTGAACGCACCTACCGGGATGCCAATACGCACGAAGAAGCAATAAAGATCATTACCAAGGAAAAAGGTGTGTACTTTGAACCTTTGCTTGTGGACAAATTCCTTGAGGTCGAATCGCAGATAAAGCAGGTTGCTTTCGAAATCGAAAAATAAATCCACCACATAAAAAAGGCCGCCCTGCTTAACAAGCGGGGCGGCCCCAAAAGATAAAGGAAGCAGCGTCAATCATTCTGCCCAGTACGTCGTATCGTTTGCTCCCTGGAATCTCCAGAAGTAGTTGAAGTAATAGGTCCAGCCGTCCGCACCATCCTGCGCCTGTACGTATCCGGAACCGGATACCCAGTAATAGGCGTGACCGATAACCGTGACCAGGTACTGTGATGCATTCGGGCCTTTGGTGATGTTCTTAAGGTACACATCAACTGTATTGAATCCCGCCCTGATAGTATTGGCATTTTGATTGTCCAGTTTCAGCCCCTCAACATATACAGTGATATTACTTGCGGCAAGGTAAAGGGTCGCATCGCTGCTCTGTGTCTGCTGGTTGATAAAGGTAGAGGGCCCTTCGCCTTTAACGGTCAAATCAACACCGATATTCAGTTCGGAGTCAATATCATACTGCCCGGCCATAATATAGATTACGTCGCCTGCCGCGGCATCGGTTTCCACCGCCGTGCGCAGCCCGTCCGTTTCCGCGCCCTGGTAGACCATGTCGCGTGTGTTTGTATTCCCCGCAACATCCATCAGTTCCACCTGCTTGGACGCACTGTCCCAGGTCGCGGTTACCCCGCTTTCGGCGGTAAAATTACCGGCATTCGCGGCATCGGTTACCACAACCCTGTCCCCGGCAGCGAACTTGTCCTCACGAAAAGCGGGGGCGATGGTGTCGATAACCAGGCTGAGTGCCGGTGAAGCGGCTTCATTGCCCGCCTGATCTACGGCGGTTGCGGTAATGCTGTGCGTGTTATTGTTGTTCACCAGATCAACCGGATCAAAACTCCAGTTTCCGCTGCCGTCCGCATTCACGGTACCCAGCTCACCCTCAAGACTGCTGCTTAAGATGACCTTTACCCCTGCGTCGGCTGTGCCGCTGAAACTCAGGTTTTGATAGTGATTGGTAATATTATCATTATTGATATTCGAGTCATCCTCGGCCGCCAGGTCCGGTTTGCTCGGAGCTGCCGGAGGAGTCGTATCAACGGTAAGAGAAAGCGGATCGGAAGCACCGGAACTGTTGCCCGCCGCGTCGGTGGCCACGGCGGTGATACTGTGTATGTTCTCGGTAAGAGTGATATCAACAGACCAGTTTCCGCTTCCGTCGGCCGTGGTGCCGCCCACGTCACCGTCTATGTCACTGAAAAGTTGGACAGCCGCCTCCGCTTCCGCGGTACCGGAGATCGTAAGCCCGCCGGTGTTTTTGGTTATATTGTCGCTCGCGGAATCTCCCGTGTCATCCGCCGCGGCCAGATCAAGGCCTGCCGGTGGTGCGGGAGCGGTCTTGTCAATAACTATATCAATACTCGGACTGGAAACGGCCGATTCCTGCAGGTCCGCGCCGACCTGTTTGGCCACCACCCGGTAACTGCCTTCAGCAGAGAGCGTGACCTCACCGCTGTATTCCGTCCAGTCCGTTCCGTTGTTCAAAGAATAGTAGGCCGTTGAACCGGCATCAATACCCGTCATCATAAATGCCTGGTCGGTGTTGTAGGTGCCTGAGCTGATACCGTTTATCACCGGCGGAGCCGCCAGCCCCTGTCCGGTAAGTGTAAAGGTATAAGGATTTTCATCACTGTCGTCGCTGGCAATCGAGACCGTGGCGCTGTTCGACTGGGCGGCGGTCGGCGTGTAGCTAATAACAAAGGTGGATTCTCCTGAGGCGGCCACCGGGCTTACGGCGTCGGTTTCAAGGGTAAACTGCAGATCACCGCTCAACTGTACATGCGAAGAAGTTCCGGACAGATTCAATTCCAGCATACCGCTGTTTTCTATGGTTAACGTTACATTCGCGGGAGAACCGACCATTACCGTGCCGAAATCATAACTGCCGGTACCGTTTGCGATGTCGGCGGCACCCTGTTTTATATTGATCTCGGGCGCGGGCGCCGCACCCGTGGCTGAAATTGTGAATGTATAAGGATCTTCATCACTGTCATCGCTGGCAATCGAAACCGTGGCGATATTTGTCTCAGCCGCGGTCGGGGTATATTTGATCTCAAAGCTTGTGCTGCCCAGGCTTGCCACCGGTGTTGCCGCATCCAGTTCAAGCGTAAACTGCGTGTCCCCGGAAAGGCTTACCCGCTGCGGCTCCCCGGTCAGGTTCAGAGCCAGCAGGCCGAGATTTTCAATGGTAAAGGTCTTTGTAGCGGAAGCGCCGGTCTGTACATTGCCGAAATCAAACAGCGTACTGTTCGGAATATCGGTTGTACCCTGTTTTACGTTTATCTCCGGTGCCTGCGCCGCCACCGTTACCCGGAAGGTAAAATCATAGGGATTTTCATCACTGTCGTCATTGGCAATCGAAACCGATCCCGTGTATGTTCCCAGGGCCGCGCCCGCGGCGTCTATATGTACCTTAAAATCGCTTACATTACCAGCGGCCAGGGAGGCCCCGATATCATCTGCAAGGGTTATCGCGGGGGAAGCGGCCGGGTCATCATCTACCAGGACAACCCTTGCGGGCGCACCGGTAAAATTCAGGTCCAGTGTACCGCTGTTCTTTACCGTAAAGGTAAAATCCGTCTCCTGGTCCACCTGCACGGCACCCAGGTCATAATTCTGGGCCCCGTCAGGGACATCCGTTCCTTCCCAGGTAATGTCCATTTCAGGCGCATTCGTACCCGTACCACCGCCGTTTCCGCCGCCGCTCCCCACTGAGCAGCCTAAGAAAACGGCTGATATAATAAAAATCGTTATTATAAATAAGGTTTTATATGATGGTTGTTGGATAGTTTTCATAACCCACCTCCTTTATTTTCCATTGTCCTACTATAAATATACTACATTTAACAGCATTAATCAACATATTTTCGTTTTTTTTTATCGTTTTTTCGTTTTTATTTTGAGAGTCGCGCTCTTCGTTTTACCTGTGCTTTTACGCAAAAAAAGCTGTTCCGCCGGTTGAGCGGAACAGCCCTGAAAGGATAAATAATAAGCTATTTATACAAAAATATCATTTTTTTACTTTAATAACCAAATGAAACGGGTTTTCATCAGTATCATTACTGGTAATTTCTATTTCACAATCATGGAACTTATTGTCACTTGCGGCATCATCCACATGAAAAGTGGCGGAATCTCCCGCACCTATGGTGATGGGATCAATAATGCTTTCTATGTTGAAAACCGAATCCGGGTCCACTATACACCACAACCGGATACCTGCCAATAAGTTTTT
>CAZWKE010000059.1:0-13378 GCA_964634205.1 uncultured Spirochaetaceae bacterium
TTTCCTTCAAAACACCACAAATCGGTCCCCACTTTTCCCACTTCACAGGGGGTTGCCACTGCTCCTTGTGTTTCCGAGTCTCTCCTCCCCCTACACGCAAAACCGGATCCTTCTCTGCAGTCGAATAAAATGCCGCCGCAACAGGCTATCTCATCCTTGTACTAAATATGATCCTTATTATCGGTATTTGTTTCAACTATGAGGAAATTATAGCACATTTTTTTCTGAAAATAAACCCAAAAAAGGAGGTCTCCGGGTAGGCAGCATTTTTAAAATGACAGAGGGCGCTTTTTGAAAGCGCCCTTCTATGATTGTAAAATAAATACTCTATAATAGTAGATTATTTCAATACCAGGCTGTCCAGGTATTGGGTAAACTCCTTAAAAAACGTCTTTTTTATCTGCTTTTCCATCTCAATATAGGCTCGGGCCTCCGCCGCGGACTGGCTCACACCGCTTTCACGCTGGTTTTTGTTGTAAGAGACAATTGACTTCCCGCTTTCATCCTTCATCTGCAGGTTCAAATACCAGCGGATGTTTTTATACTTATTCTTTAGTTTCAACGGTTCAAGTTTTACGTCACCGGTTACCTTAAGCACGCCGCCCTTGCGAACACTAAAGCCCTTTTCGCTTAACAGCCCGGCCACCAGGTTGCCGATCTTGCCTTCCATATCGTTGGTAATGGTAATATCAAACACCATCTTCTCGGCAATCTGAGAATAGAGGGTATTCAGCTCATCAAGCTTATACGGCAGGCTGACCAGTTTTCGCACGGGGGAATAGATGATATTAAGCTGGTCCAGCAGCAGTTCATTGTTTTTGGCAAAAATTACCGCCGCGTCTATAAAAGCAAACTTGGTAATCAGGCGTTCGCTCTTCACGGCATTCTGCTGAAACGCGGCGATACTTTCGGAGTTTTTGTCTATCTTGTCCTTGTAAATCTTGGCGGTCTTCTTCCGGTCAAGATATCCCACAACATGAACACGTCCTTCGTTATCGATATACGGATCGCTGTACTGCATGTTATACAGTTTATGCTGTGCCAGCACATCAACCTGCTTGCTGGCCGATTTTTCCAGTTCATACGAACCGCCGCTGTCCTTTTCCATTTCATGGTAGCGGACTACGGCCTCGCTTTCAACCTTGATATTGGATCCGAAAATCCTTACCAGGGCGCCGGTCGCATCGCTTTCCGCGTCACGCCGTGTATCGCCCTCACCCACAACCGCCAGGTAGTCCGCTTCGGGGTATACGTCATTCAGCCTGGCCATCCATTTGGGGGCCGAGCCGGAATTGTTCACCGCAACAGAGGTGTCGTTCCTGGTGCCGGGACTCGATTTACACCCCACACCGCCGGCTAATACTCCAAACAGCAGCGCTGCGCAGGCAATATATAGTATTAGTTTTAATTTCATGGTTCTCCTTCTTTCCTCAGCTTAATTAAAGTAGAATGATTCAAAAAAATTGAAATTGTTTGCCTTCAGCTCCACTTCACCCCGTTGATCAACAAACAGAAGTTTCCCGTTTTTTCCGTAATATTCCACTTCAACATTATATGTTCCGGGAGCAACCTGCAGCTCGCTGACATAAGCAAAAGCCGGGAAAAAATGGGAAATACGGAGGTCTGCGTTTTCAGTGGCATCCACCCCCACATCCACGGCCAGGCCGAGTAACAGGGAACCCAGGGGATCATCCACGTTCTTGTTTATTTCTTCCTTTCCCTTCATGGCCAGCAATCCCTTGCCCACGGTCCGGGCGATTGTCTTCAGATAGATTATGGATCGCTTTACTTTAAAGGTCTCCACCGCCACCTTCTGCAGGCTTTCGAGTTTGGCGCAGTCGGCCTCCTTGGTGGATGTGTTGCTGAGTTTTACCCTGATTTCCGCCACCTTGCTGCCCAAGGTTTTCATAAAGGGAAGCTGAAACTTAAAGTGCAGGTTGTCCGGTATGCCGGGTGATTTAATGGCGGCAATATCCGTGATCTCTTCCTTAAAATCCTTGTTCTCCTTGGTAGGAACGATCACCAGCAGGTTGGGCTCGGAATGGACATACAAGGTTTTTGCCACCTTGTCCACACCCCTGCCCGTAAAACAGATAAAGTTTACCCGGGCTTTTTTTGTCCACTTTGTAGCCGTGTCCAGGTTGGGCATGCTGAAATTATAGATATTGGCCTCATTATTAAAGGCGTCGATCACCTTGTTCTTGTCTATCCTGGCATTATCGTAATTCCCTTCGGCGCGGTAAAGCAGCATGCCTAAATAGCGCGCCAGGGCTGAGCTGTAGAAGTTGGTGGTACCGGTACGGATTCTGAGGTTCGAGTCCTTGGATTTATTGTATTGCTTGGCCATATCTTTGTATTTGTCTTCCAGCACATTGAGTTTTATATCGACGCGTTTGATTTCCACCAGTGCGTCATCCCATTTTTTCATATGAATGTAATTCAGGGCCTTGAATACGTTCAGATAGATATCTTCATAATCCTCACCGAAGTAGTCCAGAGCATTGTCGTTTAACATCAAAGAAAGCGCGGCTTTGCTCACACTTTTGGTAAAGAGATCTTCAATAGCGTATTCAGCTTGGGTAAGCAGGTCGTTACTTTTCGAATACTCCCCGTTATAATGGTACAGCATTCCCAGGTCCAGGTAGTAAAGCACCTTGTCCTTCTCGGTGTAATACTTCTTTTTGGCGCCTTCTATCTGCTTTACGGCCTTGACGAACTGCCGGTCCACCAGCATTTTGTCGATACCCTTGTACTGTTGTTTCATGGTCATCATACTGGCACACGACGCAAGCAGTAAGCCCAGCAGGATAAACACAGTGAAAAACCGTGCTATCTGTCTATGAATACTCTTTGCTTTCATAATTACCACTTAACCCCCGATCTTTCGATGTATTTCTTGATCTTCTTTTCACCGATCCAGACCTTCTCGGTGGTTTCAAGGTTCACCAGCTCCATATTCACCTGGTAATACACGACCTTTTTACCCTGGACCGCGTCGGTGATGGAGGTAATGACCCCCTGCATCATAAAATCCGCGCCGGTTTCCGCGGCAAGCCGTTTGGCCGTCTCTTCGCTGGCCCAGGACTGCTGGTCCTCACGCTCACCCCGTATTTCTTTCCTTTCCATTTTACCGGCAACGAACTTTACCTCACCGCTGTTGATAAGTTCACGCTCGATGTTCTTGATAAAGGTAAGGGTCTCTATATGTTCAGAACTTTTATTGCGTACGGTCCCGACAATGACCACCGGCTTCCTGCCCTGGTCCTGTACGTAATTGGTCAGCCACGGACGTGAAAGGGCGTCTTTTACCATCTCCTCGGCAACCAACCGGGCATCGGTATCATTCCAGCGACCGCTTAAATCCGTAGTCTCCTCGGTACTGATACGTGAAACCTTGGTGGTTTTACAGCCGATAAAAGCCACTCCGATCATTAATACACAGAGTATCTTTAATATTTTCATGTAACTCTCCTTATAAAGAAATTTTTCTAATTCTCTGGATTAATTATATGTCCAAACAGGGAAAATTCAAGCCTAAACCCGTAAAAAGTAAATTTATCTCTTCGGGAAAGGTGAAGAAAGCCCTGCTGTTACTGCAACATTCCGGGCGTAAAATTGCTTGTTTTACCTTGAAAAGAATACTGAAAATTCATATATTATGGTAAAATAGTTTAGACTTTTCCTAAATAACTTAAAGAAAGAGGTTTCAAATATGTCCAAAAAAATGGTGACAATAGACGGCAATTCGGCCGCTGCTCACGTTGCACATGCCACAAACGAGGTAATAGCAATATACCCGATTACCCCTTCTTCATCCATGGGGGAACTCTCGGACCAGTTCTCGGCCGAGGGAAGAAAGAACATCTGGGGGACCATCCCGGTAGTTGCGGAGATGCAGTCCGAAGGTGGCGCTTCGGGCGCAGTACACGGGGCCCTGACTACGGGAGCCTTAACCACCACCTTTACCGCTTCACAGGGGCTGCTGTTGATGATCCCCAATATGTTCAAGATCGCCGGCGAACTTACCCCCACGGTCTTCCATATCGCGGCCCGCTCAGTGGCCTGCCAGGCCCTGTCCATCTTCGGTGACCATACCGATGTAATGGCCGCGCGTTCCACCGGTTTTGCCCTGTTGGCGTCAAACTCGGTGCAGGAGATCATGGACTTTGCCCTTATTTCCCAGGCGTCAACGCTTGAATCCAAGGTACCGTTTCTCCATTTTTTTGACGGGTTCCGTACCTCATCGGAAATACAGAAGATCGAGGAACTGTCATATGACCAGATGAAGGCCGTCATCGATATGGCCTCTGTGTATGAACACCGCAAGCGGGGCCTTAATCCGGAAACACCGTCCATTCGCGGCACATCGCAGAACCCGGACGTATTTTTCGCAGCCCGCGAAACCGTGAATAAATACTACCAGGCCGCCCCCGCCGTCGTGCAAAAGGTCATGGACCGGTTCCAAAAGGAAACCGGCAGGGCCTACAAGCTTTTCGACTACGTGGGCGCCCCCGATGCCGAGCGCATCGTGATTATGATGGGTTCGGGCACCGAAACCATGGAAGAAACGGTGAACTATCTGGCTAATCAGGGAGAAAAGGTCGGCCTGATCAAGGTCCGCCTGTTCAGGCCCTTCAGTATCGAACACTTTATCGGGGCCATTCCAACCTCCGTGAAATCCATTGCGGTACTCGACCGCACAAAAGAACCCGGGAGCATCGGCGAGCCGTTATACGAAGATGTCAGAACCGCCGTGGGAGAGGCCATGAGCAATGGGACGCTTAAGGTAAAGGACTATCCGCATATTGTGGGCGGACGTTACGGACTGGGTTCCAACGAGTTTAACCCGGGCATGGCCAAGGCCGTGCTGGACAACCTGAAACAGGACCAGCCGAAAAATCATTTTACCGTCGGCATCCACGATGATGTCACCATGACAAGCCTTTCATGGGATGAAGACTTCAACTCCGAAACCGAAGGCGTACACCGGGCCCTTTTCTTCGGCCTTGGTTCGGACGGAACCGTCGGCGCCAACAAGAATTCCATCAAAATTATCGGTAAGGCCACGGACAATTATGCCCAGGGCTACTTTGTGTACGACTCAAAAAAAGCCGGCGCCACCACGGTATCACACCTTCGTTTCGGCAAGCACCCTATTCAGAGTACCTACCTCATCCAGAAGGCCAGCTTTGTGGCCTGCCACAAATTCACTTTTATTGAACAGTTCGATATGCTAAGCAGTGCACAGGAAGGGGGCGTCTTCCTGTTAAACTCACCGTATGGAAAGGACGAAGTATGGGCTAACCTCCCCGTAGAGGTGCAAAAACAGATTATCGAAAAGAAACTCAAATTCTACATTATTAATGCTTCGGAGATCGCCGAAAAAACCGGCATGGGGAGCAGGATCAATACCATCATGCAGACCGCCTTTTTTCTTATCTCCGGTATACTGCCGGAGGCCGAGGCTCTGAAGCTGATAGAAACTTCCATAAAAGACACCTACGGCAGCAAGGGCGCGGACATCGTGAACAAAAATCTGGACGCGGTCAAGGCCACCAAGGAAAATATCATCAAAGTAGACTATCCGTCGCAAACACAGGGAGCCCTGCATATGCATTCCCCGGTACCGGCCGACGCGCCGCAGTTTGTCAAAGAGGTAACCGGAGAGATTATCGCCAAACGCGGAGAGAAGATTCCCGTTTCCAAGCTTCCCGCGGACGGCACCTACCCCTCCGGTACCACCAAATATGAAAAACGCAATCTTGCCGAGAAAATCCCCGTATGGGACCCGGAAGTCTGTATCCAGTGCGGCGAATGTTCGATGGTCTGTCCCCATGGGGTCATCCGCTTAAAGATTTATGACAAGCAGTACGCTGACAAAGCCCCGGCGGCTTTTAAACATATTGCCGCCAAGGGCAAGGAATACGCCGACATGGTGGCCACCCTCCAGGTGGCGCCCGAAGACTGTACCGGCTGCGGTGCCTGTGTGAACACCTGTCCGGCCTATAAAAAAGTGAACGGTGAAAAAACCGACCGCAAGGCCATCAATCTGGAAGAACAGCTTCCGCTGCGTGAACAGGAAGCAAAAAATTTCGCCTATTTTCTGAATATTCCGGATCTTGATCATACCAAAATACGGACCAACACCATCAAGGGCTCGCAGCTCCTGCCGCCGTTGTTCGAGTTCTCGGGCGCGTGTGCCGGCTGCGGCGAGACACCGTACGTAAAGCTTATGTCCCAGCTGTTCGGAGACAGGGCCATTATCGCCAATGCCACCGGTTGTTCCTCCATCTACGGCGGAAACCTGCCTACCACCCCCTACACCACGCGTAAGGACGGCAGGGGCCCCTCTTGGTCGAACTCATTGTTCGAGGACGCGGCCGAGTTCGGTTTGGGAATGCGCCTTACCTCGGATAAAATGCACGAGTATGCGCTTGAGCTGATAGACGCCATGTTGGCGCAGGACAAGGCCAACAAGGAGCTGTATGAAGCCATCAAGACCAATCAGCAAACCACCCAGCTTGAAATCGAAACCCAGCGGGTAAACGTGGGAAAACTTAAAGGGGTGCTGAAGTCAAGCGGCGCCGCCGCGGCCAAAGAGCTTGCCACTATGGCGGATTTTCTGATCAAGCGCTCAATCTGGATCGTGGGCGGAGACGGCTGGGCCTATGATATCGGTTACGGCGGATTGGACCATGTGCTGGCCTCCGGCAAAAACGTCAATGTGCTGGTGCTGGATACCGAGGTCTACTCCAATACCGGCGGCCAGATGTCCAAGGCAACCCCAATCGGGGCCATCGCCAAGTTCGCCGCCAGCGGCAAGCCGATTTCCAAAAAGGACCTGGGCTTAATGGCGGCAAGCTACGGCTATGTCTATGTGGCCCGTGTGGCCATGGGCGCCAACAAAATCCAGACCATTCGCGCCTTCCACGAAGCGGAGCAGTACGACGGACCCTCGATCATCATCGCCTACTCTCACTGTATCAATCACGGGATAAACATGACCAAGGGACAGGACCAGCAGAAACTGGCCGTGGACTCCGGGTTATGGACCCTGTTCAGATACAATCCGGTTCTCACGGAGCAGGGAAAGAATCCCTTTATCCTGGATTCAAAGGAACCTTCCATAGATCTCGCGGATTACATGTATAATGAAATCCGTTTCCGGTCACTCAAGCAGGCCAATCCCGAACGGGCGGAGATGCTCCTCAACAAATCACGGAACGTGGTAGCCCAGCAGTTCAAAACCTATAAATACCTGGCCGACAGGCCCTTCTAATATAAAAAAGGCCGCCCTTACCGGCGGCCTTTTTTATTTCTTTTCATTATTTCTTTTTTTCCAGTGCGGCAACAATTTTTTGCACAAACTCGTCAAACCCTTTCTGATCGGTCAAATTGAAAAACTTCAAAACCATGTAGTTGATATCCCCGAACGTATGTTCGTCCCGGGTATAATAGTAGATTTCATTACCCAGATAAATCACATAGACCAGGGATTTATAATCCTGTGACGCCTCAAGTGGAATATGATGGTACTTTACGGCCTGCACGAACTTCTCCGGAAAGTTCCATTTCTGGGACAGCTGGGACCCGATTATGGAGTGATTGTATCCCTTGGTAAGATCTTCCATGGAAGAGAGCGGAATACCTTTGGTGGCACATATTTTATTGATTTTATCCACCAGTTCCGGCTGCAGGGTGGAGGTAATGATCTTACCGAAATCATGCAGCATTGCCGCCACGTAAATATCATCGATCAACGGGTCCATCCGCTTCAACTTGGCAATCTGGCTGCAGTACAGCGCCACCTTGTATGAATGCACCATCACCTCATCGATAAGCGATTTCTTGTACTTTTTCTCGAAAACCTTGTTTACCCCGAAACTGAGGATAAGGTTTTTTACTCCCTTCAATCCGATCATACGCACCGCCGTGGGCACATCGTCCACCTTGCGGGGCAGCATATAGATGGGTGAGTTGGCAATGCGGATTATTTCGGTGGTCAGCGCGGAATCGGTTTTGATTATATTGGCTACGGAATTGAAGTCCGCGTTCGGGTCGTTCAGGTTTTTCTGCAGGCGCATCAGGCTGTCCGGGAACTGGGGCATACGCTCGATCTCCTGGGCAATCTCTTCGGCAATCGCCTGGCCGTGGGTCTTGGAAAGCAGGTTGATCGGGATCCTTAACAGTACGGTGGTTATGCCGTCCTTCTTGGTAAGGGAAAGCACGCGTTCATCCAGCCCCACGCTGCGCAGCATCAGCACCACAATGATCAGGCCGAATCCCGCGCCTTCGGTACTGTCGAACCCGTAGCTGAATACCTCTTCCATGGAATTGAACTTCCCGGCAATCTTTAGGCGTTCGGCAATACGCTGCTCTTCCTTGTCGGATATTTCACTGTTGTTGACTACCCGGATCAGCAGAGAGTCGGGATCAACCTTGAAGTCTATGCGCACGTAATACTCAAGCTCCCGGTGCTGTTCCTCATATTTTTTGAAATCACCGAATACATCGTGCTTAAAATCTTGCAGTCCCGTCTCATAATCCGCACCGTTGCCGATATCCAGCCCCTTTGCTTTAAAATACACCCGCTTTGAATTGGCCTTACTGGCGTTCATCACAATCTCTTTCAAGCAGTAGACCAGGGAGTTTCCCAGTTCGGGTTTCTTGATGTGATTGAATATCGTCAGCAGGGCACTTGATAGTTTCTGTTCGCTTTCCTGGTTGGCAAAAGGCAGCGTGCAGGAAAAACCGCCGTGTTTTTGAATACTGGCCAGAACATTTTCCTCGGTTATTGAAGTTAGCTGGGTGTAGTCAACCATAAAATCTCCCCTATCAATGTGACCCGGTATATAAAAAACCCTATATTCCCTTAATTAAACTATAATTCACATGTTTGCATACATGCAAGAATATTTTTTGCTTTCTCATATATATTGCCACAGCGTTTTTTTTTTATTAATCTTAACATAATGATTGCAGTACCGCGCATATTACTTTATTTTGATACGGCCGCGTTTAAGCTGCCGGAAGACAGAGAGGAAAATCGGGAACTCACGGAGGAGCCGGAAGATAAAAACGTGTATTGCGCGATCTGCGGACATGTCATCACATCCGTCACGGACAGGTTTACCATGAACGGTGCCTGTGAGCACACCTTTACCAATCCGCACGGGTTTGTGTATACTATCACCTGTTTTAAATACGCACCGGGTGCGCATACGGCCGGTGAGGAAACCGAGGAGTATACCTGGTTCCCCGGCTATGCCTGGTCTTACGCCTTGTGCGGCCGGTGCACAAGTCACCTGGGCTGGGCGTTCACCAAAAAAAACAACAACCGGTTCTACGGGCTGATAAAAGATCGCATCAGCAGCAATAAATCAACTGCAAGGTCATAGGAAACATGCTGTCACTCATAGAGAAATATATCACCTTAAGCGGGGAAGCCCCGGTGCCGGGAAGGCCCGTCTATCTGATCCGCTTGTCCGGCTGCAACCTGCGCTGCGACTTCTGCGACACCCCCTATCGGGAGGAACGGAATCTGTCGCTCTCGGCAGCAGACCTGATAAAGGACATAACCGCCCGTACCGAGCGCTATCCGCAGCTCCATGTGCTGTTTACGGGGGGTGAACCGCTGCGTAACGAGCATAAAGAACAGCTTGTAGAGATTATCACCGCAATGCCCGGGCTGCGGTTTTATATTGAGACGAACGGCACCCTTGCCCTCCCGGACAAGGAACTGCCGAACTGCCGTTATGTCGTAGACTGGAAGGCGCCGTCCGCGGGCACAAAGCTGCCCTTTTTGCGGGAAAACCTGCAAAGACTCCATCCCGACCGTGACTGTATCAAGATCGTACTCTGCCCGGAAGATCTGCGTTGGGCAAAACAAACGATCGGCGCTATCAGACAGGTACAGCCTCGGCTGCCGGTGTATCTTTCCCCGGTCTGGGGCAGGTTGTCACCGGCGGAACTGGCTGCCTTTATCCTTGAAAACAGGCTTGATGCTTTTCTGTCGGTCCAACTGCACAAGTACATCTGGCCGGAAAAACAGAGGGGAGTATAATTTTGCAGCAATCATACAGCAATGAAGAGGCACTGGTTTTGACCAGCGGCGGGCAGGACTCAACCACCTGCCTGTTCTGGGCCGTAAAAAACTTTAAAGCGGTTCATGCCGTCAGTTTTTTTTACGGGCAGAAGCACGCGGCCGAAATTGAGGCTGCCGGAGCGATTTGTGACAAACTGAAAATCGATCTGAAAACACTGGACATAAGTTTTTTAAAGGATCTTGTGCGGTCGAACCTGTTCCAGGGCACGCCGGACGTGAATGCTGCCCATGCCCTGTCTCCGGAGGTCCCTTCCAGCTTTGTGCCGTACCGTAACCTGCTTTTTCTTACCCTGGCCGCGGCCTGGGCCGGCACCATAGGGGTCAGGCACCTGGTGACCGGGGTGTGTGAAACCGACTACTCGGGGTATGCCGACTGCCGGGACGTATTTATCAAATCCGCCCAGGCCACACTGAACCTGGCCGTGGATTTCCACGATACCAAACCGCAGGGTGTTGTCATTCACACCCCGCTGATGTGGCTTTCCAAGGCGGAAGAGTTTCGTCTGGCCCAGGAGTTGGGCTGCCTGGATTTTATCATCAACGAAACCCTTACCTGCTATAACGGGGACGGGACAAGGCACGAATGGGGCAAAGGCTGCGCGGACTGCCCGGCCTGCCGCCTGCGCGCAAAGGGTTTTTTGGAGTTTAAACAAAAATATGAATGAAAGCGGGAGGCTGTTCAGTCGGAACTTCCGCCCCTCACGGATCAGGTTTCGGTCCGCCAGAGCCCCTTGGCCGCGGCCGTTTTGACGTGTTCCGCATCCACGGAAATTGCAATCCCGCCGCGAATGCGAAACTCCCCCCTGACCAGGCACCAATGCGGATCAACGGCCTTTACCACGTCATCAAGGATTTTGTTCACTACATGTTCGTGAAAAACCCCCTCTTCCCGGTAAGACCACAGGTATAATTTCAAGGACTTGGACTCCAGCACCAGTTGGTCGGGGACATAGGTTATGCGGATCGAGGCAAAATCAGGCTGGCCCGTCATGGGACACACACAGGTAAACTCATCGGTAGAGAGTGTTACACGGTAGTAGCGGTCTTTTGCCTTGTTGGGAAAGGCCTCCAGTTTTTTAACGGCCTTCCTTACGTCCCGCCCCAGCAGGGTCAGGCCCTCAACCTCCGTTTGTTTTTTTGCCATTCTTTTCCTCTTTGGGCTTGTTAAAGCGGGAGAAGAAACGCCTGAACAGGTTTCTCCAGCCCTTGCCGTTCTCAGGAATAACAATCTGGGCAAAGGTGGTAATATCTTTTTCCCGCCCGGCGATGACACAAACATCGTCCTCCTGCAGGATATGCTCGGGGGTGTAGAGGGAATAATCCTGGGAGTCTTCCTTGCGGAAGGCGATCACGTTCAGGCCGTGCTCCCTGCGCAGGTTGACTTCGATCAGGGTCTTCCCCACATATTTGGGCGGGACCTTCACCTCGGCGATGATAAAATCCTCATTAATAGGAAGATACGTGAAGATAAAGGACGACAACAACAGCGGGGTAATGCGTTTTGCCGCCTCTTTATTGGGAAAAATTACCCGCGTGGCCCCCACAAGGGTTAAAATCTCTCCGTGTTCATTTGATTCCGCCTTGGCCACAATTTCCTTTACCCCGATTTTCTTCAGGTAATTGGTAACCAGGATAGAGACCTCAACCGCGTCTCCCAAATCAATGATCGCCGCGTCAATGGTATCCGGAATAAGCTTGCGGATTATCTCCTCGTTCAGCGCGTCGGCGATAAAGGCGCTTGTCACCTTGTCTTTATAATACTCAATTACGTCTCTATCCTTATCGATGATCAGGATCTCGCTGCCCGTTTCAATCAGCTCTTCCAGGATCCTTTTGCCGAATGTATCTAATCCGATGATTGCAAACTGTTTCATTAGCCTAATAAAACCTCCCCTTTGGGATATTCAATTAAATGCTCGGTGGGCTTTATCGTTTGCGGCATGGCCATGGAGATCAGACCGACCCTTCCTGCAAACATAGTACATATTATCACAATTTTCCCCAAAAAGGAAAGTGATGAGGTGATTCCCAGGGAAAGCCCCACCGTACCGAAAGCCGAAAAACTTTCAAATACTATCTTAAAGAAGTCCTTACCATGGGCGGGTGCCAGGGTGAGTTCGGTGATCGAAAGCAGCAGGATACACAGCGCCACAATCAGCAGTGCCTTGATGAACAGCATGATCGCACCCATGACCTTGTCTGAAGCAATCTCCTTCTTAAACAATACCAGCGATCCTTTGCTGCGTGTATTCCAGAGAGCAGCGATAAGTACGATAAAAAAGGTGGTCACTTTTATTCCGCCCGCCGCGGAACCGGAACCACCGCCGATAAACATCAGTGGCAGGGTCAAAAACTTTGACGGCTCGCTCAGCGTATTTTGAGCAACCGTATCAAAACCTGCCGTACGCGGAGTAATCGCCTGGAACAACGAGGCCATAATCTTATCACCCAATGTAAAGTTTTTATACGCATTGTGAAATTCATTGAGAAAAAAGAATCCCGCGCTCACAACAATCAATGTTACCGTACAGGCAAGCATTATCTTTGTATGCACGGTAAGGCTTTTCTTTCGTTTTCCGATTCTTTTGCCCAGATCCCGTAAGACCACGAATCCGAGACCGCCCATGACCACCATCAGAATAATGGTGATGTTCACCAATGGCGTTCTTACATAGCCTTCCAGGTTTTTTGAAAAAAGTGAAAAACCGGCGTTACAGAACGCGGAAATCGCGTGGAAAACCGAGTACAGGATCGGATGATCCTGTACGGTATTTCTGAAATCCAGGTATAAAAACAGTGAACCGGTAATCTCGATTATTAAGGTGATAAAGATGATCTGCTTAATAATGTCTTTTGGTTCGGTTTCCACCGAGTCCAGGTAATACTCACGGATTACCCGTCTGCTTTTTAATGATATTCGTTTTGAAGGAAGGGCCAGGTACATGGTGGTAAAACTTATTATTCCCAAACCGCCCGCCTGGATAAGCAGCATAATGACAATTTTGCCGAACAGACTGTATTGGGCCGTGTCAACGGTAATCAGCCCGGTAACACAGGTTGCCGACGTAGCGGTAAAAAAGGCGTCGATAAAATCCAGTTCCTTTGCCCCCTGCCAGGCAAAGGGCAGTTCCAACAAGATGGTACCTATAATAATAATGGTGATGAAATAACCAAAAAGGATAAGTTTATCGGATCTCTTTATTCGCATCATATAAATAAATAAAAAAAGCCTCTCTCCGGCAGTTTGCAACTGCCTGCGAGCCCCGTGTTTGC
>CAZWKE010000060.1:0-12949 GCA_964634205.1 uncultured Spirochaetaceae bacterium
GCCTCCGCCTCCCGGGGCAGGACAGCCGACGGTAAATAAAGATAACGCCGCGGCCGCCAAAAAAATCACAACATATTTTTTCATGTTTTCCTCCTTACGGTAAACCATAATAGTTTGTATTACTTTTTGTGATTGACTTTCTTAAATTGGGGTTGTTTTCACTTGCATAAACTTATCCGGCTTTCTCTATAAATAAGTATTCGGGTTTTGTTTAAAAAAAACATCGTACGAAAGTACTATAGAAGAAAAAAATACGACGAGAAAATCAACCGGTGAGAAAAGGAATCTCCGGCTGTGTTTATGCGGTCATGAGAGGCGGCTACCCGAGGTTTTCACATGCCGGAAGCAGCAGTTTTTTATCCGCTTTCTTTTGCGGGATTACGCGGTATTCCTCAAGCAGGGTAATTAACTGTATTTTATTATTGATAGCAAGTTTATTGAATATATGCGACAGGTGGGTTTTTACGGTTCGTTCGCTGATGCCCAATGTCTCGGCTATTTCATTGTTCGAAGACCCCTGGTAAATCTGTTGAATTATTTCGATTTCCCTGGCGGTTAATTTATATAATGACCGCAGTTTTTGTTTCGAGGCAATCTCGTTTCCGATAAAGAGGATACCCACCATATCATTGAATTTATCCTTTATTATGGAAAATCGCGAGTCTACGTGTATTTCTTTGTCTTCATTCCCCTGCATTGTAATATGACAGGCGATACTTTGGGCGCCATCCTGCTTCAATAAAGCGGTGAGTTCCGGCGCAAGCGAATCCGCCTGCTTGAACATATCCTTCACTGTTTTTCGGGAGGTATCCTGTGCGTCCAGCCCCAAAAGCGCCAATGCGGTGTTATTGATAAAGAGTACCGAGAGATCCAGGCGAAACAAAATGATGATTTCATCGATATTATTCGAGAGCTCCCCGCTTACCATTTCAATGGAAGGGTTCATAAACCGGTATTTTATAAAACAGTACAGGATGCCCGTAATCCATACGGCAATGGCGATCGGCCCCAACGCAAAGGAGTAATACCCGGTGACCGAAGGAATAATAATGCCTTCACTCATGGCCGCAACAAAGGTGATACTCAAGGTGATAAAAAGAATTTTTGCCTGGCGCTTTTTTTTTACGGTCTTTGCCCGTCTCATCCATAACCCCAAAAAGGTGAGGCTGAGTATCGTATACCCCGCCATAAAACACGACAGAATATAATACCACGCGTCAACGGGATGCGGACTCAGCCACCAGATAGTATCGATCCTGACAAACTCCTTTATATAGATAAAGGATGTCCAATGCTTGAAAAGGAAAATCGGCAGAGGGAAATAAAGCATAAAAATATGCCATCGTTTCAGTGTCACCAGCCCGGTAAGTGAGATGCAAAAATGCGTGGCCAGGCCCATATAGATCAACAAAAAGGTGATCGTCCAGCGAAACCAAAATATATGGGTGGTTTTCAACAGAGCCGAATAGGCAAGCACGCAGCTTCCCGCCATCCCGATCAGGCTGATGATCATGCCCAAAAAAAGCAGGTGAATGTGGTTTCTTTTTTTATTACTGATTAAAAAACTGAATCCAAGATAAAAAAATACGCATAATACCAAAATCATTAATACGGAAAGTATATTCATACCGGCTGTTATAAACTGTAGCACTCAGGCAAATACTTTTCAAGCGGAAGCCGTCACCGCAGCAGAGCGGCCGCCACCTTCCGGGCCAGTTTAACCAGGTCACGGTTGTTCGCGTAGCGCGCCACGGCGTTGCATTGATCCACGCATTCCGTAATCCGCAGTTTTTCAATGCCGTGAAGAAGCGTCAGCAGCTCCCGGGCCGTCTCTATATCAAGATTGCCGTTTTTTACCCGCAGCACCCCGGCGAGTTTTTCGGTTTCCGCCGCCAGAATGGTGCGGTAGCGGTCATCTCCCGCCCGCGTAATAATGCTGATCAGCTCCCGTTTTAAGCCCGGGCTTTTTATATGCGGTATGTCCGTGATCAGCGGCTGCAGGGCCGACCGGTTGGCGCTGTACCGCCGCCCGAAGACCGCCTCCGGTACGGAGGGGGCAAACAGTGAGGAGAGGAGTGTCTCTATCAGGGCGGCGTACTTGTACCGGGCGGGACCGTGGGCCGCGGCATACAGGTGTAACATAATATCACCGGCGAACGGTTCTTCACGTTTTCCCAGGGCCCGCATTATCTCCAGGGACTGTTCAAAGTCCGCGGTATCGAGAATGGCGATAATGTCGGGATCAAGCCTGCGGTCGCTTGCCGCCACCCAGTCGGCGGACTGGGCCGGCAGCGGGATGAGGGGAAAAAACACAGAAAGGACGAACCACAGGCAGAGGGGCTTCGGGCTCATATCGTAATTATCGTCATATCGCAGCAATTTTAAATTTGTTCTTTAGTACTATAAATGAGAATTGCCGGTCATATCCTATTGACCACAAAAATTGAAAAAGGATAAGATAAAACAAAGCAAGAGAAAGATTTTATATGTATTAGTGAGGTATGGAAGGGAGAGAAACTATGAGTAACGGTACACTACATCAAGCCAATAACAAGGGGGCCTCGGCCAAAGAAAAGGATCAGGCCCTGGAAGCGGCCAAACTCCAGATCGAAAAACAGTTCGGCAAGGGTTCGATCATGAAACTGGGTGACGGTACGGCCAGAGCGGGTATCAGTGTCATTCCCACGGGTTCCATACTTCTGGACGCGGCGCTCGGTGTGGGCGGGTATCCCAAGGGGCGTATTATTGAAATTTACGGGCCCGAGGCTTCCGGGAAAACAACCCTGGCCCTGCAGGCCATCGCGGAGTCCCAGAAACAGGGGGGCATCGCCGCGTTTATAGACGCCGAGCACGCCATGGACCCGATGTATGCCAAGAACCTGGGCGTGAATATCGACGAGCTGTGGGTTTCCCAGCCGGACAACGGCGAACAGGCCCTGGAGATTGCCGAATCTTTGGTGCGTTCCGGCGCGGTTGATATAATTGTCGTGGATTCGGTGGCCGCGCTGACCCCGCGCGCCGAGATCGAAGGGGATATGGGAGATTCACATATGGGACTGCAGGCACGCCTGATGAGTCAGGCCCTGCGCAAGCTGACGGGGACCATTTCCAAGTCGGGGACCTGCCTGATTTTCATCAACCAGATCCGGATGAAAATCGGCGTGATGTTCGGCAATCCGGAAACAACAACCGGCGGAAACGCCCTCAAGTTTTATTCCTCGGTACGCCTGGAGGTCCGCCGGATCGAGACCATCGCCAAGGGGAACGAGGACGCGATCGGAAACCGCGTGCGGGTCAAGGTGGCCAAAAACAAGGTGGCGCCGCCCTTTCGCAAGGTCGAACTGGAAATCCTTTTCGGCAAGGGGATCTCGGCATCCGGCAGCCTGCTTGACGCCGCCGTAGAACATAATATCATCGCCAAGACCGGCAGTTGGTATGCCTACGGCGAGGAAAAGATCGGGCAGGGCAGGGACAACGCCAAGGCGTTTTTGGAGAACAATCCCGATATATTCAAGGAAGTGGAAGAGAAAACAAAGCGGGAGCTTTTCCCGGGGAACCAACCGCCGACGGCAAAATCCGCGGAACAACCGGCGCAAAAACCCGCAGCCGCGCAGAGTCCGGCCTCCGCGGGGAAGCAAAACTGATCCCGTTCATCTTAAACTGACTGGAATGGAATGTGTCTATTTCTCTTTAGGGTCAAATCTGGGAAATCGCGGCGCTCATATTGCGGCTGCTTTGGCGGAGCTGGAGCGCCTGCTGAGAAATTTCAGGGTATCACGGGTGTATGAAACCGAGCCGCTCTATTACCGCCGACAGCCCGGGTTTCTCAATGCGGTGTGCAGCGGGTATACCGCGTCTTCCGCGGAGATACTGTTGCGCCGTATACAAAGGCTGGAACATACCCTGGGCCGCAGGCGCCGCAATGTGCCGCGTTTTGGACCCAGGAGCATCGACATCGATCTGTTACTCTATGGGAAACACCTGGTCACTGGTCCCCGGCTGATTGTTCCCCATCCGCGCATGCAGGAGCGCAAGTTCGTGCTCATTCCCCTGATAGAGCTTGCACCGTATCTGACCGATCCGCGTACAGGCATCCTGTTCTGGAAATACCTGTTAAAAATTGAGGGGCAGGCAGTTTACTTTCATTCATTCTCCCGCTATACTCTGGCGGAAAGGAAATAACGGTTCTGGTATGGAACAGAATAAATTTTTGGTCGGTGAGTTCGAGGGGCCGCTGGACCTTCTCCTGTTTCTGATCAAAAAACAGGAGATCAATATTTATGATATCCCTATCGCAAAGATTACCGAGCAGTATCTGTCATACCTGGAATACGCGGCACAGATCGAACTGGGCAACCTGACGGAGTTTTACCTCATGGCCGCCACCCTGCTGTATATAAAATCGAAGATGCTTCTGCCTGTGGAAGTGGACCTGGATGAGGAGCTGGAAGACCCGCGCAAGGAGCTGGTGGAAAAACTGATTGAATATCAGAAATATAAAAAGCTGAGTGAGCTGATCGCGGACAAAGAGGACACGTCCGAGTGGGTGCTGGAGCGGAAAAGCCAGCAGAACATCCTGCCCTTTCCGGACGAGGATATCTGGCAGCAGATAGATGTGTGGGACCTGTTAAAGACCTTTTCCTCGTTGGTTTCTTCCTTGTCCACCGAACAGATCGTTGACCTTTACGAAGAGGTGACCATAAACGAAAAGATTACCCTGATACGGGAGCTGATAGAAAAACGGGAAGAATTCCTGTTTACCGACATTTTATTGAAATCACACTCACTTCTGGCCGTGATCTGTTCATTTTTGGCCGTGTTGGAGATGGTAAAGTCCAAAGAAATCATGGTGTATCAGAATAAAATGTTCGGCGATATCAGAATCAAGGCCGGCAGCGAAGCGGCCGCCGGTTGACATGTATGCGGAGGAACATGACACATGCAGGTATTAGATAAACAGGTGGCATTGCTGGAAGCAATATTATTCCTGGAATCGGAACCCGTAAGCCGTAAGCTCCTGGAAAAGGTGTCCGGCATGGCTCCCGACGAAGTAAGTGCGGCCCTGGAAAAGCTGGGCCGGATCTATTCCGCGGAAGACCATGGGCTGGAACTGATCACCCTGGCCGGGGGGTATATGTTTGCCCCCAAAAAAGAGTTATGGGAGCACCTGAAAGGACGCTACGGGAAAAAGGCTGAGGCCCGCCTGTCCCGGGCGGCTTTGGAAACCCTGGCCATTATCGCCTATTCCCAACCGATTACCCGCAGTGAAATCGAAAGCATCCGTGGGGTATCGTCGGACGGCATGGTCAAGCTGCTTTCGGCAAGAAATTTTATTAAAGAGGTCGGAAAGAAGGAAGTGCCCGGGAAACCGGTACAGTACGGGACTACCAAGGAGTTCTTACTGCATTTCAACCTGGAAAGCATCTCCGATCTGCCCAAGCTGAATGAGGTCGAAAAGAGACGATTTGAACTCCGCTGACGATATCCGCCTGCATGTGTATCTTGCGCGCTGCGGGGTGGCCTCGCGCCGGGCGTGTGAGGGCATTATCAAGAGCGGACGTGTCCGGGTAAACGGCCGGATTATGACCACACTGGGGTATAAACTGCACCGGGGAGACGAGGTAACCCTGGATGGAAAAGCGGTAGTGCCGGAAAAAACCAAGGTGTACCTGGCCCTGAACAAACCGCCCGCGTATCTGTGCGCGGCTGCGGACAGGTGGGGCAGGGCCCTGGCCCAGGACCTTTTTATGCATCAGATTCCGCAGCGGCTGTTTCACGTGGGGCGGCTTGATTATCTGTCCAGCGGATTGATTTTTTTTACAAATGATGGTAATTTTGCCAGAATTGTCAGTCATCCCTCGTATGAGGTGGAAAAGACATACTTTGTCAGTTGCGCACAGACCGTTCCGGATAAGCTGCTTGTCGGCTACCGGGCGGGTGTGGAAATCGACGGGGTGGTATACACCCTGAAACATTTTCACAGGATAGGAGAGAAGCGGGTGGAACTGACCCTGGCCCAGGGCAAAAACAGGGAGATCCGTACCGTCTTCAAGGCCTTCGGCGTGACGATCAAGACACTGAAGCGGATACGGATCGGAACCGTCACCCTGGACGGTATCGGACCGGGCAAATTTCGCCGGCTGACTACAAAAGAAGTGCAATGGTTTATGCACCTTACGCCTGTAACCAAAGATAAGGACCGCTGACCGCAAGCGCGGTCACGGGCCGGGGTGAAAAAACAAAACAAGTAATGCTGTAAGTATTATCTTGACCATTGCGAAAGTTTGTGAGAACATAGGGAGTTATTTTTTCAGAGATTATAAGGAGAAAAATAGGAAGCGTTATGCCTGAAATGAATGAAGACAATCTTACCCAGGATCACCTGCAGGAGCAGTATTTAAAAAGCATGAACAGTCTGGAGGAAGGACAACTCATACAGGGGAGTGTCATTGAAGTGTCGGATGAGTTTGTGTTTATTGATGTGGGGTACAAATCAGAGGGTAAGATCCCCGTCGCCGAATTTGAAACCAAACCCGCTATCGGAGATACCGTAAATGTCATCCTGCTTTATAAAGAGGGCAGGAACGGCCAGGTAGTGGTATCCAAGCGTAAGGCTGATGAGATTGATTTCTGGCAGCAGATGCACCGCTGCCATCGCGAGCATATTCCCGTGGAAGCGGTTATTACCAGAACGGTAAGGGGCGGACTGGAGGCAAAGGTCGGTGATCACGCCGTCGGGCTTGTTCCCTTGTCTCAGGTTGATGTGCAGAAGGTGGAGGATCCCGCCAAGTTTATCGGGTTGAAATCGAAATTTTATATTGAACGCTTTTTTAAGGGCGGGCAGCAAAAAATCGTGCTTTCGCGGCGGGCCTTTATGGAGGACAAAAACAGGCAGCAGCAGGAGGAGTTCTTCAAGAACACCAAAGTCGGTGATGTCGTGGAAGGGACAGTGAAAAGTTTTACCTCGTTCGGGGTGTTTGTTGATCTCGGCGGTTTTGACGGGCTGCTGCATAACAGCGACCTGGGTTGGAGTAAAAGCATAAAGGCCAAAGACATCCTGAAAAAAGATGAAAAGATACAGGTAAAAATCATTCATATTGACGAAGAAAACAGAAAAATAGGCCTCAGCCTGAAAGAGATGACCCCGAACCCCTGGGATACCTTTGAAAAGCGGTATGAGGCGGGGACTATTGTGCAGGGCAAGGTGACCAAGCTTGTGGATTACGGGGCGTTTGTGGAGTTGGAACCCGGCATAGAGGGCCTGGTACACATTTCCGAGTTTTCGTGGGTAAAAAAGATACGACATCCCAAGGAAATACTGAAGACGGGTACGGTTATCGATGTCAAAATACTCGATTTCGATCTGCACAAGCAGAAGGTCTCACTCAGTCTGAAGCATGTACAGCAGAACCCGTGGGACGATATCGAAACCAGGTATCCCGTGGGAAGCAGAATAACCCGCACCATAAAGAATATTACGGCGAGCGGCGCGTTTTTGGAGATTGAAGAGGGTATAGACGGATTCCTGCATGTTGACGACATCTCCTGGACACAAAACTCAAAGCAGGCCAAGGAAGAGTTGGAGTCCGGACGCGAGCTTGAGGTAATGATCACAAATATCGACAAGCAGAACAGAAAAATACGCCTGGGGATAAAGCAGCTCTCGGACGATCCCTGGCAGGCATTGTATAACGTATTCAAAAAGGGCAGCATTATCGAAGGGCAGATAAAATCCGTGAAAGACAGCGGAATGGAAGTGGAAGTACAGGGCGGTATCGTGGGTTTTATCAAACGCAACCAGATCTGCGATCCTACACTTGACAATATCGACACGGCGCTTTCCTCTCACAAGGTCGGAGACCGGGTTAAGGCGGTTATTATTGAGCTTGCACCGGGCAGAAAAAAACTCGGACTCTCCATCAGGGAGCTCACCCGGCGTGAGCAGGCACAGGATATTGAAAAATATCTGCATGATGAAGAGGACCAGATAGAAACAGCGACCCTGGCCGATATTATCAAGGAGAAGGAAGCCAAATAAACCGGGTTAATACCTATCATGTTGAACTTTGATATTAATCGAAAAAAGCTGGAAACATTAATAGAAATAAATACGCTCATCAACTCAAATTATGACGATATCAAGGTTCTGCTTACCCAGATAATCGAATCCGCCACCAGGCTTACGGAGGGCGCGGCCTCTTCCCTGATCCTGGAGAACCCTGAGAATAAAAAGCTTTATTTTGAGATTGCCCTCGGAGAAAAGGGCGCGGACGTAAAACGTTTTTCCTTAAAAAGCGGCGAGGGCATTGCGGGCTGGGTGTATGAAAAAAACCGCTCACTCATCGTAAACGATGTGGACACCGATAACAGGTTCAAGGCCGAGATAAGCCGCAAGATCCATTTTCCCACCAGCTCGATCCTGGCCGTTCCCATGCGGGTAAAGGACCGCTGCGTGGGGGTTATAGAAATACTGAATAAGAGCAATGGCAAAAACTTCAATGACGAAGACCTGCAGTGGCTTGAAATTTTTGCCACCCAGGCGGCCATCGCCATTCAAAACGCCCGTTCCTTTCAGAAGATAAAGGACGAGGTCTCCCTGCTTCACGACCAGATCCAGACCGAGCACGGGTATCATACGTTTATCGGGAAAAGCAAGGCCGTCACCGAAAAGCTGGAAATCGCCCGGAAGGCCGCGCATACCGATTCGTCGGTACTGCTGTTGGGGGAAAGCGGGGTGGGCAAAGAACTGTTTGCCGAACAGATCCACCTCCACAGCCCGCGCAGGGAGAATGCCTTTATCAGGGTGAACTGCCCCGCACTGTCGGAGAGCCTGCTGGAAAGCGAGCTGTTCGGCCACGTAAAGGGCGCCTATACCGACGCGGTCTCGAACCGGCGCGGACGCTTTGAGCTGGCGGACGGCGGCACCATTTTCCTGGATGAGATCGGCGATCTTCCGCTCACGGTCCAGGCCAAGCTGCTGCGGGTCATTCAGGAAAAGACCTTTGAGCCCGTGGGTTCAAGCAGCCCGCTGAAGGTGGACGTACGCATCATCGCCGCCACAAACAAGGACATCGAAAACGAGGTCAAGCGCGGCAGGTTCCGTTCCGACCTGTACTATCGCCTGAACGTGCTGCCCATTTACATACCGCCGCTGCGGGAACGTCCCGCCGATATTCCCCTGTTGACGGATTTCTTTTTGACAAAGTTCAAGCGTGATACCAAAAAACAGATCAGGGGATTTTCGGATGAGGCCCTGGAGATACTTGTTTCCTACTCCTGGCCGGGAAACGTGCGCGAGCTTGAGAACGCGATCGAACGCGCGGTGGTGATCTGCCGGGAAGATTATATTACGCCCCGGGACCTTATATTAAGCAACCAAGCCGTTCCCGAAGAGGCGCGTTATAAGGGAAAAACCTTAAAGGACGCCATCAATTTATTTAAGGCCCTGTTTGTAAAAAAGTCTCTGGAAAAAAACGGCTGGAACCAGACAAAAACCGCAAAAGAACTCGGTATTCAGCGGACCTATCTTTCGCGGTTATTGAAAGAGTTGTCAATCAACAAAGACTAAGGAGTTATTATGAATAAAGCACAAGGAGCAGAACGTAAAGCCGGTTTCGGCGATAAACTTGCCCAGTTCATTCAGCGAAACAGGATGCTTGTTTTTACCCTCAGCATCATTGCCATTGTCGGCCTGGTTGTTTTTCTGGTGTGGTCGGTGGTAAGCGAGCAGACGGCAAAGGCGGCTACCGAGAAGGCCGAGCTCTTGCAGGAAAAATACCAGAAATGGCAGGATGAATACGATTCGGCGAGGAATAAAAAATATAAAGAAGATCTGCTGCAGTATATAGAAAAGATTATAAAGGAATCGCCCGGCGGTATTGCCGCCCAGCGGGCCTTTATTACCCGTTTTTATATTACCCGCCAGGATACCCTGGTAACCACGCAGAAGAAAGAAGAAACGGCACCGGCGGCGGACAAGAGCCGGGCCTGGCTGAGCATGCTGGATGACCTGGTGCACGCCGTAACGGCCAATCCCCGCAGCTACATGGCCGAGATGAGTCTCTATAATGTCGGCGTGGTGATCGAGGAAGCCGCGTATTACCAAAAAAAGGGTACTTATAAACTGGACGGGGTAACCATGGATGCGGTAAAAAAACTTTTGCCGTCCTCATTTACCGCGAATGCTGAATATGAGGCAAAAAGCCTTTATGATCTGGCCCTGACGGTGTACCGGTACTTTGCGGAAAAATATCCCGACTCGGTGGACTATCCCCATGTGTTGATTTCCCAGGCCAGACTGCTGGAAGACAAAGCCGCACTGGAACAGCAAAACGGGAACCGGGAACTGGCGGCCAAGATGATAAAGGAGGTCAAAGACCTCTATTTTGAGTTGGAGACCGATTTTAAAAATAATGATTGGACAAAAATCGCCAAAAATCGTAACATTATGTTAAAGATCAGGGAGGGGGTACAGGAAGGAGAATAATGGCTTCCAAACCTTCAAAGGCGCGATTTTTTGAGATCAGATTTTTCAGTTTTGTCATCGCCGGGATAGTTTTTTTAATCACCGTATTTCTAAACTACGGTACTATTATCTTGACCAACCTGGATTCGACGGTGCTTGATTATTACTTCCGCGACAAACCGCAGCCCAAGAAAACACTGAAAGAAGGGGTGGAAATCCAGGAGGGAACGTTTGCCTCCAAGGATATCGTGATTGCCCCCATTGATTTTGAAAGCCTGCAGCGCCTGGGACGCTGGCCCTTTCCGCGCTCGGTGGAGGCCACCTATTTGAACTCACTCTCCCGGATCGTGGACCAGAACGCCCGGGAGCGGGCGGTACTCCTCGATATCTTTTTTGTAGAGAAGGACAGCATGAAACCGGAGAACGATGTCATGCTGATAAACGCCATCAAAGAGAACGGGCGGGTGTTTCTGGAGACCCTGTTTGATTGGGACCTGATGAACAACGCCCGGCAGCGAAAAATTTTTTACGCCGCGGAGAATGCCCTGGAAGAAAACTGCGGCAGTGTAAAAAACGTCAAAGGGGACTGGGAAAAGGTGGAGCCCTTTTTCAATGTGGAACCCCCGCTGGAGCCTTACGGCCGCGCCACGCACGGCTTCGGCCACGCCACCTATACCGGAGACAGTGACCAGGTAACAAGAAAAAACCGGTTGATTGCCCGCTTTTCTCGTCTTGAACAAGAGATTCCCGTACCGGTCGGGGCGCTGGCGGAACGATTGCGCAATATCCATATCGATAAAGATAATTTTGAGTGGCTGGGCTGGCTTAACAAAGACAACGGTCTGTTTATAACTATTCCCTACCCCTTTACGGATGAAAATCTGATGCAGCTTGAAGAGAAAATGAGCCAAAAGGCAGCCAGGGATACCAGACCCAACAGTATGGATGAGTTTTACATCATCAGGAAGTTCAAAGACTCGTTTATCCCGTCAATCAGTTTTTCCCTGGCCCTGGAATATATGCATAAAAAAATAGAGGACGTGGAAGTCAAGTTCGGTGAGTATGTGAAGATTCCCTCTCCGGAATATTTTAATACGGAGACCAATACCTGGGAAACACCGTACCGGGTAAAGAACAGCAGCGGAAACGGGTACCGGACCCTGGACCAGATCGTCATTCCCATTGACGACCAGGGCAATATGCTGATCAATTATATGGGCCCGGGCTCATCAGGGGATACGTTTACGTTTTATCTTTCACCTTTCTACCGGTTTGCCATGCGCTCTCCGGGGCCCGATCCCAAGACCTCACCCATCCCCTGGAACCCGTCAAAGATCGGGCTGAACATGAAGAACAGGCTGGTACTGGTGGGGGCGTTCTGGCAGGGGGCGGACGAGAAACCCACGCCCTTCGGGTTGATGCACGGGGTGGAGGTGCATGCCAACGCGCTTGACACCATCATCCGCAATAATTTTTTGTACCATACGCCCGTTGTCATAGACCTGCTTATTCTGCTGGGGGTCATTGTGCTGATCACCTTTATCTCCTCCCGGCTTCCCACCCTGCTTTCGCTGCATATATCGCTGTGGATTACCATTATCTATATTTTCTTTGTGGGTGAACTGCTGTTCCAGAGCGGAAACTATCTGCTCAGCTTCAGTGCCCCGCCTTTTGCCGTCATCCTGACGGTACTGGCCGTGGTTGCCTACCGGGTTATTTTTGAGGAACGCGACAAGCGCCGTATCCGCGGCATGTTCGGTAAATATGTCAGCCCCGCGGTGGTGGACCAGATCCTGCAGGACCCGCCGGAGCTGGGCGGTGTCGACAAAGAACTGACGGTGTTGTTTTCCGATATCCGCGGGTTTACCACGCTTTCGGAAAGCATGAGCCCGCAGGCCCTGGTAGACCATTTGAACAGCTACCTGACCGCCATGACCGACCTGATTCTGGAGTACCGCGGCACGCTGGACAAGTACGTGGGAGACGAGATTATGTGTTTCTGGGGCGCACCGCTGCCCCAGGCCGATCACGCCATCCTGGCCTGTAAATGCGCCTTAAAGCAGATGCAGCGGCTGCACGAGCTGAACGAGCAGTGGCCGCCGGAAAAGCGCATCAACATCGGCATCGGGCTTAACTCCGGTATCATGACCGTGGGCAACATGGGCTCACTGGGACGCATGAACTACACCCTGATGGGCGACAACGTGAACCTGGGTGCGCGTCTTGAGGGCACCAACAAGGAGTACCACACCAACGTCATCATCAGCGAGTTCACCTACGGCCTGGTCAAGGACCGGGTGACGGTACGCGAGCTTGACAATATCCGCGTAAAGGGAAAGAATAAACCCGTGGTTATTTACGAACTGCTCGATATTAAAGACGGACTGGAGCCTACTTAGGGTTGAGGCGAGAGACGTGGTACGCGTTATAAAATTATGCATATTTCTTATAATTCCTTTCTTGTTTCTGTTCGGCGGCTGCGGA
>CAZWKE010000061.1:0-11896 GCA_964634205.1 uncultured Spirochaetaceae bacterium
GAGTTCTTGTAGATACCCATCCAGGTACCGCCCCAGAAATAGGAGCCGGGACCCTTACAAAGACCCCAATCGCCCATAGTATCTTTGGCATTGGGTTTCAGTACATAATGCAGTCCCCAGGTAGGAAGAATGTATCCGAAGATCTGCGGATCTTTTTTGTTCATGTTCTCGAACCAGGGCGGGGACCAGGTGCCGACTTCAGCGGTCAGGTGCTCATCGCGTAAGGTCTTGGCAATATCAAAATAATCCAGAATCGGTTTTTCGATATTGAGTTTTCCGTCAGCAACAAAGGGTTTTGTTCTGCGTGACCACGGATACTGCTGATAATCACCGTAACCGGCAATAATCTTTACCGCGCCATTGCTTTCCTTGTTCAGCTTGCGGGCCGTATCCAGGAATTTGGCATCGGTAGAAAGCATTTCACCGACTTGTTCCGGATCATCGGTACCAAGATATTTCTTGGCCACGCTTCTTCTGTAGAAGAAACCACCGGGAGTCGTCTGCCATGAAAGCGCTCTTAACACGCCCTTGGAGTCGGTTCCAACCTGTACGACGTAGTCAACCAGGTCTGCGGTGTTGGGATTAAACTGTCCCAGGTCGGCATAAAAACCGCTTTCCACCAGGTCGATTACGAATGCATACTCGGCCGTAAAGATGTCCGGCGCGTTCTTTCCGCTGCGTAATACGGGGCGAATCTTGTTCAGATACTCCTCACAGGGAACGATGGTAAGCTCAACTTTCACACCTGTGTAGACTGACTCAAAGCGGTCAATCATTTTCTTTACCTCATCGGTAAAAGACCACATTGAAATCGTACCTTTGAAGGTCTTCGGATCCACCGTGGCGGGTCCGCATGTTGCAAGTGCAAGTAGAAGCCCTACTACCACTAAAGCAAAAATTGCTTTTTTCATAATACCTCCTTTATTATGTTTTGGGGGTTGTGCCTACAACCAAGGCCTACTGTAACACATATAAAATTTTATGACAAGATATTAATTTTAAAAAAATAATATCACCGGCCTCCTTCCTCACATTCGGCATACTGCACCATCCTATCGGTACTGCTTAACGCAGGCCGAAACCAAAGGGAAACATAACCTTATAGTTATCCTCGCTTCTGTGCCCCAGGGGAATCTGTTTCATGGAACCGGGCCACCCATATGACAGTCTTCCGGTGAAAGGAAAGTCTCCAAAGACGACATCGGCCACACCCTGCCCTTCGGTACCCGGAAGCCAGGCAGCGATAACGGCGTCACACAGATCAATAACCCTGCTTATGATAAGCGGGCGCCCGGACACCACAATCAACACCAGTTTATCGCATTTCGATCGCATGCGTTTGACCAACTCCACATCCTCCCGACTCAGATTCAGATCGGCTTTATCCCCCACGCCCTCCGCATAGGGCAGTTCACCCACCACCGCGATACCTATGGCGGCTTTCCCGTTTATTTTAGCGGACGCATCGCGATCATAGGTTACCGCTTGTGGATTTGACATCGTTTTTCTGATGCCCTCCAGAATCGTCGTTCCATCGGTAATGGCTCCCGGCTTACCCTGCCAGGTGATTGTCCAGCCTCCGCATTGTATTCCGATATCATCTGCCGCCCTGCCGGCCACAAGCACAAGCGGACTGTCTTTTGCCAGGGGCAGCGTCTTGTTTTGATTTTTCAGCAGCACCAGCGACTTACGAACCGCTTCGCGTGCCAGTTCACGATGTTCCTTTGATCCTATGGTTGGGATCAGATCCTTTTCAGCAGGAGGACGTTCGAACAGTCCAAGTTTGAATTTTACCCTGAGAATTCTCCGGACAGCGTCATCTATCCTGGACAGGGGAACATCGCCTTTCTCGACAGCGCTTGTCAGTGTTTTGATAAACTTTTCATAGGCATCAGGTACCATAATCATATCCAGGCCCGCATTAATGGAAGAAACCACGCATTTATAATAGTCCGGTGATATCTGGTCTATGGCCTGCCAGTCCGATATAAGAAATCCCTTGAAACCCAGCTCTCCCTTTAACACATCGGTCAGCAGGTACTTTTGGGCGTGCATCTTTGTATCTTTCCAACTGCTGAAAGAGACCATTATGCATTCCACTCCCTGTTTTATTGCCTCAATGTAAGGAGGCAGATGGACCCTGCGTAAGGTTGCTTCGTCAATCTTGGCCACCCCCTGATCAAGCATGAACTTTTTCCCTTCCATTTGCCTTATGGAGGTCCCCCATTCGGTGCCCCCGTCCGCGATAAAATGCTTGGCAGTCGCCAGAACCGTGCCCGGTGATCCCAGGCCCTTCGTACCATTATTTTGCAGCCCCCTGATATAGGCGCCGGCCAGCCTGGAAACAATTTTGGTATTTTCGCTGTATCCTTCGTAGGTTCTTCCCCAACGAATATCCTGCGGGACCGCCACAACCGGCGCAAAATTCCAGTACACACCGGTGGCCGCCATCTCTTCCGCGGTTGCCCTGCCGATCCGTTCCATCAGATCGGGATCATCAGCCGCTCCCAGGCCTATGTTCTGCGGAAAAATTACCGCTCCCCTGAGATTATTGTGTCCGTGCACACCGTCGGCTCCGTAAACAAGCGGAATACCCAGTCTTGTTTTCAAAGCATAACCTTGAAAACGCTCCATCATCGCATCCCACCCCTCCGGCGTATTGGGGCGGGGAACGTCGCCGCCGCCGCTTAATATACTTCCAATGTACATGGTAGTAATATCATTGGGAGGATTGATCGCGTACCTGGCCACTTGGGTCATTTGGCCGACTTTTTCGGCTAATGTCATCTGCCCCAGAAGATTTTCAACACGCTTGTCAACACCAGCGGACGGGTCTTTATACAGAGAGTCCGCTGGCGCCGTACCCGTGTCGGCCATCGCACCTTGATTACACCCGGACAATAAAAATAAAAATCCGAGAATCAAAATCAGTATGAGTATTGTGTTTGTAATTCTTTTCATTATTTCTCCCTCATGCTTATTGTCTATCTTTCATGATTATGCTATTTTTTTAGCATAAAAACACGTTTTTGTCAAGAGAATTGCAATATTTTTTATTATTATTAAAAATTGAAGAGCGTCGGCCAAACCGGCCCACGGGCCGGCAATTTTAAATTTGTACCATATACGAATTACAGTCCTCAACGGTCCGTAATCGACAGCTTATACACGGTTACATGGTTATACTCCCGTCCCGGTTCCAGGATGACATTCGGAAATTTGCTGTGGTGTACCGCATCGGGATAGTATTCGGTCTCCAGGCAAAGCCCCCCGTGTTTGGTGAACACCTGTCCGTCCCTCCCCGTTATCCCGTCAAGGAAATTTCCCGAATAGAACTGTATGGCCGGCTTTGTGGTCAAGACCTCCAGACATCTTCCGCTTTCCGGTTCCGTCAGGCGGGCCGCCTCCGCAAGCCCCGAGTCGTGCCTGTCTATGATAAAACAATGGTCATATCCCCCCGGAACCTGATCGAGCTCCTTGCCTACCGCTTTACCGCGCAAGAAATCCATAGGGGTACCCTTTACGTCATTTATTTCCCCGGTAGGAACAAGGGTCTCCGTTACCGGAAGGTACCTGCTGCAGTTCAGGCGCAGCAGGTGTTGTTTGATACTCCCGCAGCCCGCACCCGCCAGGTTCCAGTACGCGTGGTTGGTCAGGTTTACCGGAGTGGGTTTATCAGTCCTGGCCCGGTATTCTATGCGCAGCTCCGAGTTTTCATTTAAACTGTAGTTCACCCGGACCTCAAGATTCCCGGGGTAGCCCTCCTCACCGTCCGCGCTGTGATAGGTCAGGGTGATCCCGGCCGCTTCATTCTGTTCAAATGCCTGTGCCTGCCACAGCACCTTGTAGAAGCCTCTCTCGCCGCCGTGCAGGTGATGTATTCCATGATCATTACACGCCAGGGTGTATTCCTGACCGCCGATACTGAATTTTCCCCCGGCGATCCGGTTGCCGAAACGGCCGACGATCCCGCCGAAAAAGGGATGTTGGCCCACATAATCCGGCAGGTTGTCAAAACCAAGTGTTATTTCGCTGATTTTTCCGTTACGCTCCGGCATACGGACCGAAGTAATGGTTGCTCCATAATTAATTATGCTGACGCTGAGGTCCCGGCTGTTACCCAAGGTGAACAAGGTCACCTCCCGCCCGTCGTCCAATCTTCCGAATAATTTTTTTTCACTCAGCATATATGCTCCTCTCTTGTTGAATAATACTATTTTAAAATTGCTGTCTTAAGCCTCAAGCTTTGACGAATAAAGAGTGGAACAGTTTCTTCCCCGACGCTTTGAGGCATATAACGCGACATCCGCCCGCCGGATCAGTTCTTCTCCGGTACACAGCTTATCATGCGACGCAAAACTGACCCCCGCGCTGATGGAGGTCTTTATCTTTGCGCCTAAATATTCGAATTCCATCTCTTGTATTTTTTGCCGAACCCGTTCGGCGATCATATACGCGTAATCCTTTTTGCAGGAGACAAGCAGTACCACAAATTCTTCACCCCCAAATCGCGCCGCGATATCGCTTTGGCGGATATTAGACTTTACTATTCCCGCCACATCGAACAGGACACGGTCTCCCGCCAGATGGCCCAGGTTGTCGTTAATCTCTTTAAAGTGATCAATATCGAACATAAGTAATGCCAGATCCTCGATATAACGTGAAATACGGGCAATCTCTTCCTGCGCCCGTTTCATAAAATAATGGTGGGTATACAGTCGGGTTTTCGAGTCGATAATCGCTCTCTGGTAATAGATATTGGTTTGCAGGCTTACAGAGGCACACTTCATAATCCAATCGATATACTCAAGCTCCTGCTCGGTGTACGATTCCTCTATTATCTTTCTGCCGAATACAATAAAGCCGTACATTCCCCCCAGTCCCATCAGGGGCATGACAATCTCCGGGTTAAGCGGTAACAGCGGCCCGGAAAGACTTTTGTTTTTGATCAGCGTAGAAAACTCGGCAAAAGTCATGAGCCCCGAATGTGCGGCAAAAAACTGCCGGTAAGGGATAATTGAGGGGATATCGATGATATTTTTTACCCGCTTCAGGTTGCGAAAACAGATGGCATGCACCTTCTCCAGACTGCCTTCCTCCTGCAGGATAAAGGCAAGATAAGAGGGGACAAAACGGTCAAGCATTTTCCCGGTAATGTAGGTGATCAGGTTTATCAGGGAGGCCTGGTTGAAGAGTTCAACCACCTCCTCCAGCAGCTTGTCCTTGGCCTGCACCTGCTTTTCCAGATCAAGGATCTGGTCCCACACACCGATTTTTTTCAGGAGATCATAATTGGCGATAATTTCGGGATTGGAATTTAAGGCGCGCAAATAATCTTTTTGCATCATTCAAAAGCTTAGTATGCCAGAAAAATAAATTCAACCGCATTTTTTTAAAAACAAGTTTATCCGATAATTTTCTGAAAGTAAGCGGTATCAAGAAACCGCTCGAACTTATACCCCACCTCTTTAAACAAACCGCATTCGGAATAACCGGCTTTCCGGAACAGGCGCATACTCGCCGTGTTTTCCGTACAAATACCCGCAAGCAAAACATGGGTGCCGTTTTGCCGGGCAACCTCCTCAAGAAAAGATACCGCGCGGCTCCCGATTTCTTTTCCTGTATAATCCTTATGTAAATAAATTGTTATCTCAGAGGTATACGCATAACCTTGTTTCTTACTGTAAGGCCTGATCAAGCCGAATCCCGCCGTATCACCACCATACCGTATCAGATAGGCCTTTGTCTGTGTCTCACCCAGGCCGAAGTAACCCGCCGTCTCCTCAACCGTCAGCGTTCCGATATGATAGGTCGCGGTTGACCGCAGGACATAATAATTATAAATTTTACTGATGATAGTATGGTCCGCCGCGGCTGCAGGGATAAACGAAATGTTTTCCGTACTCATAATGATCTTCCTTCCTTTTTTTCATTCCGCAAAATAAAATCAGCCAGAAATCCGTAAAACCTCCCTGCCGCACTCATCTGTGCCGCTGTTCTGCTGATAAACAGATCATCTTTTGTGCAGTGTGGTATATTTCTCCAGGTTCAGATAGGGACATGACGAGGAGAACCCTGCGGGAGCTATCCCCAACGACTGAATCAGCCGTGTCCAGTAATTTACCTGGGCAATTGTGGAGGCAATAACCACAAACTGCCGCGGGGAAAAAATCCTCTGCATATCATGAACCGTTTCTTCCGTAACAGAGATGGGCGTCCGCGTCACCTGCCGCACAAAACGCAGGGCGGTCCGTTCTTTCGCGGAAAAAGATTCCACCTCCTCCAGGCGGTGCAAATCCTGCAGTGCCTCAACCTCCTTTCGTGTTATAGCGTATTTTTCAAACTCAAACGAGTTCATATCGATACAAAACGGGCAGGAGGCCCAGAACGATGTCTGCATTCTGATCAGTTTCAGCAAGCGCTTGGAAATCCCCTTTTCTCCGTGCGAGATAAGCGATTCCAGTACCGCGGATCCGATTGCGGATTTGGGAAACCAGGAAAGCAGCCTTGCCGGAAAAAGCCTCTTTTTTGTTTTTCTTTCGGCAATGAAAATACCCAGGCGCATTAATAACGGAATATGTTTCGGTGGGTTAATGTAGGCCATGGCTTCTCTTCCTGACAACCAGTCTTCGCATCTTCCAAGTAATACGGCTTTCATTTTCATTTTTGTCGTTCATGATTCGTTCCAGCTCCCCACTGATATTTTTACAATCCGCCTCACTCAGGTTATTTTTAATATACTCCTCCTGTTTCCAGATGGAAACGGTATTGGGAAAAAACCAGGACGCAGCCCGATGATCGGGGACCGGCAGCAGCACACTCTCATTGTATACCACATCATGTTCATATTTCGCCGTTCCAAGCAGTTTTCCCACATAGAGCCGTGCGCCCTGGGAGGAAACCAGGCCGCGGTTCGCCGAGAGGTACGCGTTAAATACCGGAACATCGGTAAAAATATCCTCAACCTCCTCGATGAACAGGAGCCCCCCGCCCTGAAGCTCACCCACCCAGTTATTGATAATTTTCACCACGTCTTTCAAATGCGCCAATACAAACCGTGTGTAGCCGATATCCGCGTGTACCGGGAACGGCACCTTTGTTATATCATGGCTGATAAAGGTGAGTTCGGGATACTGTTTCCCGGCCAAAGCAAGAAATTCTTCCGACCGGTCAAGACCGTACACCCGGTTACAGCCGGTTGCCTGTTTCAGCATCCGGGTGGTAAATCCCGGACCGCAGCCAAGATCCAATGCGCCTTCCGGTGTCTTGTCCAGAAAACGAACGATAAAATCATGGGCCGGCGGGTTAAAAAAATGGGAGATCTCCTGCAGCCTCCGGGCGGCCGTCTGCGATGTCCCGAACGTATAGCGCATGAATATTCTCCTTTAAAAATCGTCGAGCGCGGACAGTCCGCGCAGATGGCCGGTATACCCCCACATCTCCAACTGCCAGCTGCCCGTATGACTGAAGGTATTGATACTTCCGTTGATCAAAGAAAAGGTCCTCTTCGTCTGCAGAGGGATGGAAAGTGTGTATCGGAACAGACTGTCCAGCACCCCGCCGTGGGCTATAATTAAAAGCTTTTTGTTTTTATACCGCGAAACAACGGTATCCAGCGCGGCGGTTACCCGGGTATATCGTTGGCGGGCGCTCTCACCTTCCGGGATAATGTAATCCGGATCAGGACCGCTGAATTTTTCATACTCCTCAGGATAGCGCTCGGCAAACTCACGCTTGGTCAGGCCCTGCATAATCCCCAAGTTTCGCTCTCTTAAACCGGCATTAAAGATAAGCGCTGCACTCAGTTTTTGGCCGATAATCTCCGCGGTACAAGCGGCCCTGCCGAGATCGCTTGAAATGATGGTATCAAAATCATCTTCCAGGAAACCGGCGATTGCCCCGGCCTGTTGTCTGCCGTTTTCGGTAAGATCACTGTTTAAGTGCCCCTGCTGCTTTCCGATTTTGTTCCATTCGGTTTCACCGTGTCTGATAATATATACTTCCGTTCTTTTCATATCACACAATAACCTTTATCCTTCCGATTTTATTTTGACAGTTCGATTCCAAGGAGAAGACTTTCATCAGTAAAGCCCTTTTTCCGGTAAAAGGCAATAGCCTTTTTATTCTCGAACCAGGTACTTACCTCAACCTCATTCAGCTTTTCTTCCCGGGCCATTGTCAGTATTTTTTGGATCAGTTTCTGCCCGATGCCCCTGCCGCGGTATTCTCTGTCGACAATCAATTCGTTGATCAAAGCGGTCCCCCCCGGGTGGAAGAAGGTTTTGTAAACTACCGAGCTTATAAAACCGATGACCCCGCCGTCATTTTCCGCGACATAATTACGATAGCGCCGCGAATCTTCCCGCATCACGGCAAAGGTCGAATTTATGACAGCTGGTGAAAGGCAATGCCCGGAATCGATTTCCCCGTCCAATTGAAGCATCAGACGGGTTACCTCTTTGATATCCTGTTCTTGCATGGTGCGTATAATTATTCCGTTAGCCACTGTTTTGCATCTCCTTTTTATGAGGTTTCTATGCGAATAGAGTTATGATTTTATTTTTTGCGGCAGGCGTAAAAAGGCGGGTCTCGTTCCTGGTTTGCCGAAACGAATCGTCATGCATCTTGTTTTGTGGTTTTCAGGTCCGTTATTATTGCTTTTTTAATTCTTAAGGAATACATGCGGCGCTCAGGACGCCGCATGTGGAAAAATCTTATCGTTACGCTTTTCTATTCATTAAGCTTGAGCATCTCTAAAAACGCCTTTACATCAGGAAGATACTTGTTATAATCATCCTCATTCAACGTAAAAAAGGTCACGTATACCACGGTGTTTCCTATTACGGTAACGTAGGAATCGTGGAAAATAGAGAACTTATCGAATTCTTTCCTGAACTGAAGAAGGCCCCAGGTATTACCGCCGATTTTAACATTAAGTTTGCGGCTGTAATTCCCGTCCTTAAAAAGATCGTTACTCATTAATCCCATTTTGTAATTATCGATGATATTTTCGATCGACATTTCTTTTTTCGGCATCTGTTCCGACATCACCATTACGCTGATATCTTTCCGGTCCGGTTTCACAATATATGCTTTTTTAATAACGGTATCCTGACTGGGCGTTTCCATCCAGTCATTACCCGGCAAACCCGAAACAATCTCTATTGCCGAACAAAACAAAACCGGGACTAAAAGAAATACAAGTATAAATAATCTTTTCATAGAAAATACTCCTCCCCCAAAAATAGAACTATACTGAATATAGCATATACGCACCAAAAAAACCACCATAACTTGATAATAATTTTAGGCATACATGCTTAGTCTTTTTTTGGGTTTTTATTGAAAAGAAGAAACAGCGCTGAAATACCGCCGATAATAATGACCGCGAAATCAACGATAACCCAATAGTGCGGTATGGGTGAAAAAAAGTTCAGCAACTGGGCCAAACCAAAGATCACCGCCGCGACCATAAGAATATTCAGCAATCCTAATACCTTCATAATTTCTCCTTAAATTAAGTAAAATTATGAAAGGACCTTAAAAAAAAACTGATATATTATATTATTCCTGTACTTTTTTCACATGAATAGCACAAGGCCCCTTCTGCCCTTCACCGACCTCAAATTCAACCTCATCGCCTTCATACAGAGTCCCGGTAACCTCATTTCTGTGTACAAAAAGGTCCTTTCCGTTTTCCTGTTCGATGAACCCGTACCCCTTAGTTGAATTGAACCATTTTACTTTGCCTTTCATACTGTATACCTCTTTAATGTATATTGATGCTTATATGATATACTAGAAATAAAAATAGATAAAGTATATTTTATCAATGATTAAAAAATAATTGCTTTTTTGACTCTCAGTAAAAACCGTACAAAATTTGTGTAAAAGACCGTAAAATCCGGTTATTTTTGAATTCACGCGCTAATCCCCTAAAAAAACATCAACTTAATCGGGTTTTTTACCTATCGGGCACACCTCGGCGCATATTTCACAGTAGCGCAGTTCCCGGCTTTTTCCGAATGGGATATACTCCCCTTTCTGTTTTCTGTATGCCCGGCATTGCAGCCCGTTAAAACTTCCTGCGGTAATTGCCCCGGCCGGGCAGGAATCGATGCAGGCACCGCAGTTTGTACATACCGATTCAACGTCCCGGTGGGTACATGAAGTAGCCGCCTGCGTCACAAGTACGCGTAAATGTATCCACGGTCCCCACTGTGGGTGCAGAAGAAAGGCATTCCACCCCAGTTCCCCCATACCCGCCGCCCGGGCCACATACCTGAACTGCAGACCGCACTCCTCCGGATACGGTAATGATTTTGTCTCATACCCACGATCCGAAAAGGTCCTTATTATTTCCCGGATTACCCGCTCGGTATGATCATCAGCCTCACAGTGCTCACCTCTTTCACCTCCCGCAAACCATCTCCACTCACGTCTTGCCCGAATAGGATGTCCGATTACAATCGCGGTATTGGCTTCTTGCATAAAACTGTTGATTACGCTTTTTTCCCTGGAGGGCAGATTTCGTACGGAAACCGCCCGGAATTCACAGCAGGAATAAGCCTCTATGAATGGCTGAAGAATCTGTTCTGTATATTGCATAAGATGTCCTTTATTTATTCCTTTCCGGCACTATGAACCTTCAGGGGGTACCATCCCGATACTTCGCTTCCCACATAACACAGACCTGCCCCTGAAACATCGCCCGATATTCTTTGGTGCTGTCAAACCGCTACCGTAAGGTCATCCGGGTGATATTTTCTGAACACCAATATACCGAGGTTCGCCAGTGCCAGGATGAAAAACCCGGTCAAGCCGGCCATCCCGATCAGCAGCTCATTTCCTCCCCTTACCACAAAAATCGCCAGGGTAAAGGTGCCGTTCAGCGTACCATGCATGACCGCCGCGGCAACCACCGATCGTGATTTTAAACGGATAAAACAAAACAATGGTGAAAGAAGCATGCACCAAACCGTCATCATGAATACCCCCAACACCGGGAAATGTGGATAATTATGTCCCTGGAGGATAATGGGGGCATGCCAGATTCCCCAGATGAATCCGATTAAAACCGATGAACGCCAGAAGCCCAACGGCTTCAATTCATCCCAAAGGAACCCACGCCAACCCAGTTCCTCACCATATGCGGCCACGGCGTTTATGGTTATTCCTGAAACCATCCCCGCCGACAGTGCAAGCCAAATCGGGTGGACGGGTAGTTGGGCAATCCGCGCCTGCAGCTGCTGAAAATCCCCGGCCGGGATAATGCCTTCATATATTTCAAACATGCCTCTCATGTCAGGTGAAAAGCTGATACCGGGCAGCAACAGGGTAAAACCGAGCGTCAAAAATCCCAGCAGCGGCGGAAGCAGCCAGCCGATAAAAAACCAGCGGTTCAGTGTGAAGTTCAACCTGAACACTTTGTTCCATGCTTCTTTATAAACCAGCTTTTGTATTATAACAGTACTCAGCAGCGGCATAAACATATATACCACCCCTAAAACAACCGCATGTATGGTATTCCACTTACCACCGAAAATAAAAAACCCAAGGGCAAGGGACCAGCTGAGAATGAACGTCAGACCGAGAAACAGATATATTTTCTTTTTATCAACCTGCATGCTTTCCTTCTTGTATTTTCATTGTTTTATTCTGATGAATATAATTTCCTCTTTTTTAAAAACAATCAATTCCTTGTATAGTTCGTGGAATAAATAATAGTAACCCTGTCCCAATCACTATTACTATTTTATATTTTATTGGTAGAGTTGCTTTTTTATTAATTCAGTTATATCCATATTATTTCCTTTTTAAATATATTTAATATGCTATTGTGCCTAACGAGCTTATGATAAAAGTAATTTACAGTTTATGTGATGGATGGCCTAAT
>CAZWKE010000062.1:0-11627 GCA_964634205.1 uncultured Spirochaetaceae bacterium
AATTCGGAAAACAGGTTATTAAAAGCAGTCGAGATAGCCATAGCCGGAAATATTATTGATTACGGCGCCCTCTTTGACCTGGACCTCCATAAAGAAATCAGTGTTTTATTGGAATCCGAAGAAGAGAAAATTAAGAATGAAAACTCAAAGTATTTTTGCTATATCGATTTTCTCACAGCCCTTAAAGACAGCAAAACGTTGTTGTATTTGGCCGATAATGCGGGAGAAATATTTTTTGACAAGATATTACTGGAGGAAATCAGAGCCGCCTATCCGCGGATAAAGATCTATTTTGCCGTGAGGGGATTCCCCGTTATAAATGACTGCACCGGGGCGGATGCCGACACGGCGGATATGAACAAGCTGGCGACAGTTATTGAAAACGGCTCGGATGCTCCCGGTACGATTTTCTCCGCTTGTTCAAAAGAGTTTATGAAAATATGGGCGCAATGCGATTTGATCATCAGCAAGGGACAGGGGAATTTTGAAAGCCTCTCGGGAACAAACGGAAATATATTTTTTCTGTTTATCGCCAAATGCCGGGTGCTGGCACACGATATCGGCTGCGGCATAAGGGACGTGATCTTATATAAAAATATCCCCCGAACCATCCCCGGCTGAATAATACGACCCGATCATTATTACCTTCACTCCAGCCTTCTTACTCCCGCGAAAGCTTTGCCGCTTTTCTGTATTTAAGTGATTTCAAGCGAAGGCGCAGCTGCGGCTCAATGTCGGACAGTATCCATATCTCGGATATAATTCCAGATAATTTTCAGGCAGGCTGTTACCGCCTCGGGCTCAATTTTATCGATGGTATCTCCCGACGTATGGTATACCATTCCGTCCCGGAAGACGGATGTAGGCAGTCCGAAGATGGTGGTGGAAGTGATCCCGATACGCGCACTCTCCGCCGCGTCCGTAGCTCCCGCGCCAAAGATCATTTTGAAGGGAGTGATGTTGACATTGTGTTTTGCCCCGATCTGTTTGATCTGTTGTGCCATCTGCCCGGAGAGCGGGACGACACCGTTGATATCACTTTCCAACACATGCATATCTTCCAATTTATAAATGCTTTCGATATTGAGGTGATACGTGGGTACACTTTTAAAATTATCGCCGTACTCTTTGAAATATGCCGCGGACCCTCTTAAACCCGCTTCCTCGCCGTCAAAACTGGCCAGAATGATTCTGGTGTGCCGTAACGGCGTGCCTCCGTTTGTTTTCAGGTCGGCCGCCGTTTTGCCCAACTGCGCGGCAATCACCGAAGCGATCATATTGTCACCGGCGCCGGGGGTCCCCCGCTTCAGGTTCACCGCATAAAAATACAGCAGCACAAAGGGGATACCGGCAAGGAGGATCCATAAGCACCACAGGGGTACAGCGCGTGCGCCGCTGATCAACAGAGAGACACAGAGAACAATCTCAAATAAATAAAAAAGATAGGGGGCAAACATGGTAATCACAAGATATCTTTGAATCAACGGATGAAAAAGATTGGTAACCGGCGCGCTGTCGTGATGACCGGAGATAATAATCTGCCGACGGGGTTCGGCCGCAGGCTCAAGCGAGCCGATGACATTGACCGCCTTTTTTTTCCCGTAAAACCGGTCAAAAAAATCAGTATAATATCCAAAAATGGTTATCATCATTACTATACCCAGACTAAGACCGACCAGTGGGATAAAGAGAAAAATACGGGGGAGGAAAAAAGTCACAATGCCGATCAGGAATACCGGGGGCAGGATTTTAGTATATCCGTAAAAAGCGTTCGGTCTTACGGTGAAATCATGTTTGTAGCTGTGGTCACAAAATGTTTCAAAATCCCGATGCAGCTCATCACCCGCGTTATGGCACATGGATGATCCGGTAATTCTGGAATAATACTTTTCCGTAAGGTATTTGGTCTTCCGCAGACATTCCCGCGTCAGTGTATGAAAGTCTATGCCGTCCATGACCATTATAGTTGCAGATTCTCCGCAATTAATCCATCCACTTTTTTTTAAAAAAGACGCGGCGGCCCGCTGTTCCCGACATGTCTACCCGGACCGCTGTTTTGCCCAATGAAATGGATATGACACGGTGGATGAGGTATTATTATAGATAGAACCGCCAAAATGGATAAGTATTCCCCGGAGGAGACACGATGGCCAAAAACATTTTCCGGCTTTTCATAAAAAGACGACTATGGTGTTTTTTGTTCCTTTGTTTCAGTTTCCCGGGGTTTTCCACCCCCGGACCGGGAGCGACCTATGAGGAGATCCTCCTTGGTGAAAAAAAAGATACCTACCTTGTAAAGATCAGGCATTTCTCCCAACCGGGTACCTATTATTCGTATACCGAATCTTTTGCCTATGAGGTGCGCAGTAAGGATGACAACCGGGTCATGCTCTACTGTTTTATCTCAGAAATCAATTATTCCATTTCCCCCGACACCGGTAAAAAACAGGCCCATGTTGTGAAAGAAAACAAAAATATACCGATTCATCCGGAGGAGTGGAAACCGATACAAAAGCGGCCTGACAGTGGTGTTCGCTTCATTGTTGCAAATAAACAAATTTGTGTCGGTGTCCGGGATGCGAAAACCAACCGTTACAGCGATTATTATCCCACCGGAATGATGATTATGGGAGCGTTCAACGCGAATGAATCCATCCGGGTCTATAAAAGCGGTGACTGCTACTACCTTATCTCAGGTTCCACCGGGGGCTGGGACGGTTTCGGCACGGTCTCCGTCATGGCGGTGCCCGTAGAAGCGGTGGAAACCGCCCAAAAAGCGGGATCATATCAGATGGCGGATCTGCTCTCCCGGTTAAGCCGGGCACAGGCGGCGGACAGGCGGCAGGACCTTGGGCGTTATCCGGTGAACTATTTTTTCCCCATTGGCTGGTCGAAAGACGGGAAACTGGCCTATATGCAGGTCGCTCACTCCGTAGAATCCGGTAAAAAAGGGTCCGGGCCGTACAGCTGGTACTTTTCCCGGGTTGTGCGTGATACGGTCAACGATAAGATGGTCATACAGGAAGGGGCCTCGTTGGCCGATCCTGTCGGCCGGGCCGTCAATTCCGAGGGCCTCAAAGGACTCTACAACATTACTCTTGGTGTGTTCACAGAAACGTCGGAAAAGAACATTGTTTTTTATCAAAACGGCATCCAACCCGACTCTTCCCCTCAGCGCTTGTTGTCTCCCGGTGACCTGGGGCTGGAAATCAGAATCCTGACCGAAGCCGATTCGCACGGGGTAATCGAAAATTATTCGGTTTCCGCCGCCGGCTTCCGTGGTACAAAAGCCCTGTATCAATCCGGGCCGGACTCATGGAACAGAGAGCAAAATTCCCTGCAAAAAATTTCCCTGGTGGGATGCATAAGATCACCTTATGAAAAACGTATTGTGCTGGTTCTGGCCCTCCACAGAAAAACAAACAAGACCGAATATGAATGGATCGAGTTTCAATTAATCGGCTGTCATTTGGAGGCCGGATTCCGCTAAACTGAAAATCAGCATAACTATCCTTATAGTGCCTTCCGTTCCCGGGCAGGCCGGGGGTGAGGGAGGCCTGGATGGCATGCGCCATGTTCATTTCGTGTTCCAGTTTTTGTTTTTCCAGATAGTTTTCCAGCAAAAAGGCGCACTGCACGGCCACCCCCAGGTGGGAGGCCAGCAGGCCCAGCAGGTATTCGTCGTAAGGAGTGAATATGCCCTCCCGCTTGTTCAGTACCTGAATGACCCCGATTCTTTTACCGTCAAAGGACGCCATGGGAATACAGAGCAGTGTTTTGGTTTTATAACCCTGACGGTATTCACAACAAAAAAAACATGCCTAGAGCGTGGGAATGTCGTCCTTGGTGACGGTGGAAAGGATTTTGTCGGTGAGCGGGGCAATCTCCACCAGCCGGTTGGCCTGTTGTTCCACCACCTTCTCAAAGATGTTCCGGGCAAAGCGACCGTTGCCGAAGCTTTTGTCCCGGCACTCGTATGATTTTCTAAACAGGCCGAGGAGTTTCTCTTGGGCCGGCGCGGTGAGTTTCAACGCCGCATTGGCGCAAAAAAGCGTGAATATCTTTACCAGCTCCTCCGGTGTATAATCCTTGAAAAGAAAATAGCGGCTGAAACGGGATTTGAGTCCCGGATTGGATTCTATGAACGACTTCATCTCATCGGGGTAGCCCGCGACGATCACCACCAGCCGGTCCCGCTGGTCCTCCATCCGCTTGAGTATGGTGTCCACCGCCTCCCGGCCGAAATCATTGCCGGAACCCTCCAGGGCATATGCCTCATCAACGAAGAGAATACCGTCCATGGCCCGGCCCACGATTTTATCCGTCTGGATCGCGGTTTGGCCCACAAAACCGGCCACAAGTCCGGCCCGATCGGTCTCCACCACGTGTCCCTTTTCCAGGAGTCCCAGGCTCTTGAATATACGCCCCAAAAGCCGCGCCACGGTCGTCTTCCCCGTCCCCGGGGAACCGTAAAAAACCGAATGCAGGGTCATGGCCGTCTCCGGCAGCCCGTGTTCACGGCGTTCCTTTTTGATCTTAAGCAGATTGATGAATGTCGTAATCTGCTCTTTGATGTTGGAAAGTCCGATGAGAGAATTGAGCTCTGCGATAACCGCATCCAGCTCCTCGGCCGGGGTCATCTCCTCTTTGGTGACGGGTTTGGCGGCATCCTCCTTTTGCTTGTCTTCCGTCTCCAGGTCCGTTTGTTGGATCCAATCGCCAATCCCGTCAATCCCGCCGAATTCTATCTTACCGCCGCCGAAACTGAGCTTGATGCCCGCTTTCCCGCCGTCGAAGGTGAAGCTGCCGCCTTTACCTTTGCGATTGAATAAAGAAAATAAATCAATACTGTTCCCGGACTCTTCTTCCGGTTCTTCCGGCGGATTGCTTTTGGGAAAGAGTACGCGGTTGATCTTCCTTTCCATCTTTTTTTCCCGGGCGGAGACGGTACCGTCCGCTTTGATCAGGCTGTGCACGAACCTGCTGAAATTGTTCCTGACCAGATCAAAATAAGAGGTGCCGTGCTCGGTGTCGTAATTTTTCAGTTTGGTAAAGGAGGGAAGTGTCAGGGAGGTAATATCAATTTTTTTAGGGAACAGACTTTTTATCAGGGGCCACATTGTTTTAATGAACCGGATGTCCTCAGGGCCGGAGAAATTGTTCAGGATGTCGCAGACCCGGTCCTTTTTCTTTCCGTCCACCGCCTGTGACAAGGTGAACAGGGTTGTGGTCATGAAAAAGATTTCCTCGTCTTTAAGCCGGTGCCCGGCCCCGCTGATAAGGGCCGCAAGCTTTATCAGGTCCGCCTCCATCAAACTGATGAAATCACGGTGGAATATCTTGAAAAGCGGCTGCAGACTGGAAAGTATTTTTTGCGACTGTGAGACCAGAAAATTGTAATCCGTTTTCATACTTCGCTCCTGCCGCCTGAATGATAGTTTAAAATGATAGCCAAACTTATAATTCTCTGCAAGTATTTTTTTTAAGAAAAAAATCGTCGGAACATTCTTAAAAAAATACAAAATTATTCAATCTTGTGATCATCTATTTTATCTAAATAGACTGATAATGTAATTGAACCGTTATTGTCTGAAAAACTTCCGAAATTTGTTATACTTTCAATTGCATCTTCTATCATAAAAATAAGATAGTCATTCTTTGATAGATAAACATCAAAATAATCTCCGGCAGCATCTTTTCCCGCCGATTCCAAAGATTCATAAATTGTATTATTTTTACCGATTTGATAATCGGGTTGAGAAGGCCATAATTTGTCTTCTAACCCCTTAACCCAATTAACCTTCTGGTTTTTATAGACATATACACAATTTTTATTGTTTTTGCCTGCCGGCCACGCATTATATGCTCCTTTCTTATACATGAATCTATAGTATCCATCAGATTCGGCGACAAAACGAAAACCCTTTCCATCTTTACTGTTTATATTGATATCTTTTAAAAAAACCAGATCCTGCATCATATCATACGTAAAAGATATTTTTTCAGTGCTTCCTTTCCTTACAACCACATCGTACATTTCCTCCTTACCGTTTGCATAGCGCATCTCAACACTGTGGTTTCCCGCATCAACGATTATAATTTTTTCCTGCTGTGTGTCGATTGTTTCACTTACTGCACCGTCTATATAGAGCTCACCTCTCTCTTTTGCTGAAACATCTAAATGCCCCTTGCCCGGTTTCTGCCTGACGGTCGCTGTTCCTTTTTCTTTATCATCTTTATCCAAGGCCTTTATATCTTTCTTCGCAGTTGCTTGGGTCTTATCAGGGACAATTTTTATTTTTTTAATTTCCACCTTATCGAGCACTTCCAATTCCTCTTCCTTTTGGACTGATATTTCTGCAGCCGGTCCGATCAGCTTATGTATCTTGGCTTTGGTTTCCGAAACAAAAGCCGTAACTGTTTTCAATTCCTCCCGTGTAAGCTTTTCTTTTTTATCCGCTTTCTTCAGTTCCAAAGCCATGGCCTCGACAAGATGTTCCGCTCGTTCTGTATCCGGTTCACCGAGAGTTGTCTCCTGACGCGCGGAAACCATCAACGCGGCACCATCGATACCCTTGACAAGCCTTTGTATCTCCAGATTCTCAAACTGCAACTCTTTGTATATTCTTTCCAACCCGGCACTTGCGGGTAAGACTGCTACCTCGCCCTCTTTAACCGCCACACAGGTCTTATTCGGATCCACAATACGCACCATAAACTCGGTTCCGCGAACGCTGCACACCATAACACTGGAACGGACTTTAAAAGATTCTTCAGCGACCAGCTTTGAAACCTTGCACAAAACCCATCCCCTGACAAGATCGAAATCGACAGAGGTCTTGTCCGGTTCCAGCCACAAATTATTAATAAGAATCTCAGTATTCTCCTGAATTCTTATTACTGATTTTTCAGCAAACTGCAACTCGCACAATGAATCCGTGCCGACCTTAACGGTTTCTCCGGAGAATACTATACTACCGATCTCAAGCTTTTGCCAATCGGCTTCACCCTTTACCTGCACATCACCAGAAGCAAAAATAACCAGTGCTTGTTTATATGTTACGGAAGCCCCGCCTGCCTCAATATCCTCTTCAGATACCGACGCGTTTCGCGTAACATCCTGTTTGGGCTGCGGGCATGAAACAATCAGCACCGTCAAACAGATGATGAGTATGACAAGAATAATCGTATATGATTTATGCATCGTATTCTCCTTTTTCCGGCGTATCATTAAATATAGAAGAAAGTGAATTCATATGAAAATAATGAATTACCTTATATACCCGTAAACCTGTAATCAATAATAAATGCATGGGAAATTCTTTTCAAGAAAAAAATGGTAATATGAAACAACAATTCTATTTGGCCTGATTCTTAAGATGTAACATATATTCTAATCGGATGTGTACTGGGTATTGAAAGCCAAAAAGCTCCCCTTAAAAAAAAGCTGCGTTACCTGCTTATGTGTACTATTTTTAAATTCTGTCACCATTTTCGCCAAAATCAATTCGACAACTTGTTTATAAATTCCTAGGGACTCATTCCCACTTCCTTTTTAAACAACATGAATTACGGTCGTCAGCCCGTTTTTACCCGCTTTTCCGGCAGCACAAACGTTGACAAAACCCATAAAATAATTTTAAATCATTTTTTAACCGCTGAAAAAAGAATTAAGGGCCACCATAATGGAACACGAACTTGCAGTACATATTTTTTTGATAATCGGATTTCTGGTAGTCGCCGTTGGCTCTTCGGTGCTGCTGAAGAAACTTCACTTTCCCTACACTATCGGACTGGTTGTAATCGGGATCATTTTCGGCTACCTGGCAAAGGAGTTCAATTACACCCTGCTGACCGATCTGAATCTTACCCCCGAAACCATCCTGTATCTCATCCTGCCCACGCTCATTTATGATGCGGCCATAAAGATGGATCTCCGGGCCTTGCGAAAAAATATCGTGCCGATACTGCTGCTTGCGGTCATCGGTCTCCTTATTTCAGCGGGAATTATCGGCGGCATTCTGAGTTTCACCGTCATGTCCATCGGAGCAGCCCTGCTTTTCGGCGCCCTCATTTCAGCCACAGACCCGGTTGCCGTTATTGCCTTGTTCAATGAAATCGGTGCCCCCAGAAGGCTGGTAACCCTTGTGGACGGAGAAAGTATTTTCAACGATGCCACGGCCATCGTGCTTTTTACCATTGTTCTTTCTTCCATCCACAGCGGGGTTACCACCGTCGGCGGCCTGTTTTTCCTCTCGTTCGCGCGGTTTCTGCTCGTGCTGCTCGGAGGGCTTGCGGTCGGGGCAATTGTCGGGGCCGTCGGAGGATTTATCGTCCGTTTGCAGAAAAACAATGTGTTGCTGCAGATTACCGTCAGCCTTATTATGGCGTACATCTCTTTTATCGCCGCCGACCAGCTCCATGTCTCCGGGGTTATGTCCACCCTGGCGGCGGGCATTGTTGTTTCGCTTTTAAGTAACAACGTACTGAAACACGAAAATCAACACTTCCTGGAAAACTTCTGGGACTATTTTTCTTTTGTGGCCAACAGCTTTGTTTTCCTGCTGCTCGGCCTAACCGAAGCCAACAGTTTCAGCAATCCCCAAACGGTCGTAACAAGCCTCCTTCTTCTGCTGATCGTCATTCCGGCGGTAACCGCGGCCAGGGCGGCGGTAATCTATCTGCTGATTCCGCTCTATAACCGGTTTGTTAAAGATCATAAAATCCCCGCGGCCTTCCAGACAATTCTTTTCTGGGGCGGACTCCGGGGGGCCGTACCGGTTGCCCTGGTGCTGGCAATTCCCCATGATTTTCCCGGCCGGGATATCATCGTACACATAACCTTCGGCTACATTCTCTTTACCCTTCTGGTTCAGGGAACAACGGTAAAAGGGCTCATGGGGCTCTTTAAAATCAGACCGGAAAAATCCTATTTCGATTATCACAAGGGAATCTCCTACAGCCTTGACGTCCCCACCGCAAAGCTGCTTGAGCTGGTAACGGGGCAGGTGCTTACCCAATTCAAGGATGAAGGTTTTTTCGTCTCGGAACCGGAGTCCGAAGGGAGCGGCCCCTATCTTTTGCGCCGGGGACAGAAATACCTTTCCGTTGAAGCCGAAAAAACTCAGCTTACCATTACCGCCGCCGATCAGGTCGACCTTGCCTATGGCAAACAGACAATCTATGAGACCCTTTTGGAACTCGATAATTCGGTCATCTCGCTCGGAGAACTGGTGAAATCCCCTGAAATCAAAAAAATTGTTGAGGAAGAAAACGGCACGGGCTTGAAACCGACGCTCAATCTGAAGAAATTCATTAAAACGAATCTGATCTGTCTCTCACTTCAAGGCAAGGATAAAAAATCCATTATTGAGGAACTTGTGGAGTTTGCCGCGGACCGGGGAGCCATCTTTAATAAAGAAATGGCATTACAGGAGGTTCTTGAACGGGAGTCGACGATGTCCACGGGATTGGACAACGGCGTGGCGATTCCCCACGCAAAATGTGATGCCTCCGAAAATATAATTCTTGTTGTGGGCATAAAAAAAGACGGGGTAGACTTTGACTCACTGGATAAACAACCGACAAAATTCTTTTTTCTGATTATCTCCCCCAAATCACAGGCCGGGCCCCATATTCAGCTTCTTGCTGAAATCGGCATGAGAATGAATCACGCGGAAATCAGAGAGAGGCTGCTTACGGCAAAGAGCCCCGCCGAGGTAACGGCAGTTCTGACGCAAAAATAACAAGAATCAGGAAGATCATGAAGCCTAAAAAGATATTTCAAACATGCAAAGAGAGGATAAAAAAAATAAACCGCCGGTTCAACCTGCTGCACAACGGGTTCAGGATCGGTATATTGCTCAAGGGGATAGACGCTCTGCTGGAGATCGCCGGGGGAATACTGCTCCTGTTCATTACGCCCGCAAGAATGAACCTGATCATTGCCGCCCTTACCCGGCACGAGCTTTCCGGGGACCCGCACGACCTGGTGGCAAATTTTCTGGTCAATTCGGCCCATAATTTCTCGATCAGCTCCCAGCATTTCGGCATTTTTTACCTGACGTCCCACGGCCTTATAAAATTATTCCTGGTGATTTTCCTGCTGAAGAAAAAGCAATGGGCCTATCCCGCCGCGATCGTTTTCCTGCTTCTGTTTGTTGTTTACCAGCTTTATCGCTACGCCGTAACCGGTTCGTCCTGGATGATCATGCTTTCCGTCTTCGATACGGCGGTAATATTCTTGACCTTTGCGGAATATAGACGAATCAGGCTGAAAAATAACTAAGGGAATTAATATGCGCTGCTATCCGGACACTCAGCCATTGCCTGCGCTCTTCCTGAATGAAAACCATTTTCATTATTGACATAATACGCAATTATCGATAAAATACTTTTATTGATAATGGTTTTCATTTCCATTTTAAATTTCAAGGATTTGCCATGGCTTTTCCGGGCACCCGAAACCATGAAATAGTCTTATTTTAAAAGGAGGTATTATGCTGAGCACAAATCTAAAACACTTAGAAACAGATGAGGAAACTCAAAAATTATTAAAGAAGAATGAAAATGTAATGATCTGTTGCGGCAGAATGGGGCCCATGTGTATCCCGGTGTATAGGATTATGGAAGAATTGGAACAACAATATCCCCATGTTGCTTTCAGGGATATGGATTTTGATATTAAGGCGTCATCTTTCATCCAAACGCTGCCGGAATGCAGAGGATTTATGGGTTTGCCGTTTACTGTTTATTTTAAAAACGGAAAGGTTGCGGACGCGACTACCAGTATCCAAAATAAAAATCGGATTATGCAAATTCTGGATAAGGAATTCGGTATATAATTTTATCAAAAAAAGAAAAGATTTGGAGGATGCTGTTCAATGGGCAAACAGCGTATTGCAAAAATGAAAATTTGTATTACAGCGAAAGGTCCCAGCCAGTTATCAAAAATGGATAATGATTTTGAAAAATGCGCTTATTTTTGTTTTTTTATAGAGGGAAAGATGGGATTCGAGGCTACAATAAATAATGGAGAAATTAATCCGGTACAATTATTGAAAGACAAGGAAGTCAATGTTGTTGTCACCAAAAATATAAGTGCACAATCTTTGACAAAGCTTGGTAACGCGAATATTAAGGTCTTTATAGATTCATCAAAATTAATTACCGATGCGCTTAACAGGTTTCGAACCGGTAAATTGAATTTTATAGGTGAGCCGACTGTTGGTTCACACTTTGAAAAGAAAGGAGAGCTGTAGTATGCCGAGAGGAGACGGAACAGGCCCTTATGGCGGGAGCGGCAGCGGAACGGGTTTCGGCACAGGAGGAGGGAGAAATAAAGGAAACCGCCCTGGTGCGGGACCCGCGGGAAATTGTATATGCCCTTCCTGCGGGGAAAAGACAACTCATAAACAGGGTATCCCTTGTTATGACCTAACATGCCCAAAGTGCGGCGCAAAAATGATGAGGGAATAATCAAGCGGAAAATCATTAGGCTGCTGATCAAGGCATCCATAAAATTTGGTGGAGTTCAGGTATTTCGGTTAAATCCTCTTATTTAATTGTTTTGCCCCAATTTTGATAATAGAGACAAAACAATCGTTCTTTGTTCTTGAATATCATCT
>CAZWKE010000063.1:0-11288 GCA_964634205.1 uncultured Spirochaetaceae bacterium
GGTTGCGGTTGGCGTCTGAGTGGACGTAGAGGTAGGAGTCTCTGTCGCCGTGGGCGTGGGCGTACTTGTAGGTGTATTCGTCGGGGAACTGGTTTCAGTAGCAGTATTTGTGGGTGTTGGCGTAGCCGTGGATGTGCCTATGGGTGTAAACGTGGGAGTCGGAGTTGGTGTCGGGGTAGGAGTTGCAGTCGGTGTGGGAGTGGGAGTCGGGGTACTGCCGTCCGGTTCTTCTCCGAAAATCAGGGTGGAACCATTATATACCGGCATATACTGGGTCTTGGTTGCCCCGCCGGATGTGGTGCCCAGTCCCTGATAGGAAAAATCGTTTGTGGGGTCCCAGAAGCTTGTGCCTGAGGGCGCGGATATTCTGAACTGTACCTCACCGGAATACTCACTCTGTCCGCCCGGATAGATATCACTACCGTCCTGGAAACTGACTTCGATATAATAAATATTCCCGGAGTACCGGGTGACGGGGGAGATGGTAACGGGGAATTCCACGTAGTTTGTTTGGATGGAAAGATCGCTTACCGAATATCCGGCCGCAAAGACCTCGGAAAGGTCCATGAAGTAGCGGAATTTTAAATTGGTGATAACCCGTGCGGGCCAGGCCGAACGGTTGTTCATCAATGCTTTTATTTCGGAATAGTTACTGCCGGAGCTGTTGACCGCGGCTTCGACAAAGAATTCATCATCCTCATAGTGGGTCTTTGCTTCAGGTTGGGGAAAGTTGGAAAGCGGTGACCCCCCGTAGATATCGTACATCTTGGCCAGGGCCCCGACAAATCCCGCGTTGTAATCGCAGGCGACCTCATTGGTGGTGTAGTTTGAAATCTCATCGGTGTAGTTGCCGGCCTGGTCCGGACCGCCTACCAGGGCACCGTAAAGAATGTGCCGGTGGTAAGGCGGGACGGTTTGGCTGTCGGCCCATGAACCGTGAGCGGTCCTGTGGTGCGGATGCTGCGGTGAATTGGAGCCGAAACCGATTTCGTAACTGCCGTGCCGTTCGTTATCGCCAAGAGCGTAGGCAATCTGTTTCTCGGCGAAGGCCCGATAGGTAGTGGCTTTTGCCGGATCAGCACCCGACCAGTCGGAGTACACAAAGGCCAGAAAGGCCGCGGTAGTGGCATAGCGCAGACTGCCCCAGGTATCCAGCCAGGCAAGACCGCCGGGGGTAAATCCCTTGGCGCCGTTTGCCCACCAGTCCAGGTGCATCTGGATAAAATCGATATACTCCTGTTTTCCCGTCAGTTTGGCCAGCATGAGGAGTCCGCCGTAGTGGGAGTCGTCCCAGCAGTGTCCCCATTGGTATTCGATATCGCTTGTCTGGCCCTGTTTGTTCAACAGGGGAACATAGCTTTCAGCCTTGTCCAGGTAACTGCTGTCGCCGGTAGCCACATACAGCCAGATGGCCGCCCACATGAGCTCGTCAATAGGACCGCTCCAGGAATCATAATACCCGGAGGCCGCGCTGTAATTGCTGTCACTCCTGTCTTCGTCAGCCCGGTTAAAAAGCTGGACGGCTTTCTGCAGATACACGGAATCGCCGAAGGTGTGATACCCCAGCGCCAGTGCCGCCGCAGTCTGGGCCATCACCGCCGACAGCCCGTGGCTGGCCGAGTAAGACGGCCGGTTCCCGGCCTGGGACTCCAGCTCGATCACCTCAACCGGGCCCCACCAGCTGTGGTCATTACTGCCGCTGCCGATCTGGTAGACGTAGGTGTTTCCGTCCCAGCAGTTTGCCAGATAATCAAGGGTGAACTTGACGTTTCTTTTCAGAATATCGAGTTGACCGGCCTGCGAAAGCGCGCCCGAATACTCGTAGATCGCCCATTGCAGCATGCTTGCCGTATAGGCCATGGGGAGATTGAATTTTACATGGTCTCCCGCGTCATACCATCCCCCGAGCACCGCGTCATGCATGGTGGCGTCGCCGCGCCATTCGACCCGGTTCCAGTCGGGGAGGGGTCCGGCCTGCTGGCACTCATAAAAATAGATCGCTTTTTGGAGCGCCTCACCGTAATTGTAGCTGCCTGCCGCCCGGCTTGAAAGACCGACTGCCGTTTTGCCCGCAGCTCTTGATCCGGGCATGGAACAGCCCGCTGCCAGAAGTAAGATTATACATCCAACAGAAATGAACGAAATGATTTTTTTGTTCATCCGTAATACCTCCTTATAAATTTTGGTTTTGCCTTATTATATGAGATAAAAATTTCGGAAGATAATCTTTTGGAATGTGAAAACTAAACTTCAGGGATAATTCTTATAGTACTTCCCGGCTATTTTGTTTTCAGGGCATTCAGCACTATGCCTGATACAAGTACAACACACATGCAGACAAAGATGGTGTCCGTGGTCAAGAGGTCACCGCCGAACCCCATCAATGTGGGGAAAAACAACAGGCCCGCGGTATAATAAGCAAGAAAAATGCTGTTGAAGACGATCCTTTCTTCACCCTTGGAATACCCCACAAAGGAGGCGCTCAGTGTGGGGAACAGAATGGCGTGCCCGATACCGTATACAAGGCCGATGACAAAGAGCATGGTGAATGAGTTCAGAAAGATCAGCAGAATCATGGCCGCGCATTGGGCGCTGAAGGCGATAAAGTAAAGCAGCCGGGACGGTATATTGTCCACCCGACTGAAAATCAACAAGCGAATGGTGACCGCAATAAGCGCATAAGCCATAAAAAATAGTGAGATATTGGCGCGGCCCAGTTTGAGTTCACTGGCCAGTGGAATAAAAGAAACAAACACCCCGTAGGCACCCCCCAACAGCATGGCAAAATAGGCGGTACGCTTTATCCCCTTTTTTTTAAGGATACTGATGATATTATGACTTCGGCTGATCCCTTTAAAAGGGCCCTCACTTTTTAAGAAAAGCATCAGAAAGAGGGCCAGTACAATAAAACCGGCGGAAAGCAAAAACAGGTACGAGGGGCCAAAATTGTTATACATATATTCACTCAGCAGTGATCCGAGTGGAGAGGCAAGCAGTCCGGAAATCCCGTAGATAGCCGCTCCGCCCCTGCGTAATTCGGGCCGCAGGATATCGTAAATATAACTGAATAAAAGCGTAAACCCTAAGGCAAAGGCTGTCCCGGAAACAAAACGAAAAAGAAGCAGAAGGCCCAAATTATCCGTGTAAAAATACATACCCAGAACCGCGCCCAGGGAAAGCAAAAATCCGCCCAACAGCAGGTGCTTTCTTGTTATTTTTGAAAGCAGGCGTTTCATGACGATTACAAACAGGATAAGCATAATTCCCGTGGAGTTCATGAAAAAACCGATATAGGTTTTGCTTGCCCCTATTTTTTCCAGGTGTGACGGCAGAATGGCCAGGCTGGCGAAGCTTAAGAAAAAACAGAAATTGATCAGTGCGATGTAGAAAAACTGTACCGAAAAAAACCCTTTGTTCTTGATCACGGCTGCCCCTTGCTGCGTTTTATCAGGCACAGAGTATAGTAAATATCCGCGATGGTTTCAATTCACAAAAAAACAAACATGATTTGAAAAATAACCTGCAATGCAGGATAATGGTAGTAGAGTGCGGAGTGTAAGATTTTTTGAAGAATTACGGGGTCGGATATGCCTACGGATACAAGCAATGCGAAAACAGGGAGCGCAAAGAGTGACATAAGGGTGTTTGCCGACAAGTTCGGCCGGACCACGGCCCTGCCATATAAAAAAGACCTGGCGGCCGATATATTAAGCCGCCGACCGGATATTAAATATACTGCAATTCTTGATGCCCTCCCGTCCCTTAGTGACCGGAAGCGCTGTATTGAGTACATCGCCGCGTATAAAGGGAAACTCTCGTTATTTGAGAATATTTCGCTGTCACGAAAGCTTGCCGACACCAATAAACGCATTAATAAAAAGGCCAAAGAGGTATTTTCCCGCATTACGGCCAAAGAACGGCAGGGGAGAAAATTCGATGAGATCGTGATGGGAAATATTTCTCCCCTCATTAAAAGCAATGAAAACGAAATTTTGGAACTTGTGTTACAAAAGCTGAATAATCTTAAAAATGTCGGGGCGGCGGCGGATATTTATGCTTCGTTTATTTCCGATCTGACGTATGCGATCCATATTGTCGGGAAAATCAAGGACAAAGGCATTACGGAGCAATCGATTCAGGAGGTGTTCGAACAGGCCGGCTCGAATCTGTTGAAGGCGGGTATGCGCACCATACTGCAGAATGTTTTTTTTATGGACCCGCAGTTTGCCGTATTCAGTCAAATTATACAGGGTTTGCTGCATGAGTTTCGTAGTAAGGAACTGGAGCGGCAGGCCGCAAGCGTTTCCGGCCTCAAAAAATCGGTGTCACTGGAGGAACTCTCACGTATAACGGACCTGGAGGAGTTTCTGGAAGATGCCTGGGTTATTATCGAGAAGGATACAAGGTATATAAAGGAAGTAACAAGGCTTTTTGAACTCTGTCTGAATGATCCGTTATTAAGTATTTATAAACTGCTGAAGTTTCCCGTTGACAGGCAGATTTTCAGAAAGTGGATGAAAAAAGCCCCGCTGCCGGCCGGGCTTCTGCCTGAAATCGAATCCAAGATACAAGCCATTAAAGCGGAGTTGGAAAGGTCGTCACAGTCCATGGGGCCGCCTGATACCTATGAGGACCTCGTTACCCTGATATTCGATTATAAAATCTGCTTCACCGACAAATATAAACTTCTTACCCGGATTCTGCAAAATCACGATGAAAAAGACGCCCTACGCTTCTGTCTGGAGCAGATAAAGAATATTCATTATAAAATTGAAAACAGTTTCCTCAGTGTGGTGGTGAACCAGTTGGAAAACTGTTTTTCGTTCTCCGAAATAGATATTGCTCTTGACCATGACCGCAAAAAAATAAAACAGAGAATAGAAGACTACAAGCTGAAATTAAAAAAGAATATAGACAAACTGATGCAGGGTGAGGGTGGGGAGAACTATACAATACTTCCTTCGGTATTAAAGTACGCGGCTGAAGAAAAGATGATCAGCCGTGAGGTCTTTTTACAGATAGACCGCAGGGTAAACCCGCAGCGCAGGCTGGGATTTATTGTTCGTCTGGCCAATTCGCTTATCGGGTTTTATTTTCTGCTGAACTGCAAGCTAATTTTGGATCTATGGGAAAAATATTTTCATTCACTGAAGGTGAGCGACGGGGTATTTTTGCGGCATAAACTGAGCACGCTCACCAAGGAGGAAATCTTTGAACTGTGTGCCCATTATACCCATGAAAAACCTGTGGTTGTGGAAAATCTTAACCGATACCTCTCCTGGGGCAGGGCGGAGCGCGCCGTAAGAAAAAACGTGCTGACACGACTGGGCGCCGGAGAAAATAGCGCTCCGGAAATCGGGGCGGGAAAATACCGTTTGAAAGGCAGAAAATACGGCACGACTATGTTTTTACGGATTCTGGATGATGAAAACAAGAACCGTTTCCATAAAAAAGTGCCTGGGGTAAATACGTACCTGGATTTTACGCATATTATCAAGCGCGAAAAAATCGATACGCTGATTACCATACCCGAGGAGAAAACCAAAATATTATATCAAAGTATCCATCTGGATATTATCGATGAATTGTATGGGTACATAGAAGAACGCCTGCGGCTGCTTACGTTTAAAAACTCTCTGATCCGGCTTTCTTCAAGGGAAATACAGGGAGAATATCAAAAAAGCAAAGCTCCTGAAGCCTATCTGGGCGAGCTGCTGCAGAGCGGCCGGGACGAGCAGACACTGCGAAATACGCTGCTGGGGAAGCTGGAGCATGATTTGAAACAAACTCCCACCGAAGAGACAAAAATCAGTGAACGAATCAAACTTGAGATACAGAACCAAAAGACCGCCTTGTCACATATTGACGCCATGCTGGGGTTTATCCGGAACCTGGGGGAGAAGGGGCCGCACGCGGAGGCGGGTACGGCCGTATCGCCAAGGTCTTCCCAGGAGGTCATGGCTTATCTGAAAATGCACCGTATTGCGGATAACATCAGGTATGTCGAGGAATTAAACGGACAGACAGCGACCGGTCAGGGAGACGGGAAAATAACGGAGCTCATTAAAAAATTACCGGAGGCGGAACAGTTTGTCATGGCCGACTCTATATATGAGGGGAAGTATGATTCATTTGAGCAGGCCAAGAGTGAGGTCAAGGAAGGCCTGCTGCTGCGATCGGTAGAGGAAAACCTGGGATTTTTACAGGAGATTCTGCAGACCGGAAAAAGCGAAATAACGGCCAGGACCGCTTATGTAAAAAAACACGGTCGTTATCAACGGGGCTCACCCGGTTTTGCACTTTATACGAGGGAGATGGACGAACAGCACGCGCTTTTGAAAGCCATCCCGCGGTTTCTTGATTTTATCCAGCATGAGATCGGCGCCCTGCAGGAAGTTAAAAAACTGAACAACGCCGCTTTGGAGCGTTTCAGTACCATCACCGCAAAGCTGCGGGAGCTGGACCCGGTAGGGCAGGCGGAGACCCTGCACACGGAACTGCAGGCGGTCAGGAACCAGGAAGAGAAGCTGGGAGTGGCGGCTAAATTCCTGGTTTCATCGGAAACAGAGGAAATCATTCAAACCAGTGAACAGATCATCGGGAACGGCACGGTAAACAGGTATAAAATATTGCTTGCCCTTTATAATGTCCTGGATCAACAGGATGACCATGAGATAAAACAGAAAATACTGGATGAGTTCTGTGACTATCTTGATAAAAACAGGCATGAGATCTATTTACAGTTGAAAGACCTTTTGGATACCCAACGGGAGAACCTGTTGAATCAATATCAGATTAAACGGGCCAAAATGTCCGATTTATGGAGAATACTGGAGACCGCCGATTCGCCTGAGGAAAAAATACGCCGCCTGAATGATCTGCTGCAGGATAAGGAGTGGACCACCTTCTATCCTTATATCGAGAATATCAAACAAGGGCTGCTGGCGGAAAATGTCGACCAGGTGCTGGAGCGCAACAAACACGTACCCCTTGAGGACCAGTATGATCTGCTGCAGAAGATCAGGTTGTTTCGCGCTGATGAATATGATACGCCGGAGATCAACCAGCGACTTTCCCGTAAACTGCTTGAATTGACCGCGCGGCGGAGTGTCCTTTCCGACAAGGAAAAGCGGATCTTCCCGTCCCAGACATACTCCTATCTTATGCGTATCCCGCTGAACCGGGAAAAGGTGATCAAATCCATCAACTCCACCCTTTTAAAAGAGGAGCGTCAGGCGGTGGAACATGAGTTTACGGAAAATGGTCTTCATGAACATGAGATAAAAAGGTACCTGGACACCCATCTTAAGGCGCAAAGTGATATTTCCACCTTTCGAGCCGTATCACCGGAGGAAACAAGGCCGCGCGATTCAAGACGTCAAAGTGCCGCCGCTTCTGCTCCGGTGCGCCCTGCCGGGAAAAAACAAAATACTTCGGCCAAGGCAGCGCAAGCGCCGGCCTCCTCCGGTTCGTCCGGAACGGGGGAAGCGAAACAAGAGCCGCTCCCGGAAATCAGAATACATGACCTGGCCGGCGCAAGACAGGTGTTCGCGCCGGTTAAGGAAGCCGCGGAGCGGGCGCTTATCGACGACATCCAAAAGTCGATATATAACCATAAGGTTGAAGAAGCCGTGAACAAGATACAGAATCAGATAATCTGGGAAAGTGGAAAAAGCGGGAATATCGATAAAATGGCAAGGATGCTTTTTACCCTGGAAGAGATGTCGAGTATCCGTGAAAACGAGGAGATGAGTGAATTTCTGGATAAACAACTGCACACCCTAAGTTCGGTCATTATCAACCAGGCCCAAAAGACATTGGAAAAGGATCCCGATAAAAGGCGTGAATTGGCCGCGACAATAGGGCGGTCTTCCGGTACGGAAAAAGCCCCGGTACAGGAACTGAAGAGCCCGACGGAGGCTGACCGGGAGGAAAGAACCCAAAGTGGCATAAGAGGACTTGTCACGGCTATGGAAAGCCTGAACGAGTTTACGGACTTGCATACGTTTGCCGACCAGCGGGGATTTAAAGAGGATGAGGAAAAGCGCCTGGTACGAATTATGGGTGAACTGGGAAGTAAGGGGAATTTTATCTATCTTGAAAAAGAACACCTGCTCTTGGGCCAGGGAAAACTGAAATCAATGATCCGGAGGGCGTTCGATGAACACACATCGGGGAAAACACAAACGGTCCCGCCGCTGCTGTTAAAAAAAGCCTGGGATTATACCAGAAGCAAACGTGATCTGGCGACCCAGCTGCGGCTTATCGGGGCGGGCAGCCAGGAGGAACGGAGTGATATCTTTAAGGAGCTTGAAAGAATAATCTCACCGCAAAACACCCCTGTCCTGAAGCTGAGCAAACAAAAACTTTTTGCACAAAAAGGATCGGAACCGGGGTCGAACGATGCACCGCCGGACGAGAATGCCGATAACCAGGAGTTTTCAAGGGAGCACAATGAATCACAGCGCAGACAGGCAACCACCCGGCGCAGAAGACAGGCTACCGCGCGCCCTCATCCAAAAACAAAACGCAGGAAGATCCCTGAAACGCGGAAAAAGGATTATACGCTTACCACGCAGAAATACATAGAAAAATCATTTTCGCCATTGATTACAGGTTACTTGAAACGAATGTATCGGCATAAAAGGGATTTTTTTATTCCCCTCGGCGGGAGAAAACAGTATTATAACGCGGAGGTTTTACGCCGGTCGATTGAGGGCATATTGCGTAAGGATATAAAAGGCAGGCACCATGCCGACCTGCTCGACTCCCTGAAAAAAGATGATAAGCTTTTTTCCGCCATCCTGGGAGAACTTTTTGTGCAATACAAAACAAAAAACGGAAATATTTATTATTTTCCCAAATTTCTCAAAGGCGATATAGAAATCAACTCGGGCATATGATAAAAAACAGGAAAACATCTTCAGCAAGGATCACCATCGGTCTACTTATCAATCAGCTGGATGGTATGTATCAAAAGCCCTTATGGGTAGGCGTGGCCGATATGGCCGAAGCTATGGATATGAACCTGGTTATTTATGTAGGGAAATCACTGCGCTCACCCCTGGCTTTTGAGGCACAACAAAACATTATATACCAGATGATCGATACCCAACATCTGGATGGAATTATTTCCACTTCGGGCAGCCTCGGGAATGATATAGGAATTACTGAGTTGGAACGCTTTTACGCGCCCTTTCGTTCCATCCCCATGGTGAGTATATCCCTGCCCATAAAGGATATGCCGAGTATCATCGTTGATAATAGGCAAGGCATGCATGAGCTGGTAGAGCACCTGGTGACGGTCCATGGGTATCGAAGGATTGCCCTGATAAAGGGGCCCGATACAAATATGGAAGCACGCCTGCGCTTCCGGGCTTATAAGGATACCTTGAAAAAACATCATATTCTTTATGATCCGGAATTGGTGCTTCCGGGGGATTTTCGTTATGATTCAGGCAGAGAGGCTATACACATACTGTTTGATATAAGAAAGCGAAAGGATGTACAGGCGATTGTATCTTCGAATGATGACATGGCGGTCATTGCCTGTGATACCTTAAAGCAGCGGGGAGTACGCGTTCCACAGGACATAGCTGTTACGGGTTTTGATGATATCGAGGATGTACAATTTTATTCACCACCCTTTACCACGGTACGCCAGCCCCTCTATGATCAGGCAAAAACCGCCTGTAAAGTGCTTCTTGATGCAATTAATGGAAAAAAAACACCGGATATCACAAAAATACCGGCCAAACTCGTAGTGAGGCAGTCCTGCGGTTGTTTTCCTACAATAGATTATTCCCGACCGCAGACGGGAGGGATAGTTGATTCAAATAATGTTGAACGGGCGACGGCTATTTTCGATACACCCACTAAAACGAGGCTGGTGAGGGAAATGCTTGCTGCCTTTAATTTATCTGTGTCAGAGAGAAAACTGTACAAGCAGGGATTGGGGAAAATACTCACTGTAATCAATAACATAGGCAAAAATCCTGAAAGGCAAAACAATCTGTTAAAAGAAATAAATTATCTCCTTGATAACAGTAATCCGAATGAAATTATCATCAATAACTGGCAGAGAAACCTCGGTTTGTTGAAACAGGAAACGTTAGCCCGGCTGAAAAACAAAGCCCAGCGTGACATGTTCGAAGGCCTGTTTGGTAATGCCGAACTTCTGCCCTCCCGGATAATGGTACGCGAGGAGGCTTTTCGCAAACTTGATCTGACAAGGATTAATATGTCATTACGGGAACTTATGCAAACCGTAAACACAGCCTATACCATTAAGGATTTGATGAAGATTCTTGCCAAGGATCTTTTCCGTGTGGGTATTCCGCAATGTTTTATTTCACTGTATGACGCGGAATTGGAATCCAGGGAAGACGGAAAATGGATTCTTCCCAAAACGTCCCGGCTTGTGATGGCGTATGATGAGGACGGTCCGAAGAAAATTGAGGAGAAAAATCGATTTTTCCCCACCAAGAACCTGTTTCCATCCTGTGTAACCAATCGGACCGGTCGACAGACCTTGATCGTCAATGCCCTTTATAATCGCACAGAGCATTTTGGATTTGTGGTGTACAAATTGGGTATCCGTGAAGAGATGGTGTATATAACACTCAGGGAAATAATCAGTAATGCGATCCAAACCACCTATTATTTTGAAAGACAAAAGTATGCGGAAAACAGATTAAAAAAGGCACTCAACGAACTGGAAAAGCTTAACAAGGAGTTGCATAATATTTCCATTAAAGACACGCTTACCGGGCTTTACAACAGACGCGGTTTTTTTATTTTGGGCGAACAGCATTATGCATTGATACGCAGAATGGGAGGGAAATTTCTCCTGATTTTTGCAGATCTGGACGGATTAAAAAATATCAATGATACGTATGGGCACAGGGAAGGCGACCGGGCCCTTATTGGCGCAGCCGATATATTAAAGCATACATTCAGAAAGTCTGATATCATTGCGCGTTTTGGAGGAGATGAATATGTAATCATTGCGGTGAATGACCGGCTTGTCAGCTATAAAAGAATATATGAGCGGCTGAATAAAAATATTGAAAATTATAACAAGGAATTTGATAAATCCTATAGGGTCTCTTTAAGTTTTGGTGTGGTTGAGTTCGACAAAGATCATTACGCAAAATCGGATAAGATCCCTTCGTTTGAAGATCTGATTTCCATGGCCGATAAGAAACTCTATAAACAGAAAAAAGCCAAAAAAATTATTTAGTGGTCCAAACCGTGGACCTGGGCAAAGCGAAAAGACGATTTTAGGT
>CAZWKE010000064.1:0-10201 GCA_964634205.1 uncultured Spirochaetaceae bacterium
CTTGGTCAAAATGGATCTTGTTGTCCGTTACCGCCCGGGCCGGCAGTTCATTGGGATAATAGTGAAAACTTACGGCCGGCATAGTACCGTCATACGGGCCGAATACCTTTACAAGCCTCCCGAACGCATCATACTCATAGCGCATTTGTTGGCCGTTTATGTCCGTACTTTGGAGGAGTTGTCCCAAGCCGATATCGTATTCCGCGCTTGAGCTATAACCGAAGCTGTCGCTTACCCCGGTAATGTAGCTGTGGGTAGCGGTATCATAGGTGTATGTGGTGGTATAACCGGTGGAGTCGGTGACGCCGGTCATATTCCCGTACTTACCGTCATAGGTCATGGTGCCGGTAAGCCATTCTTTGCCGTCATTGGCCTGCCAGGAGGTAAGCTCGCCATAGCCGTTGTACCCGCCTTTTCTCTCGCGCAGGACATGCAACTGCGTATCTTCCACCGTTAGGTGTGTCGGTTTATCAACAATATAATTCAGTGTGTCGTATTTGTACTCCACCCGTACACTGACGTCATCATCGCTGCGATTCGGGTCCCTGCTTATATTACACCGGCTGATATTCCCATAAGGATCATATGCAAAGGTTGTATATTTCCAGACCCGGCCGCTTGAGCCCGGTTCAAACGCCTCGGTTTGCGTACGAACCAATTGGGGAAATACAACGTCCGCTCCTTCCAGCTGCTGTCCGTTCTCACCTTTTATCACTTTATAATTATAGGTATTTGTCTGTCTTGAAAGCAGCATTCCCCCCTCGTCATAGTTTTCGACCGTGCTCACCAATCCCCGCGTGTAATAATTCGGGTTGTCGTCCTCCTTTTCCACGGACAAATTCTCATACTCCCGCACCTCACTCCGTAACTCCGTTCCGTCATCGGCACGCCGCGCCGTAGTGATAATTTCGGTAAAGCCGTAACTCTCCCGCGCATAGCGGTCGTATCTTCCGCCTTGGTACTCATAGGTCACATACTGCTCATCCTCACCGTCGCCCGTATGTCCATCGTTCAGGCGTACCCCGGACAACACCCACTTACTCCGCGGCATATCATAGGTATTGCCTTTTCGTTTGTACTCCAGCTCGAACCATCCACCCAAAGGACGGTCCACCCGTTTCAGCATGTTTGTCTTTCCGCATTTGTTGTAGGCAACTTTCAGCTGATCATCACTGTCTGAGGACACGTGATCGGGCAGACCGTCTCCGTTTACGTCGCGCAGGTCCGAGTTCCGCCCGTTCATATTGTGTGAATAGCTGCCGCCGGGATTGATGATTAGTTTCAGCGGCGTAAAGGGGATGGGAAAAGCCATGGTAAAATAAACCCCGCCGCCCACGGAAGAATTACTCCGGTTATTAATGCCCTTTCCCTCAAGCAAACCATTCCATTGAAACTGCGCACTGAATCCGTTCCCGGTGTTGAAACGAACGTTCATATCACCATTGGTATAACTTACAGCGTCCAAAAGGCCGTCCCCGTTTATGTCCTGCAGCCTATCTTCAGAATAATTTAGGTCAGGGCCGCTTGCGGACAGAGAGACCCCCCCCGCAAAAGAGAAATAATCAACATTAAAGCTTAAACTCGCGTCACCGCTTGTACCGAGCGAAGAACTGTGCCCGATCATACAATCCTGTGACCATTCTTCTTTCTGCCCGAAACAATACCCCAGGTTCAACTGTACGTATATCTTTTCATCTTCATAGCTCACCTTGTCGGGCAGCCCGTCACCGTTTATGTCCAGGAGGTCTTGCTTGGTGTTTGAGAGATTTGAAGACACATTTCCTCCTATTCCTATCCCCAAATTCGGCATCTGGTTTTCGCTGCCTTCTGTTTCGCCGTCCTTGTCGAGTTTGGGTAACGGAACATTGCCGCCTAACGTGCCGGGAGTATTACTGTAATCTCTTATTCCGGAGATGCCGCTGCTTTGACCGTTTAATACACCGGTCGGGCCGGTAAAATGAATCGTTTTTTCCGAAAGTACATCGGGGAACCCGTCACCGTTCATATCCAAATAATCCGACAGGCTTTTACTGCTCCCCGTACCCGCGGAAAGACCCGTCCCAACAGCACTTAAGCTCAACATATCCTGCACGGCCAGGCTCAGTTTGATGACGGCTTTTACCTCGCCCTCGCCGTCATCATGGTTGCTGATATCAATCATCCTGGGATGATTGTCTCCCTTACGCGAGCTGCTCATTACGACGGCTTTTACCCAGCATTCGTCGTCCTCGCTCTTCCACCTGTCCAGACCGGCGTCTTTGTCGGCGGAACCCGCGCCGGGATACATAAGATACGCCCCGGGTTCCTGCGCATTTCTCGCGGATGTGGAATCATGCACGTCCACACCCGTGTAGTTTTCATTGAGTATAAGCTTGTCTTCGTCAATCGGTACGGGAAGAGTTTCCGCGGGCAAAGCTTCCAAATACTTTTCACCCGTACCCGCGTTGTACGCGAACACGGACCAGCCGCGATAGGCCGCCGGGAGAAGGTTCTCCGCCGCTTTGCCGAAGACATTAACAGCGTTGGTATACCGGTAAAAATCCTGTGTATCCGGTCCACCCTGGGTCGCTACCTCTATCTTTTGGGGATCACTGCCGAAGCGGTATCTTACCTTAAACACCCCGCTGTGACCGCTTATTTGGCCAAGCAGCTGCGGATCATCGCAAGAAAACTCCAAAAACAGGGGTTGGTCTTTTTGTATACCCTGAAGCGTCAATCCTGTTTTCCAGCTTTTTGTCTTTCCTGCCTCAACAACCGCATTCTTGGGGATCTCTATTTTCCCCTTTGCCAGAAGAGCGACCTTGTCCGCGGTTTTCACCGTAAAGTAGATATCCCCGCCCTTCAGCGTAAAAGAGGTATTCCCGGAGGCCTGGGAGGGGGGAGGGGCGGTAGCTGAAACAACCGGCCAGATATGCACCGTGCTGTCGGATTGCGCCGGGTCATTCGGGTCTGTTTCCCAATCCTCTTCCCGGCCGTTTTCATCTTTTTTTTCTACGGTCCATGTCTTTATACCGTTTGCCGCGGTGCCCCCGAAAGGTTTGTAGAGCGGCGCGTTAAAAAACGCATGAAAATATTTTGTATTGGTTTCTTCCGTTTCATCGAACGGATCATAGCTTATTACCGGCTGCCACTCTATCTGCTTCAGGTCGATCGCACTTGTACTGGACACCTCGAAGCTGAACCCCTTCATGGGGGTAATGCTCCTCTGCTCTTCGTTCAACTCTCCATCAAGACTGATTTCCCCTTTATAATCCCAGGCCAATGTTTTTTCGAAAATTGTCTCAAATTGCTTTTCAATACCGCTGTCGGTCTGTACCAGGGTCACCTTTCTAATCCTGATCGTCACATCATCGCCGGTATCGGCGTTTTTATAGATATTTCCGGTTATATTTACCGTGGTCTTGCAGCCGGGCATAATTTCCCCACTTCTTCCCGCGTACACAAAATCCTTGCTTGCCTTGTACCGGTAGGGGGTAAGGCCGTTCGCGTCCGTCAGGTCCGTGTTCTTGCCTTCATAGGTAATCACGGGGTCCCATTCCACCTGGTCCGCCCAGCCGTCGAACTTTGAGTTCACCCTGAAATAGATACGCTCGCCGGCGTGTACCTCAACTCCGCGCAGTAAATAATCGGCAGTAGTATTGGTCTCATTCAATGGCGCATGCCACAGGCGGGCGCCGCCCTTCTCAATAATCACAGAGACGCCGTCAGGTGCGGCGTTTTCATCGGTAGGACCGCTGCCGTCCCCCGTATAAACCACTGCACCGCTGAGGGTGACCGTTCCGGTAAACGGCGCCTCCCAGGCCCGCACGGTGTCCATCAAGGGTGAGGCCTTAAGCTGTTCATCATAAATCTGCTGAACTGTGTCCGCTATATCACCTGAAACATCAACCGAACTCCCACCTGTTATGGGCACAGGTGTGTTTCCACTGTCCATTGAAAAGGTCGGCACGCCGTTTACCAAGTGGTTGAAATACACCATTCCGTTGTCAACCGCGTCGATAAGCCCATCACCGTTCACGTCGGCAAGATAAACATCACCCCTGGTGGTGGTCGTTGTATGAACATAGCTTGTACACGCGCTTGCGGCATTGGTTCCCAAATACGCTTCGCCGCCCAGGGAATAGCTGGTGGAACGTTCCTGGGAAAATCCGGGGAAATTGCCCTCTATCCGCTTTTCATCGCTCGGAAAAGTTAAATTCCCCTGCGCGTCGATACTCCCCGCACGAAAATAAAAGCCACTGCTGCCCTTATATACTTTGTCCGCCACCCCATCGCCGTTTATATCAACCAGGGTGACCTCGCCATTGTCGTCACTTTTATTATACCCAAGCTTGACGCCCACGGAATTTAGTTTGGTTGAACCAAACCCCACTCCCAAATAAGAATGAACACCGCTCCCGTCACCCGTGCTGCTGCCCAGTATGGGTGGGGAAACCGAATTAAACGCGGCCGAAGGTTGAAAGTCCTCAAGATCTTTATTGTCGTTTACCGTCTGTTCCCCACCGAATCCGTTATACTCATCACCGTCGCGTACCTCGTCATAATAACTGAAGCCGTGGCGGTAAAACTCATTTCCGTCCGCGCCGTATTGCACAATGGCCGTTAACAGGTTCTTGCCGAACGCCCCCGGCTTATACTCAAACCCGTAACTGCGAATAAGACGCTGGCCCTCTCTTACCTCTATGCGCTCTAAAAGGTCCGCGGTGACGGTCTTGAACCCCGGCCGACAGTCTATGGTGACGTCTTTGCGGCGCTTCCCGGGCCATTGGTCGGCAAAGAGCTCACGGTCGCGTATAAACTCAAGGCTGAACACACCCTCTTCGCGCGACGCGCCCGACACATAGTCGGTCCAGCGTATGCTTTTCAGGTAAATCTGTGCTCCCTGATAAGCTCCGCTGCCGTCTCCGCTGCCGCTGTCGTTTACGGTGACATAGCTGTAGCGCACCGCGTTGCCCCGCGCATCCCGTTCCTCCGCCAGCTGCCATTTGAAAATACCATCCGGGCCTTTCAGGACGGCCGCATCAATCAATCCCTCCTCAGGCGTACCGCCGTAACAATAAATACGGCCGTCCTTGGCGGTTACCTTCCACCAGTATTCCAGGGGACCGCTGCCGTAGCGCTCGATCTTTGAAAACCCTCCCTCAACCCGGGGCTGGAACACCTTGGGTTCATCTGCCGTGCCGCTGCGCGCTTCAAGCTCCGCCCGGCGGGCGGTAGGGGAAAGCACCGTTTCGTCCCAGACATAGGTTTCACTTTCTTTGTCCGTAAGATAACGCGGCACCCCGAACCGGGTGTCCACACTGATACTCGATACGGTTACGTCCCAGCCTACTCCCATCCAGCCGTTCCCCGCGTCGGAGTTATAACTCACCGAGACAGACGGCGCCATGCCGTTTCGTCCCGGGGGGACCTCTATTCCATAGCGCAAACCCGCGCTCCCGCTTTGTACCGCCTGGGGCGGATTAATCAACTGGATGCCGGAACCGGGGTCTGCCGCTTTTATGTCTTTTATGCTGTTCGGATTAAACCCCAACGGCTTGGGGCTCTCGGGCATGGTGAGGGTGGAATTGATCATATCGGTAAAATGATCGGTCCTGCTTATAATAAGCCCCGCCTGCTTGTCAATGCCTATTCGCCGCAGCCTCTCCCATCTCTTTTTCTTATCATTATAGAAATACGTATACAAATTCTCATATTCATACCCGCCTTTTACCAGCTTTTTATTATACGGCATGCTTAAGCGTACAGGCTTTAAAAACCTTGTCCCATGGGGCAGAAAACGATAACCCGGGCATGACCCGGTGACGTTTTTCATCCCTTCGTTCAGCATTTCCGTGTGCCCGAGTTTCTGTATCACTATCTCTGTTTCCGCGCTCACCGCTCCGGCGGGTATTTCAAGGACAAGCCCGCCGTGCCGCAGAACAGCCGCCTTTTCGGGAACAACCCGGACACGACACACTGTTTCCGTGGTTTCCGCCGTTTTGGTTTCTGCCGACACTCCGCTTTTTCCCCGGGAATCACCATCAATTCCCGCGATAATACTTGATTTCTGCTTCTCCGGCGAACTGTCCACAGCGGAACCGCTTTCGTTTTTCTTATTGATTGCATTGTTCAACGTTGTATCCCGGAAGACGGACCTTGTTCCGTCATTGTTTACACAGTTATACGCCAGGCCCATGATAACAAACGAGACTGCCAGCAGGATATTTACTTTTTTTCGGGTACTCATCAGCATCTTCCTCCTACAACCCGATATCAGCGGGATCTTCCTGCTGAAACCGTACCTCAACGGCGGTATCCGGAAAGTCTTCCGCCTCATCCAACTCACAGATATAGCCGTAATATCCGTAGGTAAAAGGCTGGGCATCGTTATCCTCGAACAATATTCCCTGCGTGTCATCATTAAAGTATACACGGTAACTGCTGGTCGCCTCGTCATAGATGATCCTGATGGTATTACTTACATAACCGGTATAAAGATCATTCGAGGGAAGCCAGGTATCAAACGGTGTAAAATCCTCGTCCTTTACCTTCCCTATTTTATAAAACCCCCGGGTATTAATAAACAAAACCAGAAAGTTGTCCCTGTCCTGCGCCGAAAAAATGACCCCATAACCGCCGGCGGCGCTGCCTGATACTTTTTGTACCGTTACCTGGAACTCTTCCATGGGATCAGGGTTATAGGTACCGATACACCAATAGTTATACCCGGACGGGCCGATCATCCGGGGATCATTTGTATAAAACAAAACGCTCCCATCGTCCTGTTTTGCAAAATTAACAAAGTAACGCTGAGGGTCGCCGCCGCCGCCCCCCCCATCATAAATACCGGGGTTTTCACAGGACACCACCAGAATAACAAAAATACACATTGCAATCGGATATTTTAATCTATTCCACATTTTATTCATCCCCCGCTTATCAGTTTGGATTTGTTTCTTCAAACGATATTTGATAGGTCCCCATTTTTCCGCCTACCGCGTCGAAATTGCTTTTATTTATCCCGATACGAAAATACCTGACGCATGCCCTGTTTTCATAGTTATAAATGGTTATCTGATCATCCCCGGAAAGCACAGTATTATGTGCCCCGGAAATCTCCGTAAAATATATATCATTAGGTTTCAGGTTTGTACTGTCGTTAAACCATATATGGATGGTAATCCTCCGCATGGGTTCTATTTTTACCCAGTACCAGTCCACGTCCTCCAGTTCATTCCCGTGGCTGTCCCGGTAATAATAGATATTTGCGTCTATTACATTATAGAACTCGGCGGCCGTTTCCGGAGTATCATTGGGCTCATACTGATCACGCCGAATGTCGTTTGCCACTCCCAACACGCAGGCCGATTTGTCGAAGATGCGTTCCGCTTTGCGTTTGGCCAGCTTATAATAATAGCGTGTATCACTTTCAAGCCCGCTGTCTTTATACTGAAGTTTCCCGCCCCGGTAGCACAAATGATTAAAAAGGCCAAGCGGATCGGTGTCACGATAGAGCAGGTACTCATCAGCCGCTTCATCCGCGTCCCACGACACGTCTATCTCACGCTCCGCTTTAAAGCATGCCAATCGCGGCGGCGCCACAACCGGCGCGTTGGTGTTACGATCAACAAACTCAAATAAATCCTGACTGCAACCGGTAAAAAACAATCCTGCCAATGCAAAAAGTACTATTTTTTTCATAAATCCGGCCTCCTTTTTTTACTCCGAACTATTATTACCCGTGCCGTTCCCGGCCTTTCCATCCGCCTCAAAATCCAGCCTGTACTTAAATGTGAATAGGAGCGCAAGCCTTACCACCGGATGATCATAGAAGGCCGTGTCAAGTTTCAACTCCGCGCCGAAGGCATAGCGCTTATCTTCACCACACCAGTACTCGTACCCGGCCGCACCGGAGATCCCGAGGGTCCCGCTGTTACTCCAAACGGGTGAGCCGTATAACCGTACCTGGTAGACAAAATCATGCCGGTAGAAAAACCCAATACCCGCATAGGCCACATGCTGTGATAAAAAAAGCATACATAACCGTACCGGGAACTCAAGCTGCAGGGAATGCAGATAGGCCTCCTCTATATCAGGCTTGTTTAATCCCAGCATATAACTGACAACGAACCCGTACCTGAACAGCACCAGCCAGTCCGGATTATATATGAGGATGTCGTCCGGCTGGATATACACCCCGGCCTCTGCCGTTACGATACCGGTAATAAGTTCAAACCATTCTCCCACCGGGGTCCAGTATCCCGTTCCACCGCAGATCTCGATCCCACCGAAAGATTTGGTCGGCGGCTTTTGTCTTGAACTTTCATCAACCCCCAAAAGCTTATAAAAATAGACGACCAGTTTACGGGCAAGCTCATTCTTCACGGCCATTAACTCGCCGGGTTCGGCCTTGGCATAAAACACCTTTTTGTTTTCTTTTGTGTCCCTCTCATATATCCTGATCTCCGCTTCTATAGACTGATAGGTCTTCTTATAAAATCCGTACACAAGGTAGTCTATGTTGTATTTTTCACACAATTCCCTGGCATCCATGACTGATTTTATATTTTGGTTTTGTATCAGGTCATTTCCATGAAGCAGGCGTATATTCAATATATGGTCTTTGTCGGTTGCAAGCACCTCGTTATAGAATAGTTCGCCAAAGTGCTTCTCATCCTCGGAAAGCTTCAGCAGATGATCATCACTTACCGCTACAAGCGGCGCGATATATATATCTACAGCCTGAAGCAGGGAACATTGCAGCAGAAGAAACATCAATAAAACCGTTGTCCGCATGCTACCTCTCATTTACAATTCTCTGTGTTTCCTTGAATGAGGCGGTGTCGGCGGAGGCCGGGATCTTTTTACTCAACAATTTCAGTACGGACAAAGCCTGCGCTTTTTCACCTTGAGCGGCATAGGTAAGCGCAAGTTCCAGATACGCTCCGGTATTGTATTCGTCAGCTTTAAGCGATTTGGCGCAGTACTCTTCCGCCTGTTCGTATTCTTCGGTTTTGCGCGATACCTTTCCCAAGAGGAGATAAAAATCGCTCTGTCTTGCTCCGGTGGAAATTCCGATTTGCGCCAGCAAACTCACATTTTTATAATTTTTCTTTCCTAAGGCGATAAGCGCTCGGTCATAAAATAATGTCGCGGCGTTTTCCCTTTCCCTTACCGTACGCGCCGGATTTTTGGCGACGGCATACCTGTACCCGGATTCCGCTTTGGATGACATCCCCAGGGCCAGAAGGCAGTCCGCCTTCTTGACCCCCACCGAAAGGCTTTGCTTCAATTCCAACGCATGGTTGTACATGTCAAGCGCGGGGGCGTATTCCTTCCGTTCAACATAACAGTCGCCAAGCTCCACGTATGCGCTGTAAAAGCTTTTATCATACACTATGGCTTGTTTGAAGTAATTCAGGGCCTGTTCAAGCGCGCCTTTTTTCTTTTGGATCCTTCCCAGGTACAGATAAGCGGACGGCAGCTCTTTTTTCAACGCAAGCGCTTTATTGAAATATACCCCCGCTTTCTCCATCTCTCCCATCTCGTAATGCAGAACCGCCACCCGGTAATATAATGAGGCGTCGTCCGGATCAATATTCAAGGCTTCCAGGTAGTTGTTGACTGCCAATTCCCTATTGTTCCGCGTCTGGTAGATATCACCCAGTGTCACATAGGCAAGCTTGTTCTGTCTATCCGAAGTAAGCGCGGTCTTACAGTATATGACCGCTTTTTTTAGATTATCTTCATCCTGGGGGTTTTCCCTGTATATACTGGCTGCCAATAACGCGTTGGCGTCGGGATCGGTCTCCCGCAGTTTGCGTGCCTTTAAAAAATAGTATTTTGCTTTCCCGTAGTCTTTACTCTCAAAGGCCTTGAGCCCGCTGTGCATAAGTTCAGTAATATCCTGCTCCGGCCGTTCTTCCGCCTTATCCGTTCGGGCCGTGCGCGTGTTATCCCGCTGAAGATAGGCTATCCGTCTTCCGTTGTTGTTCCTTTCCAGGTCCGCCAGTTTCGTTTTTATTTTTTTCAGTTCCGCAAAAAGATTTTGCAGAAGCGAATCGTACTTTCCCGGCCCGGCAACCGCCGGAGTACTACCGGCTTTCTCCTGTTCCTTTTTCAGCCGCGCGGCCCTGATTTTTGCATGCCAGGCCGCGGCATCCCTGTCTTCAGGATTGTCCAGCAGTATATTCACCGCCAGGGCTTCTGCCGTGGTATA
>CAZWKE010000065.1:0-10068 GCA_964634205.1 uncultured Spirochaetaceae bacterium
CCCAGGTCCACGGTTTGGACCACTAATTAAGATTTATAAGAATCAAATCCCCCATAAAACTGAATTCCTTCTCCTCGGTAAAACAGCACCTGCCTATGAATCCATCTATAATTTGAAGCACTGGCCTTAAGAGGACATCTATTCTATTTAATTTAAAAAAAAAGAGGCTTCTTTATAAATCAAGAAGCCTCTTTTTTATCAGAGGTAATAATCGCGGCAGGTCACATTCATGTGCTGGATTTCATAGACACGGAAACTTCTTTCCGGCTGACAAAAAGCAGGTCCCGTGGAATAATAACTTCCCTTATCCTTAATAAGCGGAGTCCCCTTGTGATAATGTCCGCTGATACATAAGACCACCCTGCCCGATTTGTTTATCCGCCGCCGCAATCGGGCGCGATGCGCATAACTGTACGGATAGTCGTCCTGCGGCGAATCGGTAAGCAGGAAATGCTGAAGGTGTATCTGGGGCAGTCCCGCGTGCAGGGAAAGCAGTTTCTTAAAGCGTGACAGCTCCCGACCCCTGCGATGAGGAACATGGTGCTTATCTTCAGCATCAAAAAAACATACTAACTCATAACCTTTGACAGCTGTCCGTTGCGATGATGGGTCAAACACCTGCCGGAAATATTCCTCATCATCATGATTCCCCGGCAGCACCAGGTACGGCATTCCCGCTTCATCTAAAATCTGCTTTACTGTCTCATAACTTTGACGGATCCGCCCTTGCGGCAACTGCTGTTTGGATTGTTCCCACCTTATATTCAACAGGTCACCGCTTACCACGCAGATATCGGCCCGGAGCGATTTGACCTTAGACAAGGTTTTTCCCAAAAGTCTATAATCCTTTTTATTATCCTCTTCCGCCTCTGCAAGCCCCGCTTCAACAAACGGAAGATGTAGATCGGTTATCTGGGCCAGACGCATGAAATACGAGCCTATTCGCCCATTACCTGAATGAATATCCTACGGGCGCGCGGCCTGTTATCATGATCGATCACCACAATCTGCTGCCAGGTACCCAGAATCAGCTCACCCTCATGCAGGGGAACGGTAATTCCCGGGCCCATAAAGGTGGCACGGATGTGGGAAAATCCGTTATCATCTCCCCAGGTCTGCGAATGCCTTGTGTGTTTGGAACTCGGCACAAACTCTTCCAACTGGTCCCGTACATCTTCCACCAATGCAGGCTCGTATTCGATTGTTGAAATGGAAGCGGTTGAGCCGACCGCGAAAACCCCGACCAGTCCGCTTTTTATACCGGACTGATTCACCACTTGTACCACTTGTTTTGTAATATCTTTTATATCCGAAAATCCTTTTGTCGATAAACTGATTTCTTTTCCGAACACCATCGCTCTCTCCTTCTGCCGGAATTATCTGTTCCCCAGTTTACTCCATCCGCGAAATGGATGTAAAGGGTAATTAATTGAAAGAAGATTTCAACGCCGGTATTGTAGCACATGAAATTGCTTTTATAAAAGGATTTATTTTAGGTTTCCACAATTTTCTCCATATTGTCTCCTGTTGACCCTATAAAGCTTTTTGGATATAAAAAGGATGAGGACTATATGGCAGAGAAACAGGAACAATTACAACTATTAAAAAGTCGCATTGCGGATTTTAAAGCACAAAAGCTGACCTTGGATATGACAAGGGGGAAACCCGGACCTACACAACTTGATTTGGGAAACGGGCTCCTAACCTGTGTCAATGAAACAAATTACCGTGCACGGGACGGTATCGATACCAGAAACTACGGCATTCTCGACGGGCTGCCGCAGGCAAAGGAACTGTTTTCACAGTACATGGGTGTTACCCCCGAAGAAATTATCATCGGCGGCAATTCCAGCCTGAATATGATGTATGATACTTTCGCCCAGCTTATGACGTACGGGAGTTCCACCGGGGGAGATCCGTGGTCTTCACGCAAGAAAAAGTTCCTTTGCCCGGTCCCGGGGTACGACCGCCATTTTACCATATGTGAACATTTCGGGATCCGGATGATCAATATCGATATGAATCCCGACGGTCCGGATATGGAAACGATTGAAGAGTATGTAAAATCCGATGAAGATATTGTCGGCATGTGGTGTGTTCCGCGGTACAGCAACCCGACCGGATATACCTGTTCCGCGGAAACGGTTGAACGCCTCGCGGTGATGCCCACAAAATGTAAAGACTTCCGCATTTTCTGGGATGATGCCTATGCGGTTCATTTCCTTGGGAGCGGTCGTGCTCCATTGGCTGACCTGCTTACCGCCTGCAAAAAAGCCGGTAATCCTGAAAGGGTATTCATCTTTGCTTCGACATCCAAAGTTAGTTTTCCCGGTGCGGGGATTGCCATGATGGCTTCCGCCGGTCAGAATCCTGCCTGGCTTAAAAAGCGCTTGTTTGCGCAGACCATCGGCCCGGACAAGATCAATATGCTGCGTCACGTTATCTTTTTTAAAAATATGGAGGGAATCCTCCGGCACATGGAAAAACATGCCCGTATAATCGGTCCGAAATTCCAGGCGGTCCTGGATATACTCTCGGCGGAGCTCGATGGAAAAGATATGGCCGCATGGACAAGACCTCAGGGTGGATACTTTATCAGCCTGAATACCCGGAATAATTGTGCCCGTAAGGTGATCAGCATGGCCGGGGAACTCGGGGTAAAACTGACACCCGCAGGATCCACTTTTCCATATAAAAACGATCCGCTGGACCGAAACATCAGAATCGCCCCGACCTTTCCGGATATGGAAGATCTAAAAAAGGCCGCCGAAGTACTTGCGGTCTGCATTCAATACGTAAGTCTTGCACAAGCCGGGTGATTTTACGTATAGTATACTGTTATGAAATATCAACTTGAGACAATACCCGTCTGGGATGCATTCAATGAACAAAGTGAGTGTCCTCTCTGCTTTTTGGAAGATCGAAATGAAAAGACATATATCAAGTTTTTTCTTGGTGATTCCGTGATGGACCCCGACACCAGAGTTGAGGTAAACAAGACCGGATTTTGCGCACATCACTCCCAACTGCTGTTTTTGGGAGGACACAAACAGGGCTTGGGGTTGATGATGCATACCTTTATACAGCATACCATTCCCCTCTTCGAAAATCGCGCGGACAAGCTGCTGAAAAGCACAAAAGGGAAACCTTCCGCCGATGCCATAAAACAGTTGTCCGATTTCGCCGACACCAGCGTCTCGGAGTGCATCTTCTGCCGGAGGCTGGAACAGACTCTTCTGCGTTATTGTTTTACCATCATCTACCTCTGGAAAAAAGACGAACAGTTCAAAGAAGCGTTTAAAGCATCCAAGGGATTCTGTTTGAAACACCTACCCATTGTTCTTGATATGGCCGCACAAAAACTCTCCGGGTCCGGATTAAGTACCTTCCTGAATACGCTCTTGCCGCTGCAGACCGCTTCGCTGCATCGTCTGGAGAAAGAAATACTATGGTTTACCCAAAAGTTTGAATACAGAAACAAGGACAAACCCTGGAACAGTTCCAAGGACGCTTTACAACGTATACTGCAAAAACTAACCGGTAAAATATACAGGGAATAAAAAAAATGCTTTCTAACTCTTTATTAATAGAATGAAACATGATAATTTATTGGCGTAAACCAACCGCAATATACAACAATGAAAAGGAGAGCATATGTCCGGAAGCGGCTATCTTTTAGGATACGATTTAGGGAGTTCTTTTATAAAAGCCTCGTTACTGGAGAGTGAAACAGGCAAACTGATTGCTCAGGCAGCCTCAACTGAAAAGGAACTGGGGATCGAATCCCCCCAGCCCGGATGGGCGGAACAGCACCCTGATATGTGGTGGAAGAATATAATCGGCGCCACCCTGAAAATCAGGGAAGCGGCGGGTAACAAATTCAGCGATATCAGGGCTGTCGGTATCTCTTACCAGATGCACGGCCTGGTTATGGTCGATAAAAACTCCAAGGTATTACATCCGGCCATTATCTGGTGCGACAGCCGCGCGGTGGATTTGGGGAATAAGGCTTTTAAAGAGATCGGCGAGGAGACCTGCCTGAAACACTTTCTCAATTCACCCGGTAACTTTACCGCTTCCAAACTTGCGTGGGTAAAACAAAATATTCCGCATATTTATGAGCAGATTGATAAAATTATGCTGCCGGGTGATTATATTTCCTATAAGCTTACCGGAGAAATAAAAACAACCGCTTCCGGTCTATCGGAAGCAATCCTCTGGGATTATCCCGGAGAAGGACTCGCCGAGCTTGTATTGAAGCATTATGGTATCTCCGCTGAGCTCATCCCTGAAACCGTACCGGTTTTTTCCGTTCAGGGGACTCTTTGTAAAGAAGCCGCCGAAGCCACCGGATTACCCGTCGGGATTCCCATTTCTTATCGTGCGGGCGACCAGCCTAATAATGCGCTGTCATTGAATGTATTTAATCCGGGAGAAGTAGCGGCCACCGCGGGAACTTCAGGTGTGGTGTACGGCGTGGGCGATAACGCAAACTATGATAACAAATCACGGGTCAACATTTTTGTCCATGTAAACCATTCATCCGAACATCCGCGCTACGGTACACTTCTCTGTTTAAACGGTGCCGGGATCTTGAACTCATGGACCAGAAATCATCTTTTTCGGTGCGGGCAGACGGAACTCAGTTATGAAGAAATGAACGCACTTGCCTCCCGGGCGCCCGTTGGAAGTGAAGGACTCTGTATCCTGCCTTACGGTAATGGCGCGGAACGGACCCTGGAAAACAAAAATATCAATGCATCGCTGCATGGCCTTAATTTCAACAGGCATAATCAAAGTCATATCGCCAGGGCCGTACAGGAAGGGGTGGTTTTTGCGTTGAACTATGGCCTTTCGATTATGCAGGAGATGGGACTTTCCATAAAAGCCATCCGGGCCGGATACGCGAATATGTTTTTAAGCCCGTTGTTTGCGACGGCGTTTTCCACGCTTACCAATTCGGTAATTGAGTTGTACAATACCGACGGCTCACAGGGTGCGGCGCGTGGTGCCGGTATCGGTGCGGGGATTTACGCAACACCCAAAGAGGCTTTTTCACATTTAAAGAAGATAAAAACAATAGAACCAAAAACCAGTGAACATGAAGCGTATAACGCTGCCTATAAAAATTGGGAACATATTTTATATAATTATCTGCAATAATTTTTTTAAGAAGGAGAATATAAATGACCAAAAGAAAAATTTCAATGCCATTTTGGTGTGTAGCCAACCCTGTCGGAGACCCGTTCGGTCCCGCGGTAATGGACAGCCTGACATCACTGGAGGTCTGTGACCTTTTATGCGATGCCAGGAACAAGGGGCTTATCGATTATACGTCGGCTCATGATGACGATATCGTTGACTGGGACCCTGCGCATCCCCGGGATGATCTTGATGAAAACAGTGAAACGTATAAAACACTGCGGGAGCTGAAAAAAAGAATGGACGCCGTCGGCCTGCAGATGAAAATGGTTACCTGTAGTTTACATGGGAACCCTGTTTTCCGGAACGGCGGGCTTGCCAATCCCGATCCTGAAATCAGGGCCCTGGCCGCGCAGAAGGTCATGCGTACCATTCGTATCGGTAATTTTTTCGGCGCTGAGTATATCACCTATTGGGTGGCGCGTGACGGATTTGAATGCCAGTTTGCGGTACCATGGGACAGATCCTATAAATACATTGAGAACGGGTTAAACCTGGCCACCCGTTATATCAAAGAAAATAATTTCTCAATTAAGGGAGGTACCATTGAGAGTAAACCGAATGAACCCAGGGGAGAAATGTTTCTTCCGACCGCCGGCCACGCATTGAACCTTATCAGCCGCTTGGAAAATCCGGATTTCTGGGGTGTAAATCCCGAGATTCTGCAGCATGAAGGAATGACCAATCTTTCCGCTATCAATGCCATCGCCACTGCGATAAACTCCGATAAACTCTTTTTTATCCACCTGGGCAACCAGAAACCCGGTCAGTTTGATAACGACAATCCCGTCATGACCGGGATGGACGGGCTGAAGGAACTTATCGGTGTACTGTGGATGTTGAAGAAACTCAACTGGACCGGTCACATTGAGTTCGATAATCATATACTTCGTACCGATACGGCCCCGGGCAAAGAGAATGCCATCCGGATCAGGAAAGATTTTATCAAACATAATGTGGAAAGTTATCGCCTTGCCGAACAAAAAGCCGATCAGCTTGCCGATATTTCAAGATTAAATACTCTTTTCGCAGAAATTTGTGATAAAAAATCACCGCTTTCGGCGGCACTGGAAAATTATGATTTTGACGCAATCAATAATGCGTCACTGGATTATAATAAAATCAATACCACACCGGTAAACATAGCGGCATTGGATTATGAGGTAAACAAGGCGTTATTGGGATTATAAAAAGATCAGGTAAAAAAAAGGCTGTTTGAAAAAAAACAGCCTTTTTTATATTTTAAACTTTTCCGTTTCTTTATATAACAGATAATCAAAATCGGCATAATGCTTTGTCCCGTTCATGTCCTGACAGGCAATCCCCACAAACATACCGGTAAACCCCATCGGCTGCACATAATCATCAGAAAGTACTTTTGCTTCCAGTATCGGTCCGATGGACCGCCAGTTCTTCTTATCGATCGAATAATAAAATTGTATTCTGTTATATACCATCTGCACGGCAAGGTATACCCGGCCTCCGGCAATGGCCGGTTCCGGTTGTACCGGCATGGTAAATCTTTTTCGATCATATACCAGTATACCAAGGGAACTGCTGCCATTATCATCTTTAGACAGGCGCAGATAATACTGATTGCCGTCATCGTAACGAACCAACAGACCCGCCATGGTATTAAAGTCTTTCGGGCTAAACTCCAGGCAGGTCTCCGCATAAAACGTGAAGTTTTCAGCACGCCTGGCGATCAATGTCTGATTAAACCGCGAGACCAGCGACTCCTGTCCATACAAACGGACGAATCCCTTTCTTTCTGAAAGCGACAATTTATCTTCAAGGGGCATCCGTAGTGTTTGAAATTCAAGCGGGAGTTTTTCTTCGTCAAAATCAGTAAAAGACTCATTCTTACGTTCGTTCTCTACGTTGGAACCTGAGAAATCAACCTCAAGCTCCGGTTTTCCCGCTGCCGCATACAACCACCCGTCGTCCTTCCATTCGACTCTTTGCAGGGATGTTTCCCGTCCAAGAGGACAGTAAATGGTACCGGGTAAAGGCCTGCCGCAGAGATGGGCCATAATCCATTCATTACCCTTCCATTCGCAAATACTGGCATGCCCGGATTTCTGCAGGCCCGCATGCAAATACGGCGTTAAATCCTTCTTCTGTGCGACTGCCTGTTTCAATCCTACTCTGTCCTTCACACTTGTAAGTACCGGATTTTTCGGATGCACCTCATAGGGACCGTCGATCTTTTTTGATCGTGCCAGTGTAACGGCATGTTCGTAAGAGGTGCCGCCCTCCGCCGTAAGCAGATAGTACCAGCCTCCCCTTTTATAAAGATGCGGACCTTCCGTGACCTCAAGGTCTGTTCCCTTAAAAATATTTTTTATTTCCCCCACCAGTTTTTCCTGTTTTGGATCATATTCCTGCAATAAAATACCCGCAAATGCGTGTTTATTAATGCGATAATCCCAAAGCATATTTACCAGCCATTTTCGCCCGTCATCATCATGAAACAGGGAGGGATCAAATCCGCTGCTGTTCAGATAAACCGGTTCCGACCAGGGACCGATAATCTTCTCCGCGGTTACCAGATAGTTCGGGGTATCTTTAAATGCTGTTTGTTTCCCAATGGCGCCTACACCTACTTTTGTGTTGGTATAGACAAGATAATAGATTCCGTCGGCATAACTTAAACAAGGAGCCCAGATACCGCCGGAAGGATTGATGCCGTACATATTCAACTGCGAAACCCTGTCTAACGGCCTGGTAATAAGCTTCCAGTTTACAAGATCTTTTGAATGATGTATTTGCACTCCCGGAAACCATTCAAAGGTGGAAGTTGCGATATAAAAATCTTCTCCCACCCTCAGGATGGATGGATCGGGATTAAATCCCGGGAGTATCGGGTTTTTTATGTGGGGCATCCGCCTATTCCTTTAGACTCCCAAACGAAATACCGGAAACCAGGAATTTTTGCAGTAAAATAAATACTACAATAATAGGAAATATCGAAAAAGCAATAGCCAGATTGATCGCCCCGTAATCCCTGGCGTATAATGACGAGTTCAACTGAGCAATCATCAACGGTAGGGTGTATGTTTCTTTCGAGGTTAGTACGATCAGCGGCCATAAAAAGTTGTTCCAGTTAAATACAAAAGCAAATATCCCCATGGTAGCGATACCGGGAGACATGATCGGGAGGGCTATGCGATGGAAAATACTCAGATCATGTGCCCCGTCTATTCGCGCCGCCTGTATGATATAATCGGGGAGAACCGATTTTATGTACTGCCGCAGAAAATATACGGTAAACGCCGCCGCACCTGCCGGAAGTATCAGGGCAAGCAGGCTGTCCAACAGATTGAATCTGAACATAAGATCGTATAACCCGATAATTCCCATTTGCGCGGGAATCATCATAGAGGCCAAAATAAATCCGAACAAGAATTTTTTAAACGGGAACTCATAGAATACAAACCCGAAAGCGGTTAACGCCGCGATGTATATACTTAAAACACTCGCAGAAACGGCAACGATCGCGCTGTTCACAAATCCGGTAAAGAAGTTTATGTTGGCCGTAATTATAAGAATAGTCTTTACATTTCCTATAACGTTGGAACCCGGGATCATACTGAGACCGGTATTGATTTGTACGTTTGTCCGGCTTCCGTTTATGATCATAAGGTAAAACGGAATCAGACAAAGTATCGCCAGGACAATAAGCAACGCGTATAAAAGACCTCTGGTTATCTGTAATCTAAGTTTTGCTGCACTAATTTCCATCAGGTTTCCCCTCCGACTCTTGTTATAAATTTTATATTCACAATTGAAAATACCGCGATTATCAAAAAGAGCATATATGATATCGCTGCCGCGTATCCGAAACTTGCCTGCGTTAATCCGAAGGCTTGATTATACATGTATAACACCATGGTGGTTAATGCTTTGCCCGTTTCTCCCCCGATACCAACCATGGTACCGTGGGTAAACACATACGGGATGTCGAATATCTGCATACCTCCGATCAGCGAGGTGACAATTACATAGGTAAAGACCGGCATAAGCAGCGGTAAGGTAATCTGGAAAAACGTCCTGGTAGTGGATGCGCCGTCCAGATCGGCCGCTTCATAATAGGTCTTCGGGATACCCTGCATTCCGGCCATCAGCAGGATCATGGAAACCCCGAACCACTGCCAGGTCTGAATAATAGAGATAACCATTTGTGAGCTTGTCGGATCATTCATAAGATTAAAAGCAGGCGGATAGTTTCCACCCGGGAATGCCGATGCCGGGCCGTGTATCAGCTGGTTAATGGCCCCATGCTGCCAGTCCAGAAGCACCAGGGCGAGCACGCCGATAGAAGCCGCTGTTACAAGGTTTGGGAAATAAAATATGGCCCTGAAAAAACCCACACCTTTTATTTTTAGCCGCGCGTTGGTAAATATCACGCCTAAGAATAAAGCAATTACCAGTTGCAGAATAATATTCGGCAGCCATATACGCCAGGTATTGACAAAAGCCAGCCAGAATTCTCCCGGAACATCAAGTTTGCCGGCACCAGCAAATCGCTGAAAAAGTTCAGTAAAAATCCGAGCATAATGATGAAATCCAATAAATTGAGGATCCGCGTACCCATCCCATTTCGTTAAGCTTAAGAAAAAACTGTAAATCACCGGATAGAAATTGAATAAAAAATAGAAAATAAAGAAAGGGATAACAAACAACAGTCCTATGTATTTCTTCTTTAGTTTCATTGCTAACGGTCTCCTCTATTATTTATATTAAGACCGGGGGGAAATCCCCCGGTCTCATCGACTAATTTATTTTTTTATTGGACATCTACATCGGGAAAGGCGTTTTTGACGTCAGATTTAAACTGTGTAATAGCTTCTTCTTTGGTCATCT
>CAZWKE010000066.1:0-9930 GCA_964634205.1 uncultured Spirochaetaceae bacterium
AATGAATCCGCGGGCGGCCCCTTTGATGTCGGTATTTCTATTTACGCTTTCTGCGCCAGTACGCGCTTGTAGGGCATGATCATATACTGCCGCATTTTCTGTACCATCCTCCGCCTGATAAAGGGAATGCCGGTAATGACATAGACCAGGTTGAAAAGCAGGTTTCTTATACGGTGCTTTTGGGGAAAATCGAACAACCTGTGTTTTTTATAGTATTTGTAGTCGGCCCTGAATACGTATTTCAACTCGGCCCAGATGTCATCCCGGAAGACCTTCATCCCTCCGACACTGAGGAAGGTCGCGGGTTGATGATACTCCGCCTCGGCATAATTAGTCAGGCGAAGGGCAAGCCCGCCAAGCAGCGAGTCTATTCGTGCGGAATCCGCGCTCTCATCGGTGATAATATCCACCAGGTTTGAACTCTGCATCTCGAAATAGGCGCGCAGGATTTGCGTGAGGTTGGGGATGTACCGCAGGGGCCCGGAGATAAATATGCCAACCTGTTTACCCCCCAGCACCATTTGGTGTGTGTTGAAAAAACTCCGGTCGAAAAACAGTTTCCAGGTGGATGAGAGAAAGCGGTCCCTTATTTCTCCGGCAAAAACCAGAATGTCGGCGGTTTTTACCGAATTGTTGAACATATCGATAAAATCGTCCTTGCCCGTGTAGGCACAGGTATTGTCGGTGCTGCATTTGAGGCAGCCCAGGCAGCCTCCCTTTATGGATATTTTGCTGAGGTTTACCACCTCAACATCCGTGCTGAAGCAGTCTTTAAAACGCTTTATCATGCGTCCCGTATTGCCTTCTTCCGTATCCGTTACAATGGTTATTTTTTTGGCGGTATGGAGGTTTGCAGCCCCCTGGTTTTGGGATTTATAGACGAAGGCGGAATGCGGCAGGGGGAGAGAGTAGCGCGGGCTTTGCACGCCGCTCTTGACGGCGTCAACGATTGAATCGGAGAACACGCGCAGGCCGGTCCGTCCTTTGCTCTTAAAAATATCGTCCATTTTGGCGGAGTAGAACCCCACGTAGTTCATGTCAAGGTCTTCGGAGATCGAACGGATGTATTCGTGCGCCGTGTGATCAAAGAAGTGTATGGAGGTGCTTAAGGATGCCGCGTATTTCCGGGCAAAGGCCGATTCGGCCCCGCGTTCAAAAATCAGTTCGATAAAGCGTTTGTACTGCGAGCAGACCAGGCAGTAGTATAGGGGAAAGGCCCACAATACCGCGTCGGCCTCTTTTACCTGTTTCATGATCTGCTGAAAACCTTCCCGGTTTTTTTCCAAATGCTTAATGGGCGCCGCTACCTGGATAACCGTGAAGGTATGCTCTTTTAGATACTGCCGCATATACTCCACGTACTGCATGGTAACGCTTACCTTACCTTTGGGGCTTCCGCCCAAAACAATAATATTCATTTATTCCTCCTTATTTCTTTCTTTCTGTAAAATATCTATGGTCTCATCACACCATTGGGCCACAGCCCGGTAGAAATATTTGCCGTAATTAAGGCAAAGACGCATGTACGGCGGCCTGCCGTTTTCGGCCTCATGCTGATGCGAGCCGATGTGTTGTTCTATTTCCGCAAGCTCTGTTAACACAGCCTGCGCGTTTTCCCGTTCCGCATCGACCTTGCCGATTATATTGTCGATACTCGTGCGATAACCGAAAAACACCTTCAATAATATTTCCAGACGGAATATCCTTTTTCGTACCGGTGCTTCCAGCCAGCGGGAAAGCAGCGTCTGTCCTTTTTTTGTAATGGAATACACGTTTTTTGAGGGTTTGCCCTCCGTATGCATAGTGTGCTTGGTAACCAGCTTCTGCTCCTCCATTTTTTTCAGCACGGGGTAAATGTGGCCGTAGTTTTCACTCCAAAAAAAGGAGATACTGCGATCGGTGAATTTTTTGAGGTCATAACCGGACATGGGCTGAAAAGAAAGCATGCCTAATAGCGCGTATTGGGTGGTATTGATTCGGGCCATATATCCTCCTAACATATATCAATAATAAATATATCACAATGATATATAAAAAGCAATAAAAATCTATTTTTTTTACCTGATTATTATGCTATTATGGTAGTGGAGGTGCGGTGATGAAGAAAAAAGAGGCCCCCAATCCCTGTCCCCACTGCGGGCGTTATCAAAGCCGTGTTGCTACGGTAGACGCGGTGGTGCTGGACGGCAAAAAAGTACTACTGATCCGCCGGGCGAATGAACCGTATAAAGACTACTGGGCCCTGCCCGGCGGGTATATGGATTTTGATGAGTCCGCCGGAGAGGCCTGCCTCCGGGAACTGGAAGAAGAAACCGGCCTTAAAGGGAAAAGCCTTAATTTTATCGGCGAGTTCAGCCAGCCGGGCAGACACCCGGAGCAGTGTATCTCCCTGGCCTTCCTGATAAGCGGTTGGGACGGTACGCCCACGGCCGCGGATGATGCCCGGGCCCTCAAATGGTTTCGCTTAAAAAGTCTTCCGCACAATCTGGCCTTTGATCATCAGAAGATCATCGAATACGCCGCCTCCTTCAGACCGGAAGTGTAGAAAAACAGTATGCCCGGACCCGCCTGAATATATTATATTGAAAGAAGGAAATCATGAACCTCCGTCTAAATAAACCGGCCGGGCTTTTATGTTATTCATTTCTCGTTTTTCTCACGTATCTACTGATAAGCTGCCGGCCGGCGGCGGAAGAGGACATCTCCGCCGGGGATTTGGACGCGTCCGTCTCGTATCTTGCTTCGGATGCGCTGGCCGGCAGGGAGGTGGGATCAGCCGGTATCCGCCTGGCCGAGGACTATATCGCGTCGCTGTTCGGCCGATACGGGCTTAAGCCTCTTCCGGGGCAAACGGGCTATTTCCTGGATTTTTCATTGTATAAATACGGGTTTGACTCCCGAAAGACCTCCTTACTGGTCCGGCTTCCCGGTACGCGCCTTGCCGCGGTTCCGGGTGATGATTTTACCCCGTTTTATTTCTCCGGTACCGGCAGGCGTACGGCCGGGCTGGTGTTTGCGGGCTACGGTATTACCGCTCCCGAATACCATTACGATGATTATGCTCATCTGCCTGTTACCGGGAAGTTTGTGCTTGTGCTGCGCCATACGCCCAACCAGTATGATTCGCAGAGTCCGTTCGCCGGCTCCGCCAAGCCCTCACCCTATGCGTACTTTTCCAAAAAGATCGAAAACGCCAAAAAGCACGGCGCGGCCGGTATGATCATCATCAACGATCCCCTGTTTCAAGGTACGGGGTATGACATGCGGTTCCCCGCCCTGTATTCACCGGAGTCCGGCCTCCCGCGCGCGAACAGCCGGATCGGACGTTTTCTGCGCAATAATTCGAATTTTATTGTTCTTGTGATGGGGGATTCCATGGCGGAAAAAGTTTTCTCCGCGAACGGGTATACCCTCAGGGATATTCAAAAAGCGATCGATAAGGGAGCAGCGCCCCGCGATTTTTTGCTGAAAAACACGGTGGTGTCTGTTTCGGTTGCCAAAACCCGGCGGCCGGAACGGATCGGAGCCAGAAATGTGGCCGGCTTTATTCGGGGCAGCCGCCCGCAGCTGAAGAAACAGTGGATAGTGATCGGGGCTCACCATGACCATCTCGGGGCTTTCAAGGGCAGGGGTGATACGGTGTATAACGGCGCCAACGATAATGCCTCCGGGGTCGGCGCATTGCTGGAGCTGGTCGGGGCGTTTTCCCGATCGGACGCCATACCGGAGAGGAATCTGCTTTTTGTCACTTTCTCGGCCGAAGAGGAGGGGTTGCTCGGGTCAAAAAAATTTATCGCGCAGAATATGCCCCCTGCGGAAACGATTAAGTATATGGTTAATATCGATATGATCGGGCAAAATCCGGCTAATCCCCTTTATATGTATACCACGGGGATCACCGCCCGCCTCCGTAACGCTTTGCTCGACCTTAATTCCGAGGGGTTGGTGATCTCGCACCGGGAACATATTCCGGAAGGGTATACAAGTGATAATGAGGTCTTTGCGTCGAAGGGGATCCCCACGATTTTCTTTTCCTCTGCTGTGAATGACGATTATCATACGGTAACCGACCAGGCGGAAAAACTCGATTACCATTCCATGCAAAAGGTGGTCCGCTTCATCTATAGGGTTATTGCTAAACTGGCAAACGATACATAAGCGGGCCGGGCGCAATCTTCGTACCACTTCCGGCACCCCTTTGGGGTGCTCCCCAAGAAAAAAGGGGCGCCCCGGCCCGGCGGCTCAGGGCACCCAGATACCAATGTGGAGGTACTTAATTATTCATGAAAAAACCACCACCAAAGGTTGTGGCTTTTTCTCCGTTCCGGCACCCCTTTGGGGTGCTCCCCAGAAACCATCTTGCAGATGGCTTTTTATTCATGGATCTCGTAGATCCGGTTGTTCATTACAAACTGAACGTTTTTCCCCAAGGCAAGAATTTCCGCGGCCTTGGGATTTTTGGAAAGCAGCGCAAAATATTCTTTACCGGCAAAGCGAATATGTTTTACGGGAAGATTCTTATTCAACTGGAGATTGGAATCGATCCAGTCCGTGCCCGAGTTGTAAAAGGCACGCCCCTGCACGTTCTTTACCTGGGCCTGCATGTTCTGTGTATACCCGTCTTTGTCTTTGAAATTAAGGCGGTCTATGCCTTCTTGGGCCTGCGCACTGTTCTGCGCCTTGTTCAGCTGCTGCAGCTCCTCGCTGGCCTGTACGCCGCCCATCCCTGAGTTTTCCTTCAGCTTTTCGTACTCCCTGGTGCTTTTATCCTCCAGGTCGTCTGAACGTCTGGCAATGTTGCCGAGGGTCTGGTGCTTTTCGTCCAGTTCATGACGGGCCGTTCTGGACTCCTCATCCTCCAAAATAAGCATGCTGGTATAAGGGGTAATGATCCCGTGTGTCCTGGCCAGCAGAATGATTTCCTGCTTCAGCTCTTCATTCTCTCCATACAGCCGCATCTGGTCCAGCAGCATGCCGATCCGCCTTGCGGCCCAGATGGCGGGGATAAAGGCATGACGCGTGTCCGTTTCGGGAAAGTCCAGCGTGTAGGTGTACTGCTTTTCCGTGTTGTTGATTTTTCCGGTAAGCACAACGGTTGCCTTGCCGCTGCCGTGATAGCGGCCCAGCAGCGTCAGTGATGAGCCTTTAAACAGATCGGGAAGCTTGTCCAGCCGGGGATAGGGGTAGGAGACCCGTAAACCGCCCGGGAAACTGAGTTTGAGGTCCGTCAGTACCGGCGAACCGACCTTGTCGTAAAAACGGGCGATGGCCTCGGTAATGTCCTCTTTGGGCGAGATGTAACTGCGGTAGGCCCTGGTAAGCTCGGTAATTTTATCCAGCAGGTGGGTGTTGATCTCGTAGCCGATACCAAAGGTAAAAACGCGTATGGCCCCGGGATTTGCTTTTTTGATTTTCTCCAGCAGTTTTCCCTCGTCCGTCTCGCCGATCGTCGGCCTGCCGTCGGTAATAAAGATGATCATATGCGGGCGCGACCGGTTTTCAGAAGGATTTTCCCTGCCGGATAGGGCCAGTCTCAGGGCCTCTTCCATCTGTGTTCCCCCAACGGCCTGCAGCCCCTTTAGAAACTCGTAGGCCTGGTTCAGGTTCCCTTGGTTCGCCTGTTTCAGCCCGCCGAACAGGGCTTCGGCCTCCGTGGAAAAGCGGATAAGCTCAAAGCGGTCCCCGGGATTGAGTTTGGACAAACAGTAGACGAGCGCTTTTTTGGCCTGGACTAATTTTTCCCCTTTCATACTGCCCGACACATCAAGCACAAAGGTAATATCCTTGGCCGCGTAGGTGCTTGTCTCATACGCGGGACAGATGTCCAGAAAGAAATACCCGTCCTGGTTTTTTTCCCTGTATGTCAGCAGCGAAACATCGACATCCTTCCTGCTTAAGGTATAATAGAGCCTGAAGTCCGTATCCGGCCTGGTATGCTGTTCCTCGTAACTGATCAGGGCTTTGGTGTCGCTTTTCCTCACCACGTCCACGTTATGACTGGTGGAATAAATACTTTTCAGGGGGAGATTGGTGTTGATTGCCACATTAATAGACACAAGCTGCAACTCCCTGGCGGAGAATTTTTCGGTATTCAGCGGGTACAGGTAACTGACCGTCCCGTTGTCCTGCTCCAGAATTTCAGTATAAGAGAGTACAACCCTTTTTGTCGAACGCGGTTCTATCGGAAATACGCGTACCCGGAACAGGGACTGGTCCCGGTATTCCAGCAGGGCGGGATCCAGCCGTTTGCGTACAATCTCTTCGTAAATCCGTCTGGCCTTGGCCGCGTCCAGCAGTTCAGCCCGGGTTTCCCGTCCGTTGATGTACATACTGAATTTATTGATGACAGCGCCCTTGGGAATGGGAAAGATATACTCGCCCTCAAGCACATGTCCGGTTGGATTATAAAATTCCTGGTCAACCTTGGTTACCGCGGTACGGCCGGTAATGGTTACATCAACCTTGTGAAAGCGCACCTCCAGGGGGAAATGCCCCATGGAGGTACTGACGGGTAAGGGTGAATCGGGGACAACAATGAAGCCGTCCGCTGATGCCAGGCCGGGTATCAAAAGCAGCAGGATGAATGTCAGTATTCCAATGCGCGTCTGTCTCATATAACGCCTCCTCATTATTCTTTAAAATCAAAACCGCTTTTTTCGGCCTGGGTGCGCAGGGTGTCCAACATGGCATTGCCAAGTGAATTGTCCTCTGCCCTGTTCTTCATCTGTTCATCTATATAAGCCCTGCGGTCTTTGTTCAGCTGGGCCATGCGGTTTTTCAGGTTCTCGCGTTTCTTGTTCATTGATGCAATATAGGCTTTACGCTCGGAAAGACTCATATTCCGCATCTTCGGCGGGAGGTCCTTTTTATCTATCTTTTCCAGATCCACCTCCTTGTTGTTGATCGCGTCAACAAGGTCCCACTCGGAATTTTTATACTGCGCGTTGGCCTTGGCCATGTTGCGTTGGATGAAGGCCTCCTCACTTGCCGCGCCTGCATTGGCGTCCTGCGCTTCCTGGCGCTCTTTGGATACTTCACCCTCGGCTCCGTACGGCACATAAGTGTCGTTCAGTTGTTTCCCTATCTCGGCGATCTCCTTGTCCTGAGGCGCTTCGATGTAAACGGTTACCAGGTTCTGGTCGATGTTGGCGTAATTGCCGTCGGCCAGCAGCGCGCCGTCCTTCCAGCCCGTTTTGGCACCTTCGTCGAAACCGCCGCAGAAGATGGTGTTGATAATAATCCCCTTGCCGATGGCTTTTTTGCAGGATTCCTTATAACTCACACCGCCTTGCGTGAATGCCTCATTGCCGGCAATAAAGATAACCTTGTAGACACCGGGGTCCTTGCTCCATGCCAGTTCGCGGGTGGCCCGGTCTATGACCGCACCGCAGTATTCGCTCCCCCCGTTGGTGGTCAGGTTAAACAGCTGTTCTGAAATCTTATCCAGATCCGTGGTCAGTTCCTCAACCCGGCGTACGTAATCCTGGTTTTGGGGCAGGCTGTCGTTACCGTACTCATAGAGGGACACCTGAAGCTCCGGGCTCTCCCCGTTTTTCTTGGAAAGGGCCAGTTCATTGACGATCTTCCACAACTGGGTTTTGGCCTGGTCGATCAGACCGTCCATGCTGTTGCTGGTATCCAACAGGATCGCCACCTGGATCAGTGCCTTGGCGCTTGCCGCCTGCAGACTGAACAATAACATTACACCGGTAAAAATGATCAACATCAAAGATTTTGCTCTCATATTCCGCCTCCTAAGCTAGAAATAATGTTTTGCTGTAAGTATATACGGTGCAGGGGGGCAAAATGTAACATCCCTGTAAAAAAATGTAAAAACTTGTAAAAGGCGGGAGACGCCCCCGCAGGCGCTTTTTCGGGGGACGGGCCTTATTCCCTGTGGTACTTGATATCCAGCAGCTGTTCCAGGGGTACGAAGGAGAAACCGCCGCGGGAGTTTTTTAAGGCGAGTGCCTTTTTGATAATCGGTTCGAGTACCAGATTGATATGCTGGAAACCATGCAGCAGGATCACCCCGCCGGTACTGCGCTTGATCCTGGAGACGGTTCTTTGGATCACCTGTTTTGCCGAAAGATGCCGGGGATCGCTGTAGCCGAGATTCATCTTCCAGTCGGCGGAGTCGATCTGCCAGAGGATCAGCAGGCGGCCGCTTTGCTTGATAATCTTGTCCACAATTCTGTCCCGCCCGCGGTTGCCGTAGGGAGGGCGGATAAAACTGATGTTGTAATGAAAACCGAGTACTTCATCGATTACCGAGCCGGCCTTTTTCAGGTTGGTCTCGATGGCTGCCGGCTTCAGCATGGCGAAGTTGGGGTGGCCGAAGGAATGATTCCCCAGGATATGCCCGTAAAAGAGTATTTTTTGGAGGAACTCCCGTGAAGAAGGATAGGGCCTGCCGCTGCTGTCCACGAGCCTGGAGGTTTCAATAAAAAAGACCGCCTGGATATCATATTTTTGCAGAATCCGCAGGATGTTATCGATATTCCTGTTCAGTTCGATGTCATCGAGCGTCAATGCCAGCCGGTTTTTAAAATCCGTCTTCGGCTCCCGCAGGTATAGCCCGGCGGTTATCTCCCCGGCAAGCGGAACATAATTCGGCGTTGTGGTGTTTTCATCATCAATGCCGTGTACGGCCGGGCCGGATGAAAGCGCGGACCCTGTAACCGAAACACCGGCGAACAAAAAATAACTGATAAAAAAAATAACCAACGACAGAACGGCAAAGGCGCGTAGAAACGGCGCGCGGGGTCTGCCGCGGCGTGCTTTTACGGTGCCGGCACCCGGCACCCGGCGGAGAACCTTTGTGCCTGCCGGCGGCGTTGCCGTAGATACCTCCTTGACCGGGGGAACCCTTCGGTCCACGGCAGCGTCGCTGTGTTTCGTGTCCGGCATTGCGTAAAGCGGGGTTGCATACCAGAGTTTGTACAGCAGCCCGGGATGTGTACGGATAAACTCCTTATCCTGCGGTGTTCGGATCCGCGGAGAGTAGGCAATAAGATACGCGGCCAGGGGAAGTACCCGCCGGTTGATTTCGGGCCGCCCGATTTCCGGAGCTTCATCGTCCGCCTGCAAAACCTCAAGCCTCTCCCTGATCATATAAAGAACGGCAAGTTGTTTTTCGGCAATGCGAATAGTCTGTTTTAAGCGGGAATGCGGTGAATGTATATACTCCAGGATCTTTTTTATGGTTAATATTTCATGTTTTATAAGAACGGCCATGTTTTCTGCCGGTTGATATTGCGTGGTGTCGTTATAATGTTGCTCTTTTAGCGGTATTGACATTATTGTTTCTCATATCTGTCAAAAATACGCCGGGGCTGCTGTTTGTATTTAGGTTTTAGGGGGTGTCCCCATCACCAATACGGGTTCCACAAGATTGTCTTCTTTTATTATCTTTCCCGGCAGGGTAAGCCTGAGTTCATAGTTCCTGTCTTTTAATAGTGAGAGATTGTCGCCTAAAGAAAGTGACGCGGTTTGCCGCTCCATTTTGGGGGTATTATCCGCCGTAATAATATAGGAGTGAACAAGGTTTCCGCTGGCAATATCATATAACTCCAAAGAAAATCCATAGAGTGAAGCGACGATAGATCCCAAATCAAGGAACGATTTTTGTTCCGATTGTATCAACTCAGGGTAGGCAAGTTCAATTTTATAATCTGACGCTGTTTTTTGTGCGGTAAAGTTGAGTGACAGGGTGTATTGTTCATCTTTAAGATTGAGTTTTTCTTCTATGATAACATTCTGCAGGTTATACAACTGCTTGTTTACGAGTTCACGATCCTCACAGCTTTGCAGGAGTACCGTTATGATGAGTAATACAAACGGCAGGTAGTTCTTAATCATTTTTAGTCCTCTTTCTGTTTTTCGGACATCTTTGGGAATTGGTTTAATACTACCGGGAGAAAATAAAAA
>CAZWKE010000067.1:0-6895 GCA_964634205.1 uncultured Spirochaetaceae bacterium
AACCCTTACCTTCTCTTCTTTTTCTTCCTTCCCTCTTCTTTGTCAAAGATCACTGTTCCGTCCGTTAAAAACGAACAGAGAATAAGTGTATACTAATAGTTCGAGAAAATGTCAATAGCTCATTGCATAATTTATTATAATTTCTTCATCGCTTCTTCTTTTTCATCAACTTTTTCTTCCAGGTTCATCAGTTCTTCAAGCAGTTCCTTTACGCCGGGAGTGCTTTTGGAAATACTGTTTTTTTCTTCTTTCACCAGCAACTCGTATATCTTGGTGCCGAGGAGAACGATTTTCTTTTCCGCGTTCCTCTCCAACTGCATTATCTCATACTTCAAAACTCCCTTTTCACCCAACTCTTTGGCCTTGTCCCGTGCTTTTTCCAGCACATCTTTGGATGTTTCAAGGCTTTTATCCAATACATCCTTCATTCTTTCCCAAAATCCCATCTTTTCCTCCTTTTCTGACATAGTTACACAACCCCGAGTGAAACAATCCGGTAAATAAATAAAATACTCATTGAATTTCACCGGGATGTTGTATATTATAGTAATAATATTCTATTTTACTTGCTTAGTAAATTCAATTAATTATTATTTTTAAAGAAGGGAAATTTCAATAGATGGAAACGTATAAAATAAAGGATATCGGCCTGGCGGAAAACGGAAAGAAAAAAATCGCCTGGGCGGAGTCACGAATGCCGGTACTCATGCACCTGCGAAAAAAGTTTGAAAAGGAAAAACCGCTTAAGGGCGCGCGCATCGCGGGGTGCCTGCATGTAACGAAAGAGACCGCGGTACTGGTAAAGACACTCAGCGCGGCCGGCGCGGAAATTTCGTGGAGCGGGTGTAATCCCCTTTCCACCCAGGATGACGTGGCCGCGGCCCTGGCAGCAGAGGGCCTGAGTATCTACGCCTGGCACGGCCAATCTGTGGAAGATTTCTATTGGTGCATTGATAAAACCCTGGAGTTTCGACCCACCCTGACCCTTGACGACGGCGCTGACCTGATCTTCCGTGTCCACAGTAAGCAGCCCGCTCTGGCCCCGGATATTCTCGGCGGCACCGAAGAAACCACTACGGGCGTACACCGGCTGCGTGCCATGGCCGAAGCGGGCAAGCTGCTGTACCCGGTGATGGCCGTAAACGACGCGGAAACAAAATGGGACTTTGATAATGTGTATGGAACCGGTCAGTCATCCATAGACGGGATTGTACGCGCCACTTCCATCCTGTTGGCGGGCAAGAATTTCGTGGTTGCCGGATACGGGCACTGCGGCAAAGGCTGCGCCATGCGGGCCCGCGGAATGGGCGCCCGCGTTATTGTAACTGAAGTAGATCCGATAGCCGCCCTCAAGGCCACGCTTGAAGGGTTCGAGGTGATGCCCATGGACCGGGCGAGTAAAATCGGTGATATATTCATTACCGCGACCGGGGTCAAGGACGTCATCGTGGAACGCCACTTTAAGGAGATGAAGGACGGCGCCGTTGTCTGCAACACCGGACATTACGACTGTGAACTGAATCTGAATGACCTGTATGGATTGAGTACATCGGTTACCGAGATACGTCCCAATAACGAGGCGTGTGTCTTAAAAGACGGAAGGCGCATCTATCTGCTGGCCAAGGGAAGGCTTGTCAACCTGGCCGCGGCCGAGGGACATCCTTCGGAGGTGATGGATATGTCATTCGCCAACCAGTTCCTGGCCATGCTGTATATGATGAAAAACGGTAAAAACCTGGGAAAAACCGTACACACCGTATCCAAGGAACAGGACCGGGAGATTGCGTCCGTAAAACTCGAAACCATGGGATTTACCATTGATACGCTAACGGCCGCACAGATCGCCTATATCAATGATTACGCGGCCGGAACCTGATTACCGGAGGGTAAATGGCGGAAAATCTTCATTACATCGTCTGTCGAACGTGCGGAAGATACATCACAACCACTCAACCCGTAAAATCCGGTTTCTGTAGTGAGGACTGCGCACAGAAGTATTCATGCTGCATTACCTGCGGCAGGTTCGTCCCTTTGGACCGGGTGTACGAGGAACAGTACTGCAGCCGTAACTGTTCCCTGCAGTATGAATTAAAGGAGTTACCGCGTTCCCGCTCCGTGCGCACGCAAATAAAAGAAAAGGTAAGCTGATATCTTATTTGTCCGTTTTTTGCGGGATTTCAGGGGTTTTTTTCACGTCCGTGTTTGCAGGTTCGGCCGCTTTTTCCGCAGGAGCTTTGGGCGCAGCCAACTTGTCGGGATCAAACCCCTTTTCACGCAGCAGGTTCTGCACCCGCTGTTTTTCCAGCAGCTCCGGGTCATGAATCAGTTTTCCCAGCTCGCCCTTATCCGCAAATCCCAGCTCCAATGCCTGTTTCAGATAGGTTAATCCTTTTTCCGGGTCCTGCACCTTGGTAAGCAGCAGGGCCGCCTCCAAAAACCAGGCCGGGGCGAATGTTTTATCCACCGCCAGGGCGTCCTCATAGGCGTTTACCACTTTATAATATTTTTCCAACTTCATATACACCTCGGCCAGCTTCAGGTACGCTTTGGTATCTTCCGGCTTGGCCTCAAGGTACTGCTCGAAAAAATGGGCGGATTTTTCATATTCCTTTTTCTCATAAAACAGTTGGCCCAGGTTATACAGGGTATCAGTATCCGACGGATTTATGCTTAACAGCTTGCGGAACAGTTTCTCGGCCTTGTCATAGTCCTTCATTTTCCAGTAGATGATGGCCTGATTATTCAGCGCATCCTTATGATCGGGGACCCGGGCAAGTATTTTGTCGTATTCCGCCAGGGCCTTTTCATCATCACCCTGCATATGGTAGGCGTATCCCAAAAGACTCAACATATCTACATTGTTCGGGTCCTGTTTCAGAATATCAACAAGTAAACCGATCGCCTTGTCGGTCTGGCCCAGTTTCAGGTAGGAATAGGCGAGGTTGAAATGGGCTGAAAACATGGATTTATCGATACTGATCGCCTTGGAATAAAAAAAGGCCGCTTCATCATATTTCTCGATCTTAAAATAAGCGTTCGCCAGATTATAGTATTCGGTGGCCAACTGCTTGCCGGTCACGACCGTTTCACACCCGCCCAACAGAATAACACAGGCGGTCAGTATAATAATCACCGGTCGACGTACACCGAATCTCTTCATCGATCTTCCGCTCCCCCGATATGCAGAACGGTCTCTTCGATCTTTTGGATCTGGGCACGGTACAAATCCGAAATATGCGCCCCGTAGTCCGCGATAAGCTGAATGATATGCCGGGAGGCGCCTTCCCTGTAAGGGCCGTTAATGCGGTCTCCCGCGTCTCCCAGGCCGGGCAGGATATAGGCCTGGTTATTCACCACCGGGTCCATCCAAAGTGTATACACCTGCGCCTCTTTCACCGCGCGCACAATACGCAGGGCGGCCTTCAGGGATGAGACCACGTTAAAAAACTGAATGGATTTTGGTTTGATGTTTTTTGTACGCAGGTAATTGACGATGGTAACCAGGCTGCCGCCCGTGGCATTCATGGGATCGGCAAAAATCAGGTCCCTGCCGTCAAGCATTTCCGGCTTAAAATAGGAGCTCTTCAGATCAAGAATATACTCCATGGTGTGTTCTTTTTTGGTATCGTCACGGTGGATATTAAAGAGGGCAAACGGGGTAACGTACCTGTCGGAAGAATACTCCTGGATCTCTTTGGACATAATCATACACGGCAGCAGCGCACCGCGCAGCATAACGCACATCACCGTATTTTCCACCCGTGCGTCTATATTGGGTATCTTGTGTACGGCGAAATTCGGGACCGGTTCGGTGACCGGGGTCTTTACGATCAGATAGTTTTTTTTATCTTTTATGGTACTGCCGAAGGCATAGTTGAACAATAGCTCGTAGGCACGCTGGATATAATAGATAAACTCCTGCTTTTCGGTTCGAACATCCCTGAGTTTGGCGATAAGCCGCGAGACCTCACCGTGAACGGCCTTCGGGGTATCGAATGAGTACACATGGATATTCGGTTCCGCGGCCACGATATCCTGCATCAGATCTCCCATTTTCCCAAACAGGTCGATCAACTCTTTTTCCAGCAGTTTGGGGTCCTGCTCCGCCTGGCCCGAGGAAAGGGCTTTACACCTTTTCAGGACCTCATCGTAGGTGATGTTCATCATAACGATATTTTCTTTGTCCTGGGGGGTAATATGCCCGTCTAATTCCGCGGCACTAAGCTGGAATTCCCGCATAATGGTCTTGCCTCCTTGGTGTAAGCAATAACTTTACACAAGATAGCTTTGTACGTCAACCTGAGCTAAAATCTTCTGTTTTTTTATTGCCCGGCGAGTTTGCTGATAAATACGTCATAGCTTCCGTAGACGCCGGATACGGTTTCCGGCAAACCGGCTGCGACCGTATCGTCGTTATCAAGATCAGCGCTTTCCTGGATCGAGCCCGTAAGGTAGATGTTGCCGCCGGAATCGGTTCCCACTCCGCGTCCCTCATCATCATTGGTTCCCCCCAGGCGTGCCGACCACAGCGGATTCCCGCCTGCATCGAATTTTGCGCCGAATATATCCGCCAGCCCGTGAATGCCTGAGGCGGTTTCCGGCGATCCGGCCGCTATGCTTCCGTCCGCGTCCAGGTCGGCATTTCCGCTGACGAATCCGGTGACAATAAGGTTATCGGAACCGTCGCGCGCAATTCCCAGGGCGCGGTCGTTCGTTCCGCCGCCCAGACGCCCGGACCAAACAGCCGTGCCCGTACTGCTGAATACGGAAACAACGGCGTCCTCGTTACCGTAAGTGACGGTCGCTGTTTCCGGCAGTGTGCCGGAGAGAGAACCGTCCCCGTTCAGATCCGCGTCACCGCTGACAAAACCCGCCGCATACACATTGCCGGATGAGGAGATTGCCACTCCGTGCCCCTCGTCACTGCCGGTGCCGCCCAGGCGCTGCGCCCATTGAAAGGAACCGCCTGCATTATCAAAGGCTGAAATAAAAATATCGCTGCTTCCGTAGGTTCCGGAGGCGGTCTCCGGCAGTCCGGGGGAGATTGCGCCGTCGCCGTCCAGGTCCGCGTCCCCGTTTACCATACCGGTGACCACGATGCTGCCGGAAGCGTCGGCGGCCACGGCATAACCGGCGTCCTGGCCCGAACTCCACAAGCGCCAAAATCCTTGGTCAGTTCCCGCCGCGTTAAACTTAACAAGAAAAATATCATCTCCTGTAGCGCCGGGAGCGGTTTCGGGGAAGGTCCCCGCGACCGATTCATTCCCGTTGATATCGGCGTTACCGTTGATAACTCCGGTGACAAATATGTTGCCGCTCGAGTCCGCGGCGACGGCATAGCCGTAATCGTTGTTCACTCCTCCCAGGCGTTTTGCCCACTGGAATGTGCCGGAGGAATTGAATTTGGATACAAATATATCAATACCACCGTACGGATCGGCGGAGGTTTCCGGCAGCCCCGGGGTGATGGAGCCGTCACCGTTCAGATCGGCACTACCATTCACAGACCCGGTAACAATAACATTACCGCTGGTATCGACCGCCACGCCGAGGGCGGAATCCGCAAAAATGCCGCCCAACCGTTTTGCCCACCTGAACGTTCCGGAAGAGCTGAACTGGGCGATAAAAACATCATACCCCCCGTAGGTTCCTGTTGCCGTTTCCGGTATTCCGGACGCAATACTGTTGTTGCCGTTCAGGTCGGCATCAAGAGCGACACTGCCCACAACGGTGACATTGCCCGAACTGTCTATCGCCAGGGCATTGCCCTCATCGGTCACCGTTCCGCCCAGACGTTTGGGCCATAAATTCCCCGGAGGAGGGGAACCTGACGGCACACTACAAGCGGCAATAAGCACTGTTATAACAAACAAATATATGGAATAAATACTCTTTTTCTTCATACACCACTCCCGTTATAATGAACATACTACCGTATACCCTGGAAAGGGAAATTAATAATGCATACAGCGCGCAACACTCTTCGGACAGGTTATCTTTTTTTCTTCATATCCTATTAGTAATATTTCTCTGTTTACGATATATTAATAAAAGGTACTGTAGTGAATAATATGTATAAAACCGTATTCTCTGTATTGATCTCATCGATTATCCTTCTCGTTTCATGTAATATGCCCGGTGTGAAGCCCGCCGAAGCCCCCCCCGAAACCCGGCGGATTGAACCGGCTACCTTGACGGAGTTCAATGTACCTCGGCATACGGTCTATTCGCCGCTCCAGGCTGATATACAGCCCGTTACCCCTATTATCGTTACGGGAAAAAAACCAACCGTTATTTCCGGTACCATTAAGGTCGACGGGGCCTTTATCCTTGAGAATCCCAATGGGATCATTATACATGAAGGCGCGTGTATCGATGCGTCACAGATCAGTTTACTGGCCGGAGACGGGGACATTATTCAACACGGCTCCCTGCTGACACACGGGGGTAATGTCCTGATCCAAAGCTCCCGGGTAACGGAAATTAAAGGAATTATACATACAACGGGGCCCCGCCGCGGCGGTGATATCACCATCATGGGTGATTACATAGGAATACTTGAAGCCCAAATAACCGCAGACGGTCCGGCAGGCGGCGGGAAGATTATTATCGGCGGTGATCTCCACGCGTCCCACGCCCCCGCCTTGCTTCCCACGGTCGCGTATCTGGATAAAAAAGCCCGGATTTCCTCCGATGCGCTCACGGAAGGTAACGGCGGCAAGGTGATCATCTGGTCCCGTGAGGGTACCGCGTTTTACGGCAGCATCAGTGCCCGCGGCAGCGGCCGCTATGGTAACGGCGGATTCTGTGAGGTCTCCGGCCTGAACCAATTAGCGGTAGAGGGGGATGTGGACCTGACCTCCGCCATGGGAGAAACCGGCACGCTGTTGATCGA
>CAZWKE010000067.1:6995-9918 GCA_964634205.1 uncultured Spirochaetaceae bacterium
AGGACCCTGACATTGAACGCGGACGGGGGTATCATATTAAACACGGGCATTTCAAACTCCGGAAGCGGCGGTTTGACCTTAAACGCGGCCAATACCATAAGTATTGCGGCGGCGGGTGATATCAGCACCCGGGCCGGCAATGTAACTTTCAATGGACCCGTGCAGACTGCCGGTAATGTGACCACCACCGGTGGGAACATTACGTTTAACCAGGCCGTAACCCTTACCGGGGTCGTCAGCCTCTCAACCGGCGGGGGCGGGGGAAACATCTCATTTGCCAATAATATCAGCGGCGCCAATGGTCTGAGTCTGACCGCAGGGACGGGGAATATCACCATCACCGGAACGGCGGGAAACCCGACACGCCTCGGCACCCTCCAGATCAACAGCGCGACGAATTTCTCGGCCAACGAAATCACCGCAGCCGCGATCAGCCAAATCTCCACCACCGGGACCACCACCTTTAGCGGCGCATTAAACACCAATACCGCCGCGGGCATCAGTCTTAACGGCGCAACCTATAATATCAATGGGAGCATCACCACAACCAATAATGGGACGGTTACCATCACCAATTCGGGGACCCTTACCATCACCGCGGCGGGTGATATGAACCTGGACAGCTTGTTCCTGCAGAACGGCACCGGAAGCGTCACCACAGCCGGGGATATTATCACCAGCAACGACAATATTCAATTCAATACCGCGATAACACTGAGCGGAAACGCGGCCCTCAGCACGGGAGGAGGCGCGGGGAACATCACATTTCAAAACACTGTCAGCGGCGGCTCCAATCTGACATTGACGGCCGGAAGCGGAAACATCACCTTTTCGGGCGCCATCGGCGGTCCCCGCATCGGCATACTTACCATAAACAGTGCCAACAATGTTACCGCACTCGGTATAAGCGCAGCCTCTATTAATCAGGTTGCGACCAGCGGTACCACCACTTTCACCGGCAATGTGAACACCAATACGGCGGCAGGGATTAATCTTAACGGTTCGGTCTATACTATCAACTCCGCCTTTACCACAACCGGAAACGGGACGGTTACCATTACCAATTCGGGATTGTGTACCATCGCCGCGGGCGCGAACATGAACCTTGACGGGGCGTTTCTACAGGATGGAGGCGGTGCAGTCACAACCTCAGCCAATATTTCCACGTCAAATGATACTATTCAGTTTACTACGGCGGTTACCCTTAACGCGTCCATCACCCTGGATACAAACACCGGCGCCGGCAACATTACTTTTTTAAGCAGCGTTACCGGCGCAACCAGGACTCTGTTTGTCAGGGCGGGCACCGGGGCGGTGAATTTTCGGGCGGTTACCGTTAGTACCATCACTTTTAACGCATCAAGCGGTTCACTTACTTTAAACGGCGCCATAAATGTACAGAACCCGTTTGATACCACTAATGTCACCGGTTCCATAACCGTCAGCGGGGTATCCTCGGTTACAACCAGCAATGACTATGTGCGTTTCAACACGGCGACCACCTTGAATGCCGCGCTCACGGTCACTACCCAGAATGCCGCGGGGGCGAATATATCTTTTGCAAGCACCGTCGACGGCGGCGGGAATCTCAGTTTAAGTGCCGGCAGCGGTGACATAACCTTTACGGGTGCCGTAGGTGCCACGCGCATCGGGATACTGACCATAAACAGCGCCGTCAACCTGACCGCGAACGCCGTCAGTGCCGCCTCCATCAGCCAGGTTGCCACCAGCGGCACCACCACCTTTAACGGCGCCCTGAACACCAATACGGCGGCGGGCATCGATCTCAATGCCGCGGTCATTAACCTGAACAACACCGTCACCACCTCGGCGGGAGGAACGGTCACCATCACCAACTCGGGACTGCTTACCATAACCGCGGCCGCTGACATGACCCTGGACGGTGCCTTCCTGCAGGACGGCACGGCCGCCGTCACAACGGCGGGCGATATCACCACCAGCGCTGACAATATCCGCTTTACGCGGGCCGTCACCCTGAACGGGGATGTCTCTCTTTCCAGCGGGGCCGGAGGGGGAACCATCACTTTTTCAAGTACCATAAACGGTGACGTGGCCGCCACACGCAGTCTCATCCTCAGCGCCGATACCGGACTTGTATCAGTCACGGGACCTATCGGGAACAACTTCTCCCTTCTCAACCTTACCATTACCTGCGGGGGACCGCTGGTCATTCCCCAGACAACGGTCACCGGAAATATCACCGCCACCGTAAGCGGGGCGATCAGTGATTCGGGTATTGTGGATGTGGGGACCAATGCCTCTTTTACCTCCATCACCGCGGATGCGGACATGACATTGGATACCTTACAGGTGAACGGCACCATCCAACTGGTAACCAGCGGTTCCGGAGGTGACGCCACGATTGTCAACGATTCGGCCGTGGTATTAAACAATACTTCGGTAGGAGGGGCACTTAATGTCACCGCAGCGACAGGTACCATCACCGACGCCAATGCCCTGGTAATCGGGGTGAGCGGCAGTTTCACCGCATCCCAGGCCGGACAGGTTATTACCCTGGACAACCTGGATACCAGCGGTACCACCCCGGCCATATCGGCGGCTACCAACGGTGCAGCGGACATCACCCTTACCGCAAGCAATGCCATTAACCTGGGAACGGTTTCCGCCGGACAGAATCTTACCGTTACCGCGTCAAACGGAGCGATCACCGACTCGGGCACGCTGACGGTAACCGGAGGAACCGCAAGTTTTTCCGCCGGTTCGAACGCCATAACCCTGGATACCCCCGCCAATAACATCCCCGACACCTCCATCACCAGTACCGCGAATGTCACTTTGGTCAGCAATAACGCCATCAACCTGACCACTCTTCCCTCCCCCAACGGACTGACCGGCCTCGACGTAAACGTCAACACCTGCACTTTGAACAATGATCTGGACG
>CAZWKE010000068.1:0-9520 GCA_964634205.1 uncultured Spirochaetaceae bacterium
CCGGTACGCGGAAGGTGGAACTGCTGATTTCCCTTGGGTATGCGGCGGAAAACAGCACCCGGTCGACAACGCCTATGAAACACCGTAAAAAACTGCAGCAGATGCGGCGGTATAACATATAAAAATAATCATCCGCTTTTATGCCGGCTTTTGGTCTATTACATCTTGACATAATATACCGATCGGTATAAATGGAGGTAATAATATGCCGATCGCTATAATTAAAACCATAAAAGGGGCCTTAACCGATGAGCAGAAGATCGAGCTGCACCACAGGTTCGCCGATTTACTTGTTGAGAGCGGGGGCAAGGGAAACAACATGACAAACATGTGATTTTAACTATTTGACAACCACGATCCGTTTACCTATAATTAAATATATTCCAGTTCCTTTAGATAATGCTTGATTTTAGGATTTAAAAAATGGATTTTTTAAGTATCATCACTCCTGCAATCTATTGGTTTTTGGCCGCAATCTGGACCTATATTCTCTTTTTTTTGGTCAGAAAATATTTCTTAATAAAAAAGAACGCCTTAATACTTATTTTGATCATCGTACTTTCCATAGACGCTTTTCGGACCATAGTGGAAAGCGTCTATTTTTCCTTTTTGTCTACGTCACTTTCCGGAATCATCTCCACTGAAATCCATAATTTTTTAATGAGGCCGGAAATATATATCATTCCTAAATTATTGAATGTGACAGCCGCGCTTGCCATAGTCTTTTTATTAATTAGAAAATGGTTCCCCGCTGAAGAAAAAGAACGGGAAGCACTGAATAACGCGGTGACGCAGGCCCACAAAGAACTGAAGCAAAGTGAAATGTATCTCAAACTGTCACAGAGTATCTCCAAAATAGGACACTATGTATTGGATGCAAAAACGGGATTCTGGACCAGTTCGGAAATGTTGGATAAAATATTCGGTATTGATGATTCATTCATCAAGAATATCGAGGGGTGGCTGAAAATTGTACATCCCGATCAGCGCGAAGAAATGCAGACATATTTCAATACACATATACTGCATGAAAAAAAATCTTTCAATAAGGAATACCGCATCAAACGCGTGTATAACGGAGAAAGTGTATGGGTACACGGGTTGGGAACACTGGAGGTCGATGAACAGGGAAATATAACAAAGATGATCGGCACCATTCAGGATATTTCTGAGAGAAAACAGTTGGAAGATCGTCTCTTCCAAACCGAAAAATTGCAGGCCATCGGGCAACTGGCCGGAGGAATCGCCCATGACTTCAACAACCAGCTTACGGGAATCAGTGTATATGCCGATCTGCTGAAAGACGAATTGAGTTCCAATCCCGAACTGGCCCGCTACGCTGACGGGATAATACTCGCAACCCAAAGGGCCTCCGGGATTACATCTCAGTTACTGGCGTTCGCACGCAAGGGAAAATATCTATCGATGCGAATAGACCTGCATAAGATTATTCACGAGGTGATCAACCTTATCCGGCACGTCATTGATAAAAACATAGTAATAAAGCAGCACCTGAAGGCACAGAAAGCTTTTATCATCGGTGATCCCGCTCAGATACAGAATGCCATCATGAACCTCGCAATTAATGCCCGTGATGCCATGCCGAAGGGCGGAAGCCTGATTTTTAGGACCGATGTTGTCCACCTTGATGAGGAATACTGTAAAACACTCCCATATGAAATAAATCCCGGTTCTTATATCCGGCTGAGTGTATCGGATACCGGAATAGGAATAGGGAAAGAAATAATCGGAAACATATTCGATCCCTTTTTTACTACAAAAGAACCGGGTAAGGGCACCGGAATGGGATTGGCCGCGGTTTTCGGCACCGTTAAAAATCACGGCGGTATTATAAATGTCTACAGCGAACCGGGACAGGGTACCCGGATGCAGATGAGTTTTCCGCTGGCTTCAGAGTCGGTTAAAAACGGCATCACAATTCATGCCGACAATAAAATAGAGAAAGGAAGCGCGCATATCCTGCTTGTCGACGATGAGGAGTTTATTCTGGATTCAGCGTCGCAGATGCTGCAATCACTGGGTTACCGGGTTTCCATGTGCCGAAATGGGGATGAGGCCATCGCCTATTACAGGGAAAACTGGGGAACCGTCGACCTGGTACTCCTTGATATGATAATGCCCGTCATGGACGGGAAACGCTGCTTCAGAATGATGAAAAAGATAAATCCTGAGATAAAAGCGCTGCTGTGTTCCGGCTACAGCATGAATACAAAAGCACAGACCCTGATAGATGAAGGAGTTATGGATTTTATTCAGAAGCCATTCAGTATGATCGACATATCCAAAAAAATAAAAGAAATCCTCAAAATAAACGCCAAAACGTAAATTATCATTTCAGCTGTTAAAAATAAATAAATCCGACTATGGTAATAAAATTATCCTTTGACGGTGTCCACTGGCTGTGGGCAAAGGCAGGGACCCAAAGCAACCGCAGAGAGATACTTATCTCGTTTGTTATCTCTACACCCAAACCTGAAAAAAAGCCCACGCCGACAATATAAAAATCGTTTGCCACACTTTGAATACTGGAATACCCGATCCCCCCTTCGATAAAAAACGATGGGGCAACATCGCTGGTATAATACGCAATACCCGGGCCGATAAAAAACTGGCTGTCCAACAGGACGGCGAACGGAATGCATATGGCAAGGAGAATTCGTTCATCGTTTTTTTCAAACACCCAGTTACTGAACTCCGTTACCGTATCGAAACTGATAATATCCACGTGACTAAGGAGGAAAACGGAAAAATTGCCGTTGATAAATCCCCCGACCTTGCTTTCAATACCGATTACCGGATTAATACCGGACGCAGAGTCGTTCTTAAAATTGAAATATGATCCGCCTCCGATTCCGGCATGAAGAAACATCCCGGAGTGTCCGCTTTGCTCCGGCTCCTGTGCCCCCAGTACCATGGGCGTAACTATAAAGACTAACATCATTATTTTTTTCATTAATGCTATTTTAAGACCGGACATAAAACCATTCCTTCCCCCTTTTCTTTATTTTATTCACAGATGTATCCGGCAACTCTCATTATTCTGTAGTATCAATGATAGTTGATAATGATTATTTTTTCCAGGCAAACACTTTCAGCAGATTGTACCTCACAATTCAAGTACGATCCCTGCTATAAAAAAATATTACATTTTTACAATAAAACATACTATAATGTACTGAGAACGAAGAACTAAATAGATGAAAAACCCTGCACAAGAATTAACATTGGAGCAGCAGGAAGCCATAAACCATTTTACGGGTCCGGCGCTTATCCCGGCAGGTCCGGGCTCGGGCAAGACGCGTGTCATTACCGAGCGGGTAAAGTGCCTGGTTGCAGAACACAAAGTTCCTGCCGATAAAATCCTGGTTACCACCTTTACGGAAAAGGCCGCAACCGGATTGAAACGCCGCCTGTTTCAGAAACTGGGAACGGACGCGGAGCGTATTCATATTACTGTCGGCCGCCTGTGGTGGACACTGTAATACGGATGCCGACCTGATTCATGTAATCATTTCACCACAGCAATTTATTATTCCTCCGCGCCCGCCCGGCGTAGAAGGTCTACGATGTCCTTAAAATGATTAGCATATGCATAATCGTTCGCCCTCATTCCATGACCGTCCCTATAATTCAACTCACAACCCGCTTGGATCAATATGATTACCATCTCTTTATAATTTTTCATAGATGCTATTATCAGGCAGGAGCGGCCGTATTCATCACGAGCATTGATATCTGCCCCCTGATCGATATACTGTTTTACTTTATCAACTTCACCTCGGCTGACGGCGTTAAGAAGCTCTTTCCGTTGTTCAGCGTCGTCTTTAGCTTCCGCTTTTTGAAGGAGGTCGACGATATCCTGGTAGTTCTTTTCCCGGGCGTATTCGATCGGCCTTTTCCCTCCGTCGTCCATTATATCCACATCGGCACCGTTTTGAATGAGGAGTTTTATAATATATTTGTGGCCATATTCTATGGCAAGTATCAACGCCGTTGTATCATGAAATCCGGTTGAGTTGACCTCAGCACCTGCGTTAAGAAGCATCTTAACCATTTCTCTATTTCCCTTAGAAACGGCGTACATCAGTGCGGTGTTATGATTTTCTCTGTGTTCGTCAATATCAGCACCTGCCTGAATAATAAGCCTAACCAACTCCGGTTGTTCTTTAAAAATCGCCAACATTAATATTGTATATCCGTCACTATTTTTAGTATTTACATCGGCGCCTGCAGCGATAAGCAGTTCGGCAATATCCGTATACCCCTTTTTTATGGCGCGTATTAACGCAGACCTGTCCAATATGTCGGCCGCGTTTACATCGACACCCTGTTTGATCAACCGCCTGACTTTCTTGATGTCGTTTTCATAGACGGCATGCATAAGCTCTTCTCTTAAGTCGGCGTCATCACGCGTTCCCGCTTTCAGCAGAAGCTTCACAATTTCATGGTGTCCTGCGCCGCGTGCATGGTCTACAGCTTTTCTCCCTTGATTGTCGATCGCGTTGACATCTGCTTCCAGGCTGATAAGGAGTTCCACCGTTTGTTTATGCCCTTTTTCGGCGGCAGTCATCAATGCGGTTACTCCGCCTTCAGGAAATTCTTCACCAAACCTGCAATTTACGTTCACCCCTCTTTTGATTAAAAACCGTATCACCTTATCTTGTGCGCTCTCCGCCGCGTAATGCAACAAGAAGGCACCTGACTGTTGCAGGGCCTTCTCAGTCATTATTTTTTTAAACAAATATTCCAATACATCAGTATGGTCGTTCTCCACAGCGCCGCGAAATAGATCAGTCGGATAGTTGAAATATTTTCTCGGTTCCAGGGCTCCTTTTTCAACAAGCAGTTTCACAGTCTCCAGATGGCCGTTTTCAATTGCTGCATCCAAGGCTCCAATTCCTTTTATTGAATTATAATGGGGATCCTGTATTTCCGATATTGTATGCAGCAAGAGCTCTACGATTTCACGATTCCCTTTAGCCGCCGCTTCAACTAAAGCTTGATAACAGTATGGGGCGAATCGATAATCAGGATTATGTTTTTTCAGTTGTTTTAAAAATAATTTTACCAGCTCAATATGGCCTTTACCAGCTGCATATGCTAAAGGAATTTTCCCATCTTTATCCGGTTTATCAATATCGGCTCCCGCATTCATAAGCAGCATTACTATTTCCTGATTGCCCGTATCCGCTGCTATCATTATGGCTGTTCTTTTTTTCTCTCCGTATACATTATTAACATCAGTTCCTTTTTCTATCAGTTGTTCTACTTTCGCCGTATCCGCTTGTTTTATCGCTTCTATTAATTCATATTTTCGTTCTTCTTCCTCGTTGGCCACCGCCTGCACAAGAAAATCCACTCTCTCAATATGACCTTCACCTTTCACATAAAATAACGCCGTTTTTTCAAGATTATTCTTTTTGTTCATATCCGCATTCGGACTAATATAATGCTTTACATTATCTGCATTGCCATTTTCAACAGCGTTAATAAAGCGGTCAAAATCATCCACAAACACCGTGGTGACTGCCAACAGTATAAGTAAAATAATCAAAACGGATCTTTTCATCGCTTTATTCCTTACTGTTATTTACTCCCCGCCTGCTCGATCAAAGCTACTATTTCATCATAGCCTTTCTCACGGGCATAGTCGATTGCTTTTTTGCCTTTACACTCTTTTAAACTCAGGTCCGAACCGGCCTGAATTAAATACTTTGCCTCTTCAATACGACCAAGTTTTATTGCGGTCATCAAAGGGGTTAACGCGTATTCACAATATTTCCCTTGTGCATTTAGATCGGCTCCTTTTTCTATTAGGAATTTCAAAATGCGAAGGTCACCATTTTTTGCACAGAAAACGGCGGTATGAAGGGCGCTCCTAAGAGAAGAACAAGGTAAATTTACATCGGCTCCCTTATCCACTAATAATTCAACCAGTTCCAGAGAGCCTGTGCCGATAGCAACAGCCAAAGGTGTAGTGGGATGGACGTAACTTGTCAAACTGCATCTATTAATCTCAGCGCCATAATGTAAAAGCAATTTAATCATATCGAGTTTTTTATGTTGAATTGCGGGTATCAATGGATTTTCAACAACATTATTCGGGTCAGCACCGTTTTCAAGCAGCAGCTTGACAACGCAATAAAAATCGCCTTCGACGGCATAGTATAAAGCCGTATGTTCTTTTCTGACAACCAATCGTAAAGGTTTTCTATTTACCTTATTGACATCCGCTCCCAATTCAATCATTCTTTTCACCATATCATATTGTCCCCTAAAAGCCGCGCACATTATCGGTGTTTCGATTTGTTGGTATTTGTATTTGCTTTCAGGATCAAAATCTATGCCTTCCTTTAAAAGGAATTCGAAAAGTTCCCGGTTTTTCAGATAGCAGACAGTGCACATGATATCATTGATATCTATTTTATTTTTATAGGTCGAATATACGTAATAAAAGGTCTCCGCTGCATTTTGATATACGGCGGTCCTGATTACCCATGTATACCATTTTACTCCGTATTTAAACAAAACCTTGAGAATATCCACTCTTTCGGCCCCGACAATACATCTTACCTGTGTTTCCAAAAGGCGCCCGTAATAACTATAAGAATTATCATCAAAAAAATCATCTCTGTACTTTTGATCCGTATGCTTAAACAGATACTCCAACAGTCCCGCCGATCTGCTGTATAACGCATAGAAATAGAAATCCTTTACTTCATCCGTCTCTTCAGGCAGCTTTGCGCCGAATGATACAAGCAATTTGACAATCTCTAAATCGCCGATCATAACCGCTATTTTTAAGGGATATAAATTAACTTTTCTGCCGGGTTCCCAATCAAAATAATCCGGTATGTTTCTGTCAATGTCCGTTATTAATGTCTGTACCATATTGGGATCAGTTCCGCTTTGCAATAATTCTTTCACCATTTTGACATCTTCCAATGCGATAAAATTAAACAAATCATTATCTGCCCAGGCAACGAATCTGATAATATTCTCTTTATCTTTTTCATCAAACAAATAGGCGTTTTGAACATCATCGTGTGTATTTTTTGTTCTTTGTTCCTCGATTTTTTTATAGCGATTAATATTTTCCTGTATCTGATCCTCTGTGCACGGCGGAGGAGTGTAGTCGTCACCATAAATGTTACAAATAGAAAGTACTTGGATAATAATAAAAATAACGATCACTTCAAACGGTTTCATGGTATGGCTCCTAAAAAGAAAATTTAAATTCTACTCCTCGGCGCCCGCCCGGCGCAGAAGATCTATGATGTCTTGGCGCCCTCCTTGTTTGGCTATTTGAATTGCCGTCATATTTGATCCGTCCTGTAACTTTATATTCACGTCGGCTCCCGCTTTTATCAGGAGGGCCGCTATTTCAACTTGACCGCGTTGAACGGCTTCCATAAGGGGTGTCCAGCTTTCCGCTATACCACGCCCTTTGTTCACGTCAACACCCGCTTGAATAAAAACTTTTACAACTTCGATATGTGTCAAATTAATTGCTTCCATAAATGCAGAGGTATCGCCCTCACCCGTATCGTACATATCGGCCCCGGCTTCCAAAAGGAGTTTTGTTATCTCTTTGTTATTGTTTCGTGCTGCTATGAACAGAACGGGTTCGCTCCGGAAAGTACCATCATAATAGGTATTCAGATCCACACCTTGTTTTATAAGTTCCTGTACTTTGGACACATCGCCGTTTGCCACCGCTTCTATAAACTCTTCTCGTAGCGCCTTATCATCCCGGGCGCCCGCTTCAAGGAGAAGTGTGACTATTTCCTGATGACCTTCTTTCCTGGCGATATCTATGGCTTTATTTCCCTTTTTATCTGTTACTTCCAGATTCAGGCCATCTTTTAAAAGTACTTTAATCACGGGAGTATTTCCTTTTTCTGCCGCGGCCATAAGGGCGTTTTTCCCGGCCGTGTTTTGTATGTCTCCATCGGCACCGGCCCGGATCAGATACACGACGGTGTCGGTGTGTCCTGAACGGGACGCGTACATCAGCGCCGTATCCCCGAATTGGTTATGCGAATTAACATCAATTCCCGCTTTCACAAATCGCCGGACTACTTCAGTAAATCCTTTCCTGCCGGCGGTCAACAGGATTTGTGAACTATATTCTGTGCTTAAAAAAAGATCCGCTCCATTCTGTAAAACCAGATCTACCAATTCAATATTCCCGGCCTCGAGCGTATATAATAACGCGGTTTTCCCCTGTTCATCGCGAGCATTGACATCCGCGCCGTTTTGAATCAATAATTCGGCCGTTTCTATATGTTTTTTGTCCAGCGCACATAATAACGCGGTCATATATCTCTCGTTCCAGGTGTTCACCTTCGCTCCGGCCTTTATCAGTAGCTCAACCGCTCCCGTCAGGCCCGCTCCGGCGGCATGCATCAAGACGCTTGTTCCGTTTCTATCCCTGGCATTGGGATTGACCCCCGAGTTAATTAAAAGCGCTATAAATCCCTGATCACTCTGATTGGCCGCCTTTACCAGGGCCAGACAAAGGTACTGATCATTTTTATATACATAGGCCCCCCGTTTAATAAGTAATTTAACTATATCAATATGCATATTATAAGCCGCCTGACCTATCGTTGTCATACCTTTATAACCGGAGCTTGCGTCTACGCCATAGTCGAGCAGTTTTTTTACCGTTTCCGCTTCACCCGCTTCCGCCAAATAAAACATCGAGAATTCAAGAGTCTCTTTTTTTATATGTGTATAATCGGTTTTTTCAATGATTAGCTTTATCAGCTCCGGATATCTCATTTTAACAGCCTTAGCCAGTAAAGCCTCACAATCGTGCCTGTTCATGTCGATTTTTGAATGGGCGCCGGCTTGCAAAAGAAGCTTTTCTATCTCTTTCTGTTTTTTGTCCCTGGCGATATCGAAAGCGGTAATATCTTTGCCATTGTTCATAAATACATCGGCCCCTGCCTTCAAAAGCAGTTTTACTATTTCAATATGACCGTTTTCTGCCGCGCACATCAAGGCGGTTCTTGGGCGAAATAACGTTTTATCAAAATAATTAACGTCGGCGCCGGCATTGAGCAGAAGCCGCACGAGTTCAGTTTTACCCTGTTCCGCGGCTGCTGCCAGAACAGACCTGTAACTTCCGGTATTTACCCGGGCACCGTTTTTCATAAGGAGTTTGGCGATATCAACATACCCTTTTTCAACCGCTATTTCCAACGCGGTTCTTTTATAAAAATCACAACCATTTATATCAGCACCCGCTTGAAGCAGAAGCGCTACGAGTTCTTTATGCTTGTTTTCCGCGGCAATTAGAAGTGCCGGTCTTGCCACGGTATCCGTATTTTTTGTATCTGGATCGGCACCCTGCCGCAAAAGTTGCGCCGCCTTGTTTAGATCACCGGACTGTACCGCTTGCAGAAAAATGTTGCGCTGTTCCCAGTCATCTTTTGCGCCCGCTTTAAGGAGGAGTTCTACTATTTCACTATGACCTCCATTTCGCGCGTAA
>CAZWKE010000069.1:0-9375 GCA_964634205.1 uncultured Spirochaetaceae bacterium
TATGCTTGGATGTATGTTCCGTACGTCACGCCTTGATGTGCTGGTGTTGAAAACCCAGCGCACCGGTGAAATGCACCGCTATGTTACCCTGTTTCATCCCCGGGAAGGGATCATCCGCGCCACGGCGTACGGGGCCTTCAAGACCAAGGGCAAACTGCGCTCCGACACCGAGGCCTTTAATTACATCAAAGCATACCTCTACCTGGACCCGGTAAAGAACAGCTGCAAGATTACGGACACCGAATGCCATGAGGCGTTTTCCGGCATACGGCAGAGCATAGAGCGGCTTTACACGGCTTCGCTGTGCGTGGAGATCGTGCTCAAGTCTTTCGGCGGGGGTGAAAGCGGGGCCGGGGTGTTCCGGCTGATCCTTGATGTTTTGAGACTGATCGATGTGTGCGCGGAAGACCGGCTGCCCTATATTGCCATCCAGTTCATCTGGCGTTTTCTGGCGTTGACCGGTTTCAGCCCGGATTTGAACACCTGCGGCTTGTGCCGCAAGGGGCTCAATCCGGACCGGCCGTTTTATTTTCTGAAAAACGGCGCGGTGTTTGTCTGCGGTAACTGCGGCAAAAGCACCCGGCTTGAGTTGTCGCCCGGGGTGCGCCGCTATGTCGCGAACACGGAACACCTGCCCCCGGCACAGGCGGTAAAGATCGGGATGCAGACCGATGCCATGCTGGTGTTTAAGGTGGTGTTATACGCCTGTGTAGAGGCCCTGCTGAACGCCGAGCTTGTCACGCTTAAAACCGGAGAGGGGATCGTATGAGAGTATTTGCGGCATTGCCCCTGCCTCCCGCCCTGAACGCGGTAATATGTGAGGCCGGAGAGCTTTTAAAGAAACACTATAGAGGGATTCGCCCGGTCGGCGACACAGCCATGCATATTACTATTTATTTCTTCGGCGAGATCAACCGGGAGCAGGTGGAACGGCTGTACCGGGTTATGGAAGATCCTTCCCTGAAACGGGCCCGCTTTGCCGTGGCCGTGGGTAACTTGGGGCAGTTCCCGCCCCGAGGGAGGCCGCGGGTGCTGTTCTACAGCCTGGCGGACGGTGTAGAGCACATCACCGGCCTGTATACCCGGTTCCGCGCGTTGATCGGTCAGAACGGTTGGCCGCAAACTCCCGGCGAACGGCCGTTTACCCCGCACCTGACCATCGCCAGGAATAAAACCGAGTATATTGCCCCGGATGTTGCGGCAAGTGTGCCGATTCCCGGCGGGAGTTTCGGTATCGACCGGCTGGTATTGTTCCAATCCATTCTGAAGCGGGGTGGGGCCGAACATGTACCGTTAAAGACGGTGGAGTTTGTATAATTAATTTAAAAATCCGCGCAATCTGCGGTTCATTGAGAGATAACAGTCAATAAAAAGGCATCACAGCGGATTGCGGTGTCTGAAAATGGATGGTAGAATGCCTGTAAAAAGGAATAGAAATTGCGCGCGGTGGATCTGATTATCAAAAAGAGAGAAGGCAATGAGCTCAGCGCCGGGGAGATCGAGTTTCTTGTACAGGGATACGTAAGCGGAGAGATTCCGGACTACCAGCTTTCCGCGTTCCTGATGGCGGTGTACTTTCAAGGGATGAGCTTTACGGAGACGGGCATACTGACCCGGGCTATGCTTGATTCCGGTGACGTTCTTGACCTGACGGGGATCAGCGGGCCGTTTATGGACAAGCACTCCACGGGCGGGGTGGGAGACAAGGTCTCGTTGGTACTGGCCCCGCTGGCCGCGGCCTGCGGGCTGACGCTGCCCATGATGTGCGGCAGGGGATTAGGCCATACCGGGGGAACCATCGACAAGCTGGAGTCGATCCCGGGGTATCGCACGGACCTCGGCGCGCAGCGCGTACGGGAAATCCTTGGCGAGGTGAGGTTTGTCATCATGAGTCAGACCGAGGCCATGGTCCCGGCGGATAAAAAGATGTATGCGCTCCGTGATGTGACCGGTACCGTGGAATCGGTCCCGCTGATTACCGCCAGCATCCTTTCGAAAAAATGTGCCTGCGGCGCGGAGGGGTTCGTGTTCGATGTCAAGGCGGGAAGCGGTGCTTTCATGAAAGACGCTCATCAGGCCGAGGCACTGGCCCGCTCCCTGGTGAACACGGCCGCGGGCCTGGAAAAAACAGCGGTGGCGGTGATCACGGATATGAGCTTTCCCCTGGGGCGGACGGTCGGTAATTTGCTGGAAGTCTACGAGGCACTCGACTGCCTGCGGGGACGGGGACCGGCCGATATGATGCACATTACCCTGCGGCTGACCGCGTATATGTTGGTTATGGCAGGAATATGCGGGGACATGGATGAAGCCGAAGCGCTGGCAGACCATAAGATACAGGACGGGTCGGCACTCCGGCTTTTTCTGCGCAATATAGAGCTCCAGGGCGGAGACCCGGACACTTTGAAGGAAAGACTGGAGGACAGCGGGTATACGCCGGTGCGGGCAAAAAAAACCCCCTTACCTGCGGAAACGGACGGGTACCTGGTTGGCTGCGATGCCTATAAAGTAGGGCTTGCCTCCGTGCTGATCGGCGCGGGGCGGGCGCGCAAGGAAGACCCCGTGCTGCCGCATGTGGGTATAGAACTGTGTGTGAGGTATAATGAGAAGGTAAAGCGGGGAGACCCCCTGCTGTTTCTGTATACGGACGGCGAAAAGGGAAGAGACGAGGCGCTGGCGCTGCTGGCTGACGCGGTTACTGTCGCCGCGCATGCCGGAGAAAAAAGGGAACTTGTAATCGGAGAAGTACAACAGATATGAACTGGATAAAAAAAGAACTGGACCGGGAGCAGGTAAAACAGCTTGCGGCCAAATATCATATTAATACGCTTGCGGCTTCGGTATTTTTGCGCCGGGGGATCACCCGGGGCGGGGACATGCTTTTTTACCTGGAGGATGACCTTTCTTTTCTGCATAATCCGTTTTATTTTACGCATATGCCCAAAGTGATCGATCGGGTCAGGCAGGCCATCGAAGGACATGAGAAAATATGTGTTTACGGTGACCGGGACGTTGACGGGATTACCTCTACCGTGCTGATTGTAGACTGTCTGCGCTCACTGGGCGCGGAGGTGGAATGGAATGTGCCCATGGGAGACGATGATTACGGCCTGTCGTTTCCGGATATCGACAAGGCGGCGGAACTGGGGGGGAGCCTGCTTATTACCGTTGACTGCGGCATCTCCAACCATAAAGAGATAGCCTACGCGGCAAAGAAGAAGATTGATACCATCATCATCGATCATCACAACCCGCAGGGAACGCTTCCCGCGGCGCGAGCCATCATCAATCCCAAATGGGAAAAGTCGGGCTACCCCTTTCGCGACCTGGCGGGATGCGCCGTGGTATTCAAAGTTGACTGGGCCCTGCATTTTTCCTCGACCGAATTTTATAATAAGGAGTATTGTGTGCTGTTGGTGACCCCGGCCCATGATTCGTACCAGGTCCAGTGCATCAGCATAAAAAACATGCTGGAAACCGGGCGCCTGCGGGAGAATATCGTGCCGGGAGTGGTCCCGCTGGAAAAATCAGGGTTGTATAAATTTATCAAAGATAAAGAAGTGCTGGTGTTCCGCAAACCTGAACAGGAAAAACTGTTGGCAAAAGCCTTTCCCGGACAAGGTGAGCCGCCCGTTTTGACGGACCTGCAGCGGGAGGTGAACACCCTGTTCCCCGAATATGTAAACAAAAGCCTGCTTTCCATCAGGGAACAAAGCAGTTGCGCCCGCTATGCCGATACGCCGTTTTCTGAAATTGAAATCCTGAAAACCCTGTTCGTCAGGGTGATCCTCAAGAAAGCCGAGCCCGCGGTAGGGAAATGCCTGCAGCGCCTGGACCTGGTTACTTTGGGCACCATTGCGGATATTATGCCCATGGTGGATGAAAACCGGATAATCGTGAAGAACGGCCTGGCCCGGATTAACTCCTTTGAACGGGAGGGGCTGCGCGGTCTGCTGCTGAAAAAGAAAATCCACGGGAAACGGCTTTCCACGTGGGACATTGCCTGGCAGATATCGCCCATCATAAACGCTTCCGGCAGGTTGGGTGAACCGGACAAGGCCATAGAACTTTTATTGACCTCGGTGGAAAATGAAAAACAGAGTCTGGTGGACTACCTGATTACCCTGAACAAGAAAAGGAAAAGCATGAGTGATTCGGTGTGGGAAAAAATACTGCACGAGGCCTATGCTTGTCATGAACGGACGGGGGGAAACGGTATTCTCATCGTTTCCCGCAACATTCACCGGGGAATTACGGGGATTGTTGCCACACGGCTGGTCAACAGTTTCAAGGTGCCGGCCGTTATTGTGACGGAGCTTCCCAACAGGGCGGTGGGGTCGGTACGCAGCATTCCCGGGTTTAAATTGCAGGATTTTCTCACCCGGTTTAAAGACCTGTTTTCCGATTATGGGGGGCATGATTTTGCGGCCGGATTCAGTATGCCTTTGGAAAATGTAGAGAGCTTCAAAGAGCGGTACTTTGAGGTAATAAAGACAATCGTCCTGCCGGAGACGGAGGATGAGCACCTGATGATCGACGCCGAGATTCCGTGCAATTATCTTACCCCCGATTTGTTTTCGGTTGTTGAAACGTTCAAACCGTTCGGGGAGGCCAACCCGGCACTGCTGTTTCTGACCAAGGGGGTAACGGTGGAGTCGTGCGACGTGGTAGGGAAAAAACAGCAGGTGCACCTGAAGCTGCTCCTTAACAGCGGCAGGTTCAGATTCCCGGCCATGATCTGGAACGGGGTTGATTTTTATAAGCAGCGTTTCAACATCAGGGACAAGGTGGATATTGTCTACCGGATGAAGATTAATTATTTTATGAATACGGAAACACTGCAGCTTATTATTCAGGATATCTACCGGCATAATGTAAAGCAGGTGCTTTCCGCCTGAACGATGCATGGTGGCAGCTCTAAGAAGGGTCCGTTAAAAATGGAAAAGACGGCCCCTTGACAAAATATGTATTTTGTCGCATTGTTCAAATCCACCGGCATATGATGAATATTTACACGAAGGGAGGTGATGAGTATCGCACACGTAGAGGTAAACAGCGAAGAACCATTGGAAAAGGCCCTAAAACGCTTTAAACGTGAGGTCGAAAAAGAGGGTATTATCCGCGAGTGGAAGAAGAGAGAATACTTTGAAAAACCTTCCGTAATTCGGAATCGGAAGAAAAAAGCACTTCGCCGCAAACAGGAAAAGAAAATCAGAAAGTCAGGCGGCAGTAAAAAATACTAAGCCTGTCCTGATCGAATCTCCCTGCCATCTGTAGAATAATTACAATACATGGAATAAAAAAAGGGTATCAGAAAGTTCGCTTTTTGATACCCTTGCTTGCCGCCGATCAGAATCGAACTGATGACACGAGGATTTTCAGTCCTCTGCTCTACCGACTGAGCTACAGCGGCAATGCGTTGAAAACTACCAGACATTGTTTTTCTTGTCAATACCCAATAAAAAAAACTTTTTTTAGCGGTACGAATCCTGCGCCTGTTCTGTCTTTGACTGCGTTTAACACCCTTGATGTGTCCCGCTCCTGCTGATATGATGGTCTGTAATGAAAAAGCGGACAGAAGTACCGGACCCCAAGGCGGGGGGAAGCGGTTTTTTTAAAAAGATCAACCGGGAAAAGGGTTATAAGAAAGCGGCCGAGTTCCTGATCCTGCTGGGAAAAGAGGAGGCGGCCAAGGTGCTGGCAGAGCTTTCTCCCGAAGAGATTGAAAACATCAGTAAGGAAATTGCCTCGATCGATACCATTAAAAGCGATGAAGCCAAGAAGGTGCTGCGGGAGTTCGGTTATGTGATCGAGAAACAGGCCAGGGGCAAGCTGCCGCTTGTGGGCGGTATGGACAAGGCCAAAGAGATGTTGCGTGCGGCATTCGGGGAAAAGAAAGCGGAAGAAGTTGCCGCGAAAATAGGAAAGCAGGACACCGATGCCCAGTTTTCCTTCTTAAAGGAGATTGAGCCGGAACAGATTGTCGAACTGGTTAAAGAGGAATCTCCGCCAGTGCTGGCGGTGATTCTCTGCCACCTTCAACCCCGGCGCGCGGCCGCGGTTCTGGGGAAACTTTCTGACGATTTGAAAAAAGAGGTGACGGCCCGCATTGCCCATATGCAAAAGATCAGTCCGGATATCGTGCAGAAGACCGCGGACACCATAAAGAAAAAACTTTATTTGACCGGGAAGATCACCACCCAGCGGGTGGACGGCAAGTCCGTGCTGATGAATATTTTAAAGAACATGGAATACAGCCGGGACCGGATTATCCTGGACAATATCGCCGATGAAGATCCCGAACTGGCTTCTGAGCTGTCTGAACGGCTTTTTTCCATGGATATCCTGTTTCAGATACCGCGGCGGCAGCTGCAGGTACTGTTTCGGTCCTTTAATGATAAGCAGATCGCATTATTGCTGAAAGGGAAACCCGAAGACATGAAGGCATTGGTGCTCGACAGCGTCTCGCAACGCCGCCGGATGCTGATAATGGAGGAGTACCAGCTTTTGGGAAAAATCCTGAAATCTGACGTGGATACCGTGACGAATGATTTTTTAACCTACCTGCGTCTTCAGGTTGAGCGTGGTGAGATTATGGTGCTGGACGACGGGGATAAAATCGTGGAATGAACGGGGGCGGCCATTTGTGAGTGGCAAAAATCACGCTTTTTTACGTTGCCGCAACTATCAACCCCGGTAAAGTAACTCGGCAAATAATAGATAACCGTGAATGCTTAAAAATCAAACCTGTTAAATAAAAAACATGTGGTAAGATTTAAAGTATGAAGGTTACGGAAAACAACAATCATCTCAGATATTGTAAGGTATTACAGTATCTTTTTATTGTATGTGCGCTGTTCGGCATGCTTTTGTACTTTACTTCCTGCGCAACCGTATACGGCAGTCCCGCCGCGGCCGCTTCCGACACCCAATCACTGTTGGTTGAGGGAGCCCATACGTTACTTGGCGTTGACAAGCTTGTGGTACGCGGAAAAAGATTCACAAGGGATTGTGTGGGTACAATTTGTGCGATTTATTATTATGCGGGTATCGATCTTGCCGGGGGTCTTGTAACCTATACCGGAGGCGGGGTTACCCGGATGTATAAATACCTGAACGCACACAAACTCATCTACCGCACCAAAAATCCAAGAATCGGAGATATCATCTTCTGGAACAACACGGTGGACAAGGACGGCGACGGGAAAATGGACGACGGTCTTACCCATGTAGGAATGGTGGTGGGCGTAAGAGAAGACGGTACAATTGACTATGTTCATAATGACTATAGGCAGGGGATTGTCATCGCCCAAATGAATTTGAATAAGCCGAATATCATGGGAGAGGTCGTGGACGGTAAATGGAAAATGATAAATACGCCGGTAAGAATTAAGGTGGCGGGTCAGGAAAATCCGGACATGTTACTTTCCGGGCAACTCTGCTCATGGTTGGGTAAGGGATATAAATTGAAAAAAACTGACCGCTAGTCGCGGTAGTGGTGCGAACCTTGCGCCTGTCCGCTCGCCGTAATTGTCCGCATATTTGGCGGAAAAAAGCGTAAATTTAAAAACAGTGTACTTGAGTTCATTAGCCGAATATGTTATTAATTATAACAGCGAAAGTTAAGATAAAAAACGAACAACATTAAAAAAGGTTCGAACAGATAAATCATGAGGAATTTCTGAATCGGAGGTGTAATGTTTTATGTCGTTTTATAAGTTGGATGGTGCCAAGTTTCCTTCACTGGAAGAATTGAAAGACGCCCTGTGGCCGGTGCATCAGGATAAAATGTCTCGCGAAGAGTTTGATAAATTCGTTGAGGAAAGGGTTGAAATCACCGAATAATTCACTATCCGGTGGATGGGAGTAAGTAAAGGCAAGTAAGAAAAAATACGAACGGTTTTTTTTCCTTTCTTTTTTATACACAGAAGTACCATGAATATAGCAAATATAATTACATTTTCCAGAGTATTATTGTCTCCGCTGTTTATTTTATTGTATTTTTCAGTCGGCGCGGCAGAGGCTGGCCAAACGGTTCTCCTGATTCTTGTTTGGGCTGTTTTTATTATTATCGAACTGTCCGATATTGCGGACGGCATGGCGGCCCGTGCTCTTTCCCATGTCTCGGATACGGGAAAACTGCTGGACCCCTTTGCCGACTCCTTAAGCAGACTCAGTTATTTTCTGTGTTTTATGATCAGTGGAATCATGCCGCTGTGGGCATTCGTCATCGTGCTGTACCGGGATTTGTGGTTGGGATTTTTACGGCTGTTAATGATGAAGCGGGGGGTTACCATGGGATCGCGCCTGTCCGGCAAACTGAAGGCCTGGATCTATGCTTTTGCGGGAATTTACGGATTATTTGTTTTTTCTGAAACAAAACTCTTGATCTTTCACGTAAACCCTGATATACTATACATTCTCAATTTCGTGATATATTCTTTGGTAGTTGGTGCTGCCATAGGTACCGTCGTCGATTATTCATTTCGAGTTTTCAAAGAAAAAAGTTAAGAATGTATTGACGAACTACCGAATTTGTTACTATCTTTAGAAGCGCTCTTTTGTACATTCAGTGTATATAAAGCGCAGTGATCTTTGACAAAGAAGAGGGAAGGAAGAAAAAGAAGAGAAGGTAAGGGTTCAAGCGAACCTTGCGGGGAGGATTTGGAACCGGTGTAAGAGCCGGGGAAGGAACCGAACTGCAGGGACCATGAAATGATTATCGAGAAATAAAACTATTTTAGATAATTTTTAATATTATGGAGAGTTTGATCCTGGCTCAGAACGAACGCTGGCGGCGCGTTTTAAGCATGCAAGTCGAACGAGAAACTATCCTTCGGGGTAGTGGACAGTGGCGAACGGGTGAGTAACACGTAGGTGATCTACCTATGGATGGGGGATAGCCCATGGAAACATGGGGTAATACCGCATAACACCCCTTACCTTTTTTCCGCAGCGAAAGGCTGGTGGTTACGTAAGAAGTAATCAGCGAGAGTGTGAGAACATTCTTGGGAAAAAAGGTAAGGGGTCAAAGGCGCGTTTGCGCCGTCTATAGATGAGCCTGCGGTCCATTAGCTAGTTGGCAGGGTAAAGGCCTACCAAGGCGACGATGGATAGCCGGCCTGAGAGGGTGAACGGCCACACTGGGACTGAGACACGGCCCAGACTCCTACGGGAGGCAGCAGCTAAGAATCTTCCGCAATGGGCGAAAGCCTGACGGAGCGACGCCGCGTGGACGAAGAAGGCCGTGAGGTTGTAAAGTCCTTTTCTTGGCGAAGAATAAGGCAAGGAGTGGAACGCCTTGCTGATGACGTTAGTCAAGGAATAAGCCCCGGCCAATTACGTGCCAGCAGCCGCGGTAACACGTATGGGGCG
>CAZWKE010000070.1:0-8525 GCA_964634205.1 uncultured Spirochaetaceae bacterium
CCCAGGTCCACGGTTCGGACCACTAAATAAAACTTTGACCCGGGGCGCATTATTCTGTATATTATCAGCGAACAATAATGAACAATATCAGAAAAACCAAGATTATCTGCACCATGGGACCGGCCACACAGCAGCCGGATACCATCGCCGAGCTGCTTAAGGCCGGAATGAATATCGCCCGGCTTAACTTTGCCCACGGCGACCATGCCTACCACCACAAAATTATCACCACCCTGAGGGAGGTCTCGGGGCGGACCGGAATCCCCGTAGCCATACTGGCCGACGTAAAAGGACCGGAAATACGCACCGGATATGTGCAGGACGACAACCCGGTGCTTTTGGAAAAAGGCAAAAAGATAATCGTTACCCCTGAGGATGTGCCCTGTACCGCGGACCGGTTGAATATCACCTATAAAAACCTGCCCGCGGAAGTAACACCGGGCAAGCACATTTTGATTGCGGACGGGCTGGTGGACCTGGAGGTGGAAAGGGTAACGGGGAATGAGATCCACTGCGTCATCCGCAACGGGGGAACGATCGGCAGCCGCAAGAACGTCAATGTCGTCGGGGTACGCACGTCACTTCCGGTCATCACGGAAAAAGATGTCAGGGACATCATGTTCAGTATCGAAAACCAGGTCGACTTTATCGCCGCCTCATTCATCCGCCGTCCGGAAAATGTCAAGGAGATACGCGGGATTATCGATGTGGCCGATTCGGACATCGCTATAATCGCCAAGATTGAAGACCGTGAAGGACTGGATAATATCGACGAGATTATCCGGGTCTCCGACGGAATTATGGTGGCGCGGGGTGATCTGGGCGTACAGCTGCCTGCACAGCAGATACCCCTGGTGCAGAAGCGCATCATCAAAAAATGCAATGCGGCAAACAAACCGGTCATTACCGCCACCCAGATGCTGGATTCCATGATCAAAAATCCCATTCCCACAAGGGCCGAGGCCACCGACGTGGCCAACGCGATCTTCGACGGTACGGATGCCATTATGCTTTCGGGGGAGACGGCAACCGGGCTTTACCCGATCAAGGCGGTCGGCATGATGCATAAAATCGCCCTTGAAACCGAGCAGTCCGACGAATACCGGGAGCGGATGCGCCAGGCATTCGCCTTTACCCCCCGCAAACACATCGCGGATGCGGTTGCGGGGGCCGCGTTCCTGACTGCGGATGATATTAACGCGAATGCTATTCTTACCCCCTCGCTGCACGGGAATACACCGAAAATCATCAGCCGTTTCCGGCCCGAGCAGTATATCATCGCCGCCACGCCGTACGATACGGTACAACGCCGCCTGCTCCTTTATTGGGGGGTTATCCCGATCATCTCCGCGGTAACCTCCGACTCCGATACCATGGTGAAAAACGCCATTGACGCCGGGGCCGAAGCCGGGCTTATCAGCGCCTTCGATAGGGTGGTAATCCTGGCCGGCATTCCGCTCGACTCCCCGATCATGCTCAATACGGTTCGCATTCACCTGCATTGCCGCGTACTTGCCAAAAGCCAGCGCGGATACGGCGGCCGTGTTTCAGGCCGGGTGGTGAAGGTGGACAGCCTGGAAGAGGCAAAGCAGCGCATCAAAGGGGGCGAGATACTGCTGACCAAATATATCGATCGCAGTTATTATCCCATCCTGGCAAGAATTTCAGGGTACATCCTGGAGGAGTTTTCTTCCATGAGTTTCCCGGAGATTGAAAAGCACAATCCGACAATCGTGGCCCTGGCCGGGACCCGGGATGCCCTCAGCCTGATAAAGGACAATGACATGGTCACCATCGACGGCGGGGAAAAACTGGTGTATGACGGGGCCCCGGGCCGGACAATTTAGATATGGAGATTACTATGGAAATGAGCGATTTCATTAAAGAAAACACTGTTTTTCACCTTGATAAAGCGGATCGGTCCGGCGTACTGGATGAGCTGATAGCGCAGTCCCTGACCCTGGGGAAAATAACGGACCCGCAAGAGTTTAGAAAAGCCGTGCTTGAGCGTGAGGCCCTGATGAGTACCGGCATCGGTCTGGGGGTGGCGATTCCGCACGCCAAGCTCTCATGCATCAGCGATTTTTTTATCATCACCGGGATTTTGAAGAACCCGGTGGAGTGGGACGCCATAGACCACCGACCGGTTTCCATCGTTTTTCTGATCGGGGGGCCTGAGGACAGCCAGGGCGCCTACCTGCAGATTCTGGCCCGCATCATTACCCTGATCAAGCAGGATGAAAAGCTGGCCATGTTGAATGCCGCCCAAACCGCGGCGGATATCAATGCGCTTTTTACCACACCATGAAGACACTGATTTCCATAGCCTTGGGCGGGGGCTTCGGGGCGTTGGCCCGTCATTACCTTTCCAGATTCATCTCAATGTCTTTCGGCAAATTTTTTCCGCTGGGTACGCTGGCGGTCAATCTTGCCGGCGCCCTGCTGATCGGCTTTTTTTACGGGATGTTTTATAACAGGATCATCCCTGAAGAAATCAGAGCGTTTATCAGCATCGGTTTTCTGGGGGCCTTTACCACGTTTTCCACATTTACCCTGGAAAACATCCAGCTTTTCCAGGACGGTGAAATAAAATCCGCGTTGATCAATATTGCTGTATCGAACATTTTCGGGTTATTATGTGTTCTGGCGGGCATGTATATCGCGGGAATGCTTTTTCAAAAATAGGAGGCAGGCATGAAACTTCCGGAGCAATCGACCCTCTTACGTATCTTTATCGGAGAGTCCGACAAGTACAACCATAAGCCCCTCTACGAACAGATTGTGCTTAAGGCCCGCCAACTGAACCTGGCCGGGGCCACGGTTATCAGGGGGATTTTGGGGTTCGGCGCGGACAGCCGTCTGCACACCGCCAAACTGCTGAACCTGTCGTTCGATCTGCCGATTGTCATTGAAATAGTGGACACACAGGAGAATCTCGACAAGTTATTACCTTTTATCGACGAAGCGGTTATCGAAGGGCTTGTGACCATGGAAAAGGTAAAGGTAATCAAATACCGCCACAGCTAAACGAACAATTTTTATTGCCCAAAGCGCCGCTTGATAGTATCTTATGGGCATTACCATGCAGTTGAAAAGACACCACATTGGAATATTCGGCAGAATGAATGCCGGAAAAAGTTCCCTGATGAACCTGATTACCCAACAGGAGACCTCGATCGTCGATGCCACGCCCGGAACGACCACCGATACCAAAATCAGTTTCTTTGAAATCCACGGCCTGGGTCCGGTAAAACTCTATGATACCGCCGGTTACGACGAGCCGGGCGAACTGGGGGGGAAAAAACGGGACAAGGTCCTGGCCGGTTTAAAGGAATGCGACCTTATTCTGCTGGTGATAAACCCGGCCGCGGAGGAGTTTGTACAGGAAGAGGAGTATATCACCCAGGCCAGGGAACTGGACAAGCAGATACTGATTGTCTACAACCTGTTTCACGAGGGCGATGAGTCGGCCATACCCGGAATCAACACAAGCATCCCCTGCATTCGCTTCTACCCGGCTATCAGACTGCGGGCCACCGCTACGGCATACCGTCACCCGCTGCTTGATTTTATTCTTGCCCATTTTATTCCGGACAATACCGAAACACCGCTTCTGCCCCGGATTATGCCCGATGAATACTATATCCTGAACATTCCCATGGACGAGGAAACCCCGGAGGGGCGGTTCTTACGGCCCCAGTCCCTGTGCATGGAATATCTTACCCGTAACCGGGCCTACCCCGTGGGCTACAGAATGGATTTGACAAAGGCCAGGGCGCAAGAAGCGGGCGAACGGCGGAGGTTCATGCGCTTTCTTGAAGGCTTTTCCAAGCCCCCTGCACTGCTTATTACCGATTCCCAGGCCATGGATATAATCCACGAATGGGTACCGGAAGCACTGCCGATTACCACCTTTTCCATCATGATGATTAACTTCATGTCGGGCGGCCGGCTGGAAAAGTTCGCCCAGGGCATCACCGCCTTCCGCAACCTTGGGGCCGGTGACAAGATCCTGATCGTGGAGGCCTGCAACCATTCGCGTATCCGGGAGGATATCGGCACGGTCCAGATACCCAGGTATATTGAAAAGACCGTCCCCGGGGTAATTATCGAACACAATTTCGGCAGGGAGTTCCAGGAGAATAAGGAGCTTGAAAAATACAAAGCCATTATTCACTGCGGGGGTTGTATGATCAGCAAGCAAAAACTCGCGGCCAGGCTGCGGGACCTGGATTCCATCGGGGTACCCTATACCAATTACGGAATATTCCTCTCTTATATGCAGGGGAACACCGCCTTACAAAGAGTGCTTGCCCCCTGGCGCAGTGCCTTATAAACGGAGAATACCGATGACCACCACACAATTGACAGACTGGTTAAACACAAGAATAAACATACCCGAAAGGGACAAATACCTTGCCCATGGGCATGATTTTATCCCTGACCAAGCAATCCTTACCCTGCTGCGGGAAACCTTTCCGCCGGATGCCGGGCGTGTACGGGATATTCTGGCCAAGTCGCTGGCCGTAGAGACCCTGACCCCGGAGGAGACCGCCTGCCTGCTGCAGGTGGATGATCCGGACCTGCGGGAACAGATGGCGGACACCGCCCTGACGGTGAAGAAGAAGGTCTATGACAACCGCATTGTGACGTTTGCCCCGCTTTACCTGTCCAATTACTGTGTCAACAACTGTGTGTACTGCGGTCTCCGCAGTAAAAACCGAAACGCCGCCCGCAGACGGCTGTCCATGCGGGAAATTAAAGAGGAAACAAGGGAACTGGCCGGGACGATCGGGCACAAACGCCTGATCGTGGTCTACGGTGAACACCCCGACTCTGATATCGATTATATTACGCAGAGCATTCAGGCGATCTACTCGGTTGAGGTAAAAACCCGCCGGGGTACCGGGGCCATCCGCAGGGTAAACGTGAACGCGCCGCCCTTTTCCATCGATGATTTGCGGCACTTAAAACAGGCGGGACTCGGTACCTACCAGGTCTTCCAGGAGACCTATCATCACGACACCTATAAAAAAATTCACCCCGCGGGAGACATCAAGGCCGATTATGCCTGGCGCCTGTACGCAATGCACCGGGCGCAGGAAGCGGGCATAGACGACGTGGGCATCGGCGTGCTCTTTGGGCTTTTTGACTGGAGGTTCGAGGTGCTGGGGATGCTGTATCACGCCATTGAGCTTGAAGACCGTTTCGGGATCGGCCCGCACACGGTTTCTTTTCCCCGGCTGGAACCGGCCTCCGGTTCCTCCCTTTCCCTGAAATCCCAGTACGCGGTAAGCGACGATGACTTTAAAAAGCTGGTTACCGTCATCCGCCTGGCCATCCCCTATGCCGGAATGATCATCACGGCACGCGAGAACGCCCGGATGCGGGAAGAAACTTTGAAACTGGGATACACGCAAACCGACGCATCCAGCCGTATTGACGTGGGCGGCTACTCCAACTGCCGTGACACCCAGGAGATAAACGAGCAGCAGTTCCTGCTGGGCGACACCAGGAGCCTGGACCGGCTGATCGGGCGGCTGGCGGAGCTTGGCCATATCACCAGTTTCTGTACGGCCGGCTATCGCTGCGGCAGAACGGGCGACAAAATCATGAACCTGCTGCGCAGCGGACAGGAGGGCAAGTTCTGCAAACTGAACGCGGTCCTGACCTTCAAGGAATGGCTTGACGATTTTGCCTCCGCCCAAACCAAAAAACACGGTGAACGCCTGATCCAACAGGAGTGCCGTGAAATCAAGGAAAAACTACCGCGTTTTTACCCCACACTCATGAAGTATTACGAAAAAATAGCCAGGGGTGAACGCGATCTCTACTTTTAAGCAGGGACTTATGCAAAAAAAAGAAATACTCCAATGGCTTACGGCCCCCGATGCCGCACCCCTGTTCGAGCGGGCCCGGGCCGTCATGAACGCCCACGTGGGAAGCGATGTCTATGTCCGCGGCATCATCGAGTTTTCCAATTACTGCCGCAACAACTGCCTGTACTGCGGCCTTCGCAGAGACAACCGGCAGCTGCGGCGCTATCGCATGACATCCCGGGAAATAGCGGCCGTGGCGGGGCGTATTACGGCCGCCGGGATAAAGACCATTGTACTGCAGTCGGGTGACGACTTCTCATATTCTTATAAGGATATTTGCGGGATCATCGAGGGCATAAAAAAAAGCCATAACAATGTAGCCGTGACCCTGTCGGTGGGAGAAAGGCCGCCCCGCGAATATGACGCCTTCAAGCAAAGCGGGGCCGATCGTTACCTGCTGAAACATGAGACTATCAATCCGGAACTGTATGAACGGCTGCATCCCGGGCAGAGTCTGAAGCACCGCCTGGCCATCCTCTCTTACCTGAAGGAGCTGGGATTTCAGGTGGGGACAGGAAATATTATCGGGCTGCCCGGCCAGACGCCGGAGGACCTGGCGGAAGAGCTTTCGTTCATGAGCAGGCTGCAGCCCCACATGATCGGCAGCGGTCCCTTTGTGCCCCAGGCCGACACCCCCCTGCGCAACTCGGTCCGCGGGGATGCGGCATTGACACTCCGATTCCTGGCCCTATTAAGGCTGCATAATCCGCTTGCCCATCTGCCGGCCACAACCGCTCTGCACACCATCGATCCCGATCAAGGCCTGCGCAGCGCACTCCGCGCCGGCTGTAATGTGGTGATGCCGGACTACACGCCCCCGGAATTCAGTGAGCATTACACCATTTATGACAACAAGCAAAAAATTCGTATGGAGACGGTCGTTCAAATTTGTGCGGAGTTGGGACGAAAGATCAGTTTTACCCGCGGCGACTCGGTGTTAGCCGCAAACCGTTAGGGACCGCTTAAAGCACCTCACACACCAGACCGGTCAGGTAATCCCCCTCCTTGTGAAAGATATTCAGCGGATGGTCGAATCCCTGGCGGTGGCGCTGTAATATTTTCAAACCGCGTCCGGCCCCGCGGGCCGCGGCGGCATAGACATCATGAAACAGCTGCTCAGTAATATAGTACGAACAGGAGAAGGTGAACAACAACCCGTGCGGAGCCATCTTCTTCAGTGCCGACTCACCCAGCCGTTGATACGCCTTCAGCGCGTTTTTCAGATGCGCCTTTTTTTTGGCAAAGGCCGGCGGGTCAAGCACCACCAGATCGTACTGTTCCTCCGCGTTCTCCAGATAGGAAACCACGTCCTGATTGAAAAAGCGTACAGACTGCTGCGAAAACCCGTTTAAGGCCAGGTGCCGCCGCCCCAGGTCCAGCGCTGTTTGCGAGCTATCAACCGCGGTAACCTGTGAAGCGCCGCCTTTCAGAGCGGAAAGCGTGAATCCGCCGCTGTAGGAAAAACAGTCCAGCACGTGCCTGCCCCCGGCGCACGCCCGTACCAGCGCGCGCATCTCCCGCTGATCGAAAAAAAATCCGGTTTTCTGCCCCCCCGGAATGTCCACAAATACCTTGAGATCGCCTTCCGCCACCACCACCTCGCCGGGAAGCGTTCCGTAGAGCAGACCCTGCTGCGCCCGCAGGCCTTCCTCCCGGCGTGAGGGACTCAGCGATTTTTCATAAATACAGACCGGACGCAGCATACCGGTAAGGGTCTCGGTGATAAAATCCTTTAATCGTTCCATACCGAGTGTCCCGATCTGCACCACCAGAATATCATTATACCTGTCCACTACCAGGCCGGGTAAGAGATCGCCCTCGCCGTTTACCAGGCGGCAGGCATCGCTGTTGTTCCCCATCACCCTCCGTCTCAGTTCCACGGCCTCCCGAAGGTGCCGGGTCACGGCCTCCCGCGGCTGGGTCCGGTCAAAACTCAACATTCGGCCGTAGATGGAACACCTGCGGTTGCAGTACGCGTATCCCAGGAACTCCCCGTCCTCACAAATCACGGGAAGTATTTCACCGTTGGTAAAATCGGGTGCCTGTTTCACCGCGCCGGAAAAAATCCAATGATGAAACCGGCGGATGGCCCCGGCATTTTTTTTATACAGAATCAATGCTTCCTGTTTCACCTTGTGTCTCTCCGTTCTTTTGATTTTCAGGGCGGGTTCCGCGGCGGGTGCTTTCCCCGTCCGCAGGCAAGCCGCGACGGCGGCCTTTTTCCCCCTTGTCAGGCAGGTCAGGCGAACATGCGGCCGGGTTGATACGCCTACGGGCCTGTTCAAGCAGTGCCGCAACCACCGGCCGGTCCGCCGGGGTAAAGCGGTACGCGGCCAGTTCCGCGAAGATCACCCAGCGCACCTCATCATGCACGGTCGGTCTCACGGTCGAAAACGCCGTTTCGGCCAGGTACGTGATCAGCCTGATCGAACCGCGCGGCCCCGGAGCGGTGGTGGTGATAAAGTGCCGGCCCACGCTGATGGCTATGCCCAGCTCTTCCCGTATTTCCCGCCGCAGGCACAGCTCCGGTGTTTCGTCCGCACGGATCCTCCCCCCGGGAAACTCCCAGTACCCGCCGTTTTCATCACGGGCCTTTCTTTTTGCGATAAGCACCCTGTCCTTATGAATCATCACGGCGGCGGCGAC
>CAZWKE010000071.1:0-7713 GCA_964634205.1 uncultured Spirochaetaceae bacterium
TTCCGGTTTTTTACAGCGGTTATGGCTCTAAGAATTCCGGTAATGCCGGGGCCGGATAATCCGGACCGGCCGATTTGGAGGCGGCATTTGGAGGCGGCAAGGGCAGCGGTGTTTCCAAAAAAAAAGCCGGACCCGTTAGACCCCGGTTCCGGCTTAATCTGGTGGAAGAATATTGTCGATTGTCAAATGTGCACCGCCCGTCCGTCGTTGTCGTTTCCGCAAGGCTCGGCGCACGTACTACTCTCTCTTGCGGATCAAAAAGGCGTAGATGGCCACACTGAGGATAATAATCAGGCCGTAAACGAACTGCAGCCAGAAGGCGGTCAGGCCGATGGCCACAATGCCCGCTTCGAGCGACCCGATAATGAGGGCGCCGATAATCGTGCCGATGATGGTCGCTTTGCCGCCGAACACGGATGTGCCGCCGATGAACACGGCCGCCAGGGTTGTCAACAGGTAGCCTTCACCCTGGTTGGGCCAGAAATAGGTAACCTCCAACGTGGATAACATGCCGGCAAAGGCCGCAAAAAACCCCATCAACATGAAAACCATCGTTTTTACCATCTTTACGTTGATCCCCATCATTTTGGCGCTTTCCTTGTTGTCGCCCACAAACAGCACGTGCGATCCGAATTTATGGCGGTTTAAGATAAAATAAAATACAATCCCCAGCCCGACAAACCAGACCGCCTGGGCCGGGATGATGCCGAAAATTCTCCCCACACACATTTCATAAAAAACAGTTCCCTTGGCCGGAACCAATGTTATGCCCATGCCCTGGGCAAGCACGTTGACCGTTCCGCGCCAGAAAAACATGGTTCCGATTGTGGCCACAATGGAAGGAATACCGATCCGCACGATCAGGAACGCGTTTAAAAAGCCGGCCGCCAGCCCGAACAGCAGGCCCGCAAGGGCGGCAATCCAGATATTCCCGGTAACGTGCAATAATTTCCCGAAGATCCAGGCCGAAACGGCAAGAACCCCGGTAAATGAAAGATCTATTTCACCCAGCGTAATCACAAAGGTCATGGCCAGCGCCATGATTCCGAACAAAGGAATCGTGGACATAAACGAGTAGTAGATGTTGAAACGGGTAAATACACTCGGGCTTCCGATAAGAAACGAAAGGAATATCAACAGAAAAACCCCGAAAATACTGACCTGTAATTTATTTTTCCTTATTTTTTCCCACAGTATTGTAAACATATGCTTCCTCTTGACCTTAAAAACTGGGGATTATCCGTATCCGAAGGAACGGATAATCCCTCACTATCATAACAGTTTCCCGGTTTTATTCAGATGGATCATCTTCTCAATAAGTTCATCCTGGGTTATCTCGTTTTTCAGGAACTGCCCGGCAATCCTGCCCCGGTCCAGAATGACAAATCTGTCCGAAACAGAATACACGTGATAAATATTATGACTGATGAATATGACTGATTTTCCCTGCGCTTTGATTTCCAAAACAAAGTCCAACAGCTTTTTTGTTTCAGACAGAGAGAGGCCCATGGTCGGTTCATCCAGAATGATCAGATCGGCATTGAAATACAAGGCCCGGCCGATGGCGATGCCCTGTTTCTCTCCGCCCGAAAGCTGCAGCACCTCCGAATCAACGGTAATGGCTTTTGAGGTAAATCCGATGTGGCTCCGCAGCAGGTTCTCTGTTTCCTGTTTTTGCTGCCGTATTTTCAAGAATCCAAGCGCATCGGTGATCTCCCGACCGGCGAACATATTACGCCACATGGTCTGCAGGTCTGCCAAAGCCCTTTCCTGGTACACCGTCTCTATCCCCAGTTTTCTGGACTGCTTCACCGAATGCATGGTAATGATCTTGCCCTTGTAGATGATCTCGCCCGATGAAGCCTTGTGAACGCCCGTGATAATTTTAATCAGGGTGGACTTGCCCGCGCCGTTGTCGCCGACCAACGCCACAATTTCATTAGTGCCCACTGAAAAATCAACATCATACAAAACTTTCACGTGGCCGAATGATTTGTTTATTTTTTCCGTCTGCAGTAATACGGATTGTTCAGTCATATTGTCTCGCCTTTCGGTCCCGTCACCTGATTCCCTGCTCGGCCAGCGGCGCCACAAAATCAATATTGTCTTTGGTGATGATGGAGGCACCGGTGTCGATATGCAGGCCGGAAAAACCGTATTTGGCGGACAGACAGATCTGGACGATCGGTAAAAATCCCTGCAGAAACGGCTGCTGATCAAGCACGGCGCCCACCCAGCCTTCTTTAATGGCGCTGACGGTGGCGGCGCTTAGGTCGAATCCCGCGCCGAAAACCTGTCCCGGCTGTAATCCGGCGGATTTCAGATAGGTCCCCATGGTGGCGGTCAATGCGCCGTGATCGGTGATGATCAATTTTACGTCCGGGTTCTTGGCAATGTAGCTGGTAATTACCGGGGTTCCTAATGTGGCGTCCGAGTTTACCGCGTCCGTAATCTCAATATAATCCACAACCACGCCAAGCGCCTTCAGCGCGTCGATACAGCCTTTTGTCCGTAACCCGCGTGTTTCCTGTCCCAAGAGGCCCCATACCAGGGCCCGGTCGCCCCTTTTCAGACCGGCCAGCTTGGCCGCGGATTTGGCCAGCATTTCACCGGAAGGGTACAATTCCTGGCCCACATACCCGAAACCTTTGCTTACGTATTTGGCTTCGATATCGGGCAGGCTGGTGTTCTGGCTGGTAACGATAATGCCCTGTGCTTCGGCTTCATCCACCAGGGGCCCGAACGCCGCTTCTCCGGGGTGTCCCATAATGGCGATACCGGTGGGGTTCATAGCCATTGCGTCTTTGAACTGGGCCACCATTTTATCCGGCAGCCAGTCGGACCATACGTAACTCACCTTGCAGCCCATCATCTGCTCCGCCAGTTTGGCGCCGCGGTACACAACGGACGCGAAGGGACCGCCCTCACCGCCGCCGGGGAAGAATACAATAGAGACATCGGCAAACGGTCCTCCCGCCTGCCCCTCCATTTTTTCTCCCGTTTCCGCCGGCTGTCCGCAGCCCGAAAGGCTGAGAAACAAACAAGCCAATAAAAATAGAATGCCGACAATGCTTTTCTTCATGAACATCGCCTCCTTTTTAATATAAGATATACTTATGATGACAATGAAGTATAACCCTGCGTTCGTAAACTGTATTTTTACCCGGGAACTACCTGGGGATTTCCTTAGCCCGCAAATCCGGCGGAGATGTATTATGATTTGATGAGATTGAGCAGTTCGACCTTGTTCTGCACATTCAGTTTTTTATAAATATTGTGGATATGGAAATCGACCGTGGAAAGCGAGATGCCCAGTTCATGGCAGATCTCCTTGTTCAAAAAGCCCCGGCCCAACAGTGCGGCGACCTGCTTTTCCCGGCAGGTGATATTATATTTTTTACAGATATCGTCAAAGCGGCTGTAGGCCGCGGTTTGTGCGTCCCGTTCCAGGTTCGTTCGTAGAAACTGTTCCAGTTTATTCCCGATCTGGGTAATGTTTCTGTCCTTTAATATTTTTGTGTTTTTCAGAATGTTTTCGGCCTTCACCATCACCTCATCGATCAAAAACGGTTTGTAAATATAATCCACGGCCCCTTCGATCAGGCCCTTTAATTTATCATTTATCGTATTTTTTACCGTCAGAAAAATAAACGGAATATGTTTGTAAGCGTCGTTTACGGAGAGTGACTTTAAGAACTGGTGTCCGTCCAGCTCATCCATCATAATATCGGAAATAATCAGGTCGGGCACGGGGATACCCTTCATTTTCTCCAGCGCCTGCCTGCCGTTAACGGCAAAAAATACATTGTATTTTTGTTTTAAGCTTGAATGCAGAAAGACAAGCAGCTCAACATTATCATCAACAAGGAGCACATTCTGCCTGCCGGGCTCGATATTCTCCTCTTTTAATTCCTGCACACTGTATCCCCTGCGGATCGGCTGGGAAACATGGATGTTTTTCAGGATATAATCCTTTTCAGTGACAATATGCTCAGGCAGCAGTACCGAAAAGCAGGTCCCGCGGTCGGGACAGCTTTCCACAACCAGCTTTCCGTTAAGCGAATCCACGATCTTTTTTACGATATACAGTCCCATCCCGATACCCTGAATATTCCGTTTGGCGTGCGAGAGTTGATGAAAGGCCTTAAAAATATATTTTTGCTGTTCTTCCGTCATACCGATACCGGAATCGCTGACGGTAATTTGAACCGATCCTCCTGAGACCGAGAGGGTGATTTCAATCTTCCCCCCGGGATTGGTGTATTTTATCGCGTTATCGATCAGGTTGTTGATAACACGGTCTATGGCATAGGGATCGGCCTTGAGATACACGTCTGCTTCAAGCCGTGATTCTATTGTAATCCGTTTGTCCCCGGCCAGGTTTTCAAATAATACGATTTTGTTCCTTAAAATATCCGACAGGCAAATTGTCTGATCATGATCGTAAAATACCTGCTCTTTGGAAAGCTTCTCGGCATCCATATAATTGACGATGTCCCTGATCATCTTATCCAGGTTTTGTTTGACGATACGGATGTCCTCATCCATGCCTTTTTTGGCGATGTATTTTTCAAGGTAGTTTTTAATCAGGGTCAGCGGGGTTTTTATCTCGTGGGCCAGGTTAATAAAGAACGTTGTTTTCTGGCGGCCGGCCTCCTCCCGTTCGGCCAGTATTTTCCGCTGCATTTCCTTCTCCCGCTGCACCGCCATGTTTTTTTCGGTTATATCGCGGGTGATGCCGAAGGTGCCGATAAGCTCGCCTTTGTCGTTATAAAATGGGAATTTCTTTGTCAGGATCCAGGCCATGGTTTTATTTCCGGGGATTTGTTCCTGCACTTCCAGGCTGACGGATTGGCCGCTTTGGAGGATGCTGTCCTCCTCCGTTTTTGTCCGTTCGACAATCTTCGGTTTGAAAAAATCCCGGTCCGTTTTACCGACGGCCTGGGCCGAGTCTTTTAGCCCGAGCCATTTTGCGTAGCCCGCGTTGATCAGCACAAAACGCGACTTGCGGTCTTTAAAATAAATGTTGTCGGTCGTATTATCCATGATGTTTTCGATTATGGTCTTAAAATTAAAGTCCTTATTGTAAAGCAATATGCTGATAATAATGACGATCCCGTACACCAACTGGACCCAAAAGGGGCTTAATCCCACGGCAACCACCCCGGCGTCCAGTGAACCGATGACCATCGCGCCGATGAAGGAGCCGAGAATCGCCCCGGTTCCGCCGAAAATGGAGGCCCCGCCGATGAAAACCGCCGCCAGCGTGGTCAATAAATATCCCTGGCCCATGCTGGGCCAGAAAGAGTTTACCTCAAGGCTTATCAGTATGCCCGCGAAAGCGGAAAACAAGCTCATTTGACAGAAGACAATGGTTTTAATCAGTTTGATTTTTTTATTGGTTACCCCCGGATTATTCTGCACATTACCGCTAAAGAGCACGTGGGTACTGAAGCGATAGTACTTCAGGATCATAAGAAAACCGATACTGATCAGAAAAAACCAGATTACCTGGGCCGGTATTATCCCGGCTATGCGGCCGACGAACAAATTATACATAAACGAATCTTTTATATGTAACAACGGGATGCCGGTACCCTGGGCCAGTACATTGACCACGCCGCGCCAGAAGAACATGGTTCCCAGGGTGGCCACAATGGAAGGAATCCCGAATCTGACAATCAATACCGAGTTTACCAGGCCTGCCAGAAGGCCCATTAAAAGACCGGCACAGAGGGCGATAAAAAAATTCTGGGTCAACACGAACACCTTGGCAAAAACCCAGGCCGAGACCGCCAGCACGGAGGGAAAGGAAAGGTCCATCTCCCCCAAAATAATAATGGGGGTCAGGGCCAGCACCATTATCCCCATGAAGGGAATGGTGGACATAAAGGAGCTGTAGATATGGTAGTTGAAAAATACCTTGGGATTGATAATGATAAACGAAAGAAAAACCGCCGCAAAAACAACAATAATTCCGGTCTGTATTTTGAAATCCGCAAGTTTTTCTCTGACGTACTTAAGCATCGCCGAACATAATTGTAAGGTAAATCGCCCGTTTTGTGAAGCGATGTTCAGCGATTCTCGATTATTCGACAGTCCAGTCTCGGGCCAGGGTAAACGAGACCGGCCTTCCCTTGTTATTAAAAAGTACCGTCGTACCCGCCTTTAACACCGCGCCGTCTGTAAGCGTATGATCGGCGGCCAAGATAATCCGCGCCAACGCCCCGTTCTCATAGAGCTCCACGCCCGCACCGGATTTCAGGACCATCCCCCTCTCCGATGTCCAGTCCCGGGACAACGTGCAGGCGCGGACCAGACCGTTTTTAAAAAAATGGGATTCATTCCCCGCGCGGAGAAGCATCCCGTTCTGCGCTTTCCAGTCCCGGGCCGGCGTACAAGCACGCAGCGCGCCGTCCTCGAAACAGGAGACGGTAGTACCGCCCTTCATGATCATGCCGTTTGCCGCTTTCCAGTCCGCGGCCAGCGTATAATCTTTAAGCTTTCCGTTTTTATATACCTCAACCTCGGTGCCTGCCATAATGACGGAACCGTCCGGATTGGGATGATTTTGGGCGGGGACATATTTCATGGGGAACCCGTCATCATAGGTTACCACCAGGCTTCCCGCTTTCAGCACTGCCCCGAACGGCGCGTTCCAGTCCCGGGCAAGAAAGTAGGATTTGGAGCCGCCGTTTTCGTAAAAATCGATTCGCGTACCGCCCTTTATGATATTTCCCACCGGTGTTTTCCAATCCTCGACAATAGTGTAATGTTCCGGCGCCCCGGTCTTAAAAAAACCGGCCGTTGTCCCGGCTTGTAAGGTAAATCCGGCTTGGGCTTTAAAATCACGGGCCAGGGTGAACTCACGGATGACACCACCCGGATAATAGCGCACCGGACTTCCGGCCTTCCAGACCATACCGTTCGAGCTGGTAAAATCCACCGCCAATGTGCAGCTTTCAAAGGAGCCGTCTTGGTAACAGCGGACGGGATGGTGTGCCTTGATGGTGATGCCGTTCGGTGCTTTCCAGTCTTTGGCCAGGGTAAACTCCTTGGGAGCGCCGTTTTTATAGTTTTCCAGCGTACTGCCCGCCTCTAACACAAGGCCGTTCGGGCCGCTCCATTCTTTGGCCAGGGTGCACTTTTGGCCGTTGCCGTCCGGAAAAAGCAGCAAACGCGTCCCCCCCTTCAGCACGATGTCTTCCGCGGCAAAATCCTCTGCCAGGGTGAACGCACTGACGGCGCCGGTCTCATAAAAAAGAACCTCGGACCCGGCTGAAATCACCCTTCCCTTGGCGTCCTTCCACGCGTTTTTCAATACCGCGCGGGAGAGTTTTCCGTTTTTATACCAGGCGGCCGCTGTCCCCGCCGCCGCCACCATGCCGTTGGGGGCCTTCCAATCGGCGTCCAGTGTGCAGGACTTCATGGTACCGTTATCCCATACTTCCGTTTCGGCCCCGGCCTTCACCACCGCGCCGTTTTGGGCCGTCCAGGTGCCGGTAGGGGTGAATCGTTTCAAGGCGCCGGAGTCATAGACCTCCACCGTGCTCCCCTTTACAAGCGTCATTCCCGCAAACGGTCCGGCATTTTGCCCAAAACCCTGTACCGCGCACACCAGCACGGACACCAAGACAAAGATAATTTTTCCGTTCTTCATGGCTGCCATATCCCTCCGGTATTAGTGTAAGCTATTACACGCGGTTTTTCCAT
>CAZWKE010000072.1:0-7542 GCA_964634205.1 uncultured Spirochaetaceae bacterium
ATCAAACCGGTACCTATACCCGGCCCCGCCCGAATTTTACCGAAACAGCTTTTTCATCCCGGTTTTATCAAATACCTGGAAGGTGCCGCCCGCCGCCCCTTTATACACCAGGGCCGCATCACCCCTGCCAGCCGGGTTGTCCTGCAACAGGTGCTGTGCTGTCCCTACCGGGGGGCGCTGAAACATCTCTACCTGGAAGCAAAGGCCCTGGAACTGGTAAGTCTGCGCCTGGAACAACTGCTGCGGGAAGAACAGCCTGCCGGGCCTCCCTTTCCGCTGCGGCGGGCCGATAGGGAACGAATTCGGGAAGCGGAAAAGATCTTGACGGAAAACATGGATAATCCCCCCAGCTTAAACGGATTGGCCGGGCAGGTGGCGATGAATGTGAACAAACTGAAGTACGGATTCCGTGCTTTGTACGGTACATCGGTATTCTCCTACCTGCGTGAACAACGCTTGAACCTGGCGCGATTTTTACTCGAACAGGGAAGGCTGAATGTCAGTGAGGTGGCCTACCGTGTGGGATACCATGACCTGAGTTATTTTGCCGAGTCTTTCAGAAGTCGTTTTGGGGTTAATCCAAGCACCCTGCTGAAGCAGCATCGTCAATAAGGGCAAATATTCTTTACACAATCCCCTGATCTGTGGAATAATGGGTCCATGGCACAGGATTATTCCATCCGGGGAAAAACGGCGCTGGTAACCGGGGCGGCCAGGCGGTTGGGCAGGGCCACGGCACTGGCTTTGGCCGGGGCGGGGGCCGGCATATGCATCCATTACCGTTCATCGGAGGCGGCCGCGGAGGAACTGGCCCGTCAGGTCCGGGCCCTGGAAGTAAAGGCCTGGACTGTCCGTGCCGACCTGTCGGTACCCGGAGGCGGTGAGGCACTCTTTTCCCGGTCACTGGAAGCGGCCGGGACGCTTGATATCCTGATCAACAATGCCTCTATCTTCCCCCGGCAGGCCTTCAGGGAGATAACCGAGAAGGCGCTTGAAACCAATATACGGGTGAATGCGAGTGCGCCGTTGCTGCTGGCAAAAAAATTCGCGGAACAGGTGGAAAATCGGGGGGCGGGTGGTCAGGGCGTTGTCATCAATGTATTGGATACCCATATTACCGCCTACCATCAGGCCTATGCCGCATATCACATCAGCAAGCGTATGTTGTTTGCGGTCACCCGTATGCTGGCCCTGGAGTATGCACCCCGGGTACGGGTCAACGCCGTGGCCCCCGGTCTTATTCTCCCCCCGGAGGGCGAGGATGAAAATTATCTGAAAAACCACAGCAGCGACAATCCTCTGCGGACCCACGGCGATGAGGCGGATGTCACCTCAGCCGTCCTGTTCTTGATTCGCAGCGGCTTTATCACCGGGCAGGTGCTGTATGTCGACGGGGGGTATCATATGAAAGGAAACACCTATGGCTGCTGACAAGCAAAACCTGGACAGGATCTTTATAAAAGACCTGCTTTTGCGCTGCATCGTGGGCATAAAACCCGAAGAACGGCAGAAGAAACAGGATGTGCTCATTCATCTGAACCTGTACGGGGACCTGCACCGGGCCTGTGCCAGTGACAATATCGAGGACACGGTAGATTACGCCACCCTGAAAAAAAAAGTGATCACCCTGGTGGAGGGATCTTCCTTCAACCTGGTGGAACGTCTGGCCGAGGCCATTGCCGCGCTTTGTTTCGAGGACTCCAGGGTACAAAAGGTGGATGTTGAGATTGAAAAGCCCGGCGCGCTGCGTTTTGCCCGTACGGTTGGAGTGGCCATCACCAGGGAAAGGCCGTAAACCGTACATGCCGCACACTGTCTATCTTGGCGTGGGCGCCAACATTAATCCCATAGAAAATATTCTAAAGGCCGCGCGCCTGCTGTCCAAGCGGGTGAGCCTGCTGGGCAGTTCGGGCTTTTACCGCTCAAAGGCCGTAGGGCGGGAGAACCAACCGGATTTTGTGAACGGGGTATTCAAAATCGGTACGGACATGACGCCGGTTGACCTCAAGTTCAAAGTGCTGAGGGCGATTGAACAACGCCTGGGGCGGGTGCGTACGGCCGATAAAAACGCGCCGCGGCCCATGGACCTGGATATTCTGCTTTATGATGATCTTGTGCTGGATGAACAGGGGATAACCATCCCCGATCCCCAGATAACCCGTTACCCGTTCGTGTTTGTACCCCTGCTGGAGCTCATGCCCGGTCTTGTACTGCCGCCTGAGGAGAAAAAACTGGCGGACCTGGTGAACGTTTCCGATTCTTGTCACGGGCTCTTGAAAATGGTAGAGTTGGGCCGTATGTTAAAGGAGAGGTACGGATTATGAATGAAAAACGGGTGGCACAGCTGATAAAAGAGCTGCTGGTGGAACTGGGCGAGGACCCGAGCAGGGAGGGACTGCGGGCAACGCCTCAGCGTGTGGCAAAATCGTGGGCCTTTCTCTCCAGCGGGTATCGGCTGGATATGAAAACGATCATAAACAACGCGGTTTTCGAGTCCGAAGCCAATAATATGATCATCGCCAGGGATATCGAGGTGTACAGCCTCTGCGAGCACCACATGCTCCCCTTTTTCGGCCGCTGCCATATCGGTTATATCGCGCGCAAACATGTCATCGGGGTCAGTAAACTGGCCCGTATTACGGATTTTTACGCCAGGCGCCTGCAAATCCAGGAACGCCTGACCTCGCAGATCGCCAAGGCCGTAAAAGACGCGGTCAATGCTATCGGCGTGGGCGTGGTCATGGAGTGCAGGCACCTCTGCATGATGATGCGGGGGGTGGAAAAACAGAACTCGGTCATGACCACCTCCTCGGTACTGGGGGAGATGCACAGTGACGCCTCCAGCAGGGCCGAATTTCTGGACCTACTGAAGGGAAGGGGATAAATAGTCAGACCAAGCTTTGCGCGTGATGATTACCTTGACAACACCTACGTAGCATGATACATATTGTAGGTATTATTTCGGGCTGTAGCGCAGTTGGTTAGCGTACACGTCTGGGGGGCGTGGGGTCGGCGGTTCAAATCCGCCCAGCCCGACTAGTTATCGATTTATTTTAAAGCGGAAAGACGCGGCCCAACTGCCGGACGGCCTGCTGCAGCCGCTGCTTGTTTTCCACAAGGGCGATGCGCAGATATCCCTCTCCCTCTTTCCCGAAACCGCGGCCCGGAGCCAGGGCCACATTTGCTTTCTTTAACGCCTGTATGGCAAACTCTACGGAGCCTATGGAACGATATTTTTCCGGAATAGGCACCCAGCAGAACATGGATGCCTTGGGCTTTTCCGCCTGCCAGCCGATCCTTGTCAGGGCCTCACATAAAATGTCTCGTCTTTCCTCGTAAATTCCGGCCTGGAATTCCATTTCCCGGTCGCATTCGCGCAGACCGATCACGGCGGCTATCTGAATGGCCTGAAATATCCCGTAATCATAGTATCCCTTGATATCTCCCAGCACCTTGACCATATCCTTATTGCCGCAGACGTACCCGATGCGCCAACCGGCCATGTTGTATCCCTTGCTCATGGTCATGGTTTCCACGCCCACCTCTTTGGCCCCTTTTACCTGAAGGAAGCTCGGGGCCTTATACCCGTCGAACGTGGTCAGGCCGTAGGCAAAATCGTGGATCACGTAGAAATGAAACTGCCTGGCCAGTTTGACGATTTCTTTAAAGAATTCAATTTCAACGGTGCGGGTAGTGGGATTGTTGGGATAATTCAGGATGAGGATTTTGGGACTCGGGACAAGATGGCGGCACATGTGCTCGATGTTTCGCAGCAGCGTCTCCTCGCCCTCATTCTGGTTTATGCCGATCACACTGGCGCCCGCGATCACCGGGCCGTAAACATGTATAGGAAAGGTCGGCGTAGGAGTAAGGACAATGTCCCCCGGTCCCAGTGTGGCCAGGCACAGGTGGCTGAAGCCCTCTTTTGAGCCGAGTGTGGCGATGACCTCCGTCTCGGGTTTCAGGGCAACATCCCAATGTTTGGTGTAAAATCCGGCTACCTCCCTGCGCAGGTTATAAAGCCCCACCGAAACCGAATAACGCTGGTTCCGTTTATCGTACGCCGCCTCGGTCAGTTTATCGACGATCGGTTTGGGCGTGGGATCATTGGGGTTGCCCATGCCGAGGTCGATTATATCCACATCTTTGCGCCTGAGCTCCGTCTTTAAGGCGTTTATCCGGCCGAAGAGATAAGGCGGAAGCCGGTACATTCTGGCGGACGCCACCTCCGGCATTTCTATCTTGGTCAGAGATTCCGAGGTATACTTTTCTTTGTCCATATCTTTTTTGCCTCCAATCGCGTTTCTTTGGATAATGCGGGTCTTCCTCATAATTGATAACAGTATACATATTTTTATGGAGAGAATGTGGCAAAAATATTGAAAATAATGTGAAAAAACTACTTTCTCTTGACCATTGCTCTTCACTCATCTATTATGGAAATGTGCTGAAAAAAGAATATCAAAAATTATTCTCCGATATTATTCATACTGTTAAGGGATTTTATAAAAATGATCTGGTTTCCTGTGCAATTTTCGGTTCGGTTGCACGGGATACGGCAACACCCGAATCTGATATCGATATATTGATTGTGGCTGATAATCTTCCCAAAGGGCGTATAAAACGCGTAATCCAATTTGAGGCTGTTGAGGAATCTCTTTTAAAAGCGCATGCAAACCTATTGTTTTCCCCGCTTATAAAAACACCACGGGAAGTTAAAATGGGAAGCCCGCTTTTCTGGGACATGACCGAAGATGTTGTGATTCTCTTTGACCGCAATGATTTTTTAAAGGAATATTTAAAAAGTGTGGCGCAAAACTTGAGAAAAAATAAGGCGAGAAAAGTAATGAAGGGCTCGGCCTGGTATTGGATACTCAAAGGCGATTATGTGCCGGGTGAAGTATTTAAAATATGACTAATCTGGATTTGGCATTAAGTTACATTACAAAAGCCCGCAAGAGATTGAAAGTCTTGGATGTACTGCTTGACGAACAGGATTATTCCGATGTGATTCGTGAATCCCAGGAAATAGTTGAATTGGCCACAAAAGCAATGCTCCGCCGCATCGGGATTGATCCTCCCAAATGGCATGATGTCAGCGGCATTCTGTTGGAGCATAAAGACAGATTCCCCGGTGAAATTCGGAAAGCACTCGGGGAAGTGACCAAAGTTTCCAAACGGCTGCGGAAAGAGAGAGAACTGTCCTTTTACGGGGATATCGATTTTATTCCCACGGAGGAGTATACGGAAGAGGACGCAAGACAGTTTATGAAAGAAACGGCTTTTGTTGTAGAAACAGCTTTAAGACTTTTTTAAGCAATAACAAATCAGATGGTCTTGTCGGGCCCGTGTTTCAGGTTTTTTTCCCGGAATACATTATCGTCCCGTGGATACCCTACGGCCACAAGACTTACAAGTTTATACGAGGCGGGCATATCAAGCAGATCCACAATGGCTGAGGCGTATGCTTTTTTATCGCCGGCCACCCAACAGGTGCCGATGCCGAAATAACGGGCGGCCAAAAGTATGTTTTGGGTGCAGGCCGAACCGTCCTCAAGATAATACTTTGTATCTTCCGCCAATACCGCTAAGCAGACCGGGGCGTTCGCGATAAACTTGCCGTAATCCGTAATACCGGCCAGTTTTGTTTTCATCGCGGTATCTTTGATGATGACAACGTGTGCCGGCTGCAGGTTGCGGGCCGTGGCCGCCGAAAGCCCGGCTTTCACAATTTTTTGCAGGGTATCATCCCCAACCGGTTTGGGGTTGAAAGTACGTACACTGCGCCGGGTATACAACATTTCCAATCCGTCCATGCCGTAATAATAAGAAAAATCCCGGACTCTGTATAGTATGTATAATTATCTTCCGGCAATATCGCCGTATGGCTCAAAGTGGCTTGCTTCATTAAAAAGCCGCCCGTTTTCTCGTGATTGACAGTACCGCAAAAAAACTGTAATGTTATGAATAATGAGAGCGTATCTTATTAATAGCAATGCCATTACTCCTGCAACAACAATAACGACAATTTTGCGCACGCGGGGTTTTGGCTGTCGGGATATGCTCACAGGCTAAAAGACAGTAACAACGGTAATTACGACCCCGCTTATAAAGCGGGGTTTTTTTTTGCCGCAAGGAGCGTACGGCAAAAATTTCCGGGGGTACTTTATGCCGTGTACGCTGTCCCTCCGGAAACAGCTCTTTAGCGGGACACATTACAGACAGGAGGAAGATATGAACAAGAACAGAGCCGGGCAAGCGGCGGAAAAGGCACTAGACCATGTTACCCTGGGCAGGGTGCTGGACCTGTTTTATCATCACAAAGCCGTGGGTAGGGGCCTGCCGCTGCTGACGCCCCGTGGGACCACCATCAAACAGGTGCTGGTTCGTTTTGTAGAGGATGAGGAACAGCGAAGAGGATACCTTCACACCTCCACTCCCGTGCTGGCCGGGGAGAAGCTGTATGCGTTATCCGGTCATCTGGAACATTTCAGGAAGAATATGTTTATCCTCCCCGCTAAACAGGGAGGATACAGCTTAGCGCTGCGCCCCATGACCTGCCCGCATCAGTTTGTCCTCTATAAGCGTAAACAGCACAGTTACCGTGATTTGCCGATACGTTATGCCGAGACCGCCACGCTTTTCAGGAACGAGGCTTCGGGGACCATGTACGGGCTTATGCGCATCAGGCAATTTACCCTGTCGGACGGACATATCATCTGCAGAGCGGACCAGGTTGAGACTGAGTTTTTAGGGTGTATTGACCTGGTAAATTATATTTTACGAACCCTCGGATTAAACGACTACCGCTACCGGTTTTCTCAATGGGACCCGGGAAATAAAAGCAAGTATATCGATAACCCCAGGGCCTGGGAGGAGTCCCAGGCCCTGCTGAAAAAGATCGTGGAAGCCGCGGGGATCAGTTATTACGAAGCCCCCGGTGAAGCCGCGTTTTACGGCCCGAAACTTGATATACAGATGAAGAACAGCTGGGGCAAGGAGGAAACCGTATTTACCATACAACTGGACTTTGCCCTGGCAGAACGCTTTGCTATGCACTATACCGATGAGAACGGTGAAATGAAGCGGCCGCTTATTATTCACCGTTCCGCCCTGGGCTGCTATGAGCGTACACTTGCCATGCTGATTGAACGCTACCAGGGCAGGTTCCCTTTCTGGCTGGCCCCCGAACAACTGCGTATTATTCCGGTGAGTGAGATATTTACCGGATACGCGCATACGGTCAGGGATCAGCTTGTGGGGTGCGGTCTCCGGGCCTGTACGGATTCCCGTAATGAGACCCTGCAGAAACGCATTCTAAATGCCCGCCGGGAGTATGTCCCGGTAGTTATTGTCGTGGGCAAACGGGAACAGGCCGCGGAAACGGCAAGCATCCGCCTGCCGGACGGGACACTGATTCCTGACATACCACTTTTAACATTAAAGGAACAGGCCCGGAGATTGAGCGCGGAGAGATTGCCGGATGTTGTTTTCTATTGATAGTGGCGCCATGGTTATGTTACACTTGAAATTCGGGGATAA
>CAZWKE010000073.1:0-7540 GCA_964634205.1 uncultured Spirochaetaceae bacterium
ATCCGGCGGGACATGCAAATGGGCCTGCCGCTGTTTAAAAAGCTGGTAAATGAGATTGCCGGAAAAACATGGGTACTGTCCCTCCAGCACCTGGGAGAACCCTTGTTTAACAGGGACCTGGCAAAGATGTGCGCTTACGCACATAAAAAGGGAATAAACACTTTTTTTGTCAGCAACATGAGTGTGAAATTAACGGATGCACAGATTAAGGAAATAATTCAAAGCGGCGTAAACTGGATCAGCATCGCATTGGACGGGTTTTCCCAGGAAACATACGGCAAAACACGGGTAGGCGGTTCGATCAACCTGGTAAAAACAAACATAGAGAAATTTCTGGCCCTGCGGCGTGAACTGAACACCAAGACCCCGTTTATTGAGGTCCAGTCACTGTTGTTTGAGCACAACCGCCATGAAAAATATAAAGTCTTACAGTACTGTCAAGAAATAGGGGTGGATAAACTGACCTTCAAACGCGGCTCGGAGAAACCATGGATAAAACCCCGGCAATCCGGGAAGCCGAGTGCGTTGAGGAAAAGACGACTGCCGTTGTGCTTCTGGCCGTATTTCAGCGGAGTAATACTGTATGACGGTGATGTGGTCCCCTGCTGTTGGCACCGGCATGACAATGCGTATGCCGCGGATAAAAAAAGAATATCCATGGGATCGGTTATTAAGAACAGATTTAAAGATGTATACAATAATCAGCGTTACAGAGAGCTGCGTTCCTACTGCAGTGATCCTAAGCTGTTGGCCGTAAAAAAAGATGCGAATATGAGTTACTGCTACGGGTGCAGGAGATTGTTTAATTAACCAAATACGGAGGATGCAATGAAATTATTAATTACCGGCGGCGCGGGAAATGTCGGTTCGGTGTTGGCCGGCCTGGCGTTGAAGAATGATTACGAGGTCAGGGTTGTCGACACGTTGTGGTTTGATAATAAGGTCCCGTTATTGTATTGTAATTATCCCGGGTATGAGTTTTTACGGGGAGATATCTGCGATCAGGAACTTATGCATGAAGCGGTGCAGGGTGTTGATTTTGTTGTACACGCAGCCGCGGTTGTGGGAGACCCGGCCAGCAAGAAATATCCGGAAATCACCAAAAAAATAAACCGGGACGCCACGACCAAGCTTATTGATCTATGTGCGCAAAACGGGGTAAAGGGATTTGTGTTCCTCTCTACCTGCTCTAATTACGGTATTGCCAATGAACTGGCGGATGAAAATACCCCGCTCAAACCGCTTTCGCTGTACGCGGAAACAAAGGTGAATGTGGAGAAATACCTGATGGAGCGGCCGGATACTCCGGCATGGATCATCGGCAGGTTGTCTACCGTTTACGGTGTTTCACCCCGGGTGCGGTTTGATCTCACGGTAAACGACTTTGCCATGAACGGCTATAGAAATAAATTCCTGGATATTTTCCTCCCGCTTTCATACCGGCCGTATGTGCATGTATGGGACCTGGCCAAGATTATGATGGCCCTGCTTGCCGATTTTGACAAGGTAAAAAACAATGTGTTTAATATCGGGTTCCCCGGTGAAAACTATCAAAAGATTAAAATCGCGGAGGCCGTCAAAAAATATCTTCCGGATATGAAGATCAACATTCTGAAAGAGGGCGGCGACCTCCGGGATTACCAGGTGGATTTTTCCAAATTACAGAAGTTTATTAATGTAAAAAGGGAGTATGACGCAGAAAAATCGATACGGGAGTTTATACGCTTATTCGATCAGGGGGTTATCGGTGATTTCGATAATCCGGCGTATTACAATACATCTCCCCGGTTATCTTAGAATGATATGAAAGAAAAACTATTCAAAGACGTTCTGACAATAATCAGGCGGGCGTTTCATTCGGACGATTTTATTCCGCTGCATGTGCCGGTTTTTACCGGCAACGAAAAGAAATACCTGGCGGACTGTATAGACAGCGGTTTTGTCTCTTCGGTGGGGCAGTATGTCAATGAATTCGAGGAGATGTTTAAGACCTACGTAGGCAGCGGTTTTGCCGTGGCCGCGGTCAACGGCACGGCCGCGCTGCAGGTGGCTCTGCGGCTTGTTGGGGTGGAGCGAGATGATGAGGTCCTGACCCAGGCACTGAGTTTTGTGGGAACGGCGAACGCCATCAGTTACTGCTGTGCCCAACCGGTCTTTCTGGATGTGGAAAGATCGACCCTGGGGATGGACCCTGAGAAACTGGAAGAGTACCTGCGGCGGCACACCTTCCGCGGTGATAACGGGTACCGCTATAATAAAAATACCAAAAAACGTATTGCCGCCTGCGTGCCCGTCCATATCTTCGGGCATCCCTGCAGGGTTGATGCCGTAGCCGAGGTGTGCGCCGCTTATGGGATTCCGGTGGTGGAAGACGCGGCCGAATCGATCGGCAGTTTATATAAGGGAAAACATACCGGACGGTTCGGGCGGATCGGTATTTTCAGTTTCAACGGCAATAAAACCATGACCACCGGCGGGGGTGGTATGCTGGTGACCGATGACAAAGAGCTTGCCCTGCGGGCGAAACATATTACCACCACGGCGAAGGTCCCGCACCCCTGGGAATATGTCCATGATGAAGTGGGTTATAATTTCCGCATGCCGAATATCAACGCGGCATTGGGCTGTGCCCAACTGGAACAACTGGATGCGTATCTGAAAAATAAACGACAACTCGCTGAAATTTACCGGGAAAGCTTCAAGGATCTGCCGTTTACCTATGTAAGCGAGCCGGCCGACTGCCGCTCAAATTATTGGTTGAACGCCATCATCTTGGGAGACCTTACGGAGCGGAACGAATTCTTGAAGTACTCGAATGATAACGGGGTCATGACCAGGCCCTGCTGGCGCTTACTCAATACGCTTTCGATGTATAAAAACTGTGAAGTGTTTCGGATAGATGAGGCGCAGTGGCTTGAGCACAGGGTGGTGAATATCCCCAGCAGCGTGAGAACACCAGGATAGAAATACGTATGGTATATGCCGTCATAAAACGGATTATTGATATTTTTATATCGCTTATCAGTTTGATTATTTTCTCTCCCTTTTTGCTGATTGTCATGCTGGTATTGAAATGCACGGGCGAGGGTGAGGTCTTTTATCTGCAGGAACGCGTGGGACTGGACAACAGGAAGTTTGTTATTTTCAAGTTTACCACCATGCGCAAGAACAGCGAACAGGAGGGCGGTATTACGTACACCGGAGACCCGCGAGTGCTTCCGGTGGGCAGGTTTTTGCGCAAGACAAAAATAAATGAGCTTCCGCAGCTTTTCAACATGTTGAAGGGCGATATCTCCATCGTGGGGCCGAGACCATTGATGGAGGACGGTTTTGCACAGTACCCCCGTGAGATCAAGGAAAACATTTATCTGAACAACAAACCCGGCTTGACCGGGCTCGGTTCCCTGTTTTTCCGTGATGAGGAAAGATTTCTCTCGCAAAAACCAAAACAGGCAAAATCAATTTACGCAAATAAAATAATGCCGGTCAAAGGGAAGCTTGAACTATGGTATAAGGAACACAAAAATATCTGGATAGACTTGAAAATTATCGTGCTTACCGCGATCTCAATCTTTTTTCCGCAGAATACACTGCATATAAAGGCATTTAAGGGAATGAGCGCCCAATTGATCAAGGATTATTTACAGCTGGCAGGGTAGATGGAGAGTTTAAAAAACACCTACAGTTTACATCGCATCCATTCCCGGCTCCGGCTGTTGGATGAGACCCTGATCTGTAATACGGCCGGGGGCAATAAACTGAGAAAACTGGAATATATCCTTGCCGGGAAGACGCCGCAGGGAATCATTACCATGGGATCGGTGTATTCAAGTCATTGCATGGCTACCGCGTATTGGGGAATGAGGCATAATATCCCCGTGCACCTGATCATTATCAGTGATGAATACGGCAAAGACACGGTAAGGCAGTATCCGTACTTGTTCCTGTCGTATAAAATGGGCGCTACTGTGAATTTTACGTCGAATGAGTCGGCCTATGATTTTATTGAAGATTATAAAAACAACTATCATGACTTTTTTTGGATCCCGGGAGGCGGGCACACTAAAGAGGGCTTAAACGCATACAAAGAACTTTTTATAAAGATTTTTACCGACAATAAGGCGCTGCGCTCGATCGATTGGATTTTGCTGCCTTACGGCACGGGCACAACCGCCCTGGGCATTGTTTCCGCCCTGCATGAATGTAAGCTCGATATACGGGTAATCGGCATTTCGGTTTCCCGGACCGGGGAGCGCTGCCTTGCCGCCGCGCTTGAATTTGTGAACAAGGACTGTATAAAGAACCTGGTTATCGATGATCGCTTTGCCGGGAAATACGGGCAAAAGCTGGAAAATCAAAATACCTATTTTACCCGGTTTATACGGGAAACGGGTATTGCGGTGGACCCGATATACAATATCAGAAGTATCCAGTATTATTACGATGAAAATCTTGCCAATGGATTAATTGTAAATACCGGGGGCGGCGGTAACCTCTATTTCAGTGAAAAACAGGTCAATAAATGAATATCCTTTATATCTTTCAGTATTTCGGTACTCCCGCTTATGCAGGGGGGATCAGGGCGTATAAGTTTGCCGAACATTGGCAGGCAAAGGGGCACAGAGTAACGATACTTACCAGTAAGGCGCAGATAAATCCGGAGTACCTGGAGGCGGCCGGAGGGAGGCTTTTTTCCAAGCTTGTCATTGATAATCTTGATGTTGTCATCTGTAATTTTAAATATGAGCAATCAATGAGTTTTATGCAGCGAATGGTATCGTTTTGTGTTTTTGCCCTGTTATGCTCGGTCTATATTCTGTTACATTCACGATATGACGTCATCTACGCGACAAGTACGCCGTTAACCGTCGGACTGCCCGCCCTTGTGGGGAAAATAGGGAAGGGCATCCCGTTTGTTTTTGAGGTCAGAGACCAGTGGCCCCGTGTGCCGATAGAGATGGGGGTGCTGCACAATACGATCATCATCAAGATCCTTCAGGGTTTTGAAAAAATGATCTATAAAAATGCCGGCGCGATCATTGTGCTTTCACCAGGAATGTATGACGGAGTACAATCCGTATGCCGTACTACGCACAAGCAGATAAGCCTGATTCCCAATTGTGCGGATACAGACCTGTTTCGTCCCGATATCAGCGGCGCGGCAATCAGGAAAAAATACGGATGGGGGGAAAAGACGGTGTTTTTGTACGCGGGTTCGCTGGGCTGGATCCATAATGTAAGCTTTATCGTGGAGGCAGCCCGCCGGGTAGCGCATATAAAGGATATCCATTTTGTTATTATCGGACACGGCAGCGCCCAGGCGGAAATCGCGGCGCAGATAAAAGATTATAAATTGGAAAATATAGAGTTTCTGGGTCCCCTTCCCAAATCACAGCTGCCGCAGTACCTGGCGGCGTGCGATGTTTCACTCTCTACCATTACGAATATCCCGGTAATTGAACATAACTCGGCGAACAAGTTTTTCGACGCGCTGGCGGCGGGAAATCCCATACTGCTTAATTATTCAGGATGGCACAGGGATATAATTGAGAAGCACCATATCGGGTATGGCTGCAAACTCTGTGATTTGGATGAGTATATCTACAAGATTGAATTGATGTACAAAGACAGGGATAAATTAAAAACCATGGGCAAAAACGCGCGCCGACTTGCAGTCACCGATTTTGCCAGGGACAAACTTGCATTGAAGGCATTGGCGGCCATAGAAAGCGCGGCGGTAAAATAGATGAACGTGTTATTTACCAATATAGGAAGAAAAACCTATCTGCTGGAATACGCCCTGGAATTACAAAAAAAGTATAATCTGAAAATATTTGTGTGCGATACCTCACGCCGGACCGCCGGATTCCATGTTTCAAATAAAATAGAATGTTTTATCACCCCGCGTGTGCTGGATGATGAGGAAAAATACGCTGAGATCCTGTTAAAGAAATGCATAGAGTATAGCATCGATATAATTATCCCGTTAATGGATTTTGAGCTTCCCGTGCTGGCGCAGAAAAAGCGCTTGTTCAGGGAAAAAAAGATAGAAATAATTATCTCCGATTACACCGTAATCCAAAACTGTCTTGATAAAGAGAAGAATTATTTCTTTTGTCGTCAAAATGGGATTACGGTACCGCAATCTTATTATTCGTTGCCGACCGATGATATCGGTTTCCCGGTGGTCCTTAAGAAAAAACGGGGGAGTGGGAGTGTAGGGCAAAGGATCATTGGAACCGATGAGGAACTGCGGTTTTATTATACTGATGAATATATGCTGCAGGAGTATATCCAGGGGATGGAAATAGGGATGGACGTGTTTAATGATTTGGAAGGTAATTTTTTGCACGCGGGCTTTCGCAAGAAGTTGTTGATGCGGGCCGGAGAAACCGACAAAGCACAGGCCATATACCTGCCGGAACTGGAGCAGCTGGCAAAGCAGATCAGCGCCGCTTTCGGACATATCGGCAATATGGATGTGGATGTCATGCGGGACAAGGCCGGGCGGTTGTTCTGTATCGATTTCAATCCCCGGTTCGGCGGTGGGTATCCATTGACTCATTTATCGGGGTTTAATTATCTGCAATATATTTTTGAATTGTATCTTAAACGGAAGGTGTTAATCCCCGTACCATACAAGGAAGGAACGGTTATGGTTAAGGGAATATCGACGTATGTGGCGGAAAGTGACGATTAATCATCTTTTTTTAAAGATTCTATTGCGGATATATTTTATCAATATGGTAAACGCCATAGAAAAGACGATCATTATGGAAATAAACGGATTATGAAAATAGTTGTCTACAAACCGGTACCGGAACTTAAGATTGTTCGACGACCGGGTCGAAGTTAATGATTTCCATAAATCCGCGACGGACATTATATTGGAGCTGCTTAACCCGGTTTCCTGATCATCCAATGTGCAAACGGCTTTGCGTAAAAGAAACGTCGGAATACCGATTTTTTTTGCCCGTAGAGAAAAATCATTGTCGCCGCCGTAGTGCGGCAGGTTCCCGCTGATCCCGCCTATTTTCTTCAGGGACTGTATGGTGAAACATAAAAATCTTGCAGTGGCCATATCAATCCGCACATATTCGGTAGCAAAGTTTACCGGGTGCCTTGAGATATATGGAAACCAGGTGATTACTTTTGACCCGGCTGATTTCTCTTCTCCCCATTGATTCAACACACACGGGTGGTAGAGTGCGTCCTTGTTTTTATCCAAGGCTTCGGCGATCATCGGAAAGGTGCTTTGGTTTATTTGCACGTCGTTATTGGCAAAAACGCAGATATCATCGGGTTGTGGATCCAACCGCTTGAAAAGGTAATCTATACCGGCGTTTATGGCGCCGCCCCACCAGAGATTACCATCCCCCTTTACAATTATAACGTTTTTCTCCCGGCTGAATGCCTTACTGCTTTCGTGATCCGCGTCATCGTCTATCAGGATAACTGTATAATTCTGCGGTAAATAGTTCTTAATACTGTCTAAAAACAGTGTTGTGGTAGGCACTTTTTTATGTGTGGGAAGAATTAT
>CAZWKE010000074.1:0-6696 GCA_964634205.1 uncultured Spirochaetaceae bacterium
ACCCCGGCCGGCTTTCCTTGCGGCATGCCGGGGATGGGGCTGGAAATGGAAACGGCAATGCAGCAGGCACCGCAGCCGGGTCGGCAGTTCATGAGTTTATAATAACGCAAGTTGCAGGTTTTTGGAATAACCAATCGATGATAATGAAGGTCGGCGGCCAAAAACAAAACAGCGGCCGTCATTGATCCGGAACCGTTTATTTGTTACTTTTAACCTATGAAACATATCGCTGTGTTTATTCCCCATCCGCAGGTCTTGGCCTGGCGCTTTTCCCCCCGGCAGGCAGAACTGCTGGAAACGCTTTTACCCGGGAATACCGTCACCCTCTGCCGGACCCGGGCGGATTTCGAAAAGGTCCTGCCGGATGTTCAGGTGGCGCTGGTCTGGTATTTTAAAGAGGAATGGTTTGCCCGGGCGGCAAAGCTGGAATGGCTGGTGACCCCGGCTGCCGGCAGGGAGCTTTTGCGGGTGAAGCACCCGCCGGGACTGGCAGTGCACAACTGCCGCTTCCACGGACGGATCATGGCCCAGACCGTGGTGGGCATGATCCTGGCCCGCTGCCGCGGGATTATCAAGGCATACGAGTTGCAGACCGAAAAGCAATGGCCTTTGGCCGAGCTTGAGCCCCTGCTTACCACCCTGCGCGGGGCACGGGTGACCATCCTGGGTTTCGGGGCCATCGGCGGGATGATCGCGCGCCTTGTAAAACCCTTCGGCGCCCGTATCACCGGGGTAAAACGGAGTATTATTCCCCTGCCGGACTACCTGGATAACGGTGATAGAATTATTTCCGTGGATACCCTGGATGCCGAACTGCCGCAGACCGATCACCTGGTCATGGCCCTGCCCGGTGATACCGGGACGGACAATATCATGGATACACGCAGGCTCGGCCTGCTGCCGCCGCACGCGGCAATCTATAATGTGGGACGCGGTAACGCGCTGGATGAGGGCGCGCTGGTTTCCGCGCTTCGTCAGGGGAGGGTAAGCGCCGCCTTTCTGGACGTGTTTCAGGAAGAACCGCTGCCCGCCGCTTCCCCGCTGCGCACCTGTCCCAACTGCTGTCTTATGCCCCATGTCTCGGCCCTGGCACCGGAATACCTGGACCTGTTTGTACAGGAGGTGGCGGAGGAGTTCAAAAAACGCTATGGGGAATAAAGCTCACGGATATGCACGGATGAACACGGATTTTCAAGAATCTGTGTTTCTGTTATCGATATAAAAGCGAAGGAGGTGGCGCATGAAAATCGGAATATTCTCGGATACGCACGACAATTTAAAAAACATCACCCGGGCCATTGATATCTTCCGGGAACGGAAGGTGGAAGCTTTGATCCACGCCGGTGATTTCTGTTCGCCTTTTGTGTTCAATATAATCGAAAAAATACGGCCGGTCTGTGAAAAAATGTACGCGGTGTTCGGGAATAACGACGGGGATAAACTGCTCTTAACACAGAAGGCCGGGGGCCTGTGCGTTTTCAAGGATATCCTGCATGAGGTGGAGCTGGGAGGCAGGAAAATCGCCATCATGCATTATCCTGAACTGGCCGAACGGTTTTACCGGGAAGGATCGTTTGACTTGGTGGTGTACGGCCATAATCACCAGGCCCTGCTGCAGGGCACGGACAGGCTCCTGCTTAACCCGGGGACCTGTTCCGGATACCTGGCGGAGCGTGCCACCATAGCGGTAGCGGAACTGGACACCCTGCAGGCGGAGATTATTACTCTGTAAACCGGTACCGCGGTTTGCACACCGTGCAGCCGGTTATGTGCAGATGGAGTTTTCCGCCCCGTTCCCACATCCTGCCCACCGCGAAGCCGTCACGGGGAATGACCTTGCCGCATACCGGGCAGCGCCGGACCAGGGTTGAAGTATCCGGTGCGCAATACGGGCAGCCCTGAATATGCATGATTTTTTCGCTGCCCGCGGGATATGAAACGGAACGCAGTTTCTGGGTAGGAGCAAGAGGTGAACCGCAGAGCGGGCACGGAGGGCGCTTTGTTGTTTGTCTAAGAATATTCTTTTGCGTACCGGTGCTTTTTTTTTGGGTGGTCGTCAGCATCAGCACGACGGCGGTTACAATAATGAGAAATCCGATTATCAGTACAGGAATAGGTGATACTCCCTGTTTTTAATACTTTTTATTACCCCTTGCACCCCTGGTCGGTTTGCCGCGGGTGCCGTGTGTAATTCTTCCTTCCATCTTTAACATGCGCTTGGTATCCTGCTTTTTTTGCCGCAGTTTCTGAACCTTGTCGTCTCTTTTTCTATGACTCATAATTTCTCCCCCTCATTTTAAGGTTAATCCATTTTTTTGGGGTTGGCAAGTGGTAATTTTTCAGGGTATGCTTACAATTATGGCTACCTTGTTTGTTGTGGCAACCCCAATCGGAAATCTCGAGGATATTACGCTGCGGGCGCTTTCGGTCCTGAAACAGGTTGACTGTATTGCCTGCGAGGACACGCGGCACACCCTGAAACTGTTGAACCACTATGGGATAAAAAAACACCTGATCAGTTACCATTCCTATAATGAAGCAAAGGCCGGCAGGAGTATACTTACGCTGTTGAAAGATAACAAGTCCGTAGCCCTGGTAACCGACGGCGGTACCCCCTGTATTTCGGATCCCGGTACGGCCATAGTGCACCAGGCCCGCGGGAACGGATTTGCCGTGGTGCCGGTGCCCGGGGCATCCGCTTTTACCGCGCTGTTAAGTGTTGCCGGGGTCCCTGTAAAGGGAACCTGTTTTGAGGGATTTCTCTCGCCCAAAGCCGGCAGGCGGAAGGCGCGCCTGCGCGAGCTGATGGCCGCGGACGCCGGATGTGTGGTGTTCGAATCTCCTTTCCGCGTGGAAAAGCTGCTGCGTGATATCAGCGAAATCGACGGCGAACGCCTGTTGGCGGTGGGCAGGGAGCTGACCAAGGTATATGAACAAATTTTATTCGATTCGGCACAAAATGTCTTGAACTATTTCAGCGGAATGACGAAAATAAAGGGTGAGTTTGTTATTTTTATTTCCGGCGGTAAAAAAACTCAAGTTTCGGCACAAGAGTGACGATATACAAAAGGAGAGGAAAGGAAGGGTTTTCATATGACAATTGAAGGAATAGGCCCAGTTGACCCCATTACCAGGTATAATAAAACCGGAAAACCCGAAAAAGCGGAAAAGGGGAAAAAGTCTGACTCGATTAATGTCTCTCAGGAGGCCAAATCAAAGGCCGAGATCTACCAGGCTACGGAAAGCGCAAAGAACGCGCAGGATATCCGCTGGGACAGGGTTGAAGAAGTAAAGAGAAAACTTGAGGATCCCAATTATATCTCAGACAAGGTGATTGAGGCCGTGGCTGATAAAATCATGGATCAGTTTTCCTCATAGGTTTTTTTATATATTATAGAATGGTATCATAAGGCGGAGGGTGCGTTGCTTTTCCGCCTTTTTCTTTGGCCGAAGGAGCATCTATGCCTGACCTGATTTTTTCAATCCCCCACGAAACCATCTTCGGAATCGATGTGATTAATCGCCTGGGAAACGTGGCGGCACGCTTCGGCGAGCGGGTTTTGGTGGTGACCGAGGCGATCCTGTATGAGCGTCAGACCATAGAACGGATTACCACCCTGCTGGAGAAAAAGAACATCTCTTATATTGTTTATGATGAGGTCGTGCCCAACGCCACCAGTGCGACGGTGGATGAGGCCCTGCTTTTGGCGCGCGGGTCACACGCCGAGGTGGTGGTGGGTATGGGCGGCGTATGCGCGCTTTCGATTGCCAAAGCCGTGGCCATGGCCGCCAAATGTAAAAATGATTTTGACGATTTTATGTCCGGGACAAAACCGGAAAAACCGCCCCTGGCTTATATAGAAATTCCCACAACCTGCCGTAATCCCTTTATGTACACGGACGAGTACCTGGTGGTGGACGCGCGCGACCGCAGCGGCAGGATATGCACGGCGCAGGAGGGCATCACCAAAAGCATCCTCATCGATCCCAAGCTGAGCCTTTCCCTGCCGTCGAAATATACTGCCACTACGATGGTGGACACCTTTTTAAGCGCTTTTGAGGGGATTATATCGGCAAAAAGCAATTTTCTTGCCGATTCGCTTTTTTACAAAGCCATAGAGATGCTGGTGCAGAACATCAACCAGGCTTTAAAAGACCCGGAGGACGTGAAGATGCGCGTGGACGCGGCCTCGGCCGGTATGCTTACCGGGCTGGGATTAAGCATGAGTAAGCAGGGGATCGGTTCCGCCCTGGCCTACGCGCTGAACTCAAAGCTGATGGTCCCGAAATCGTGGCTTGCCACCATCCTTTTTCCCAGTGTGATTGAGTTTTCCATTAATACCAGTTCGGAGAAAATAGCGCCCATTGCCCGTCTGCTGGGGGAGGAGACCGAGGGCGTCTCATCGATCGACGCCTCCAAGAAGGCCGTGGAGGCCCTGCGCCGGCTGATCGGTACTCTGCAGCTTCCCCCGCGCCTGCGTGATTTCGATCTGAACCTTGACGATATGATGGACATCACCTCGGTGGCCCGCTCCTTCGACATGATGAACTACCTCTCCCGCATGGCCTCGGATGAGGAGCTGCTCGAGATCATCAAACAGGCGTATTAGAGGCCCCTGACCGCCATGTTTCCACTGCGAAAATTACGCGAACTTCCCCCCAAAACCGGACTGCGCAAGATTGCCCTTATTCTGCGGGGCATGGAAACGGAGCTTGCCCGGGGAAAGGCACCGGACCGCGCCTATCTGCGGGGGTTGTGTGAGTTGATTGCGGCGGACTATAAGGACCTGGGCGCGGACCGGTCTGCGGCGGCGGCCGGCGCCGAGGCTGCGGCGGATTATAAGGACCGGTCCGCGACTGCCGGCCGGAATACGGCGGCGGATGCCGAGGTCGCGGAGGATTATAAGGACCGGTTCGCGACTGCTGACCGGAATACGGCGGCGGATGCCGGGCCGGCGGACAGCGGGTCTGTGGGCGCCGGGTTTTCAGACAGCAGCGGCCTTGCCCGGGCCGGCATTGCGGACAGCGGCGCGCTTTCGCCCGCAGAACTCCTGCGCTTTATCAACAACCTGCGCCATACTATCCTGACACACCTGGGGGCGGCGCCCGCGGAATGGGATTTCATCGATCATACAACCGGCATGCTGGACGCGGCTTCACGGGCGGTACTGCCCCTGCGGGTGTACCTGGAAGACATCCGTTCGCCGTACAACGTGGGCTCCATGTTCAGAACAGCCGAGGCCTTCGGCGCGGAGCATATCTACCTGTCGCCGCAGACACCGCGGCCGACCCATCCCCGTGCCTCCAAGACCGCCCGCGGTTGTGAAAAGATCGTGCCCTGGAGCGTGGCGCCCCTCCGTGAGCTGGCGCGGGCCCCGGGGGTGTTCGCCCTGGAGCTGGGCGGCACCCCGCTTGATGAATTTGTGTTCCCGCGGCAGGGCACGGTACTGATCGGCTCCGAGGAGCTGGGCCTGAGTCCGGAGGCGCTGGCCCTGGCGGACGGCAAAGCAGGCAGGGTTTCCATTCCCATGGCCGGGGCCAAGCGTTCGCTCAATGTGTCCGCGGCCTTTGCCGTGCTGATGCGGAAGTGGTACGCGGAACTGGCCGGGCAATCAGGCGAATGAATCCCGGGGAATAACGATATAATAAATCATCTGATCCGGTTTTCGAGTCTTAATGCGGGAATTCTGGTGAAACGGGCAATATTTCCCGTTACCAATCTATCACATTTCTCGAGGGCCGCGGCGGCAATAAAAATATCCGCGTCCCCCAGAATATTCCCCATTTTATAGAGTTCCACCTTCAATACCCCGAAACGCCCGGCTGTTGCCGTGTCCGGATTTAATATGGATGTTATCTGAATACCGTTCCATTTCCCGCTTTATCCCTCTTCAAATGTAACCTCACGCCAGGGGATAAATGAAAAATAGTAGTCTTCCCCGTACTTCCAGACGCGAACCGTACGGCCCACCGCCATGCGCTGGAGCATGGCCTTGATGGTAGAAAGCAGCTGCCGGGGCGCCTGCCGTTTACCCGCCAAAAGGATGCCCCGCGGCAGCAGGGCGGAAAGCTCGCGGTCCGGCATAAAGGCCTGCAGCAGTCCCTGCTTTTCTGTGAGCAGGGTGGCCTTTACCTTCAATTTTTGTTCGAGTATGCGGGGGTGCACGGTGACGATTCTTCCGCGCATAATAATGCCTCCTTTTTTTGTGGGAATCCGGCTCCCTCCGGGGCAGGGGATGATCCGCATTCATGAGCGGATGAGCCTTGCGCCCCGGCCCGAATTACCTGTAACGGGCTGTGGACAACTCCTGCACCCCGGAGTTCATTACCTATTACGCGTAAAAACAGTGTTTTGCTTTGCCTTGGTGGACATTTCTAAGTGGGCGGTGGTCCGGCAAAATAAAAAAACCCTTGACAAAGTTTTAATAAGTGTTTTATACTGCGCTCGCTTTTTCCGATTTCGGAATAAGCGTCCATTTTAATTATGGTATCTTAATAAAATATTTTCGGGTAAAGGTTTGTTTGATAAAATTGGTACAAATTCAACAAAAATACACCGGTATAACCCCAAAAGAATTTTTCAATCTATATATTTGCGCACTGTAAGGAGGAGCAGATGAAACGTTTTTTCGGTATATTATGCGGGCTGTTTGTCCTGCTGGTAGTTCTTTACGCCCAGGAGGCATTCAAAATTAT
>CAZWKE010000075.1:0-6455 GCA_964634205.1 uncultured Spirochaetaceae bacterium
TGTTCAGCCAGATCAGCTTCTCATTGACCGGGAATTCCCGGGTAACACTTTGCCAGTCAGTTTTCATACCCATTTTTAAATATATACAACCTGTAAAAAAAATGCATCATATCTGCACTATTTTTCAATTTCAAATTTCATAATCATGAAGTATTTATCACTTTTGGCAGGGATAGAACTGGTAAGACGAAGACCTGCCATTATGTATTTCCCTTCCTTCGTCTTTATAATTGATCGCGGATCTCCTTTTCCCAGATCCTGTGACCACAGCTCCTTACCTTCAGCACTAAGCCGCAGCAGCAGTATCTTCGGGTAATAATAGGTACTCCACTTACCATTGCTTTCAAGAACCTTGACGAAATGTTCAGCCTTGCCGGCAAGCAGATAGCCGCCGTCTTCAATTTGGGTTATGGAATAAGCCAGTGTACCGAATTCATCGGCATATGATCGGTCCCATTGCAGATCACCCGTCGCACTGATTTTATAAACCTTCATCTTTTTCCCAAAACTGTCCGACCAGGTATATCCGGCAAGCATATAACCACCGTCCTGTGTAGAAATTAAGGATAAAGCATATTCATGATTAAAATTATTCTCAAATGATTTTTTCCAGACGCTATTTCCTTTCTCATCAAATTTTACAACCCAAAACCGTGACCACCCTTTGCCTTCGGAGGCAGTGTACCCCGCAACGACATAACCGTTGTCATGCGCGAGAACAACCGCGGTGGCTTTATCATTTCGATCCTCCCTGCCTATCTTTTTATCCCATTGTTTATTACCGTTCGCATCCAGTTTCAGTATCCATATATTCTTTTTTACATCCTTTAACTTACCGGACTTTGGTTCAGTCTCACTATAACCCACTACCACATATCCACCGTCTTTGGTTTGAATTATTGAGGATGCTTTATCGTCATTTTTCGCGCCGAATGATTTTTCCCATTGAAGACTACCTTTTACGTCAAGCTTTACCACCCATATATCATTATCGATCCGGTTATCCTTCGCCGAACAATATCCGGTAAACGCATAACTCCCGTCTCGGGTCTGGATGACACAAAAGGCCTCACTTTCATGCTTATCACCGAATATTCTATCCCATTGGATCTTCCCGCTTTTATCGAATTTTACTATCCACGCATTTTTGCTGCTCACCAATTTACCGGGTACCGAAGTAGATCCTGCGGCCAAATATGCATGATCTTTTGTCTCAATAATCGAGTAGGCCCGCTGTGATAAATTTCCTTTTTTGCACAATGTTTTTTCCCATTCTTCTTTTATTAATTTATCACCATATGCGCTGACCATTGAGATAAAAAATATAACTATTGTTACTATAATCAATTTCCTGCTGTACATTCTTTTCACTGTTTCCTCCTTATTCCCCCTTAACTCTCCAAATAATGTATCTCCTCCCGAAATCTTTCGGCCTTCGGCCAGTTGATGTGTGAAGAGCCGCCGCTGCCCGTCTCAGATCGGGGTGAAACAAAATCCGGGCTCCAATCTTTAAGGTCGGGTACACCCGGAAAATTATGCAGACGAATCATCTGCCTGAGGTACCAAACGGTAGAAAGTGTTGAAAATAAAATACTGATCTCAGAGATTTTACTTGTTTTTAACCGTAATACTTTACCGCCGATATTCTGCAAGGCCTTGAACAACTTTTTGATGATTTTTAACCAGATGCTGTCCACTATTTTCATAGCGGCAAGGATCTTGTTTTTTTCAGCATTTCCGCTAATCTCCGCACTGAACCGAATCAGGTCCAGCAGCAGATTATTTAAGGCCTTATCATCAAAAATATCGTCTCTGTTCCCCACAAACATGCCGACCATGGATTTTTCAAACACGATTAATTTATAATCATCGTTATTGAATTTTTTATCCAGTTCCTTAAGCGGTATAATGATGTCCGTTTCGAACCGACTGAAATCGGTTTGGGGTGAAGACGTATTCAATGCACCCAGCACAGCCATTAATGCACCGGCCAGTTCAATGGTCTGTTTTTTCTCGTAAAAGAATTTTTCTTCAATGTGGCTGGTCTGGTCTTTCCAGGTATTCAGTTTAACGGCGAATGTTCCCGCGGGGCCCGTCCAGGTTATGGTGACAACCCCATTACCCAGGCCCCATTTGTATCCGGCATACGTGAAGCCTTGCAGTGAAGATGATGTTTGCTGCTTTATTTCCGTGACTTTATTGTTGGTTTTTAGAATACGGTATTCACCCCCCTGGATGACGCTGATCTGTTTGGCAAACAACTTGTTGTTTACTGCAAAATAGTCAGCTTCTCCGGGCAATCCCAAGCCGGACAGCAGCTGACCACTGTCCAGTTTCAGTTTTTTTAAGATTGCGGAGGATTCTGTAATAGATTTTACCGATAAATTCAGTTTCATTGCTATGTTGCTGTTATTAACCGAACTCACTGCCATTAGATACTCCCTTATTCTTTGATATACTTCAGCATGGCCTCGCGTGCTTCGGGCACGCCGGTTTTGGCCATGGCCATAATCATTTCCCCGCAATGCTTTCGTAACGTTCCGCTTTCCGATTTGTCGGTGAGAATATTATAAAGCGGATCAACCGCACGCGGGTCTTTTAGATCCGCCAGGGTCCGGGCCGCAATGGCGCGCAGCTCAAACCGCTTATTGCTGTCTTTGAGTACGTTTATCAATGGGGTTACGGACGGTTTTCCGATAGCCAACAGTCCTATTGAACCGGGAATTAAAAATTTATTTTTGGTATCCTGTTCCATTTTTTCAATTATGGGCACGACCGCCGGTTCTCCGATACTCTTCAATTCATTCAGAGTTTTTTTTACTTCGGTTTTATCGGTTGAACCTAATTTTTCAATCAGTTCATACACCTGCGTATTTGCCTGGCAACCGACAAATACAATCAAACATAAAAACGTTATCCCGACTAATACCTTTTTCATCGTTTTCCTCCTACCAGGTAATAAAACTGTCTTTTTTTATGATGTCGATAGGATTAACGCTGCTGTTATCTCCCACAAGCCACGGCATATCGTAATCCTTAAGAAATTTTATCCCATGTAATTTTTCATTAGCAATCAAATATTCAACATCGACATCTCGTTTCAACGTCCATCCGACAGGTTTGCCGGTAGCAAAATTGTTATGTGCCGGTTTATAACTGTTGCTGCCCGGTTCAGCTATGAAGACCTGTATCGATAATTGTTTTTTGGAGATACGATAGATGCTGATTGCCCTTTTGAACCCTCCCTTCATGTTGGTATATATCTCTATAGTATCATCTTTAAATTTAATCTTATCTATTTTATAGTCATATTTCAGCTCCGTTCCGGATGCTTGCTGTTTCATGATAAGCATTATTTTTCCGTCAATCTCGGGACTCTCCGTTTTGATACCTATGGTTGCTGATTTGCACCCCGCAAAAAAGATCAAAACCGATAATCCCGTCATTAATACCAAATGAATTTTGTTTTGCATAAAATGCCTCCTCAATAATGGTTTAGGTTAGATTTATGGAAAATAAGTCTACCGGCCGCGGGAGATCTCCGCAATGTAGAGATTCTTACTATGAATGTGGATTTTTCTCCCGGCCGGCTTTGCGGCGATATCCGGTGTACGGGTGCTATTCCGCGGACCTATTGATCATACGCAGCAGGTGGGTCCTGCCTGACGCCGAAGTTTTTTTATAGACCCTACTTAAGAGATTGGACACCGTACTGGGGGCCAGATCCAGCTTTGCCGCGATCTCTTTGTCGCGCAGTCCCTGATAAAATAAGGCCAACACCTCTTTTTCCCGGGGAGAAAAGCGATAGTGCGTCAGAAACAGTTCAAGCCGCTGTTTGTCCGTGTTTCTTTTACCCACCGGTTCCTTTGGGTTTTCCGGTTCTTCCAGATACTGCAGGAAGCGTTCCTTTACCTCCTGTTTGTATTTTTCCTTTACCATCCGCTGCTGCAAAACCATACTGCCGATTTTAGCCAACAGAGACTGCAGGGAGAACGGTTTATAGATATAGTCAACAGCGCCCCCGCTCAGTGCCGTTATTTTTTCTTCTTCCGACACCCTGGCCGTAAGAAAAATAAAGGGAATGTCCCGATACCCATCCGCGCTGATAACCTTATAAAACTCTATGCCGTCCATCTCCGGCATCATAATGTCACAAAGGATCAGCCGCGGCCCGAGCCCCGTTTGAAGAAGCTCCAGGGCTTTTTTCCCGTTCGGGGCCGGAAAAACATTGAAATTTTCCCGCAAGCCCTCCTCCAGGTATGCACGCAGATCGTCGTTATCTTCCACAACCAAAACAGGCGGCTTGTTTCCTTCCGGCTTCTGTGTGATTTCCTTATCCTCATCACGGTTTAAACTGTCTTCATAGGAGCGAATCTCCCGCGTAGGTTGATAGGTAATCTTTTTTACTTTCGTTTCCCGCCTCACATACGGCAGATAAACGTGAAAAAAAGCACCCCCACCGTCTCTGTTTCCGGCTTGCACCCGGCCACTTATTAATTCCAGCGCACGGCGGACAATGGCCAAACCAAGGCCGGCGCCTCCGATTTTTTGTTCCTCTCCAAAACGCACCCGGTAAAAGCGTTTAAAAATATCATCAATTTTATCCGGTGGAATCCCCGGACCGGTATCACACACCTCAACCAGGCACACTCGCTGATCTTTGACATCCAGGCTGATTACTATCCTTCCTCCCGACGGGGTATATTTAAACGCGTTTGACAGCAGGTTAAGCACAATCGTATCCAGAAGCGCCTTGTCCGTATTAATAATAATTTCTCCACCGGCCCGGTTGCAAAAAAGCAATATTTTGGAATCCCTTTCAGCCAAAGACTCGAATTCACTGACCATAAACTCCAGGTAGGAGGTCAGAGAAACCTCCTCGTTCTTTACCCGATACTTGTGCAGATCCAACTGCATGATCTTCAGCATGTTGTCCACCAACAGCACCAGCCGCTCGGCGTTCCGCTTCAAAATGGAAAATACCTTTTGGTTCCACGGGATACGATCCCCCAGTTTGCGGGCACCGATGTTATCCAGAAGTCCGATAATCAAGGTAAGGGGCGTGCGGAACTCATGGGAAATATTCATGAAATACCGTGTTCGCAGGCGGTCGATCCGTTCCAACTCAGATTTTTCATTCTGAACGACTTCCGCTTTTCGACGAAATAAATTTATTTTTCTGGCCAGGACCACGGAAATTAGAACAGCCTGGTAGGCTACGGCCACATACATGCCGTCCCGCATCATAAAAAACAGAAACGGTCCATTGGTCTGCAGCACCCCCGCCTGTTCCAGTTGCAGAAAGATAACGGTCACAATCAGAGGAACCCAGGAAACCAGGAAGAAAAGCGCCTCCCAGATGCGCCTGAAACTGAAATAGATGATCAATCCCAACTCATAGGCCAACATAACCGAACGGTATATATTCAGAATGTTTTGCAGCAATACCGAAGAGGCGCGAAAAAAAGGAGACAAGAGCGAAAGGACAATTCCCACCGCTACAAAGGCGCCAAGGATCCGGTGCTGAACGGGAAAGTTTTTTCGCGTATTAAAAATTGTCATGGCAAAGAGTGTGGCAAAAACCAAAGGCGGTATGGAAAAATAATAATCTCTTAAGAAAGGGAAAAGATTATGGAAATAATCCTCCCGCAGGTAAATATGAAAGGCAAACACCAGCAGGTATAGAAAGAAATAGAAAAATGAGAGGTCCCTGGTCCAGAGGAAGATGACCAGATTGTACAGGATTAGGGAAAGAAGAATGCCCAGCAGCAGGGCGGTAAACGCCGTTCTGAATGTCATCCGCGAATGGTATGCCTGGGCGGAAAAGATCCTGGTGGTAGAAATGATTCCCGCGGGATAGTTTAGATATATGAGTATAGTGCCTTTCTGCCCCGGCTCTACCGTCAGGGGGAAACCGGTGACCAGGACCTCAATATTGATACGCTTGGGTTTTGAAACCCGGGCAACATAATCAAATTTAAACCAGCAGGCATTTTTTTTAGATCCCCAGCACACACGTCCATTGGTGGGGGAAAATCCGGACGTAAGGATATGCCGCGGATCGGGATCTTGATCGGCGGCAAAAAAATAATACAAATGTGAGGAGATATCCTGAAAGCTGAGGGAATCAGTTATAATCACGGGGTTTGCAGAAAAGCTTCCGTCCAGATGGTAACAACGATCTCCCGCTGTCCCCAGCGGGAGTTCAGTCAGACTCCCCTGCTCACCGTACAGGGGCGGGGATAGTAAGAGTACAATAAAAAAAACCATGAAACTCAACTTCGAAAAACGTGTGAACATTGGCCAACTTTCTTTTGGGTGTTTTAATGTAATGATTTTTTTATAAGAACCAGTTTAAAACATGCGTGGCTGATTTGCAACCTTTTTGACTTAACCGTGGAGACAAATATACATTGCTTCCGCTTATTTTTTTATTTTTCTCTTTACAAAAGGAA
>CAZWKE010000076.1:0-6447 GCA_964634205.1 uncultured Spirochaetaceae bacterium
ATGACACCCTCGGACTACAGAAAACGGAAGGGCTCGCTGGGGGCAGCAAATCCCGCCTGAGCCATACATGCCGAGCGCCTCTCAAAAACTATATTTCATCCGGAGATAAAACTCATCATTATTTTTGGCCCTGCCGAATGTCGTGGAGTCCGTACCGTCGATCATGATACACCCGATCGTTATTTCGGCGTTATCGATCGGATACAGACTGATTTGCGGTGAATAAAAAACAGCGTAATTCCCGGCGATATCCGTAAAATCATCGATCTCAACGCCACCCGCAAGGGGAGAGAGCTTGATTTTCCCGTCGAACAACTTCCAGTCCATGCCGAGTAAAAAGTAATCATGCAGATTCTCCGGACCGCGCTCATGCAGAAATCCGTGCAGATACTGTACGTTAATATAGATGCCGTTGTCAAACGTATAGTCGAAGCCCACCACATATTTAAAATACGGTTCCTTCAGCACGGTATCCTTCTGTATACTCCCGCCGACCGCGGTCGAATCCGTGGTCAAGGTAACCTTTTCGGGGAAAAAAACCGCGCCCTCGGCCCATACCCCGACAGAAAACAACTCACCCGCCAGATCTGCCCCCACGATATGCTCCCGCGGGTAAAACAGTTCGCTTGCTATGTTAACCGCGGGCAGTCCGGGCGTCGTCAATGTGCTTTTGTCCGCTATGGGCAGGGAATCCCTGCCGTACACATAACTTAGCGAAACATCAAAATTGAGCAGCAGAAAGGCGATTTTTACGCCGATAGTCGCGCTGTCCAGCAGGCTCGTTTGGGGAAGCGTAATGGAATCGGACATGTTGTTCAGGGTCAGGCCCGCAGGCAGGTCAATCGGCGGAGAGAGCACATCAGCCCAGCTGCCCTTGGGCAGCAGCGCGGGCGTGAAAAGCGGGATATACACCAGGGTAATGGAGAAGTCATCGAGGTAATAATAGGCTTTGATGCCGTCGGAGCCCAGATGCCTGCCGAAATCCCAGATATTTTCCAGATCATACGGGTTCAGGTTGTCGGTGGGATTCAGTTTGTCGCCGGTGCCCCAGGCAATGCGCTGCCTGCCGATGCGGATATTCAGATGATCGATAAAGAAATCATAGATATCCACATACGCCTCCCGTAAGGCGATGTTCATACTCACCACCTTGTCCCTGTCCGTCAGATCAGCACTTTCAAGGACATTAGGCAGACCCCAGGTCCTGATCCAGCATTCGGAGAAGAACTCGGCCTTGTCGGAAAAGGCCGCCTTCAGTTTCAGATCAAGCCGGTATTCATGCCAGGTGTTGTTCACATCCTCGGTCAGGCTGAAATGGTCCTCGGTCTGCAGACCGCCGCTTATGCCGACCTTTTCTTCCTGGGCGGTCAAAAAGGAAAGCGGCAGGTACAAAAAACAGATAATGAAAATGAGTTTTCCGGCATCCATTCTGTTATCCCTTTATCTGCTCAGATACTGTTTGGTAAAAATACTGTCGGACAAGCCGGAATCGAATTTGATATTCTGCATGATCATTTTTGAGCTTTTGCCCGCTTTCAGATTCTTCATCTCCGATGTCTTTGCTACCCAATACCCGTCAACCTTTTCAATATCGGACCGTGTCATTACTTTATACAGTTTACCGCCGCGGTCATACATCTCGATTTTTATGGGGAAAAATATATCGGTTCTGATCCAGATGATCAGTTTTGAATAATCGGACCGGATACCCGCTTTCGGAGTTAACTGCACTACATAACTGTTGTCTTCTTTGCGCAGCAGCTGCGCGTCATATTTCTGAGAGAAGTTGATTGCTTCCATGTCCTCATAGGTAAAATCGGTCCCGGCAAAACTGGTATTCTTTACATGCGAGGCAATCCGCCGTACCTTGGCATAGGCCGGAAGATAGATGTACATAACATCGTTCGGTAACGACAGAAACGCAATCCCCCGCTGATCGGCGGGAGACAGGAATTTGACGTACCGTTTGTCGCTCCCCTTTTGCTTCATGCTCATTATGCGCTCCCTGGTATCGCCGTTCTTTTCGATCAGGATCAGTTTGACCGTAAAATCCTGGTCCTTGGGAGCATTGATAACCCGGTCCATTTTTTCAACGATCTGTGTTGCGGTCGGTGAGCCGGCCTGGCAAAACCCCTGATATGCGGGAATGAACATAACCAAAATAAATAGCAAAAAGTGTAATCTCTTTATCATCTTATTTCTCTCCTTCTTTCACCTTGTTGGTTTTTAAAAAATCAATCCGTGACACAATGATAACGGCCGGCAGCAGGGTGACGGCCCCGACCCCCGAACCGATCATGGTAATGGCGATCAATAGAGCGAACCGGTTCAACGGAATCAAGCTGGACAACAGCAGTACCAGAAACCCCAGGGTTACGGTTGCGACATTGATTAAAATGCCTTTCCCGGTAGTCTCTAGGGTTTTGTTCAGGGCATCATGCATTGATTTTTGGTTCTTCAACTCGGATTTAAACCGGTGGATAAAATGAATCGAGTAATCGATGCCGATACCGAGCGATATGCTTCCCACCAGGACGGTGGCGATATCCAGGGGAATGGCGGCGAATCCCATAAAGCCGAACAAAAACAGCAGGGTAAACGAAATAGGGATGATGCCCAACAGTCCGCCGGCGAGTGAGCGCATTAACAGCATGTTGACAAGGAACACCATAATAATCGCGATAATAATGCTTTGGATCTGGCTGTTTACAATGCTCTGGTCAAGTCTGGTATAAATGGCCGACAGGCCGGTTTGCTGAAAGGTGACAAGGCCGCTGTCGTGTGAATGAATATAGTTCCCTATTTTTTCCACGATGGTCTTCAGATTCCTGGTGTTGAAATTGACGGTGGTCGCGGTGATAAGTGCTTCGGTTTTATCATTGTTCACCATCTGCGAGACTACTTCATCACCCTCAATCAGAAACCACAAGTTGACGATTTTGCTTTTTGAGTCGGGGATCTTTTTGCCTTCGCCCATGGCCTTGTTCATTTCCTCGATCAGCTCAACGATTGACTGCGGATTGTTCAGTTTCACCTCATTTTTCAGGTACGTTTCCAGGTCCGCCATCTCCCGTAATACACGGGGGTCCTGGATGTCTCCTTTTACCAGAATTTGTATGGGCACCGACCCCCCCAGTTTATTGCCGATTATGGACTCGGCCTGCCGTATATTGGTGTTTCCTTTAAAATACGAGAGCATATCGATCTCTCTGCTTATCATTGGCATTCCGATCACGCTGACAATGGCTATTATGATTCCCGTGAATATAATTGCCTTGTTGTATTTGAGGACGAAAGAGCCGATGCGGTCCATAATCCGGTTCACGGCACCGCTGCCGCTTTTTTTGGCGGCGCCCGGTTTTTTTGCCACCAAAAACGACAGCACCGCGGGCACAAAAGTGACGGAGACAAGAAACGAAAAAAAGATACCGATGCAGGAAAAAATACCGAACTGCCGGATAATCGTCAGATATGATCCGTAGACAAAGGCGATAAACCCGATCATCGTGGTAAAGGCCGCCAGCATGACCGGGACGCCGACCTCCTTTAAGGAGCTGATTGAATGGTTGATCCTGCTTTGGTTTCCCCGATACTCCCCGAACCTGTTGATGACGTGTATGCTGTAGGCGCTGCCCGTGGCGATCAACACCACCGGGATGATGTTTGAAATGATACTTAAGGGAATGTTAAAGACACTCATTATCCCGAGTGTCCAGACAATACTGATGCCCACCGTTGTTAACGGCAGCAGCACGCCCTTTATCGTCCTGAAGCTGAAAAACAACACCAGCAGGATAACCAGTCCGGCCAGAGGAATCAGAAACACAATGTCTTTCACGATAATATCGCTGATTTCCAACACCTGGAACGGAAGTCCGCTGTAATACACCTTTTCAGCCGGGTGCTGCCTGCTTACCGTTTCCCTGATCTGCTTGGCAACATCGCCTTTATTGAAATCCTCGGCAAGCCGGCAGATAATCAAGGTGACCGTGGCATCGGCCGATACCAGTCTGCCGTTATATATCGGACGTGACAAGGTATACTCCTTCAGTCGGGCCAGCTCCGCGGGGGTTTGCGGCAGGTTGTACTCGTCAATCAGCTTGCCGATATCCATCCCGTCCGGCAGGGTTTTTACATCCAGCACATTGGTCAGGCTGGTAACGTAGGCCACACCTTTCAACAGTTTGAACTCATTGGTAAGGGTGTTGACATCCGCGATAGTCTGTTTGTTGAATATATCGTCGGTCTCCAAAGCCACGATCGCAATATTGCTGCCGGCGTATTTCTGCCCGATATAGCGGTAGAGTTTGGCGGCCGGGTCGTCTGCGGGCAGATAACTCGACAGGTCCGCGTTTATGTCGAACTTCATCAGGAATCCCAGGACAGCGGTGATAATAATGGTAATGATAATGATCGGAATACGGAATTTTATCACAAATTCTGAAAATCGTTTCATGTTATCGTTCCTTTCACAAGAGAGACCTCCGGGCCCTATCTTCGTACAATACCCAAAAGTAAAATATCCATAAGACTGTCCACATTTGTCTTTTCCGACAGACTGTTATCCGTGGCAAACGGGTATTCCAGGCCTTTTATGGCCGTAATTATTGCAAATGCCGTTAGATCGATGTTTTTTATCACAAAAGATTTCTGTTCTACTCCGGTTTGTAAAATCGATTTGATTATAGTAAGCTCGTCCTTGAGATGTTTTTCCCTTGCCTTGTCAATGAAGGAATAGTACTCCAAATATTCACCAATAACCTTGTTATAAAAATTGACCGTTTTCTTAAGGTAGTTTATGCGGGTGGTTACATAGGCGCGCAGCTTGTCCTGCGGTGTTTCCTGTTCTTTAACCGCCAAGATCACTGCCGCTTTCATGGATTCACTTTCCCGGTCGATCACCGCCCGTACTATTTCCAGTTTACTCCCAAAGTAATAGTAAATGGAGCTTTTCGCCTTGTTCACCGATTTGGCGATATCCTCCATGGTGGTCTTGTTGAATCCGAACCGGCTGAGAATATCCCTGGTTCTGGTGATTATGAGGTCTTTAAACTCCTGCTCTTTTTCGGTCATGTGGTATCCTGAAATCATTTTCGAATAATAGACCATATTGGTCGAATATTCTAATTTAATTATAGAACGATCGCTCGTTTATGTCAAGAAAAATGATACTGTTTGTTGACACACCTGAAAAAACTCGCTACCATTGATAATGGTTTTCATTTTCATATGAAAGCAATCCGGGAAAACACCGCAAATGTGCCAAGAGCCGATAAGGCTGTAATAAAATAACTATGGAGGAAATATTGAAAAATGATCCGCTGACCCCTTATGGAAACAAACCGATGGTAACACCGATCGTGTCCGCCGTGAATTACCAATATACTTCCTTTGAAGTATTACGGCAGATTACGGAGGGCGAGATAGACGGCTACACCTACCATCGTGACGACAATCCGACGGTGAGGACCGTCGAAGGAAAGATTGCCGCGCTGGAGGGCGCAAAGGACTGCGTAATCAGTACCACCGGTATGGCGGCAGCCACGATGACCTTTTTGACCTTTTTACAAAAAGGAGACCATCTCATTACGTTCCATGATATCTATGGGGCCAATTACAAGGTTTCATTGATCCTGGAAAAATTCGGCGTGGAAATAACCTGGCTGAACGCCTGGGATTACCGGCAGGCACGGGATGAGATAAAGGAAAATACCAAGATGATTTTCTGTGAAACCCCCAGTAACCCCCTGATAAAAGTAATCGATATCGAATACCTGCGGGAACTGGCAAAGCGGGTGAACGCCCTGTTGGTTGTGGATAATACCTTTGCCACCCCCTATCATCAGAAGCCATTGGAACTGGGGGCCGATCTTGTGATACACAGCGCCACAAAGGCCCTGGGCGGGCATAATGATCTCATGGCGGGGGCCATTGCGTGCGGGGCAAAAGACTACTATGACAAGCTCTGGTTTACCCGGCAGGCAATCGGCACCACGCTGGACGCGTTTTCCGCTTCCTTACTTGAACGCGGATTAAAAACCTTTGAAATTCGCGCCCGGAAGATGGCGGAAAACGCCATGGAAATCGCCGGCTTTTTACAAAATCATCCCAAAATAAAAAACGTCTATTATCCCGGGTTGGAAACGGACAGCGGACATAAAACCGCCGTAAAACAGATGAAACACGGGTTCGGCGGAATGCTGGCCTTTGATGTGGGAGAATCACAGGAAGAGGCAAAACGCTTTGTGGAAAACCTGCAGATAATAATCCACGCGGTGAGTTTGGGGTGTACCGAAACCCTTGTTTGCCTGCCCGTACTGACCACAATGCTGTATATGCCCCCGGAACGCAGAACAAGTTTCGGTGTCAAACCCAATACGGTAAGGCTTTCGGCCGGTATAGAAAACACACAATCCCTGTTGGAAGATTTAAAACAGGCCCTGGAGA
>CAZWKE010000077.1:0-5842 GCA_964634205.1 uncultured Spirochaetaceae bacterium
TTTGGGTCCCTGCCTTTGCCCACAGCCAGTGGACACCGTCAAAGGATAATTTTATCACGATAATCGGATTTATTTATTTTTAGATGGTTAACGGGTGATTTGGGCAAGCGTAATCGTATATATTGAAATTATTCAATGCACATGTTATTTTCTTTATTGTAACTGTTTCGAAGAAAACATTTTCATTTAAACTAAGGGAAGTACGTATGTCCCCCCGCGTTTATGACGCTGATTTTATCCGGTTTTACCGGAAATATTTTTCCGCGATATTCAATTTCATTTTCCGGCAAGTACTGCATAGAGAAACGGCCGAAGATCTAACCCAGCAGGTTTTTCTAAAAGCGTATAATCATAATCAAAAACATAAACCCGACATAAAAAATTACCAGGCATGGCTGTATAAAATTGCCACAAACGAGATTCTGATGCATCTTAGAAAGTATAGAGGTAAAAAAAATGTGAGTCTGGAGGATGAAAAAAACTCACTCATAGATCTTCTCCCCGCGGAGAACAAGCAAACCGTGGATCGCTTTACCGATTTCCTTTCCGTTAAACAGGAGATGAAAAAACTGAAACCCGCCGAATCGTTATTAATTGAACTTCATGTTTTTGAGAATAAAAATTTTGATGAAATAGCGGAAATTTTCAATAAGAAAAGAGAGACGGTTCGTATTAATTTTTACAGAAGCCTGAAAAAACTAAAAGACTTTTATCAAGGAAGCAATACATGAAGCGTAAACAGAACGATGCGGATTTTTTAAAATTTTTACAGAATATGCCAATCCCCAAAGTAAAAAATCCTGAATATAAAAAATCGCTTGAATCTATGTTCGTGAGAAAAAAGGCGAAACATATCCGCATTCGTGGTGAATTCAGAAATAGGCTACTGCGGTTTTCTATACCGCTTGCCGCAGCCCTGCTTATGGTTGCTGTTTTGTTCTTTGTAGTTATCCCGGGTTTTAATCCACCTGCGGAAATTACACTGGTCGGCCTGAACGGCCGGGTATCTATAATTGACAGGAAAAGCGGAACAGAGACGAAGGCTGTCGAAGGAATGAAGGTAAAGGCCGGGAAAATGATACGGACTGTGGATGAGGGAGGCGCTGAACTGCTGTTTGGATTGTCAACTTCTGTGACTCTTGGTAAACAGAGCAGTATGGAACTGGTAACCCTGCAAAATAACGCCCAGCATGAAAACTATCTGGTCAGGCTGCAGCAAGGCACTATCGTGTGTAAAGTTAATTTAAAGAACAGAAAATCCTCATTTCAAGTGGCAACGGAATATTCGCTTATTACTGTACACGGCACTCACTTTTCTATCACCCTTACTCCCGAAGATCTTGTGATCGTACTTGAGGAGGGCAGTATAGCCCTTGATAATTATTATTCACTAAGGCCGAGCCTGGAAGCGTTAAGGTTGAAATCCGCGGCACTTTACACGCGGGTGTCGGAAATATTAAATACCTATGTACAACAGTTCGATAAAGCAACCATAATTAAGACGGACATAACAGAAATAAAGGGACTTAACCAGGCCCTTCAAAACGAAATACAGCGGATCATACGTACGGAATCAAGTGAGGAAATCGACAAAAAAATCGAGGAGATCAGGCAAACTTTAAAAACCTCTTCAGCTTCCCATACGCAGGGGAAAGATTCTTCGACGGTAAAAAATATGCTGCATGAGGAACCGTCGCCCACCGAGACCCAAAGTCCGCAAAAAGCAGGAAAGAATACATCCGCAGCCGTTTCGGTTCCCCTCCAAAAAAAGCCGGAGACAATAGTTACGATAAATCTCAATGGTTCCGTGGAAAATGGGACATTTGCTCCCGATTATTGGCAGACATCGGAGCAAAGCCCCGTCTTCAAATGGGCGGATTCGGTATCCCGGACCGGCAGGCGATCGCTGCAAATCTCATCGACACATGGGGAGAACAGGGCAATCGGTTGGGCATATACCCTGGACAAAGACCTCCCCTACAATAAACGCGTTTTTATGAAGGTATATATCAAGACAGAGGCGATAAGCGGGCAGGGTGTCAACCTGGTTCTACGCGCTGATGATACCGTCCAACCCGCCGGCAATGCTGAAATCTATGCCACCTCTCAGGGCCGTAGAAATATTACCGGAACAACGGACTGGAAGGAATACACATTGGCCTTACCTGAGCCCATTTATGAAAACATAAAAAGTATCACATTGTATCTGATCATGCCGCCGGAGACAAAAGGCACCGTGTATTTTGACGATATCTCATTGTATTTTAAAGAATAAAAGCGGGCGGCTGTTTTTACCGAAGCCGCCTTCCATTTCCGTAACGTTATAAGTTGTACTTGATAGAAGCTCCTATAAGCGGGTATTGCCAGCCTTCAACGGTATAAAATGGTGTTAAAAAAACGAAATAGGTAATGTAAATCCCCAACGATAAATGATTGCTTCTGATTTCCACTCCTGCCCGTCCTATGACTTTAAAAAAAGGGCCAAGTTCATAATAATCATCCGGTTTAATTGTAAAATCAAGGCCCAAACCCAGTGCAAAGAACGGAATAAGGGTAAGGTCAATTACGTTTGAGCTTAAATCGAAATAGTATTCAACCCTGGCAAGTAAGGGAATTTGTATAAAATTCGGATATAAGAAGACATCAACCGCGAGACTCGCCACAAAATTGAATCCCGTACTAATGCTCATATAAGGAAGTATGGGGATATCAAGGAGCAAACCGATCTCGTAGCGATTGTCCTCAATATCTTCACTGAATATATCAATGCAACTATTTACTCCGATTCCAATTCTCCCTTGCGGGATAGAACCGAGAAGGGGAGTATCAACACCATAAGCTTTCTTTGCCTGGGCAAGGTTCATTTCCACAATGTACCAATGACCGCTTTCATAAGCCCACACAACCTCGCGCCTGGTACCGTTAATATCGAATATGGTTCCGACCCGTTGCTTTTCAGAAAAGTCCTTTGTGTCGGGGGAATCGATCTCCTTGAATTCCACTTCCAATCCGCCTTCCGTACCGCCGCTGGAATTCCGAAAGAGCACAAATATCGCCGCGCGCATGGTTTCAATAGGCAGGTTGAAAAAGAAGTTTTTCCGCCACTTTTCTCTTTGGGTTGAATCTCCGGTTTTTACTACTGTGATAAAGCTTTCCATGCCTTTAATGTCTGCGAATGAGTAGGAGATAAGCCGGCTTGCTTTATTGTAATCAGGATCGACCCTGCTGAGTTCCGCGGCCAGGAGTTTGCAGCTCTTTTCCAGGTCTTCCCGATAGAAGGTGTGGTCCTGTTTTGCCCGTCCGGCCCTTTTTGCCTTCTGCAATATAACATTGATATTCCGGGACGGTATGGCAAAGTAGTTGTTTTGCCCTCCGCTTACGGTCCAGGTATTAATCCCGATTACGCTATAGCCGGAGGGGCTCGTTCTGTCTCTGATAAGCAGCGGGCCGCCGCTGGTGCCGGGAGTTATGTTTGCCGAATGCCGGATAATGTATGAAACCTGCGGATCCGTCATTTCCGGAATAGCGGCGCTCTGGTTGGTAATAGTCCCTTTGGAAAACTGCCAGTCCGGTCTGCTGAGTAGGGCGGGGTATCCCGCGGACCATACCTCGTAACCGTCCTTTATCAGCTGAGGACTGATTTTGAGGCCCCGCTTGTATATTTTTTTTCTACCGGGAAACTGCAGCACGGCCAGGTCCAACTTATTGTCGATATAGACGATCGGGCAGTTTTTATAGATTAGATCTGTACCCGCATGGGTGCTAATGGTGATATTGACGCTTTGCGCCCTGGCGATAACATGCCGGTTCGTTATTATATAATTCTCACCCTGCCGGTCGGTAATAACGAACCCGGATCCGTTTCCGTTTCTGCCGTATGATCTGAAAACTTCGGCCAGCTGAATATAACCGTTATCCTGAAAGTAGTTCGCAATCTTATTAAAGTTTGCCACAGCGTTTTTGTTCAATATGGGAGTTACAATAACCACAAAATCACGCAGCTCACCCAAGGCGGTAACACAGAGGACACAGAAACATAATAATACACATACCCGCTTCTTTTGGTTCATCTTCAATTTTTCTTTGTTGTATATTATAGCCTGAACAAAAGTATTTTTCTATTATTCATAAGACAATCTTATAAATTTCAAAAAAAATCAGTCTGTTTGTTACAAACTGCACGGACAAGATAAGAATGCACCCCCCGGAAACCCAAAGGTTTCCCGAACGCAAGAGAAAGATCTCTTCACAAAGGATAATACACAGCATACGAAAACGCCTGCCGTCGGGACTCCGGCGCCGTAAAAGCCGGAAAATGACACATCCGCCGCCGCCACAACAGCACCCGAAAAAAAACCGGCCGCAGTAGTTGTGATCAACCTCAATGGTTCGGTTGAAGCAGGAGTGTTTGTGCCCGATAATTGGCAGACATCTGCAGAGGTCTATACCACCTCTCAGGGCCGTAGAAGTATTACCGGCACAGCGGATTGGAAGGAATACACATTAGCCTTACCCGAGCCCAGTAATGATAATATAAAAAGTATCACACTGTACCTTATCATGCCGCCGGAGACAAAATGCACCGTGTATTTTGATGATATCTCATTGTACTATACGTAATAGTGAAAAGACAAGATATAATGGTGAGGCTTCCTTATAATAAAGTTTTAAAGATTGTACTTGACAAAAACACCTATTTTCGGCAATTCGACTCCTTCAGCGAACCAATAGGGAACAAGATAGTAATTATAGGAAAGGTAAAATCCCAGTGACAAATGATCGCTTCTGATTTCTACTCCCGCCCTTCCTATGGCTTTAAAAAAAGGGCCAAGTTCATAATAATCATCCGGTTTAATTGTAAAATCAAGGCCCAAACCCAGGGCGACAAACGGAATCAGAGTAAAGTCAATTACGTTTGAGCTTAAATCGAAATAGTATTCAAACCTGGCAAGCACGGGAATCTGGATGAAAATCGGATACAAGAGGCTTTTAGCTGCAAGATTGGCAAGAAAGTTGAATCCCGTGCTGATGGCTACATTAGGCAGTATGGGAATTTCTAACAGCAGGCCCACTTCAAAGAGATTGCCTTCAATAAGTTCATTGAAAACATCCAAGCAACTATTTAATCCGATTCCGATTCTCCCTTGTGGGGGAGAACCAAGCAGCGGCGTGTCAACCCCGTACGCTCTCTTTACCTGGGTGAGGTTCATCTCTACAATATACCAATGACCGCTCTCAAAAGCCCAGACGATTTCGCGTGTGGTACCGTTTATATCGAACAGGGTACTGATCCGGGGGTGTTTAAAGAGGTCCTCCGGAGCAGCGAGATCAATCTCCTTGAAATCCACCTCCAACCCGTCTTCCGTACCTCCAATGGAATTTAAAAAGGACGCAAATATCGCCGAGCGCATGGTCTCAACAGGTGAATTGAAATAGAAGTTTTGCCGCCATACTTCTCTTTCCGATGAATCACCGGTTTTTCTCACCGTCACAATGCTCTCCATACCCTTCGTGTCCGCAAATGAGTAGGAGATGAACCGGCTTGCTTTTTTGTAATCAGGACCGGCGTTGCTGAGTTCCAAGGCCACGAGGCGGCAGCATTTTTCCAGTTCATTCCTGGCGGCCGCCAGGTCCCGCCTGAGCTGTGAGGCCTTCTTTGCCTTCTTCAATATAACGGTGATATTCCGGGCAGGTATGGCAAAGAAGGAATTTTGCCTTCCGCTTATTGCCCAGGTATTAATTCCGATCACACTGTAGCCGGTAGGGCTTGTTCTGTCCCTGATAAGCAGCGGGCCCCCGCTGCTGCCGGGATCTATGCTTACCGAATGCCGGATGATGTAGG
>CAZWKE010000078.1:0-5304 GCA_964634205.1 uncultured Spirochaetaceae bacterium
TAGTTGGTTTAGCGTACCAACTTACATTGAAACACGCGTTATGTCAAGGGGATTGCCGAGATAACGGATTATATTCCACCGACTATTCCGCCGGGCCGGGAAAAAACAACAAGCTTCATAGCACTACAAAAAAGAACCAAAACTACACACCTTTTTTACCGATACTTATAGTATATTGAAAACAGAAGGAAAGATCTTTCCATGAAATACCTTTATGTAGTGCTATATGTGGTTTTGCTCTGTGCGCTTTTTTCCTGTAAAACCAACCAGATTACGAAAAAGGAGTCTCTCATACCACCGCAGAACAGGGTTGTGTTACGCGATGAAGCATATTTTAAGGCACGCTATGAGTTATGGATCCCGACCGAACATGATGTGCAGCAGGCATTACAGGATATTCACCGGTTTTTAAAAATTTCGGAAGTTAATAAGACGTTCAGTTCACATTTCCGGTCCGAGGTTAAAAAAATCATTATGAATATGAGTCTTTACCGGGTGCAGCTTGTTGGCATTATCTTCAATAACAGGCGCTACATTCACTGTAATTTTATACACCGGGACAGCCCGGTTACAGACTGGAAACACCGCCTGATTATGGCGACAGGCGGCGGTTTTTGGTATTGGTACGTGTATTATGACGCGGAAACAAAAGAGGTTGTCAGAATTTATATCAACGGCTGTACGTAACAGTATCAAAAAAAATTAAACATTCACTCGTGTAATCTTCCGGATTATACATTCAAAAAACCCGCTTGTGCATTTACAATCATCCGAATTTGTTCTATATAAATAAGAACCAGCCAGATTTTTTATAAGGGAGGCAGAATCATGAACAAGTACAGAAGCAGAATAACCACCGAAGGACGAACACGTTCCGGGGCCAGGTCACTCTGGAGGGCCAACGGGCTGAAGGACGAGGATTTCGGAAAACCGATCATCGCGATCGCCAATTCGTTTACCCAGTTTGTGCCCGGTCACGTGCACCTGCGCGAGATCGGTAAGATGGTCAAGGAATTTGTCGACGCGGCCGGCGGGGTGGGGATCGAGTTTAATACGATTGCCATCGACGACGGCATCGCCATGGGTCATGAGGGTATGCTGTACTCCCTGCCGTCCCGGGACCTGATCGCGGACAGCGTGGAGTATATGGTACAGGCCCATGTGGCCGACGCCATGATCTGTATCCCCAACTGTGATAAAATAATCCCCGGAATGATGATGGCGGCTATGCGCCTGAACATCCCGACGATTTTTGTATCCGGCGGCCCCATGGAGGCCGGAGTTTACGGCGGCAAGAAATATGATCTTATCGACGTGATGCGCCTTGAGGGTGACCGCGATGTGGCGGACGAGGAACTGTTGGAAATCGAAAAAAACGCGTGTGCCACGTGTGGAAGCTGCAGCGGCCTGTTTACGGCCAACTCCATGAACTGCCTGACCGAGGCCCTGGGCATTGGACTGCCCTTCAACGGGACCCTGCTGGCAACGCATACATTGCGTAAAAAACTGTACAAAAAAGCGTCTAAGCGTATTGTTGCCATGGCCAAAGAATATTATGAACAAGAAAACAGCGCGGTGCTCCCGCGCTCCATCGCCACCAAGCAGGCCTTTGAAAACGCCATGACCCTGGATATCGCCATGGGCGGTTCCACCAATACCGTGCTGCACCTGCTGGCAGTAGCCAGGGAGGCCCAGGTGGATTTTACCATGAAGGACATCGACGCCCTCTCCCGCCGCGTTCCCAATATCTGCAAGGTTGCCCCTTCATCGCAATATCATGTGGAGGACGTGAACCGGGCGGGCGGCATTTTCGCCATTCTGGGGGAACTGGACAAGGCCGGTCTGCTGCAACGGGAGGTCAAAACGGTTGAGGGCAAGACCATTCTCCAGGCTATAAAGGAGAATGACATCAATGGCGGCTACCCGGAGCTGACGGAAGAGGCAAAACAGCTGACCCTGGCCGCACCGGGGGGAAAGCGGACCACCGAGGGCATGTCCCAGGAAAACATGTATAAGGACAATGACCTGGACCGAAACGCGGGCTGTATTCGGGATGTGGCCCACGCCTATAACAAGGACGGCGGGCTGGCGGTGCTGTACGGAAACATCGCCACGGCCGGCTCCATCGTCAAAACGGCGGGTGTGGACGAGTCCATTTTAAAGTTCAAGGGCAGGGCCGTGGTTTTTGACTCGCAGGAACAGGCCGTAGAGGCGATTCTGGCCGATAAGGTAAAACCGGGGCACGTGGTGATCATCCGGTATGAAGGACCGGCCGGCGGCCCGGGTATGCAGGAAATGCTTTACCCCACCACCTATTTAACCTCCAAGCACCTGGACAAGGAGTGCGCCCTCCTGACCGACGGGAGGTTCAGCGGCGGGACCAAGGGCCTCAGTATCGGCCACGTGTCGCCGGAAGCGGCCGCGGGCGGGCTTATCGGGCTGGTTGAGGACGGGGACGAGATCGCCATCGACATCCCCAACCGCAAAATCGAACTGGTTGTTGCGGAGGAAGAGCTTAAGGCACGCCGGGAAAAGATTGCCAAAGGGGACGGTTTTCGCCCAAAACGCGACCGCACGGTATCCAACGCGTTAAAGTTGTACGGTATGTTCGCCACCAGCGCCGATATGGGCGCGGTGCGGGACTGGAGCAAGATCTCGGCCTGCGGGTAGGTTGTGAACGATTGTGAATGAAAAATTAGCCGAGATGTAATAATAAAACGCGGTTTGCCGCCTTGTATTCCCTTATTTATAGATCTCGTTCTTTATGTCAACGCTGTCCTTTTTATACTTGTCCGGCAGATCGGTTTTCATCATTTTAACGTAGATATCGAAGAGGAACTTCTTGGAACGCCGGCAGGCAGAGACGGCAAGGGCGAATTTTTTCTCCTGTACCTGGGTTTTGGCCGCGTCCAGGTAATGGTTGGCCTTGGTAAACGCCTCCAGCACGTAGGAATCGCTGACAAAATCGGCCAGTTCCACTGAGATTTCATCGATCAGATCCTGGGTACGCTTGATATATTTGTCAGCCAGGCTTTTGTACAGATCATTTTCCAATGCAAGGTATTCGTTGAATTTCGCCTTGGCATCGGCATATTTGGCCTGCGCGATCTTTGCTTTTCCCAGTTTGATGGTTTTTAACCCCTCCTCATACTTGGCCATGTCATTGCTGTCGCCGAAATTCTTCAGCGGTACGGCGATCAGCTTAGCCCCGTCATCGCACTGCTTCATCAGCGCGGCGGCTTCTGATTTTTCACTGGCAAACAGCTGGCCTGTGGCTAACAGGCAGACAGCCAAAGTTAAAAAAAGTATATGTAGTGATTTGATTTTCATGGAAGGCTCCTTTGAATTTTTTTCTACTGTTGTTATTGTACTACGAAAAACCGACAAATTCCATTACCTTTTTATGCTGTAATCCCGGTACTATGAATACAATTGTATTTTTGATATTTCCCGCGCACGGTCAGTCAGTGGATAGCTCCGCCGCTCTCACCTGTCCTTGTTCTTTTTCTTGGCGTGGGTAAAAAGCGGCTTTCCTCCCTTTTTTCTGAAACCGGCGACAATTTTTTCCGCCATGTCGAAGGGAACGGTGACAAACGAGAACTTATCCAGTATCTGGATATCACCGATTTGTTTGGATTTCAGCGGCACCCTGCGAATTATGAGCTCGACAAGTTTCTTGGGTGTAATCCTGTCTTTCCTGCCCAGGGCAACGAACAACCTGGCCTTGCCCTGCCGGTCAAGCTGCCTGGACTTTGCGCCTACATCCGATATTTCACTGTATACGTCGGGATTAAGCTCTTCCTCGAAACAGTAGCTAAGCAGCGCGGCCAGCATGTCCGCCGGGGGGGCGGCCTCGAGCAATTTATCGGCCCAGGCACGAAACCCGGGGGTAATCTCATCTTCAAGCACGGCGGCCAGGTCATCGGATATTTTAGTCTTTTTGGCCTTGATGATATCCTCTACCCTGGGCACTTTGGATTTCTTGATATCGGTCTTGGCGATCCGTTGAATGAACATCAGCCGTTTGTACTCGCTGGGGGTAATGAAAGTAATAGCCGTGCCCTGGTTACCGGCCCTGCCCGTACGGCCTATGCGGTGAACATACGACTCCGGATCGGCCGGCAACGAATAGTTTATGACATGGGTCAGGTTGTTGACGTCGATCCCCCGCGCCGCCACATCCGTGGCCACCAGTATCTGGACCCTCTGTTTTCTGAACTTATCGAGCGTCTTTTCTCTCTGCGCCTGCGAGATGTCCCCGTGAATGGCTTCCGCGTCATAGCCCCTGTCGATAAGATGCGCCGTTACGGTGTCTACGTCGATTTTTGTTCTGCAGAAAACCAGACCGTAAAAATCATCCTCAATATCGATTATCCTGCACAGCACCTCGAATTTATCGGGGGCTTTCACCTCGAAGTATATCTGCTCCGTCAGGTCCGGCGTCGGCTGTTCCTGGTTCACCGTAAGCAGCTCATACCCTTTCATGTATTTGTGCGCAAGCTCCCTTATCTTTGCCGGGATGGTCGCGGAGAACAGGAGTGTCCGCTTGGCGGGATTGGTGTGCCGCATGATCTCTTCCATGTCTTCGATGAATCCCATGTTGAGCATTTCGTCGGCTTCATCCAGGATCAGGTGGTCGATTTCCGCGAGCTTCAGCGTTTTTCTGTTCAGGTGATCGATAACCCGCCCCGGTGTTCCGACCACGATATGCACGCCCTTTTTCAACCGGCGCAGCTGCTGGTCGATGGCCTGCCCCCCGTATATGGGAATTATCCTGATGCCCTTGTCTCCTTTAAGCGAATTGATCTCCTCGGCCACCTGAATGGCCAGCTCCCTGGTGGGAACAAGGATGAGCGCCTTTACGCTCGCGGATTCCGTGTCGATCATCTGGATCAGGGGCAGTCCGAACGCGGCTGTTTTGCCCGTGCCCGTCTGGGCCCGGCCGATGATATTGGTATTGTCCCGCAGCATTATGGGGATGGTCAGGGCCTGGATGGCGGTGGGTTCCTCAAAACCCTTTTTATTGATCGCCTCCAGCAGTTTCTCTGATATACCCAGGTCGGTGAATGTCTTTCTGTTTTCCATTTATGTCTCTTTTTCCTCTTGATTATGTCTGTGCATGGGGCACAAAATACAAGTATACACTATTTCAGGCATAAATGATACCGACGAAATTGGGAATCATCCCAGCCCTACGTAATTCAGCACCGGTGTTTTTCATTGTAAAAATGTAATATTTTTTTATAGCAGGGATCGTACTTGAATTGTGAGGTGCAATCTGCTGAAAGTGTTTGCCTGGAAAAA
>CAZWKE010000079.1:0-5128 GCA_964634205.1 uncultured Spirochaetaceae bacterium
TTATTCCAACTGCCCGCATTTGACAGTCAGGGTCGCATAGTTGTCTGAGCCGGGATCGGTTTGTGTAATAATCAGGCAGACCAGGTTGTCCTTTTTATACCCGCCGGCGATTTCCGAAATATTTAACTCACTTGCAATAAATCCCTTTGAAGTGAGATACGCAGAAACCTCTTGTGCTTTTCCGTTCAGCAGGGAATAATCGCCGTTGATTTTGATGCGCGCCGAAATCTCAAATCCCTTGACCGCTGCCGCACTGCTGTGTACGCCTGTTCCGGCCTTTTGCCAGGTGAACTCCGTTTTGCTTATTCCTGAAAATCCCAGCTTCACCTCAGCCGTAATCTGAGTCAATAATGCTTTATCCGGGCGGGTCAGGCTGCCTCCCGTAGTCTTGCAGGAAAAAAAAGCGAAAATAACAAAAACAGTGAAAATTATGCAGGCTTGTTTTTTCATTATGTGCCTCCGGACAGGTTGATGTTCCTCCAACTATAACAGCCGGGCCCGATTTGTCAATGGGAACAAAGCATCCGTCCCTATTGCTCATGTTATTTTCCGGCTTAACGGAAACCGGCGTGCAAGCACACCCTGCCGGGATTTCCAGGCTGCAAGACGGCCCTTACCATCCCGGGGAGATGAGAAAGCCGAAAACGCCGGTGGAACCGGGACGCTCGAAGGGGTAGGCGTAATAAAATTCGAATATGATGATACCTCCCAGGTTGATACGCAAAGCGCTTCCCACACTGAAGATCGGGACCCGCTGCGAGGTATCGGATGCCAGCTTGAAGACCGGTGGGTCATTACTCCGCCAGGCCAGGCCCGCGTCAAAAAAAACAATAAAATCCATGGGAAGGTAGGGAAAATCTATCAATCCGAACTCACGTGTTCCCAATAAGGGCAGACGTATCTCCGCTTTGAACACCTCAATATTCGAACCTGATATATTCCGGCAGAAGGCGCATTCTTCACCGGCATAGGTAAGGTCGTAGTAGCCCCTGACGTTTGTGTCGTCTCCCAGGGATAACGGATCAATCCGTTCGGTTTCCGCGTCCCAGAAATAGCGTCCCTGATGAAAAGCGCGCAAGGCAAAAGTGATCGGCGGAAGAAAAAAGTAAATTCTGAGATCGACGCTTGCCGTAAGAAAAAACAGGGAGCCGAGGGTCTGTTCCAGTTCGAAACGGTAGCGGAAACCGTCGATGGGAGAGGTGAACCCCCATTGGGTATAATCCCCCACATAGGCAAGCATGGTCCGGGAAAGATGCAGTGGGGCCGGTATGGTAATCTCTTTTGTCTTTCTGTCGGTCAACTCCCCGTTTTTATAGGTCAGAAACAGGGCTTCCGGATCATAATACTGGAGGGAATACCCGGTAGCAAGCTCAAGACGCCGGTTAAGCGAAAACGGATAATACATGATGAAGTCCAGGCTGTCACGGAAATAGCGGGTAACGGCATATTCTATGGTGTTTGTTGCTTCATCGGATGAGTTGACGCCGATGGCAAGATAGGGGAAGTGTTCGACCTGGATCCCCCAGTTTACCAGGTACTGCAGGTTTCGGTAAAAAACCAATGCTCCCGAATTCTTGATTTCCGAGCTTATCTGCACGGTGGTGAAAATGCTGTGGTTGCCCAGATAATCTGCAAATCCGGCACTCGCCTCCCCCATCGCCGCCACATCACCGGTCCCGCTTATTACCACACCGCCGGACAACAAGCCGAGTGAAATCTGAGTCAAGGCCGCGTTGTAAGGGTGTGTGGTAAATGAGGCGGTCTGAAATGAAAAATCTTCCGGAAGTGCCAGCGCCTGGTCTTCCTGGTTATACGCGGGCAGGTGTATTGCCTGGTTTCTGCTTAAGATCCCCTGGTTCACCCCCGTTTCCCTGCCGTTTACGGTTTTGGAAAAAAAAGTGTAGAGAATATACTTGCGTTTTTCGAATACCGTATAGACGATCTGACCGGTTTTCGGCGCCAGGGACATTACCGGAGAGATGGCGGACAACCCGCTGACGCCGGTGGCAAGATCGGTAAGTTTTCGGATTTTGTTATCCGAAAATGAATATTCGTAGATGTTGCTGAATCCGTCCGGGTCGGAGATAAAAAAAAGTGTCTTCCCGTCCTCCGCGTAGCGGGGATTTATCTGTTTTGCTCCGGGGAAAAGCGGTAACAGGCTTATCTTTCCGCTTTTTACATTATAGAACGCGATACGCATCCGGCCGAAATTGAATGTTTTCGGGAAACTGTTTCCGCCCCGGTTGGTAACAAACGCGATGGCAGCCCCGTCCGGAGACCAGGCGGGCTGCAGGTCCGCGTAAATATCGGAGGTAAGCCGCTTCAATTCACGGCTCGCCAGATTATAAAGATAGAGATCGCTCGTCCCATCGGAACTGCCGGCAATTGCCAGGGTTGCCCCGTCCGGAGACCAGGCGATATCGGAAATGGCCTGTACCGGTGCAAGCGCGATGTCGGCCGTTGTGGTATTCGTTTTGATATCGATGATACTGATATGATTGTCTCCGTTTTTCGTGGTAATAAACGCGAACCGGCTGCTGTCGGGGCTCCACGAGCCCGCAGAATTGATAAAGCGCAGGGAATCGAAATGCTCGCTTGTCAGAGAGCTTGTTAACCGGCGAATAATTGTTCCGTTTGTCGCATCCACAAGAAACAGTTCCAGGTTGAAGTTTTGCCCCCTGGCGATGTAGACCAGGAACCGACCGTCCGGGCTGATTGAGGGCGCGAACACCGATTCGGAAAGAGGCGTATACAGGGGAACACCGGGTCCCCGGGCCGGTACTTTATCTTTGAGGTAAGGTTCGTAATATGCTTTTATATCCTCCCGCCATTTGGCGGACAGTTCCTTGCTGCTCATGTGCCAGGTTTCACTGATCCCCTTTTCCCATCCGTATCGTGCGACATTATCGATAAATATGCTGATCATGTTTGAATTGCTTTTAGCGATGAGGTATGCCCATATGGCATGTCCGAAGCGGTACGGGAAGTAGCGGGTGTCCCCCGTCATTTGCGAGAGTGTGGGAATGTCATCATTGATTACCGCGTCCCGCAGCCAGGTTGCGGTAAGGGGATCGAAGTTCCCCAACGAAAGATACTCTGCCAATCCTTCCGCAAACCACAGCGGTGCCGCGCCCGCGCCCGCCCCGTAGGCACGAATCATCCTGAAATAGAAGGCATGGACCAGCTCATGCCCAAGCACATGTTCATTGTCGCTGTAGTTTGGGGTAAGGGGAATGACCATACGGTAGGCCAGGCTTTCGGTTACTCCTCCCACTCCCTGCGGGATCAGTCCGGCAATCACATTGGTCTGTTTAAAATCCGGTTGGTCGGCATAAAGGATAACCGGCTGTTTGTGTTCAAAACGGGTGTTAAGCAGCTTGGAATAAAAGGCATACCAGCGCTCAAGGATCTGCGCGCAATCGTATACCGGTTTTCGCTCGCGGCTGTAATAGAATATGGTAAAATGTTCCGTATCCAGTTCCTGAAAATCAAAGGCCTCGTACTGTATTTTGTTTTTACCGAAACCGTCCGCAAAAAAGGGTGGAGCTGCGAGAAAGAGTAAAAAGAGGGAAATTAGCAAAAAGTATAATTTCCCGCGGTTTTGTCTCATAAATGCAATAAATATACAGAATAAAGCCAGGGGCTTAAATTCCTTTTTTCCGCTTTTTACCGGCATTTTTCCTCTTAAAACTCGTGCATTGAGAGTTTGTTGTCGGTGAAATTATACTCATTGAATAATGCCTTTGCAATAGAACACCGAGAGTGCAGACTCCCCCCTTGTGCCGCGATTGACAGTTCTGCGGAATTATCCTAATAGTAGGACTATGCTGCCTATTAACGGACATATTCAGATTCCTCTCTCGGAAATAGAGATCAGCGCCGTACGTTCCCAGGGCGCGGGCGGACAGAACGTCAATAAGGTGGCTTCGGCCGTGCACCTGCGCTTTGACATCCGGAAATCGTCCCTGCCCGACCGATACAAACAGCGGCTGTTGGACTATGCGGACCGGCGTATCACCGCAGAGGGGGTGGTGGTGATCAAAGCCCAGGAATCGCGGAGCCAGTTCAAAAATAGGCAGGTAGCGCTCGGACGGCTGCGGGACCTTATCCGTACGGCGGTGCGTGTGCCCAAGAAGCGCAGGCCGACAAAGCCCACGGCAACCTCACAAAAAAAGCGCCTCGAACGTAAGAAAAAACACGGAAAGCTCAAGGCGCTGCGCGGAAATCCGCCCCAATAATTACGAGGTCCGGAAGCTATTTGCTTAAAAAGCCCTTGAAAAGCCTGAAAAGCCCCATGATAAAAAGCACGATTCCCACCAGGCCGACCCCCCAGAACGCATAGTAGGTTCCCCCGCCGGAGGCGGAATCATATGACGACTGCGTAAGCGCAAGGGCAAGGATGCACAAAAGCGCGCCGCCTATGGTCAGGCCGATGTTCACCCCCATGGATTTTTGTCTATACCTGCCTATGATTTCTTTTACTTCCTGTTCGGTATAGCCGTCGGCGGTCATATCCTTTATCAGTGTGTTTCCATCGATTTTATCGACGTTCAACTCAATGTAGGCTTCCCATTGTCTCTTGCTTCGTTTGTTTGCTTTTTCCATGGCTGAGCCTTTATTCACTTTGCATGAGTTTCACGATTTTTTTGGCGATTCCACGGGTGGAGCCAACCAGGAGCTGCTGGCTGTTTCCGCCGCCGAATCCGCCGTATCCTTTTTGTTTCAGGTAAAAGTTTTTTACTTCCTTGCCGTTTTCCGTTATCTTGCCTTCCACCTCAAGCTTGGTGGCGCCTACGCCGAACGGCCCGATAAACCAGCGCAAAAACCTGTTTCCTTCGTCAATCATTACAAAATCACCGGTAATCGCAACCGTTCCCTTCCCGTCCACTGAATACCCCTGCTTTATCAGCCTGTTTTTCAATGCGTTTTCCATGTTTACCACAATAGAATCCACGGCAAATTTGGCCTTGACGGCCGTATTGTTTGTGCCGAATTTCGAGATTTGTACTGATTTGTCCTTTGAGATCATATCTTCCTCCTATGATTGAATTATTCCAAGTATAGGAAAGCAAGTTCCTTTTGTAAAGAGAAAAATAAAAAAATAAGCGGAAGCAATGTATATTTGTCT
>CAZWKE010000080.1:0-4896 GCA_964634205.1 uncultured Spirochaetaceae bacterium
CGAAACGCGGCCGTTAAAAAACTTGAAGTTATTCTCAATAAATAATATTTACTTATTGTATTTTTCCGACCCAAACGCCCCTCTGGAACCGGTTTCATAATGTATGAAACCGATAACAGTTTGATTAATTACGGTAAAGAGGGCGTATTTAATATGTACAATTAAAATAAATCAATTAAAACAAATAATTTAAAACCGTGAACCGTATTTTTTATAAGAAATGAAAGAGGACAATATGTCTGCCAACAAAACGGTTCTTTTACTTGCAATCCTTATTGTCTCGGCCGTGTTTGTACTCGGCTGCGGGCTTTCCAATAGGCAGGGGGACGATTCATCGGCGGCAACGATAAACTGCGCCGTCACCACCGCCCTGGACGCCTCGTTTGACGGTTATGATACGGCGGTCTGGTTGAAATCGGACGGCTGGTCAAACGGGAGACCTTTTGACTGCACCTGGCGTGCCTCGCAGGTTACCTTCAGCGGCGGGATTATGCGGCTTGCGTTGGAGAACGATTCCAAACACCATCCGCCGTATAAAAGCGGCGAGTACCGGTCCAATGATTTCTACGGGTACGGCTTATACGAGGTCCGGATGAAACCGGCAAGCAATATCGGCATTGTCTCGTCGTTTTTTACCTACACCGGCCCGTCGGACAACAATCCCTGGGATGAGATCGATATCGAGTTTCTGGGAAAGGACACCACGCAGGTCCAGTTGAACTACTATACCGACGGAACGGGCGGACACGAGGTGCTGATAAACCTTGGGTTTGACGCATCCGCGGCATATCATACCTACGCGTTTGATTGGGAGCCCGGTTCCATTACCTGGTACGTGGACGGTAACCCCGTTCATACGGCCACGGCCAACCTCCCGGTTACGCCGGGCAGGATCATGATGAACCTCTGGCCGGGAACGGGGGTCAGTTCATGGCTGGGAGATTATGACGGCACGGTCCCATTATACGCGTATTATGACTGGGTTAAGTATACCCCTGCCGCCGGGACTCCCAGTCCCACTCCGACGAGCACTCCGCCGCCGTCCGGCGGGACCACGAACAGCATCACCATTCCATAACCTCTCGCATAAGGCGCCTGATAAAAAAGGCGGCTTAACTTCCTAAAACCAGGGGCCGCCTTTTACCGGGCGGCCCTGTTTTTATGGTAGTGCCGCAAAGCTTTTGGTGCAGGAGTACAGCGAATGCAGGATATCTTTGTTATAGGGATACTAATAGACCTCCATTACCAGGTACCCGTTTCTGATAACAAGCAGGCTGTGCACATCGTATTGAAGCTGCTCAATCTGCAGCAGCATGGCCGTCAGCAGGGCCGGCAGACCCATGAGGACCGGGATGTTCGGCTGCAGTCTGGTGTTAGGTTTCATAAGCATTACTTAAACAGCCGCCGTACCGGGCTGTTCGGTTTGATGAACTGCTTGATCTCTTTAAAGGAAAGAAAGATATCGCTGGGGCCGAAGGCATAGGGGCGGATCTCGTAAATATTGAAGTAGAACCCGATGCCGTCGGGGGCCACGTAAAACGTGTCTCCGGGGGTAATGGTATGCACAAAATACCCGTGGTCTTCCAGGGAGTCACCGGGCGCGATGTTGTCCGCCTTTCGCACCTTGGCCTCCATGATCTTTCCCAGCTTTTCCCGGTAGCCGGGAACAAAGATGTCGTCCAGGCCCAGTTTTTTTCCGGTTTTGAGGTCGATGGTGGAAAAATCATCACCGAAAAGACCGTGCGCTCCGCCCGTATAATCATAGTAATAAAAGCTGAAAGTGAGGATGTTCATATCGTTACACACCAGGGAAATACCGTAGGTATGCTGCCACATAAACATCCAATCGGACTGCGGATCATAGATGTCCTGATTTTCCTGCCGGTAATCATCCACCAGCCCCCGGCTGATGTTTTCCAGGATCTTTTGCGGGTCGCCTTTTTTTCCGGCAAACAGGATTTCCCGCACATCTTTCAATACCTTACCGTCTTTAAAGGCCGAGGGGTACAGGTAGAAAAGATTGATTTCGATTTTCGGGTCCCTGGTTTTTAAGAACAGCGGCGCCGAAGTTTTAAGCTGATAGGTCCTAAAGGCCATGGAGGAGTTATTGTATTCTTCCCTGGCGGCAAAGGGCAGGTTTTTCGATTTGTCTACGCTCTGCCATGTCCCCTTGATGTCCGCGCCTTGCAGGGAGGTAATGTCGAAAAACCCGGTTTCCTGACCGTCGCGGGTTGTCTCCTTGAGCTTCCACTTCCCGTCCTTATCCACGGAACCCTCCAGCAATAAAGGGATGTTGCGGCCGCGATAGTAATAATAACCGTTCAGCTCGTTGTCGTGTTTTGTCAGGTGCAGGGTAATCTCGTATTTGTTGCCGATCAGTCCTTCAAAGCGCTTGTAAAAAGAGCCGGCCGGTAAAACGGAGCTGCCGGCATCCGCGCTGACGGGCAGGGGAAGCACCCCGCTTAACACGAATATACATACCGCTGTTGTTAGTTTAAAAACCAGGTTGATTTTTTTCATTTTTTGAAACCTTTCTTTTTTTGATTTGATTATTATATAGTAAATCGATGTTGTGTATCAATTGATATAAATATTTGAAATTAAAGTACAAATGCTTTATTGTATGTACTGGTCTGTATATGTAATTTTTATAAGCGGGAGTGGTGATGAAATTGCTGCAAAGAGTATGCTTTTTTTTGCTGTTTACGGCCGCTGCGGCCGGAACGGTTTTTGCGGGATTCAAAGAAAAAATGTATAACGCCGACGTGCTGGATATTGAGGGTAAGTACACGGCGGAGAAGAATTTTCTGGAAGACCTGGAAAAGAGTACCAAGAAGAACAAGCAGGTCGCGGAAATTTACTGGAGGCTGTCCCGCACCTACCTGCAGTTCGGGGAGGTGAGCAAGCGGGCCGACAAACCGCGCGACCAAATTCTGGCCCTGTTCGAGCGGGGGATAAAATACGCCGATATGGCGATAGCTAAGGATTCCGAAAATGCCCTGGCGTATTTCTGGAAAGCGGCCAACGAAGGGCGCTGGGGCCAGGTCAAGGGAATCCTGGAAAGCCTGGAAAAAGCGAACCAGGCAAAAGACCTGCTGTATACGGCCATCTCCTATGATCCCATGTACCCGGGGGGGTATTACGTGCTGGGGCAGCTTTACGACCAGGTGCCGGGCTGGCCCATCGGTTACGGCAACCTTAATTTTGCCGTGTCCATGGCTCGCCGGGCAGTGGCCGTGAACGAGATCAACCTGAAGGACGGCTCCTACCCGTATAAATATTATGATATGTATATAGAACTTGCCAAATACCTGTGGAAGCGGAATTGGGACAAAGGCCGGCGCCTGCGTGAACAGGTCGGCATGAAAAAGGCCTACAGAGAAAAATCATCCACCTTGGAGAAATACTGCTATTACGAGGGCGTGGTAACGCTGAAGCCGGAGTCCGACCGGCAGGAGGCCATGCAGATTATGAACCAATGCATAGCGGAGTTGAAAAAAATGCCTTCTCTCTTTCCCTTTCAGGAGAAGGCGCTGAAAAAGGCCGAAAAGCTGCTTGCACAGTGGCATTGAGCTTTGGTTTTTTAGGAAGCTTTTTTATTCGGAAATAAAGTAGTACCTCATTTTTTTTTAACGGCGGCCTTACAGATACTGAAATAGTTTTTAAAATGTTGTATACTTTTTTAGTGTAAGGAGCCGTCATGAAAAAAATTCCCATCCTGTTTGCGGGCATGCTGCTTGTGCTGGGTGCCTGTGTTACCTTTAAGGTTGACGAGGACGAAATAACCAAGATCATCAAGCTGATCAACGCCGGAGACAACAAGAAACTGGCGCAGATTACCCAAATTCCTTTTCTGCTTGACGGAGAAATCATCGCCCTGCAGGATGACGCCGGGCTGCTGTGGCAAAACCTGGCCCAGGCCAAGTTTACCATGCGGAACGCGGAGCTGGTGGAGCTTGTTCCCGTAGACAAAGACACCTACAAGCTGTTTGCCGACACCTGGGAGGTAGACGTCTTCTTTAAAAAGTACGTTCCCCCCAAATCGATGCTGGCAAAACTGAAGGCGGACAACGGGAATTTTCTGCTTTTGCTTGACGGGGAGAAAAAGGGATACGCGCAGATCTTAGGAATAAAGGGGCCGTAAACCATGAAAAAAACAGGTTTTATCTGCATTTTTATCTTGTGTCTGCTCTGGAGCGCGGGGGCGCAGCAGGCAACCGTGACCTATACCGAGGGCCATTCCTTTGTAAACGACCATGCGGGCAAGCGCTGGGACCCCAAGATCGGCTCGCAGATTGTGTACAATGATACGGTGCTGACCGGGTATAACGGCACCACCGAGCTGGACACGGGCGGCAGCCTTATTACGGTACACCCCAACTCCGTGTTCAAATACCTGCAGGCCGAGAGCGGCGGGCAGAAGCAGGACGTCTTTACCTGCATGCTGGGCTCCATTTACCTGCGGGTGCAGAAGGTAACGGGGCAGGGCCCGCGCATTACCTCGGGCAGCATGGCGGCCGGCGTGCGCGGCACCGAGTTCGCGGTATACTCCGGGGTGGACGGCTCGTCCCTGATCCACGTGACCAAGGGGGTGGTTGAAGTAACCTCCGAAGGCCGCACGGTCTCGGTGAACAAGGACGAGGCTGTGGAGGTAAAGCTGGGGCAAGCCCCAGGGAAAGTAATGCGTCTTGGAAAACCGGTTGATTATAGTAAATGGAACAACGATAAGTTCGCTGAGTTCTTGAAAGACCCACAGACTACATTAGTAGGACTTGAAAAAAGAATGAATGAGTATATTAAAGATTTCTATTCGATGGTGAACCTGTATACAAAGGACAGCAAGCAGTATCAAGCGGAACTGACCCGGCTTAAAGACATATTGGAAAAAGAGGGTGA
>CAZWKE010000081.1:0-4807 GCA_964634205.1 uncultured Spirochaetaceae bacterium
GCGGGAGCCGGGTTTCTTAAAGCGCCCTCACCTCGATTTCTTCCTTTTTCAAATAGCGTATTCCCTCTACCGCCGCTTTGGCTGCTGAAATGGTGGTGGTGTAGGGTATTTTACGCTTTACACTTTCGATCCTAATTGCCTGGTCACCCTTCTGTGAAAAACGACCCAACGGAGTGTTGATAATAAGTGAAAATCTTCCGTGACGCATATGATCGATGACATTCGGCCTGCCTTCATGCACCTTCAGAATTACCTCGGGAAATATCTCGTTCTGGTAAAAGAAATCCGAGGTCCCGCGAGTGGAGGTAATGGTAAAGCCCATAGCAGAAAGGTCTTTTACAATCGGCAACACACTGTCTTTGTCCAGATCATGTACCGAGATGAACACCCTCCCCGCTACGGGAAGAGAGGTCCCGGAAGCCGCCTGCGCCTTGGCGAAAGCCTCGCCGAAACTCCCGCCGATACCGATGACCTCACCGGTTGATTTCATCTCCGGTCCCAGTATGGGGTCAAGTTCTTTAAAGCGTTCAAAGGAAAAAACCGCCTCCTTTACGGCCCAACCCACCTTGCAGCTGCCCATACCGGTGAGGCCCTGTGATTTCAGGTCCTGTCCCTGCCAGATACGGACGGCCGCGTCCACCAGGTTTACCCCCGATGCCTTTGATAAATAAGGAACGGTACGGGACGCGCGCGGATTCACCTCAAGCACATAGAGTTCGCCGTCCTTTACCGCAAACTGAATATTCAAAAATCCCTTGATCTGTATTTCCAGGGCGATCTTTTTTGTGGCCTCGGCCATCTGCTCGATAATCCCGGGCTGACTGATATACGGAGGGAACACACAGGCCGAATCCCCGGAATGGATTCCAGCGGCCTCGATATGCTGCATGATACCGGCAATATAGACGCTTTTGCCGTCACACAGGGCATCCAGGTCGTATTCGAACGCGTCCTCCAGAAATTTGTCTACCAGGACCGGACTGTCCGCATCTACCTTTATGCCCTTTTCTAAAAAAGTTTTCAACTCCTCACTGTCAAAGGCGATGAACATGCTTCTGCCGCCCAGTACAAACGAGGGACGTAATAATACCGGGAACCCTATCTGTTTGGAATATTCGATCACCTCCCTCGGAGCCATGGCGATCTTGTTTTCCGGCTGTTTTAACTTTAGCGTCTTTAAGAGTTCGGCAAACTTTCCCCTGTCCTCGGCAATCAGAATGCTTGCAACCGAGGTGCCGACAATCTCTGCGCCCCATTTTTCCAACTCCACCGCCATGTTCAACGCTGTCTGGCCGCCCAACTGAATGATCACCTTTTTCACATTCTCTTTGCGCATCACCCCTTTTACCGATTCCGTTACCAGCGGCTCGATATACAACCGGTCCGATACATTGAAATCCGTGGAGACGGTTTCCGGGTTCGAGTTGATGATAATGGTTTTTACTTCAAGCTCCCGATAAGCCAGCGAAGTGAGCGTACAGCAGGTATCAAACTCCAGACCCTGACCGATGCGGTTGGGTCCGCTGGCGATGATCACCACCGCATCGCCCTTTATCCTTTTTCCTTCGTCTATCTCACCGTATGTGGAATAGAAATAGGGTGTACTCGCCTCGAACTCCCCGGCACAGGTATCAACAAAATGATAAACCGGAAACATTTTTTCGTCACTGCGCAGCTTCTCTATCTCCGCTCTGTCCCTGCCCGTAAGACCGGACAACCGGTTGTCGGACATACCGTAGCGTTTGGCCGCAAGCAGGGTTTCCCTGTCCAAAGCTGCCTGCGGCAGCTTTTTTTCAAACTCTATATACTCCGAAATCTGGTACAGGAACCAGGGATCATACGCGGTCTTTTTATTCAGTTCGGTCAGCGCACCCGGCCCCTTGGTTTTCAGTACGTGGTACACGGCAAATATGCGCAGGGGATGGGTCGTAGTGAGCATTCGCTCGATATTGTCCGCGTTCAATTTACTGGAGGCATGCAGTCCCTCATAGCCGAACTCCGCCGCGCGAATGGCCTTATTGAGGGCCTCCATGAAGGTACGCCCGATGGCCATGGCCTCTCCCACGGACTTCATCTGGGTGTCCAGGGTATCATAGTTTAAGGGAAACTTTTCCAGTTCAAAGCGCGGAACCTTCACCACACAGTAGTCCAAGGTAGGCTCAAAACAGGAATAGGTTTTGCCGGTAATCTCATTAATAATCTCGTCAAGGGTATACCCCACCGCCAACCGGGCCGAACAACGCGCAATGGGAAACCCGGTGGCCTTGCTGGCCAGGGCCGATGAACGAGATACACGCGGGTTCATCTCCACAATCACCATGCGGCCCGTATCCGGCTTTACCGCGAACTGTACGTTCGATCCGCCGCAATCCACACCGATGGCGCGCAATACCTCCAGAGAGGCGGTACGCATCTTCTGGTACTCGATGTCGGATAATGTCTGTACAGGTGCCACGGTAATGCTGTCTCCCGTATGCACACCCATGGGATCGATGTTCTCGATTGAACAGACCACCATGGCGTTGTCTTTACGGTCACGCATGACTTCCAGCTCGAACTCTTTCCAGCCGATGAGCGACTCTTCGATCAGGGCCTCATGTACGGGGCTTTCCAAGAGCGCCCTGGAGACCAGCTCTTCCAGTTCCTCATGAGTATAGGCGATACTGCCCCCCTGTCCCCCCAGGGTAAAGCTGGGCCGGATGACAAGGGGCAGCCCCACTTCTTTTTCCATTTCATAGGCGCCGGATAACTCCTTGATGATCACCGAACGCGGCACCTCAAGCCCGATACTCTGGGCGATCTTTTTAAAGCTGCCGCGGTCTTCCGCCTTGCGGATCGCGTCCACGTTCGCCCCGATAACCTCCACGCCGTAGCGTGCCAGAATGCCTTCGTCATAAAGGCGAAGGGTCAGGTTGAGTGCGGTCTGGCCACCCATGGTCGGCAGTACGGCATCGGGCCGTTCATGGCGGATAATCTGTTCTATATATTCGATTTTCAGCGGTTCCATGTAAACACGGTCCGCCAGGCCGGGGGTGGTCATGACGGTTGCGGGATTCGGATTCACCAGAATTACCTTGTACCCTTCCTCTTTGAGGGCGCGGACCGCCTGTGTGCCCGAATAATCAAACTCACAGGCCTGGCCGATAACAATCGGTCCGGATCCGATTATGAGGATTCTCTCCAAATCCTTGCGTGCCGGCATTTATCTGTGTTCCTTTCTATCCAATAAGATCTAAAAACTCCTTGAATATCCATAGGGAATCTTTCGGTCCGGGCGCGGACTCCGGATGAAACTGGGCCGTAAGCAATGGCAGCTTTTTATGAATGATCCCCTCAACACTATCGTCGTTTACATTGCGAAAAAGTACTTCGACATCTTTGGGCAGGCTTTTTTCATCCACACCGAACCCGTGGTTTTGCGAGGTGATGATGACACGCCTGGTGCGCTCGTCACGAACCGGGTGGTTGATTCCATGATGTCCGAACTTCATTTTATAGGTTTTTGCTCCCAGGGCCAGGGAGATAAGCTGGTGCCCAAGACAGATACCCAATATGGGTTTTTTCCCTATCAGCTCCCCGGTATTCCGGATTATCGAACCCAGAACCGACGGGTCTCCCGGGCCGTTTCCCATGACTATCCCTTCCGGATGAAGCTCCAGGATCTCGCGTGGGCCGAAGGTTTGGGGTATCACGGTAACCTTACAGCCTCGGGCCGTAAGCTCTCGGATAATATTGGCTTTTACTCCGCAGTCTATCAAACAGATATGCGGATTTCCCTTTTCCTGGAACACCACCGGTTTGTCCGTTCCCACAACGGTTATAAGATTTCTGCCTTCCATTTTAGGGAAACCGTCCAGGAACGCTTTAACGTGCTGCAGATCCTTTTCACTCAAGGTATCGAGAGCGCCTTTTCCTCCCTCACCATTTGTCGACCTGACAATAATCCCGTTGACATTCCCCCCTTCACGAATCTTTAAGGTAAGATGCCGTGTATCGACCTCGGTAATTCCCGCTACGCCGAATTTCTTTAAGAAAGCATCCAGCGTGCTTCTGCCGGCCGGTACCGGTCCCTCGTAAAGCGAGCGAACCACTACTCCCTGCGTTTTTACCATTTTTCGCGTATCGGGTTCCGGACCTGATTCCGACCATTCTTCCAACACTCCGTAATTACCGATATGCGGATAGGTCATCACCAGGATCTGTCCGGTATAGGATGGATCGGTAAAGATGGCCCCGTAGCCCTCCATTCCGGTATTGAAGACAATCTCTCCGGCAGGCTGTTCAAATATTGGACCGGAACCCAATTGGTCCGCGCAAGGTGCGGCTTCGCCGAAACTGCGCCCCCGGAATACGGACCCGTCATCTAAACAAAGAAAGCATTTTTCTCGCATAATGTTTTTTGTTCACTTCTAAAAAAAACGTTGCCACTATTGTGGTAATTTATAACATTTTACCTATAAAAAAGCCGGCTTCTAAGCCGGCTTTTTCCCTAGCCCCTAGGGGAATCGAACCCCTCTTTGAAGACTGAGAATCTCCCGTCCTAGCCGATAGACGAAGGGGCCGACTTCCCGGGGAGGACTCGAACCCCCACGGCAAGATCCAGAGTCTTGTGTGCTACCATTACACAACCGGGAAATGTAGTTAGGAGTAATGTAACAAAGGCATCCTGATTTGTCAAGCAGATTGTAAAACGTTGAAGTGAATATTCGCTATCTTCTCCCCCAATGGATTCTATTCCAAAATTTCACTCCTCCAAAATGAAATTGATAATCAGTTAAATATCAAGTACTACTATCGTGCTCCAGCC
>CAZWKE010000082.1:0-1071 GCA_964634205.1 uncultured Spirochaetaceae bacterium
TTATTAATACACGAATTTAAAACTGACCATGACATTATAGGCGGGCAGCAGCCCCGGCTCCAGTCCCTGTTCCGAACCGAACATGGAGACGTTCAGTCGAAAAATCGAGAGATCGATTCCCAGACCGGCGCTGAACAACCCCTGGTAAAAACCGACCCGCAGTGACAGCACCTCTAAAATAACGGCTTCCACCCCAATCCCCATATGCAGAATCGGGTTTGTGGCCGTGTCCGGGTGAACCGCAAAAGCCAGAATATCATCATAATCCAGCATAATTTTTACGTCGCTGATAAACCACGGGAAATTTCCCAGAGGCGGCTGAAACATCACCCCCGCGCAGAGGTTGGTCAGGGAATAATCGAAGTCGGTGCTGCCGCCGCCTGAAAAGTGAATAAAGTCTTCCATAGTGGGATAGGTTGTGGTCCAGTAGGCCGTAAACACATCCCTGGCCACAAGCCCGGCCTTGAACCAGCCCCCGAGGTGAAAAAGCAGCCCTACATCACCGCTTAAACCAAGTGATACGTCGAACGGACTGGAGAAAAGAAACACGTCCCCGGAAGCCAGCGCGGTGTTGAAGAAAACCAGTGACGGGTCGGAATAATTCACCTGGCCCAGGGCAAAAGCTTTGAGGGTTGCCCCTATATCGAGCATCACCTTGTTTTCCTCCGAAAACATAAAGCGGTGGCCGTAACCTCCGGTAAGTAAAAGGGTGTCGGTGAAGTTTATATTTAGAATACCGGTCGAAATCGTGCCCTGCAGGTCGAAGTCCATTCCGCCCCAGTTATAAATACCGAAACCAAAGCCGTTGGACACAAACGCAAAGGCAACCGGGCCGCCCAGTTCAAACGCGGCCTTTAAATTATTCAGGGACTGCCCGGAGCTGCCGGAGATCACGTCAAGTACATCACTCCCCGTATTGGCCACCTCCACCATCAGGTTGGTAATATCAAACACCGGGCCGCGCAGGTGCAGGGTAAGCTCGGCAACCTGCATTTGAGTCTTGAGACCGGCCAATCCGGCCGGATTGGTAAAAATCGTATCGATATCATCGGTAAGGGTGACATGTGCCCC
>CAZWKE010000082.1:1171-4749 GCA_964634205.1 uncultured Spirochaetaceae bacterium
GTCCCCGCTGCTTAACGCCTGCTGTGCGTAAAGGAGCTGCTGATCCTTGGAGAGGGTTGCCGGATCACGCTGCAGAATATCCAGCGGGCTGAAGGTAAAGATATCCTGACAACTGAAAACAACGAACAGCAAAAAAAGGGCGGCCAGATACGAAAGAGGTTTCATCTTCATTTCCTCCCCTCTATAATACCATTAGCGCAAAAAAACGCTTATATCCATACTATAGTATTATTCGATAAATGGCAAACCCCGGTCAAGTCAAATAAACAAAGGGGTATTTTCTTCAACCGACAAGAACAAAGCGTTGCAGGTCATATCCGGATTTACCTCGGCAGCGCGTGCCGTAACCAGCATGCCTTTACCCAATTCCAACATGGGAGGAATTTGGGTCACACGGTATTTTACGGAATTTTCTCCGCTTCCCTGCCAGCCGGTTCCGTTCATTTTTTGTTCCAGAATCACCGCAACCTGCCGCCCTTTGTGGTGCAGCAGATAGCCGCTGTAGAGTTTCCGCGACAGCTCCAACAGCATCATAGAGCGCTCTTTGATAACGGCAGACGGCAGTTTATTTTCCATGGTAAAGGCCGTGGTCCCCGGTCTGGCCGAGAAGGGAAACACATGCAGTTTATGCAGGCCGATCTCCTTTATCAGTGTCGCGGTGTCCGCAAAATTCTTTTGGCTCTCACCGGGGAAACCGGTAATCACATCCGCTGTCAGCAAAGCATCCGGCCTGGCGCGGCGCAGCAGAGCGGCCGCACGCCTGATGGTCTCCGGAGAGGAACGCCGGCGCATTGCCGTAAGGACTTTTTCAGCACCCGATTGGATGGGAAGGTGAAAGTGCGCACAAACCTTTTCATCGGTCAGTAGGCTGCATAATTCCTCGTCAATACTCTCCGGTTCCAGTGAAGAAAGCCGAAACCGTACATACCGCGTACTTTTTAACAGCTTCCGTAAAAGGAGTTTCAGATCATGACAGGCGGAGTCATACGATCCGATATTTACACCCGTCAACACAATCTCGCGAAAACCGGACCGGACCAGCTCCGCCACCCGCCGCTGCACCCGTTCGACCGCCAGACTCTGTGATCTTCCCCGGGCCAGGGGAACCCGGCAATAGGCACAGGAATTGTTACAGCCGTCCTGGATTTTTAAGAAAGCCCGGCTGTGAAAATTATAGGAGGGAGTATGAAAAGCGAATACATCGCAACTCCCCGGGGTTTCCTCCTTCAGCCACCGGATAATCTCCCGCTGTTTTTGCACCCGGCCGGAACCGGTGAATTCCGGGTGCTCCCGTAAAAAATCGGGCAGCCGCAGCAGTACGTCTTTGTGCTTCTGAGACACCACCACGGCGTGATCGCGTTCGGTAAAATTAGCCCGTAAGTACTCGTATTCTACCTGGGCATAGCAGCCGGTGATGATCACAAGAGCATCGGGGTACTGCGCTGAAAATCCACGGATTACCCGACGGGCTTTCTGTTCGCTTTTTGAGGTGACGGTACAGGTGTTGATGATGATGACATCGGGAGGCTGGCTGCCCACGGCAACCTCTATCCCCTGCCGTGAAAATGAGGCGGCCAGGGCCTCGGTTTCAGCCTGGTTGAGTTTGCATCCTAATGTGTGGAAAAAGACCCTCATGGATTGGATTGATTTTGAGAAACGCGTTCCTTGCCCTTCAGAGCTTCCTGGAGATTGGGATTCCTTTTCAGAGCTTCGTTATATGCCTCAAGCGCCGCCTTGGGCTCTTTGGCGTTTTCCCGGGCAAAGCCCAGCCGCTCCCACCAGTTTGCGTCGTTCGCATAATGATAGACCGCGGTGGAAAGCGCGATGTCCGCGTTGACATATTCCTTGCGCGAGAGGTAGATCATCCCCATATAATAATAAATCAGGGCCAGCTTGCCGCCGCCGAACCTGACGTACTGTCGGCATTTTACCAACGCCTCATCATACCGGCCCAGACTGTATAAGGCCTCGGCCGTTATATGAATCAGGCGTTCGTCATTGGGCGCAAACGCGAGGGCCTTATTCGTCCATTCAAGCGCTTCGGAGGGTTTGTGCAGGCGCAGCAGGCTCCAGCCCAGATAAATAAAGGCACTCAACCGCTGGGGATCTTCCTGCAGTTCCTGTTTACAAACCACGGCCGCCTCTTCGAACTTCCCCTGTTCGTAGAGTTGGTCCGCATGGGGTTTGTCCTGTGCGTAAGCGGCCGTTCCGGACAACAGCAGGCAGATAATAATGCACGCCGCATTAATTCGCATTTTTGGTCCTCGGCTCCCCGTTCATATTGCAGTAACCGTCAAATACCGCCCCACTCTCAACAACCAGTTCAGGACAGCTGATATCTCCGGTCACTCTGGCCGTAGAAAAAAGTTCAACCCGTTTTTTTGCTGAAATATTCCCCTGGATATTTCCCCTGCTGGAAATCATATCCGCGTCAATGGTGGCCTCTATGTTTGCATTTTCGCCGATATAAAGGTCGCCTGATGACTTTATCTGTCCGCTGAATTTTCCCTTTATCATCAGAGGTTGCTTGAATTTCAGCTCACCGCTGAAATCGATGTCCTCAGCCAGGATGGTATCTATTTCATCTTCATCTATTTTTTTTCGCAGTACGTCACTCATGGGCGCATGGTATCACTCCTTTTTTTACATGTCAAGAGAACCTTCAAGCCGACAGCAATTCTAAATGTAAACATTTAGAATTGCGCTTTTTGTGAATTTGGCGCCTGCGATTCTAAATTTGTCCCATTAGAAGGCACAGGTATAGGTATGTAGAGATTTACTATGATATAAATGGTTCAAATTTAGAATCGCTGTCAAGCCGACTAAAAATACGTTCAAGTGACTGATGGAGTTTTCTCCGCATCTCCCGTGTATAAGGATTGTAGCGCTGCAGATCAAGGAATAACTGCCACGGGTCATTACAAGTCTGCTCCATTACCTCAAGGATTTTTTTATACCCCAGTGTCCCAATGCGTGATTCCTTTAATCCCAGGTCGGCCAGAACGCGGCCCACATAATGGGTGATACCCTGGGTATAGGCCGCCTCCCTGTCATGCTCATGGGGATCCATATGCATTACCGTAAGCCCCATGGCCTGAAATGCTTCCCGCCACACCGCAAGCAGGTTCTCCGCGATGCGCACGGGGCAGAGTACAATGGGGAGCCCATGAATACCTCCGCCGCCCGAATCCGGACCGAACATCGGGTGCGTGGCCAGGATATTTACCTGCCGGGGTAAAAGCTCGGTCATTTTTAAGGCCGGGTATACCTTCACCGAACAGGTGTCCATCACCAGGCTGCCGGGCCGCAGGCGTCCGCTGATCTTGCTCAGCACCGGTTCCATGGAAGAGATTGACACACATAAAACAATCACCGGCAGGCCTAATAGCTCGTCCTCTTCCACCCAGGTAAGCCCGGCAGGCAGATCGGTCCTTTTTGTGCGGGAATATACTTTGACGATATGACGGCGGGAAAGTTCGGCCGCCCAGAACGTGCCGAACCTTCCCAGGCCGTAAACTCCAATTTCCATAAGCCTTTTTGATTGTGCAGCTATTTTCAATAAAATTCAATCAGTCCGG
>CAZWKE010000083.1:0-3381 GCA_964634205.1 uncultured Spirochaetaceae bacterium
AAACCCGGGAGCTTACCGTAGAAACCGGTAAAAACGCCCGGAAAGAGTTCAAGATTACCCTGGAAAAACAGAAAGAAGACCTGAACAAGACGGCAGCGTTGAAAGACGCAAAAAAGGAAGATGAGAAGCAAGAGACTGCCCGAAAAACAGAAAAACCCGCGGAAACCGGGGGAGGGAACAAATCCGCGAAGCCGGCCGCGGGAACCACGGAAACGGCATGGGACGTAAGGGATGATTTTGACAGCGCGAAATTAAACGGCCGCTGGCATTGGACAAGAGAGAAACGATCAAAATGGAGTTTGCAGGAAAAACCGGGATTCCTGGTAATTAAGACTGAAACGGGCGATATTTATGAACGAACCAATAACAGCAAGAACCTTCTTCTCACCAGGGCGGAACACCAGGATTTTATGGTGGAAACCCGGCTGGAAATGAACCCCGTTAAGAACTGGCAGCAGGCCGGCCTCGTTATATATAGGAATGACGACAACTTTGTGAGATTGACGTACGGTTATATCGACGGAAGAAAAATAGAGCTTTCGTATGAACGAGGCGGCAAGTTTAAATTTACTCAAAGAAATTATAAAGGGACGGTTGTGTACCTGCGGCTGCTGAAAAAAGGAAACAAATGTTCGGGATATGTCAGTGCGGACGGGAAGAATTTCGTCCTTATCGGCGAATATACCTTTAACACAACAAAGATATCCGGCATCGGGCTGATAGCGTTTAATGGCGACGGCAGTTATGATTCTACCAGGGCCGCTTTCGATTATGTCCGTATCTTATATTAAACTCACGCCCTGATGGTATCCGGCCCCATATATTCAGACGCCGCTCCTTCACAAGCAATTGAAATAAAAAAAGGCCGCCTGTTTTTACACAATGGCGGCCTGGTTTTACATGACTCATTTTACATAAGCTTAAAGTTTAAATAATACTGAAACGCCCACATTTCCGGCTGTTAGATTATCTGAAAAATCTTTGTATGAAAGACTCTCAACCAGGATAAGCCAGTAGGCGCTGATCTTTATATCTCCGAGGTTCAGATCAGCGTGAATCTTCCCGTTGAAACCGATCGACGTGGATTCCGGAGCGTCCGGATCAGCCTGTATAATGAAATTCGGTCCGATTCCCGCTCCAATGGTTAAGATGGCAATGTCGAACGATACCCCCGCATCCAGATAAACATCAAACGCATTGTCAAACTCATAGAGTGCCAGTCCGGAAATTTCGAACATACCTAATTTCAAACGCGCCTCCGCACCCAAAGCCAGGTCATTGAAAAATGACTGGTCAGCGGATTGTACATCCTGAAGGTATTTCGGATCCTCTTTATACATTGCGGATCCACCGAGATAGAACTGGGCGAACAACCCCAAGGGTAGTGTTACCAGCAATAGTAACAGAATTAGCTTTTTCATACGTACCTCCTGAAGACCATAGAATAATATGGTGTCATGGTCTCATTATATAAACGTAGCACATGGGGATTTGAAATTCAACTTTTTCATACGACTATTGATTCGGGCGGGGAAGCCGGTATACAATCCGTGGTAATAGTAGAATTTATTTATTATCTTAAAAAGTAGCCATATGAATAAAAGCAACAGACTGCAGTGTACTGCAAAAATTATCCGGAGAAAGCTGCTATGAAAACCGGTGCCGACACCGTCTTTTTTAACGCGAATGTTCTTACCATGGATTCGGGGTTGCCGCGGGCTGAGGCGATGGTAATCAACAAGGGCATTATTACCTTCGTAGGAACGGCCAAAGAGGCACTGACATACGCAGGTCCGCGAACACATGTAGTGGACTGCCGGAAAAAGACCATTATCCCGGGATTTAATGATAACCATGTGCACACCCTTGGAATGGGGAACTTCTACCTCCGGCCCAATCTTTATGGGAAAAGCGGGAATGAAATAGTCACTATTCTTAAAAAAGCATACGCCGGGATAAAACCGGGCCGCGTCATTATGGCCCAGGCCTGGGATTATCCCTTCTGTCCGCATCCCGACAAGGAGATGCTGGACAAAGCCTTTCCGCGAAACCCGGTGTTGTTGTTTCAATATTCCGGACACGCGGTATGGGTGAACTCCCTGATGTTGAAAAGGATGAGGATTCACCGGAAGAGTGAAAATCCGGCGGGCGGCGTAATTCTCCGCCGTGCGAATGGAGAGCCCACGGGTATTATCCGCGGCAGCGTTTTAAGCACTCAGCATAGAAACCGGATTATTCAGCGGGTGCTTTCACCCTCACTGCATCATAGACTCTTGGATATCGCGTTGGAAAAATTCCGTGCCTGCGGGATCACCTCTGTGCAGGACAATACCTGGCAGCCGCTGACCGTATGGCTGCTGCGGCGTTACCGGCGGCAGGGGAAACTCACCTGCCGGTTTTCCTGCTGGCCGTTCGGCCAGGTTCCATTACTGGCGCATTCCATGCGCCTGGCGTTTTATGATCGCTATTGGATTCGGCGGGGACCGTGGAAATACATAGTGGACGGTGCTTTTTCCCCGCACTCCGCCTGGCTGACCGAGGCTTACGCCGGGGAACCCGATAACCGCGGAGAGGCAACACTGGGGCCGGACAGGCTCCTGCAGGTGGTGACGCAGGCCGCCCTACAGCGAAGGCAGATTGCCCTGCATGCCATCGGCGACAGGGCGGTACACGAGGTGATTAATGCGGTGGAGAAAACACGTTCACGCTGCCCGTGGGTGACGAGTCTGCGCCTGCGCCTGGAGCACGCCCAGTTTATTCAGCCGGCCGATATCCCGCGCCTTACAAAACTGGGAATCCTGGTGGCGGCCCAGCCCACGGCTCTTTCCCAGCCGGAAAAGGACTTTAAACTGCTGGGGAATGAGCGCTTCAAACATATTTATGCCTATAAGTCTCTGCTTGACGCGGGTGTTCATCTGTCATTCGGTTCGGATATTCCGGGTGAAACCGAGTACCGGCCCCTGGAGGCGATTCAGCGGGCCGTTACCCGCAGCGGTGATTCTGCGTCCCCTATGCCCAAACGGAGCGGTCAAGATGCGGGCGGCATGAACGGCGCCTCGGACACCGCGGCGGGCGGACCCGGCGTCATTCCGGTCGGTGGACGGATGGGGAGGCCGCCCTCTGCGCGGGGGCACGGAGGGGGCGATCCCGCCGAGACCACCGCTTTCCCGGCCGGTTACAATACGGAAGAAAAAATTTCCGTGGAGCAGGCCCTGTACTGCTACACCATGGGATCGGCCTATGCCGAGTTTACCGAAGGAATCAAGGGTTCACTGGTGCCTGGAAAACTGGCGGACCTTGTTATGCTTGCCGATGATCCCACTCGCGTAGATCCGCAAAAAATAAGTGGAATTACCGTGTGTATGACCGTTGTGGGTGGTA
>CAZWKE010000084.1:0-2480 GCA_964634205.1 uncultured Spirochaetaceae bacterium
ATCCTGTCCACGTCATTTTCCGGCCGTAGTTTCACGTGAGCATCATCCAACGCGGTACGGGTCTCCTCGAAGCTGCTGTTGTACTTTGAGATAAAGCCGTTACAAAGGAACTTGTTGGCCTGCTTTAAATCATGGGTGTTCGCGATGCTAAGGCTTTGCCGCAGGTGTTTGTGATATATTTCGGCAGCCGGAAACAGGCGCTTCCGTAACTCAAAGGAAGGAAAAACAATCACTTCTGCACCCAGGGTTTTACATACACGGGATAAATCTGTTTGTACAATAGAAGATGCCACCCCGGGTAACGGACGAACAGCGGTCCGCTTCTCATACACAAACTGGTTTTCACAACAAATACTCATGGGAATGCCGTATTTCTCCACCCACATCCGCAATAAATATAACGCGGTTTTCTGAATATCCTGTGCGGATAATAAGCTTAACCGTATGCCGGTGGCATCATCCACCAGGTTTACCGGGCTGCAGCCGCCCAATTCATTGTCCGACCGATAACACTCATCAATATACAACCAGATAACTTCGCCGAAACTCCTGTTACTCTTGGATAGGTTAAATCCGCTCCGACCGCGGTGTTTTCCTGAATATAATCCTTCATGGATCAGCCAGCGGCGGACGGTTTCCCTGCTGATTGCATAACCCAAACGGGATATTTTCTCGGTAAAGGAAGTGGGGCCGCTGTCGGGAAAATGTTTTTTATAATACTGCAAAATCCTTTGGCGTACCCCTTCCGTTATACGCCGGTTTGAGGTCCGCCCCTTTAATCCGTGCACAAGCCCCTTTTCCCCTTCCTCCTGAAAACGCTTGTACACTCTTCGTATATGCCGGTAACTGAGATGCAGAAGACCGGCAGCTTCCCGTAAGGTAATGCGGTTGTGATCAACCATACTCAATACTTGAAAGCGTTCACTAAACCGATCTTTCATTGCAGACTCCTTTAAATAAATCAAACATTATTTAACTTCGATCAATTTAAAGTTAAATTATATTACTATTTTACTTTTCTGTCAACAATTATAAATAATAATTAACAAATATTGACATATGTTAAATATTATTTTATAATAGGCCGCAATGATGCATCTGACAACAGACAAGATCGATACCAGGCTGAAAGCGTTCCGCAAAAAACTCGCTCTCAACCAGACGGAAGTGGCCGTACTGCTTAATCTGAACAAACAGATGGTGTGCTACTGGGAGAAGGGCTCACACACCCCGCTCCTGGCCCATCTCATCAAACTATCCGAAAAATACGGCATTCCATTCGATTATTGGATTATTGACGACGACAGCCGCGCCCTGGCCATGCTTAACGGAAACGGAAAGAATTCCACCGGAGGATATGAATTACAGGGGAATGAGTTTGTTCTCCTGGAGCAAAAACATATCTCAATCCCTTACATGGAAACCGCAGTAATAAAGCATACGGCCGCCACACTTTCCGTTTGTAAAGAGGAATCCCTCGTCTATTTTATTACGGGGAACGCGGGCATAGGAAAATCAGTGGCCCTGCGGCGTTATGCGAATGAACAACCCGATACACTGATGATAACCATTCCCTACGCCGGGGCTGATATCGCCAAAGTCCAGGAACTCATACTTGAGCAGTTAGACGATTCTTCATTAACTCCCGGCGCAATACTTGCGGGGCTTGCCCATAAGAAGAGGCTTTTAATAATCGATAACGCTCATTGGATCCGCGAGGACGCGTTCAGCATCATCACTGAAAAATTATACCGGCAGATGGGCCTGGCCGTTTGCGGTGAGAACAGCATCATAAAAAAATTCACTATTGAGGAAGTTCCCATACCGTTTACCTTTGAGGTGGAACGCCTGTTTTTGGCGGATACTGATATTCGCAAAATAAGCAGCTATATTTTTCGCGGTTTGGCGGATGATATCTACGCGGCCATCCGCATGCGCGGTTACGACTCCTATTTCAAGTTGGCCCAGTTAAAGACGACCTGTGATAAGATAATGGAAGAAAAGAAAATTACAGAGTTCACCATCAATATTTTCTACCTGGCCGATTTTCACCTGATGAGGAGGCTGCACCTATGAAAACCAAACGCGTTCTGGTTATCGATAATGAGCAGGGTGTACTGGAAAGCTACCAACTTCTGTTGGAGGATCTGGGTTATGCGCCGATCCTCATAGGGAATTATCTTGACGCAATTCGAGCACTGGAAACAGCGCAAAGAGGAGAAGAGCACTACCATGCCGCGATCATCGATTACCAACTGGACTCCGGTCATACAGGGCTGGAAGTATTCGAAAAAATAATAATGACCGATAAAGATCTGGCCGGTCGCTGTATTATTATCACGGCAAGGCACCATACCGACGTACTGGCCCTCTTTTCACATACCAAAATCAAACCCGGCCTCTTCCTCTACAAGGATTATGACGATAACGAAAAAATAGAGGAGTTTTTGTGCAGACTTTAAACTTCTGGGCGTTTTTTT
>CAZWKE010000085.1:0-2149 GCA_964634205.1 uncultured Spirochaetaceae bacterium
GCAGCAGATACAGTCGGGCTTTTTAAGCCCACAGCTTGCCCCTGTCTTGACTTTCCTGTTATAGTAAAGCCCTTATGGCGGGTAAAATATATACAAAAACATGGGTGCGCGTCACCATAATCTGTGCTTTGGGGGCTGCCGTGATCAGCGGTGGAGCCGCAATCATGGCGGCGCTGCTGGGTAAGGAGCAGTCCGTTCAATCATCCCCGTTTCCGGCGCGTACCGACATAACAATAACCAGCCCTAAAAATGGGGAAACAGTAGACAAGGCGTTTACCATCCGCGGGCGTACGAAAAGCATAGAAAGTCGGGAAGTCCACGCGTGGGCGGCGATAGAAATAGGGGAGCTGTTGTGGATAAAAGAACCGGAAATACGTATCGAGGACCGCTTTTGGAAGTCGGAAATTGTCGAAGGCGGCAGCGCTTCGCCTGGTAGTTTTTCGTTATTGTTGGTCGGAGTAACGGTCCGGGGACAGCAGTATATCACGCAGTGGATCGCTCAGTGCAAACGAACGGGAAGTTGGCCCGGGATACGTATAAATGATATTCCCGGTGCCGCAGTGCTTGACCGGGTTGATAATCTGAAATTTAAATAGCGCTGCAACTTATCTTAAACCACTACGGAAATAATGCCGGGCAGCCCGGTGCGGCGGGAGAAAATATGGCTTCTATTAAAAGCTACGCGTAGAGGGCGATAGGTTGACGCCGGTTTTTTCCCTCTTGTTCCTCGGTTTTTTCACTTCTTTCGCGTGCAAGCTCTCTCTGGGCCTGCATTTCCATGCGGTAGGCGCGGGCGGCAACCTGCATGTCGGCGGAGGAAGGGTCCATGACCGCATAGGCGGCACGGCGGATGATGCGCGCCTTGCGGATGGTGGCCTCGGGGTTCCCCGGGACCGGACTGAGGTCCACCTGGATCGAGCCGCCCACGGCGTACAGTTTGCCGTCCGGGCCAATAATATAGTTGTAATGCGGCCCGCCCCTGGCATATCCGTCGGCCGCGGCCATATGCGCCCGTTCATGGGCACGCACCTCCGCGTCCACGCTTCGCAGCCGCTCGATATACATGGCCTTGGCCTGGTTTGTTCGTGTCTCCGTGCCGACGATCTTTGCCTCCACACTCAGGGGAGGAAGCATGGTTGAGGCGGTGTCGGGGTTTTTCTGATTGTTTTTCGGATTATCGGTCTCCCGGGCCGGTGTATTATTTTCCCTGAGGGCCTTAAACTTCGCCCTCTCGAACTGAAAAATCGTTAATGGCTTTATCAACCCAGCCATTTTTCTACCACCATTCGGGACAAATTTAGCTTCTCTATTAAGTATAACACTATTTTGCTACCTACGTATATTACTTTTTTTACAATCTGTATAAACAAAAATCGGGCCTAAGCAAGCTCTATTTGTACACTGGACCACAATTTTTGCAGGTTTCTTAAGGATTTTTTAGTGGTACTAACCGTGGTTCATGGCACTAAGCAGGATTCGTAGGACTTTTTGGCTTTTCCCTGGCCTGTGGAGAGGGATTAAGAAGGTTTTTTACTTCACGGCAGTCTCAAAGGTCAGTATATATAGATTCTATGGGAATTTTGGTCAGTTCAAAGCCTTTTCACGCTTTCAATTTCAACATAATCGCATAAAAAGCATTCAGCCGGTCAACCGCCCGCCCGCGCTGGGGAAAAGCAACGATATTTTTAAAAGCATAAGTTTTGGCGGATGATAATAGCAGTGAGTACTTCCTCAAAATTGGGTACTCATTCATTGCCGATTTTGGCGAAAATGGAAATCCCGCAAATTCAAAATTTAAGGTGGTACTAACCACGATTCGGACCACTAAATAAGATTTACTTCAAGGGCAAATTGCTGGAAGCATATGAGTATGAACCGAACGTGAAAGGCATGATCCGGGTGAGCGGCAAAGCAATCACTGAATCGACACGCCCCATGAGCGAGCTTGTAAAAGAATGGACTCTGGAAGTGGCCGCGCGGCAGCTGGAATATTACCAGGAGATAACCGGAGGTGCGCGATGAATTACGAGACCGTAGTAAAGAAAATGGAATATCTTAAGTTTCAGCATACCCCTGCCATCCTCCAGGAACTGACGGACACCGCCGTCAAGGAAGAACAGAATCCGCTGCAGTTCTTTGAAAACCTGCT